>NZ_CZAQ01000013.1 GCF_001404695.1 Collinsella aerofaciens | reverse complement strand
CGGCTGAGCCTTTCCCTCGGGAAACTTCGCGAAGCCCAGTTCCCGAGGGAAAGGCTCAGCCGCCACCACAAAGACCGCAGGGACGGGAGCAGCTATACTACTCTCAGTAGTTAAGGGTCGCGGATTCGCTGCGTCACCGCTCTCAACAGGAGGTCTATGTTTATGGCAGATCAGAAGCCGGTTGTCGGGATCATCATGGGTTCCAAGTCCGATCTGGGCGTTATGGAAGGCTGCACCGCCGAGCTCGAGGCACTGGGTGTGCCCTATGAGCTCGTCATTGCGAGCGCGCACCGCACGCCGGCGAAGGTCCACGAGTGGGCTTCGACTGCCGCCGATCGCGGTATCAAAGTGATTATCGCCGCCGCCGGCAAGGCCGCCCACCTGGGTGGTGTCGTGGCTGCCTTTACGCCGCTGCCGGTTATCGGCGTGCCTATGAAGACGAGTGACCTGGGCGGTATGGATTCGCTGCTGTCGATGGTGCAGATGCCTTCGGGCGTGCCCGTGGCCTGCGTTGCCATCAACGGTGCCAAGAACGCCGCTATCTATGCCACGCAGATTCTGGGTGCTTGCGACCCCGAGTACCGCAAGGTTATCGAGAAGATGAAGCAGGAGATGGCTGACGCCTAGGCGTTCCGCCGTTTCACCGCAGTATAAGGAGAGCCATGTCCGATTATCAGGGAAAACGATTCAAGGCTTCTCAGATTCCCGATCCGTCGAAGCCGGGTGCCGCCCATGCGGCGCAGCAGGGTCGGACATCCTCTCCTCAGCAGCCGCGCGCGCCGCGCCCCGTGACACCGGCGACGCATCGTCGACAGGACGCGCCGGCCGCATATCGTCCTTCGTCTTATAGCTCCGCTAAGAAGCCGCCCCGGTCTTCATCGCATGCCGCGCCGTCGGATTGCACCGAGCCGCCGCGCAAAAAGCGCCGCTCCATTATTCCCATTCTGCTCATCATCATCGGTATCGGCCTGATTGTCGCCGCCGCCGCTATCTTTATTAATGCCCAGATTGGCTATAAGCAGGCGAGCGATTCGTATCAGAAAATCGAGAAGCAATATGTAAGCGATAAGGATGCCAGCGGCGTGCCGATTATCGACTTTGATGCGCTTGCTCAGACGAACCCCGAGATTGTGGGTTGGATTTACGTGCCGGGAACCAATATCAACTATCCCGTGGTGCAGACCAACAACAACTCCAAATACCTCAACACGCTGTTTGACGGTACGGCTAACGCGTCCGGTGCCATTTTCCTGGATAGCGATGACACCGCGCCGGGAATGGTAGACCAGCAGACCACGATCTACGGCCACCATATGAACGATGGGTCGATGTTCAACGTGATTTCGGATACGACTGACCAGGCAACGTTCGATAGCATTGAATATGTGTACTACATCACGCGCGATGCGACGTATAAGCTGCGTCCGCTGGCGACCAAGGTGGTCGAGGACACGTATGCCAAGGCGCGCACGACCAATTTTGAGGGCGACGACGGACTCAAGAACTACCTGTTCGAGATGCTCGACGGCGCTTCTGCCGTGGCGAGTGATGCTACCGATCGTGCCGCTTCGGCAACTAAGGTTGTAACGCTTGTGACCTGTCGTTCGCTGTCGCTGAGCAACACGCGCGCCGTCATGGTGCTCACGCCGGTCGAGGAATAAGTTGTTCGAGAGTAGCTAAAAAGGCCCCGTCCCAAATTGGCTACTCGACGACGGTAAGGGAGAAACGATGCTTGAGAGTGGCAAATTGATGCCTTCGATTGATGCTTGGCTGCGCGAGGCCAAGGCCGATGCTTCGGCGGCAGGCTGCGGGATGTATCTGACGCATAACGGTGTGGTGCGTGCGACGCCCAAGGCCGAGGTGCGCGGAGTCGAGACCGATGGCGTGGCACCAGGCCGCAGGGTGGGCGGCATGGTCTTTGACTACGACGCCGAAAAGGTACGGTCTGCTATCGGGGCCACGCGCGCGATGCCGGGTATCGGCTATGTGCGCGTGTGGCTGGCAAGCGGCGAGCTTGCCGTAGGTGACGACATCATGCTCGTGCTCATCGGCGGGGACATTCGCCCGCACGTGGTCGATGCGCTGCAGGCGCTCGTCGGCACCATCAAAAATGAGTGTGTGAGCGAGGTCGAGTGCGAGGCGTAGAGGCTTGCGTCGATAGAAGGATCGTTTATAAAAATGCCCACCGGTACGTGTGATACCGGCGGGCATTTTGCGTTTTGGGCGCGGTGAGCGCTACACGCGCGTCGCATCCTTGGGGCTCATGGTCATGCTCTGGAAGCGGTTTTCCATGTATTCGTTATCGAAGTGCTCTCCGTAGAACTGTGCGACGGGAATGTCCGGCTCCGTGCCGTTAACGCGCTGGTACCAGTAGTCGAGCGACTGCAGCGTCATGACGCCGTCGACCAGCATGATAACGGTAAAGATGACGGTGGCCGAGTAGCGGCTCTTCCAGGGGATCTTGTTGATAAGCTTAAGCAGCCTCGGCAGCAGCAGCTTGATCCAGATGAGGCCGCCCAGGCCCCACAGGCAGGCGAAGCCCGTGCAGGTGCGTCCGCCCGTGAGGACCACGAGCGGATCGGGCAAACCGAACAGCGTTATGTGCGAGTAGCTCCACGAGACCACGCCAAACGCGGTCTGCATAAACCAGCCCACGAACACCTCAAAGCTGGCGCCGAGCAGGGCGCTCACCAGGAAAATGATGATGGGGTTCTTTTTGTAGAAGCGGTTAAGCACCATGGTCATGAGCACGGCGCCAAATCCGTAGATGGGGCTGAAGGGGCCAAACAGCATGCCGGCGCGGTTCTGATAGACGCCCGGGTCGCCGACCGTCATGTGCCAGATGTCCTCGGCGATCAGGCCGAGCACGCAGCAGACAAAGAATACCCAGAACAGGTTGAAGTAGTTGAGCTTGATGTAGCCTTCGCCGGTTTCATCGCGCCCGAGCATGCCCTCGGCGGCGGCGTCGCGGTCGAGCATCTCCTGCAGGCGGCGCTGCAGTTCGCGCTCCTGACGCAGCGTGGGGTCGACGGTTGCCGAAAGTGCAACAAGGATGCCGAGCTGGATCGCGGGACGCAGTAGGAAGGGCCCGATGCCCTGGAGCATCACGTCGACCAAAAGCTCGACGACGGTGAATGCAATAAGGATGTAGGACAGGCGGGCGGCGTTGCGGCGCTGGTTTTTGATAAGGTCCAGGCCAAAGATGATTAGGATGACGGCACTTGCCGCAGAGAGCATGATGCCGGCGACGATAAGGCCGACTGCGACGAGCGTGTTGTCGCCGAGCTTTTCGGTGGCGTTGCCGTTAACAAGTGCCGTGATGACCTGCCACATAAAGGCAGCGACCGACGGGAGCGTGCCCACGCCGGAAAGGATGCACAGGACGGCGTACACCTTAATGATGAGGGGGATCTTCTTGACCTCCGTGGCGCTGGGGACGCTGGGGTCGAGTTCGTTTCGATCCATACAGAACCTTTCTCGCTTTGTTGTAGATTATAAGGATACGCCGCCGACCTGCCAAAAGACAGGACGAACGTCCCAATTGCAACTTTGTAATCCCCAACGGCGGACGCGGCGGCCATCTGGGGGCGCGGGCACTTACGCTGGACAGACCGATAAAATGTTTGGCAACAAAACGGATTATTAGCTCGGTGGGCTTTTAAAAAGCGCTGCTCATGCGCTGGGGAGCACGTCGCGCCGTGCGTATAATAAGGCGGGTAACGCCAAAAATACGAGGCTCTGAGGGGATACCATGTCTCAAGAAACCATCCGCGCGGCCGAGCGTGCCGCGGGACAGGTGAACACCATGTCGACGTATGATCCGGACTCCGACCAGCTGCATGAGGAATGTGGCATTTTCGGCGTATGGGCGCCCGATCGCGACGTGGCTCGACTGACGTACTTTGGCCTGCGTGCACTGCAGCACCGTGGCCAGGAATCGGCGGGAATCGCCGTGGGTGACGGCGGCACGGTTATGGTCCGCAAGGATCTGGGCCTGCTCGACCGCGTGTTCTCCAATGCCGACCTGTCGACGCTCTCCGGCCAGCTGGCCGTGGGTCATGTGCGCTACGGCACCGCCGGCGCCAAGAGCTGGGAAGCCTCTCAGCCGCACCTCTCTACCATCAACAGCGTCATTATCGCGCTCGCGCACAACGGCACCCTCGTCAACACCGACGAGCTGCGCCGCCAGCTGATCGAGCTGGGCGTGCCATTCCTCTCCAATTCGGATTCCGAGGTCGCGACCAAACTCATCGGCTACTTTACCCAGCGTACGGGCCATCTGCGCGAGGGCATTCGCAAGACCATGGAGCTCGTGCGCGGCGGCTACGCCATGACGCTCATCAACGAGCAGGCGCTCTACGCATTCCGCGATCCACACGGCATTCGCCCGCTCGTGCTGGGCAAGCTGGTGGACGAGGGTCTGGACCAGGCCGATGCCGCAGCCGTTTCGCAGCTGCCGTCGCAGGACGGCGCCGCGACGGTCGACTCCGCCGTCCGTGTCACGCGCGCCGGCGGCTGGGTCGTTGCTTCCGAGACCTGCGCACTCGACATCGTGGGTGCCGAGTACGTCCGTGACGTCCGTCCCGGCGAGATCTTGCGCATCAGCGCCGAGGGTCTGGTATCCGAGCAGGGCGTGCCTGCAGCCGAAGAGCCCGCCAACTGCATCTTTGAGCAGGTTTACTTTGCCCGCCCCGACTCCATCATGAACGGCAAGAGCGTCTATGCCTGCCGTTACGACATGGGTCGCCAGCTGGCACACGAGGAGCCCGTCGAGGCCGACCTGGTCATCGGCGTGCCCGACTCCGGCCTGCCGCCCGCGGAGGGGTATTCGCACGAGAGCGGTATTCCCTTTGGCGAGGGCCTTATCAAGAACCGCTACGTGGGCCGTACGTTTATCGAGCCTACGCAGGAGTTGCGCGCCATGGGCGTGCGTATGAAACTCAACCCGCTGCGCGACAATATCGAGGGCAAGCGCCTGGTCGTCATCGACGACTCCATCGTGCGCGGCACCACCATGGTGCAGCTCGTCAAGATGCTGCGCAACGCCGGCGCCAAGGAGATTCACATCCGCATCAACTCGCCCGAGGTCATTTGGCCGTGCTTCTACGGTATCGATACCGACGTGCAGTCGCAGCTTATCAGCGCCAACAAGACGGTCGACGAGATTTGCGAGTATATCGGCGCCGATTCGCTGGCCTTCCTTTCGGTCGAGGGCCTGCTTAAGGTCATGCCCAAGGGCGGCTACTGCGACGCGTGCTTTACCGGCCGCTATCCCGTGGCGATTCCCGAGAGCTTTGGCCGCGACAAGTTTATGGAGGGCTTTAAGCCCCGCAACCTGGACAAGCCGCTGTACTTTGACGACGACGCCGTGGTCGAGAAATACGACGACCGCAGCTGGGAAGAGGAGCACGGCGAGGCCTAAAACCTGCCATATGGGGACAGGTATATTTTGGTAGGTTTTACCTGCTGTTTTGTTGATATGACGGCGGGTGCTGTTATGGCACACGCCGAAATGAACGCAATTATGAGCACCGTTTGGCGCCCGCGCGGCGCGACGGTAGTGGGAGAGGAAGGCTCAGATGAGCGACAGCAAGCATGTGACGTACGAGGACGCCGGCGTCGATACCGCCGAGGGCGGTCGCGCCGTCGACGCGATTAAGCAGATGGTCAAGGACACCAATCGTCCCGAAGTTATCGGCGGCATCGGCGGCTTCGGTGGCCTGTTCTCGGCCGCCGCGCTTAAGGATATGGAAGACCCGATCCTGATCAGCGGTACCGACGGCGTGGGCACCAAGCTCGTGCTCGCCCAGATCATGGACCGTCACGAGACGGTGGGCCAGGATCTGGTCGCTATGTGCGTCAACGACATTTTGGCTTCGGGCGCCGAGCCGCTGTTCTTCCTGGACTACGTCGCCATCGGTCACATAGAGGCCGAGCACATGGCAAAGATTATCAAGGGTGTGGCCGACGGCTGCAAGCTCGCGGGCTGCGCGCTCGTGGGCGGCGAGATGGCCGAGCACCCGGGCGTCATGGCTCCGGCCGACTACGACCTCGCCGGCTTTACCGTGGGCGTCGTCGACCGTCCCAAGATGCTCGACCCCGCAAACGTCCGCCCCGGCGACGTGATCCTGGGCCTGCCTTCCACCGGCGTGCACTCCAACGGCTACTCGCTCGTGCGCAAGGTCATCGGCGTCGACGGCATCAAGCCGGGCACGCCCGAGGCCGCCGCTAAGGCCGAGGAGCTGAGCCGTCCGCTCGAGGAGCTCGGTGGCGCTTCGCTGGCTGACGCCCTGCTGGCCCCCACGCGCATCTACGTCAAGCCGATCCTGGAGCTGCTGCGCGGCGGCGCCAACGTGCACGCTATCGCCCACATCACTGGCGGTGGTATTACCGAGAACCTCAACCGTGCACTCGCCGACGACGTCGACGCCGTGGTCACCCGCAACGGCGCCGAGATGGGTTGGGACGTTCCACCCGTCATCACCTACGTGTCGCGCCAGGCCGAGCTCGCGCCCAACGAGGCATGCAAGACCTTCAACATGGGCGTTGGCCTGTGCCTGATCGTCGCCCCCGAGGACGAGGCCGCGGTTACCGAGGCCCTGGTCGCGCTGGGCGAGAAGCCGTTCCGCGTGGGCGAGTGCGTCGAGGGCTCCGGTAAGGTCGTGTACTCCGATGAGCGCTAACGAGCAGATGGCTGCCGCCGAGGGCCTGGACTTTGTGCCCTATACCCGTCCGACTGGCACCGATACGGCCGAGCCGCTTAAGATCGGTGTACTCATCAGCGGTTCGGGTACCAACCTGCAAGCGCTGATCGATCTGATCGCCGCCGGCAAGCTCAACGCCTCTATTGAGCTTGTGGTGTCGAGCCGTCCTTCGGCTAAGGGTTTGCAGCGCGCTGAGCGCGCGGGCATCCAGACGCTCACGCTGTCCAAGGATGTCTATGCCGACCCTATTGCCGCCGACGAGATCATCGCGCACGAGCTGCTCGAGCGCGGCTGCGAGTATGTGGTCATGGCCGGCTACATGCGCATGGTGCACACGCCTCTGCTGGCGGCGTTCCCCAACCGCGTGGTCAACCTGCACCCGGCCCTGCTGCCGAGCTTTACCGGTGCGCATGCGATTGACGATGCCTTTGCGCGCGGCGTCAAGGTAACTGGCGTGACTGTGCATTTTGCCAACGAGGTCTACGACAACGGTCCCATCATCGCCCAGCGTGCGCTGGCTGTTGAGGAGGGCTGGGATGTCGACACGCTCGAGGAGCACATCCACGCGATTGAGCACGTGCTGTATCCCGAGGTCGTGCAAATGCTCGCCGACGGCCGCGTCCACGTGCTGGAGAGCGGCAAGGTCACAATTGACGCGCCTCGCGGCTAGCGGTGCACAGTACAATTTAGTTGAGTGGTCAGGGTGGTCATTGGCGCCAAGGCGCGCGTGGCCACCTTTTGTTTTGGGTAGTCACCTGCGACGTTCTTGAATGACTAGTCGTTTAAGAACGTCGCAGGTGACTAGGTGAGAGAGGTGAGCGCATGGCGGATAACGAAGCGCTGTTTACGCCTGAGCTGGTGTTTTTTGATTGGGAGTGTGCGACGCCGGGTGAGGTGTTTGCGCAGCTCGAGAGTGAGCTTGCTCCGCGCGGCTACATTGCCGACGGTTGGCTCGACGCCGTTCGCACGCGCGAGGATGCCTATCCCACGGGTCTTGCCATGCCGGCGGCAAACATTGCCATTCCGCATACCGATCCGGGGTTTGTGGCCAAGCCCTATATCGCGGTGGTGAAGCCCGCCGCGCCCGTGACATTTAACGCTATGGCTGGCATGGGCGCTCCGGTGCCGGCGCAGATCGTCATCAATCTGGGCATCGCCGAGCCGGGCGGCCAGGTCGAGGCCCTGCAGGCTCTCATGAACATCTTTATGGACGCCGATGCCGCATCCGACGTGCTCGGCCAGACCACGCCGCAGGGCATGGTCGACGCTATCCGCCGTCACTTCTAAGGTGCCGGCTGCCAGAGCTGCCCCCTTTGCACCAAAATGGTGCAGATTAACCTGTCCCCAATGCACCAAGCGTGCCGCGGGGGCTGCGTTGTGACACAATGGCGTTTGTTCGATTCGTTATGCGAAAGGCCAACTATGGCAAATAAGAAAAAGAACCCCGCACCCGAGCCGACGCCCGAGCAGCAGGCTCGCGCCGCCTCCAGCTCTCGCAAGAAGCAGCGCAAGACCCGCGTGTCCAAGACCGTCAAGATCGTTCTGGTGGTCATCGGCGTGCTGGCAATGCTACTTTCCGTCTCGGCCATGGCGTGCTCCGGCCTGATGTCGCAGGCCGAGGACACCTCGGGCTACAAGCTTACCGGCGGTGTAGCTGCCACTATCAACGGCACCAACCTCACCGAGGACACCGTGACCAAGCAGATCATGAGCATGCGCACGTCCTACGGCTACACCAAGGACAAGGACTGGGCACAGTATCTGGTCGACAACGACCTCACGCCCAAGAAGTACCGCAAGCAACTCATCGACTCCTACACGCAGCAGATTCTGCTTCAACAGGCACAGAAGGAGAACGGCGTGACGGTGTCGGACGAGGAGGTCGAGAAGGCTTGGAAGGACGCGTGCAAGAGCGCGGGCGGTGCCAAGGCCTTTAAGAAGACCCTTAAGACCTACGGCTACACCGAGGACACCTACAAGGACTCGCTCAAGGAGAGCCTGGCGCAGCAAAAGCTTAAGGATGCTGTGGCGCCCACCAGCAAGCCCAAGGACAGCGAGATTGTCGATTACATCAACGAGAACCTGTCCAACTACAATGACGCCCGTCGCTCGTCGAACATCCTGATCAAGGTTGATTCCGACGCTTCCGACGAGGACAAGGCTGCCGCCAAGGCCAAGGCGCAGGAGTGCCTGGACAAGATCAACTCCGGTGAGCTGAGCTTTGAGGACGCCGTAAAGCAGTACTCCGAGGACACCGGGTCCAAGGAGAAGAAGGGCGATGTGGGCTGGGATAAGCTCACCACCTTTGTCGACAGCTACCAGACGGCGCTCGAGGGGCTCAACAAGGGCGACGTGAGCGAAGTCATCGAGTCGACCTATGGCTACCACATCATCAAGTGCACCGACTACTTCCATGTCGATAATCAGGTTGACGACATCAACCAGGTGCCCAAGGCCATCAAAAAGTACGTCTCCAACGTGGTGAAGACGCAAGCGGTCAGCACCGCGTACAGCGAGTGGCTGGAGCAGTACAAGAAGGATGCCGACATCACCGTCAACCCCATGCCCAAAGACGTGCCATACAACGTCAGTCTGAAGGGCGTCACCAAGAGTTCGACCGACGATTCGTCGACGACTGAGTAATCATGGGGCGGTGCTCGCGCGAGTGCCGCCCGCGCTATTAGAGAGGATTTGCAGATGACCAACGAAGAGCTGCAGAAAGAAATGATCGCGGCCATGAAGGCCAAGGACAAGGTTCGCCTGTCCATCATTCGCCAGGTTAAGGCCGAGGTGAAGAATATCGAGGTCAACGAGCGCCGCGATGTGACTGAGGAAGACGTCAACAGCATGATCAAGCGTCTGATTAAGCAGACGAGCGAGACGCTGGAGATGTCCATCAAGGCCGGCACCGACCAAGAGCGTACCGATAACCTGACCGAGCAGGTCAAGATTTTGGAGAGCCTGCTGCCCGCGCAGGTTTCGGGCGAGGAGCTCGAGGCCCTGATCGAGCAGGTTATCGCCGAGCTGAGCGCCACGTCCAAGAAGCAGATGGGCCAGGTCATGGGCGCACTCGGTAAGGCCACCGGCGGCAACTTCGACAAGCCGGCCGCGGCAAAGATCGTCGGCGCAAAGCTTGCGTAATTTGTTATGCGGTTTTACCAAACCGCATAACGGCTCGACGCTGCAAACCCGTACACACGGCAATCTGACGTTCAATTTCAAGGGCGCGACCATAAGGTCTGCGCCCTTTCATTTCACGTCACCTTGCTCGCGTGTACGGGTTTTCGCTGACTTATGCTCAACAAGGGCGGTTGAGCGCTCATTGGGGACAGACTTAAATGAGTGCCCGCTCATTGGGTACTCATTTAAGTCTGTCCCCAATGAGTGCCCAATGAGTGGGTGGAAGATTGCGGGTTCTTTACGGGGATGTAGTGTGGGCTGCGGAAACGTGGTTCTTTCCGTACAATAGTTCAACTCGTGTAAACGCAGGGAAGGGACATTCATGGCAGACATGATCGAGATCAAGCATCTCAACAAGTACTTTGGCGACCTGCATGTGCTCAAAGATATCAATCTCACCGTCAAGCGCGGCGAGAAGCTCGTAATGATCGGGCCTTCCGGTTCGGGTAAATCGACGCTCATCCGTTGCGTCGATTATCTGGAGGAGCCCACGTCGGGCGAGGTCATCATCGACGGTACGCCGCTCACCAAAAAGAATCACCTGGAGATGGCCCGCAAGTATAGCTCCATGGTGTTTCAGCAGTTCAACCTGTATCCCAACATGACGGTGCTGGGCAACCTGACGCTCGCGCCCATCAAGCTACAAAAGAAGAGCAAGGAGGAGGCGACCGAGATCGCCATCGCCGCGCTCAAGCGCGTTGGCATGGCGCATAAGGCCGGCGAGTATCCGCAGAACCTCTCGGGCGGTCAGCAGCAGCGTATCGCCATCGCCCGTGCCCTGTGCACCAAGCAGCCCATCATCCTGTTTGACGAGCCGACCTCGGCGCTCGACCCCGAGATGGTCCAGGAGGTTCTGGACGTTATGATCGAGCTCGCGCAGGAGGACATCACCATGATCTGCGTGACGCATGAGATGGGCTTTGCGCGCCAGGTGGCCGACCGCGTCATCTTTATGGAGGACGGCCGCATTCTGGAGGAGGGCACGCCCGAGCACTTCTTCGATAACCCCGAGAACCCGCGCTGCCGCGAGTTCCTGTCCAAGATTCTGCACTAGGCGCGGTGATGGACATGACGGATATGACGAGGGCGGCCGTGTCGCGCCGTCACTTTTTGCAGCTGGCGGGTGCCGGCATGCTTGCGCTGACGGGGACCGCGCTTACCGGTTGCGGCAACTCTACCAGCGGCGAGGGCTCCGACAAGGGGTCCAAGCTTGCGGCCATTAAGTCGCGTGGCCATCTGAATGCCGGCGTTAAGAAGGACGTTCCCGGCTACGGTTATTACGACACCGCCAAGGGCCGCTTTGAGGGCATGGAAGTCGATTTGTGCTACCAGATCGCCGCTGCCGTCTTTGGCGTGAGCTACAAGGAGGCCCGCGCCCAGGAGCTTGTCGAGTTTACCGACGTAACGCCCAAGACGCGCGGCCCGCTGATCGATAACGGCCAACTTGACGTGGTCGCGGCGACCTACACCATCACCGACGAGCGCAAGAAGAGCTGGGATTTCTCGACGCCGTACCGCACCGACTACGTGGGACTCATGGTCAAGAAGCGTTCGGGCTTTACCTCGATTGAGGATCTGGATGGCAAGGTCATTGGCGTGAGCCAGGGCGCCACCACGCAGGGCCTGATCGAGCAGATGATCAAGGACAACGGCTTTAGCTGCAAGCCAGAGTTTAGGGCCTTTAGCGGCTACCCCATCATCAAGAGCTCGCTCGACGCCGGCAATATCGACGTCTTTGCCATGGACCGCTCCACGCTGGCCGGTTACATGAACGAGACCGTTGAGCTGTTGCAGCCCGAGGTCAAGTTTGGCGAGCAGGGCTACGGCGTGGCGACCAAGAAGGGCTGCGACCTTTCGGCCGTGGTCGATCAGGTGATTTGCGACCGCCTGGCCGACGGCTGGCTCGACCAAGAGGTCAAGACCTGGGGTCTTGTATAGGCGCATCGTCCAAGGAAGGAATCAAATGCTCGAAGGATTATTTGACGCCGACCGTTGGTCGACGACATTTCAAAACATGGGGCCCTTCTGGGAGGGCTTTGGCGTGACGCTGCAGGTGGTCGTTGCCGGTCTGCTGCTGTCGCTGGTGCTGGGAACGTTGCTGGGCGTGTTCTCTACCACTCGTTCGCGCGTGCTGCGCGCCATAAGCCGCGTGTACGTGGAGTTTTACCAGAACACCCCGTTGCCTGTGCAGGTGCTCTTTATGTACATGGCCGGTCCGCAGTTTTTGCAGGTCATAACCGGTGCCGACCAGCCGGTGCGCATCGCGCCGTTCGTGCTGGGCTTCTTGGGTGTGGGCCTGTATCACGCGGCCTACATTTCGGAGGTCATCCGCACCGGTATCGAGGCGGTTCCGCGCGGTCAGATGGAGGCGGCCCAGAGCCAGGGCTTCACCCGGGCGCAGGCATACTGGTACATCGTACTGCCCCAGACGTTCAAGATCATTCTGCCGCCGCTGTGTAACCAGGCGCTCAACTTGGTCAAGAACACGTCGGTGCTGGCGCTTGTGGCTGGCGGCGACCTTATGTACCGTTCCGACAACTTTGTGAGTCTGTACGGTTACCTGCAGGGATACATCGTCTGCTGCCTTATGTACTTTATCATCTGCTTTCCGCTCGCCATGCTGGTGCAGTGGCTCGAGCGCCGCTCCAAGGAGCGTCCGCGTGGCGTGAGCCTGGCCGAGCTGGGGCTCGACAACGTAGAGGAGGCCTAGCGCATGGAAATCTTCAACGCGACCAACCTGCTCTACATTTGGGGCGGCTTTGTTAAGACAATCGAGATCTCGGCGCTGTCGATCTTTTTCTCGCTCATCTTTGGCACGGTGCTGGCGCTTGTTAAAAGCTATGCGCCCCGCCCGTTCCGTATTTTGGTGAGCGCCTATATCGAGCTGTTCCGTTGCACGCCGAACCTGCTGTGGATTCTGTTTATCTACTTTACGGTGCAGGGTTTGGACATTGTGATTTCGACCATCGCCTTTACGCTGTTTACCAGCGCCGTTATGGCCGAGATCGTGCGCGGCGGCCTCAACTCGATTCCGCGCGGCCAGTTTGAGGCAGCGCAGAGCCAGGGTTTTGGCTTCTTTGCCACCATGCGCTACATCATTCTGCCGCAGACGTTTAAGACGATCATCCCGGCGCTGTTTAGCCAGTGCACGACCGTCATCAAGGACAGCTCGTATCTTTCGGGCATTAACGTGGCCGAGCTCATGTACACGGCAAACGTCGTGATGGCCCATGCGATCGACCTGTCGCAGGTGCTTATGCTCTACGGCCTGGTGTTTGCGATGTACTTTGTGCTCAACTTTGGTATCTCGCTGCTGGTTCGCGCATATCAGAGGCGAATGGTGGCAGCGTAGAATGTGGCAAAGGGACAGCCCCTTTGTCACATAGAGAAAGGAATCGCGATGAGCGATCTGGAGAATAAGAAGAATCCTGTGGTCATTACCATCGCGCGCGACTTTGGCGCCGAGGGCCACGAGATTGGCCGCATGCTTGCCGACGAGTTGGGGATTCCGCTGTACGATAACGAGCTGCTGGTGCGTGCGTCGCTGCGCGCGGGCGAGTCGCTCGACAAGATGGCCGCCTACGACGAGCGTCTGGCCGTGGAGAACATGGCGTTCCTGCCCGACCGCTACGACGCGCGTTCGTACTCGGACAAGTTGTTCCAGAAGATGAGCCAGGTGATTTTGGACCTGGGCGAGACCGAGAGCTGCATTATCGAAGGCCGCCTGTCCGATTACCTGCTGCGTAACAACCCCAACCACATTGCCGTGCTGGTGACCGCCCCCTTTGAGGACCGCGTCGAGATTGTGCGCAAGAAGCGTGGCCTTAATAAAAAGAAGGGCGCCAAGCTGGTCAAGCAGCAGCAGAAGGCGCGCGAGGCGTTCTATAAGCGCTACAGTGCCGGAAAGTGGAAGATGACGAGCGGCAAGGATATCGTCGTCAACCGCGCCAAGCTGGGCCGCGAAGGCTGCAAAGACGTCATAGCCGCTGCCTACCGCTACAAAGTGGCTCAACTCGAAGGCTAGCCGACCAAAAACCACCACAAAGGGTACAGGCACCTTTGTGGTGGTTTTTGTTTTAGGCCGAGGGGAAGGCCTTGGCGGCAGTGCCTATCCTCGGCTTTTGCATAGTCTCGATCTGTAACACCAAGCCAGCGAAAATGGCTCTAACTGTTACAGATTGAGATGCAGCGTGGCCGGCCGGCACAATATCTCAATCTGTAACAACTGCAGGGCTCAACGGACTCCAGCTGTTACAGATTGAGACAAAACGACCGGGCAAGTCCCAAACCACCACAAAGGTGCCTGCCCCATCGTGGTGGTTTGGGCGGCCGGCATAAAAAAGTCCCCGCCGGGCGTGTGCTCGACGGGGACTTTGCCGTTTGGTGGCTAGCGCTGTAGGTGATTACTCGCCCAGCAGGCTCTTGGTGATCGAAGCGGCGGCCTTCTTGCCGGCGCCCATCGCCAGAATGACCGTAGCGGCACCGGTGACGATGTCGCCGCCGGCCCAGATGCGGGGATCGGTGGTCTGGCCGGTCTCCTCGTCAGCGACGATGTAGCCCCACTTGTTGAGCTCCATCTTGCCGCCGATCTTCTTTGCGAAGGGGTTGGCGTTGGTGCCGATAGCCGAGATAGCGACGTCGCAGGGGATCTCCTCGATGGCGCCCTCGATGGGCACCGGGCGACGACGGCCGGACTCGTCAGGCTCGCCGAGCTCCATCTTCTGGACCTTGACGGCGCACACGGAGCCGTCCTCGCCAGCGACAAACTCGAGCGGGGAGACGAGCGGCAGAACCTCGACGCCCTCGGCCTTAGCATGGTGCAGCTCGGCGCGACGGCAGGGCATCTCGTCCTCGGTACGACGGTAGGCGATGATGGCGTGCTCGGCGCCCAGGCGCTTGGCGGTACGGACGGCGTCCATGGCCACGTTGCCGCCGCCAAAGACAACGACGTTCTTGCCGTGCTTGGTGGGGGTGTCGTACTCGGGGAACTTGTTGGCCTTCATCAGGTTCACGCGGGTGAGGTACTCGTTCGCGAAGAAGACGTTGGGCAGGTTCTCGCCGGGGACGTTGAGGAACTTGGGCAGGCCAGCGCCGGTCGCCACGTAGATGGCGTCGAAGCCCTGCTCGAACAGCTCCTCGGCCGTGGCCATGTTGCCCACGACGGAGTTGTACTCAAACTTGACGCCCATGTCCTCCAAGCCGTCGATCTCGCGCTTGACGACTGCCTTGGGCAGGCGGAACTCGGGGATGCCGTAGACCAGCACGCCGCCGCCGGTGAAGAAGGCCTCGAAGACGGTAACGTCAAAGCCGTTACGGGCGAGCTCGCCGGCGCAGGTGATGCCGGACGGGCCGGAGCCGACGACGGCGACCTTCTTGCCGTTCTTGGGGGCCATCTTGGGCGTGGAAGCGAGCTCGGGGCGGTCACCCAGGAAGCGCTCGAGCTGGCCGATGGCCACGGGCTCGGACTTCTTACCACGGATGCACTTGCCCTCGCACTGGTTCTCCTGCGGGCAGACGCGGCCGCAGATGGCGGGAAGCATGGAGTCCTCGCGGATGGTATCGAGAGCGCCGCCGAAGTCCTTCGCGCGGATCTGCTCGATAAAGCGGGGGATGTTGATGTTGACGGGGCAGCCCTCAACACAGAACGGCTTCTTGCAGTTGAGGCAGCGCTCGGCCTCGGCCAGCGCCATCTCCTCGGTGAAGCCCTTGTCGACGGGGCGGAAGTCGCAGGCGCGCTCGGCAGCCGGCTCCTCGTTATCGGGGGTGCGGGGCGACTTCATATCGGCAACGAAACGACCGTTAACTAGTGGCATGCGCAGCTCTTTTCCTCATAAGCCTTGAGGGACTCGCCCTCTTCGGAACGGTAAGCGGCCTGGCGGGCACGAAGGTCATCCCAGTCGACCAGGGTGGCATCGAAGTCGGGGCCGTCGACGCAAGCGAACTTGGTCACGCCGCCCACCTCGACGCGGCAGCAGCCGCACATGCCGGTGCCGTCAACCATGATGGGGTTGAGGGACGCGGTAATGGGGGTGTCGTACTTCTGGGCGGTGAGGGTCGAGAACTTCATCATCGGAACGGGGCCGACGCAGAAGACCTGGCTCACGGCCTTGTCCTGCAGCAGGCGCTCCAGCGGAGCGGTGACAACGCCCTGCTCGCCGTAGGAGCCGTCATCGGTGGTGATATGGATGTGGTCCTCGTCGAGGAGCTCGCGGAACTGGTCCTCCATGAGCAGGAGGTCCTTGGTGCGGGCGCCCATGATGGCGTGCACCTCGTGGCCGGTCTCGACCAGGTGCTTGGCGACCGGGAAGGCAATTGCCAGGCCGACGCCGCCGCCAATGACGGCGCAGGGGCCCTCGGCCATCTCGGTGGGAACGCCCAGCGGGCCCACGACGTCGCGCAGTGACTCGCCGGCCTCATAGGTGGAAAGCATCTCGGTGGTCTTGCCGATCACCATGAAGATGAACTCGACCCAGCCCTCGTCACCGTTCCAACCAGCTAGGGTAAACGGGACGCGCTCGCCCGTCTCGTTGGCGCGAACCATGAGGAACTGTCCAGCGTGCGCATGCTTGGCGATCGCGGGCGCCTCGATGCGGAACTTGAACACCTTCTCCGAGAACTGCGTCTTCTCCAGGATCTTATACATAGAACCCCTCTCTTGTTAGGGCCGCCGAACCGTGCCTCCACGGAAATGGACGGTAGCCCGAGTAAAACCGTACGCGCACAGGCGTTGTGCAGACATACGGTGCAAATTATACCCTCATGGACATGCTGTTTACGTGTGTCTTCGGCGGTTGGGAAAAGGGTTTATCCACTTCGACCTACCAAATAGGGATAGGTTTATTTTGGTCGGTTTATCAGGCAAAACGGCAAAGGGGGCCGGCCTCGGGTTGTGATGAGGCCGGCCCCCTTTGGGGTGTTATGCGTGTATGGCGGCGCGGGGTTTATTGCGATGCGGCCACCGGGGCGTTTCCGCAGATAAAACCTGCCAAAATTAACATCCCTAAACGGTAGGTTTTAGTGCCTGCCGTTGGCGGAGGCGGCGCCGTTGACGTGGTCGCGGGCGTAGATTACGCCGTGGACGATGGCCAGACCGGCGGCATCTGCGGCGCGGGCGCAGGTGTCCTGGAAGTCCTCGGCCTCGCGGGCGCGCAGCTGCTTGAGCACATAGTCTGCCACGGCCATCTTGCCGGGAGGGTTGCCGATGCCGGTGCGGATACGGCTAAAGTCGCGGCTGCCCATCTTGTCGATGATGGAGCGCAGGCCGTTGTGACCGGCATGGCCTCCGCCCACCTTGACGCGCACGTCACCGGCGGGAATGTCGAGCTCGTCGTGAATCACGAGCAGCTCCTCGGCCTTGATCTTGTACTCGCGGCAGAGCTTGGAGATGGGTCCGCCCGAGGTGTTCATGTACGACTGCGGCTTGACCAGCACGATCTGGCGCTTGCCACCCTCTTCCTCGGGATCGTTGATGTTGATGAGCGCGACCTCGGCGCCGGCCTGGTTTTTCCAGTACGTGACGCCGGCCTGACGGGCCAGCTCGTCAATCGCCTTAAAGCCGGCGTTGTGGCGGGTCTCGGCATATTCCTCGCCAGGGTTGCCAAGTCCGGCAACCATGCGAATCTTAAGCGGCTGTGCAGCTGCCATATTTATCCTTCCGTTAAACAAATAGTTCAATCAACGACAAAGGCTACCACGCCCGCCGAAGGCGAGGAAAGGGTACGGCAAAGTCATTTCAGAAAACAGCTGCCCCGAGACAGCAGGAAGCCCGGTAGGCCGGGAGGGGTTATCTAAGCCGACATCCCGCAGCCGCGAAGCGGCGAGGACGTCGGCGTGATAACCCCGCAGGCCTACCGGGCTTCCGGTGAGATGCGAGGGTCAAGCGACTACAGCGCGAAGTCGCCGCCGACGAGCGTGGAGACGGGCTCCTCGTGGTAAACGGCGGAGATGGCCTGAGCGAACTCCTCGGCGACCGAGATGGTCTTGATCTTGCCGCCGACCTCGACGGGGATGGCGTCGGTGACGACGCACTCGACGATGGGGGCGTCGTTCAGGCGCTCGATGGCCGGACCGGAGAAGATGCCGTGGGTGGCGCAGACGTAGATGTCGCCAGCGCCCATAGCCTTGAGCTCCTTGACGTTGGCGCACAGGGTGCCAGCGGTGTCGATCATGTCGTCATTGATGACGCAGGTCTTGCCCTTGATGTCACCGATGATGCCCATGACCTCGGCGGCGTTGTGGCGCGGACGGCCCTTGTGGGCGATGGCCAGGTCGCAGCCGAGCATGTCGGACAGCTTCTTGGCGGCCTTGGCACGACCCACGTCGGGGGAGACGACAACCAGGTTGTCGGTGTCGAAGTTCATGGCGTTGTAGTACTGGCCAAACAGCGGCAGTGCGGATAGGTGGTTGACCGGGATATCAAAGAAGCCCTGGATCTGACCCTGGTGCAGGTCGAGGGTGATGATGCGGTCGACGCCGGCGCGCTCGAGCAGGTTGGCGACGAGGCGGGCGGTGATGGGCTCGCGCGGGCCGGCCTTGCGGTCCTGGCGGGCATAGCCGTAGTGGGTGATAACGGCGGTGATGGAGCGGGCGGATGCACGCTTGGCAGCGTCGGTGGCGATGAGCAGCTCCATGAGCATGTCGTTGACGTTGCCGCCGGCCACGGACTGAATCAGGAAGACGTCGGCGCCGCGGACAGTCTCGTCGTAGCGGGCGTAAATCTCACCATTGGCGAACTGCTTTAGCGTAAGGCCCGAAAGCTCGACCCCAAGGTACTCAGCGATCTTCTGAGCGAGGGGACGGTTGGAGGAACCGGAATACACGCGGATGGACTTGCGCATATTCTCCGACTTCTCGGGATCATTAATCGGCATTACCCTTCTCCTTTATATCGAATGCCATATAGATGCCTTGTTGCATTGTAACCGCGCGGCGGGGTTTATCGGGTCCTGATAACGTCTTTACCGTCAACGGACACGAACCGACCACTCATCCGGTCGCGCAGGTCACGATAGAAAAAAGGAGCCGTCCCCATGGAACAGCTCCTTTTGTGCTTGATAAAACGTTATACCTCGTCGTCCTCGTGCAGACGGCGGCGATAATCGGCGGCCCAGCCCTCAATATTTACCTGGCGGGCGCGGCCCAGACCGAGTGCGTCGGCCGGGACCGGCTCGGTGATGACGGAGCCGGCGGCCACGAGTGCACCGTCGCCAATCTGGGCGGGCGCGACCATCATGGTGTCGGAACCGATGAAGGCATCCTTGCCGATGACGGTCTTGTGCTTGTGGACGCCGTCGTAGTTGCAGGTGATGGAGCCCGCGCCCACGTTGACGCCGGGGCCCATGGTGGTGTCGCCGATGTAGGACAGGTGCGGCACCTTGGAGCCCTCGCCGATCGTGGACTTCTTGATCTCCACGTGCGTGCCGGCTTTGGATCCGTCGAGCATATGGGTGCCCGGGCGCAGGTAGGCGCGCGGGCCGCAATCGACGCCGTTCTCGATGACGGCCTCGATGGCGATGGTCTCATCGATGGTGCAGCCGCTGCCGACGGTGGTGTCGGTGAGGCGGCTGTTGGGGCCGAGCTGGCACTCCTCGCCCACGGTGACGTGGCCGATCAGGTGCGTCTGCGGCCACACGACGGTGTCGCGGCCGATGGTGGCGTCGGGGCCGATCCAGGCCTGCGTGGGGTCGATGAACGTGACGCCCTCTGCCATCCAGTGCTCGTTGATGCGGTCGCGCGCGATGGCGGTGAGCTGTGCGAGCTGGATGCGGCTGTTGACGCCCAGGCCGTCGCGGTAGTCGTCGCAGTGGAAGATGGAGACTGCCTGGCCGTGACCCTTGAGGATTTCGAGCATGTCGGGCAGGTAGTACTCGGACTGCGCGTTGTCGTTGCCGATCTCGTTAATGTGGGCGGCGAGCTGCGCGCCGTCGAAGGCGTAGCAGCCGGCGTTGCACTCGAGTAGCTCGGCGGCCTGCTCGGGCGTGCAGTCCTTCTGCTCGATGATGCGCTCGATCTGACCATCGGCGCCCAGTTTGATGCGGCCGTAGCCAAAAGGATCGGGCGGGGTCATGGTCATGACGGTGCAGGCGAGCTCGCCGGTGGCGACGGTCTGTGCGAACTTGGCGACGGTGTCGGCGGTGATGAGCGGCAGGTCGCCGTTGAGCACGACGACGGAGCCTTGCGTGATGCCGCAGGCCTCGAGCGCGACCTTGACGGCGTGGCCGGTGCCCAGGCGCTCGGTCTGCTCAACGCACTCGACCTTGGTGGCGCTGGTGGCGTAGGCGCCGTCGATAAGGGCACGCATCTCGTCGGCGTGGCTGCCGATGACGACCACGACGCGGCTGCAGCCGGCCTTGATGGTGGCGTCGACGATCCACTGGACCATGGGCTTACCTAGGATCTTGTGCGAAACCTTGCAGTGGTTCGACTTCATGCGGGTGCCCTCGCCGGCAGCGAGGATAATTGCGGTTGCGTCCATGTGATCTCCTGTTACGTTATAGAGACGTGTGTTTGGAAACGATACACGGCGCAATATGATACCGCAGGCATATGACGAGCGCGTAACGATTGACGCATTGCCGCCGATGTCGGTGCCGTTGACGCGGTGTTTGCGCTGGTTGTGTATGGTGGCGGCGCTGCGGCGTTGACGTTTGAGCGAGGGGATGGGGTGCCCGTGGATATCATGCGAGAGGAATCGGGCAACGAGCCCGTCGCGGCATTCTCGATGTCGCATCCGGCTGTGCCGGCACTCTATATAGTGCTGACGCTGGGGCTCACTATGTTCTCGATGCAGCCGGTACTGATTGCGCTGTCACTTGCGGGCGGGCTGGCGTATGGATTTGCGATGCGTGGGGCTGCCCGCACGCTGGGCGCACTCCGCTGGCAGCTGCCGGTGATTTTGATTATCGCGCTGCTCAATCCGCTGTTTAGCGCCTCGGGTTCGACGGAGCTGTTCCGTATTGGCATGCGCGCGGTGTATCTGGAGAGCATGGTATACGGCCTGTGCATGGGCGGGCTGTTTGTGGCGAGCGTGTTGTGGTTTGAGGCGGCGGCATCGATGCTCGAATACGACAAGGTACTCGCGCTGCTGGGCAATGCCGCGCCGGTGATTGCGCTCATGATCTCGATGTGCATGAGGCTTATCCCGCAGTTTTTGCGCCGCGGTCGTACGGTGCTGGCGGTGCAGGATGCGATTGATGTGCCGGGCAGCGCGCCGGCCGACCCCGTGCGTTCGCGTTTGCGGGCATCGAGTGTGTTGATGGGCTGGGGCATGGAAGATTCGCTGGAGCGCGCGGACGCGATGCGCTCGCGCGGGTGGGGTGCCGCGACGCGTCGTACGACGTATGCGCGGTATCGACTGGGGCGCAGCGACGTTGCCGCGCTGGCTGGGCTTGCGGTGTTTGGTGCCGCCGCGGTGGCGGTGGCATGGACCGCGACAACGCAGTATTCGTTTTATCCGCAGCTCTCGGTGCCGGCGCCGTGGCGGGGCTATGTCGTGTACGCTGCCTGGATGATGCTGCCTTGCGCGTCGCACGCGATTGATGAGAAGAGGTTTGGCTGATGGCTCGGTTGGATAGGGGCCCGGTGTCGGGCGCGGCGTGCGGCCCGGATATTCCGGCGATTGAGGTGCAGGGCCTTAGTTTTGCCTATCCCGGGGCCGAGGCACCGGTGCTCGAGGGGCTTGATTGGCGTGTTCCCCAAGGTGCATTTGCGCTGCTTGTTGGCGGTACCGGTTCGGGCAAGTCGACGCTGCTGTCGCTGCTCAAGCCCGAGATCGCGCCGGCGGGCGAGCGCACTGGTGATGCGCGCGTGCTGGGCGAGAACGTTGCCGACATGGACGTGCGGGCATCGGCGGAGCGCGTGGGCTATGTGTTCCAGGATTCCGAGAACCAGATCGTGTGCGAAACCGTGTGGCACGAGATGGCGTTTGGCCTGGAAAACTTGGGGCTAGCACGTGATGAGATGCGCCGTCGCGTAGCTGAGACCAGCTATTTCTTTGGTCTGGAGGACTGGCTTCATCGCGATACCGATACGCTTTCGGGCGGCCGCAAGCAGCTGCTGTCGCTTGCCGCCGTCCTGGCGCTGCGTCCGCGTGTGCTGCTACTCGACGAGCCCACGTCTCAGCTCGATCCCGTTGCCGAGAAGAATTTTCTGCACGCGCTGTTTCGCGTGAACCGTGAGTTGGGCTGCACGGTTGTTGTGGCTACGCATCAACCGCGTCCAATGCTCGAGTATGCGACGTGTGCGTACCGGATTGAGGACGGTCGCGTGCGCGAGGTGGTTGACCTGGCGAGTTTGGGTAGTCGCGAGGGACTTTTGGCTTTGGACTCTTGCCGGCCCGCGCAAGGGGCGGCGACGAGTGCGGCGGCAGCTATTCGCGAGGGCTGGTTTCGCTACGATCGCGCGGGCGGTTGGGTGCTGCGCGGGCTCGACGTGGCGTTTTCGGCCGGTACGGTGCATGCGATCGTGGGCGGCAACGGCTGCGGCAAGTCGACGATGCTTTCGGTACTGGCCAAGACTGCCAAGCTGCAGCGTGGTCGTATGGTGCGCGGGGCGGCCTCGGCTGCGCTGCTGCCGCAGAACCCCAAGGCCCTGCTGGTTGCCAAGACGGTGCGCGACGAGCTGATGGAATGGTCTTCGACCTGCGGATATGACGAGGACGCGGCGCGGGAGTGCGCGGCGCAGCTCGGATTGGACGGCCTGGATGCGCGCCACCCGTACGATCTTTCGGGCGGACAGCGCCAGCTGCTTGCGTTGGCAAAGCTGCTGCTGATCGGCCCCGAGCTGCTGTTGCTTGATGAGCCCACCAAGGGCCTTGACCTGGCAAGTCGCTGCATTATCGCCCGCGCCCTGCGTGACCATGCGAAGGCTGGCGGCACCGTCATCATGGCCACGCACGATCTGGATTTTGCCGAGCAGGTTGCCGATGACATTGCCATGATGTTTGACGGTGAGATTGCCTGCATGGAGCCGCCGGCCGACTTCTTTGCCGACAACGTGTTTTACAGGGCGTGATCGGGTCCGCGGGGCGAGAGTGGATTTACTGTTTGAGGGCCGTGTACTGCTGAAGGAGTGCCATGAGCCCAACACGGCTGTTGACCTGCGTTTTTCGAAAGATGTTTTCCAGATGCTTTTTAACGGTGCCAGTGCTGATGGAGAGCTCTTCGGCGATGGCTGCGTTGTCCAGACCTGATAACACGCAACGGCATACATCGATCTCGCGTGCCGAGACGTCGTAGTCGTGAGCGAATACGACCTCGGACGAGCTGCGGTCGGCTCGTACACGCCATTTGGACAATCGGTTCGTGAGGTGCGGTTCGATGAGCTCAAGGATCTGAACCTCACGGTCGGTAAAGTCGCCTTCTTCTTTCTTGCGATTGAGGTTGAGTGATCCCAAAAAGCCCTCGTCATTAAAGAAGCTGACGTTGACGACGTGACGGCCGCCGAGATAATCCTTCATATAGCTGCTGTCGATATCGCCAGGGCTGAGCTGGTCGGACTCGCGCAGTACTGTCGAGCGCGTAAGATTGCGGTGGGCGACGATCATGTCCTGCTGCCAGTACTTTTCGGTGTAGAGCTCGAGCATCCCAGCGGGGACATCGATGCCAAGAGGGTCAAGAAAGACGCGCGTTTTCCATTCTTGCGGGGTGGATACGAGATCCCTGGAAAGGTCGCTCAGGAAAAATGCAGCCGACTCGTAGGGGATGAGAAAACGCAGCTTTTTGAGGACGGTCGAGCGAAACTCGCGGTCGCTGTCGATGGAATTAATCGAAAGCACGAGATCGTTTAAGCAGAGCCATTCAGAATCGGACAAAAAGCTCAAGATGACCTCCGATGAGATTGCGTAGTGGTTTAGCTGGCATTTTAGTTAATATGCGTAGAGATACTACTCCTTTTTTCGAATGATGATAAGCCGTTAGCCGAATGGTTTCGGTGAGGGGCCAATCGCAAAATATGAATACCTAAGAGCCAGGGCCCGGTTCTCCAAGCTGTTTGATTATTCCGACTTATTAAAGGAGTCATCATGGAAGAGAAGCTTCCTTCATGGCGTTGGGCGATTGTTTCAGTCGTTTGCTTGCTGTGCTTTATGGCTAACTACATGCAGTACCAGGTCTCAGCACTCGCCGTCGAGGTCATGCCTATGCTCAATATCGATACCGTCGGCTTTTCGATGCTGTTCCTCGTTCCTATGCTTACCGCCGTTTTCTTCTCAATTCCGCTGGGTGCCCTTGGTGACCGTATCGGTTCTAAGAAAGTTGTCACGGTTTGCACCGCAATTTCGGTTGCCGGCGGTTTTCTCCGCTGCTTTACGCTCGATTCGTTCACGATGCAGATGGCATCGATGTTCCTGATTGGCATGGGAATCTCGGCACTCAACGCCAACCTCATCAAGGTGCTCGGCACCTGGTTCCGTGAACAGACTGGTTTCGCCATGGGCTTGTTCTACGCGGCTTCGTGCGTTGCCATCGTTGTCGCTCAGATCTGTGCTGGCTTGTTCGGCAGCGTCTTTAACTCTTATATGGTCGCTGCTGTCGTCATGACCATCTCCTGGGTTCTTTGGATCGTGCTTGACCGAGATGTGCCCGAGGGGCAATCGCTCCCCGAGCCCGAGCCCGTGCTCGACTACCTCAAGGTTGCTATCAAGAGTCCTGGCGTGTGGCTAATCTCCATCGGCGTCGGTTTTGGACTTGCCTCTACCACTGCCTATGCCGGTTTCCTGCCTCAGGCGCTTCAGCTTGGCAAGGGCATAGACGTCGCCACTGCTGGTTTCATGGCCGCAATTGTTACCGTCGGCAGCTTTTTCGGCTGCATCGTTGGGCCTGCGTTCTGCGATAAGCTTGGGAAGTTCAAGGGTTTTCTCATCGTCACTACTCTCATCGGTGCCATATCGATGTTCGTGACGTGGTACACCCCGGTCGGCTTCCTTCTGTGGACGATTTTGGTCATCAATGGCTTCTTTACCGCCATCAACGGCCCGATTATGCAGTCCATGCCTGTTCTCCTTCCCGAGATTGGTGATAAGTATGCTGGTTCCGCTGGCGGTATCGTGGGTACCATCTCCCTGCTCATGAGCTATTTCCTGCCTATCGGTATCTCCGCCATTGCCGGTGCCGATTACACTATGAACATGGGTCTCGAGAGCCTCTGCTTCCTGCTTTCCGTGGTTCCGGTTTTCTTCCTGCCCGAGCTCGGTCGCAAGGCCATGCAGGCCGCCGTCGCTAAGGACAGTGAGTAGCCATGGAGGCGGTAGTCCCTTCCGATATCGTCCTTAAGACGACGGCGCTGTTTACGGCCGAGGAACTTGAGCCTCGCGCTGGGTGCGTTGCAGTTCGCGGCAGCGAGATTGTGGCCGTGGGCTCTCCCGACAAGGTGCAGCCGTTTATCGGTCCCGATACTGAGGTTATTGACGCCGGCAACAAACTGGTCATGCCCGGATTCAACGATTCACACATGCATTTTGCGCTTGGTTCAATCCAGAAGGATGAAGACTTCTGTTGCGATCTGATGTTCCTGCCGAGTGAGCAGGCTTGCGTGGATGCTGTGGCAAAGTTTGCTGCCGAACACCCTGACAATCCGTGGATTTACGGCCAGGGTTGGTATTCGCCTGCATGGGAAAACCCGATTGACCCTGATTGCCGCAGCCTCGATGCACTCGATATCGACCGCCCAATCGTGCTTTCGGATTTTTCGATGCACGTGGTGTGGTGCAATACCGCCGCGCTTAGGGCGGTTGGTATTGATCGCAATACACCGACGCCTGAAGGTGGTCTTATTCGCCACTTTGACAACGGCGAGCCGAATGGCTTTTTATCCGAGCCCCAGGCGACGAACATCTTGCTCGATGTTGTGCTCAATAAGCCGGACCTTGATGCGTCGTTGCTCAAGTCGATGCGCAAGTTCAACAAGCTCGGCATAACTTCGATTGGTGATATGTATCCTTTGGGCGTGACTACGCCCGGCGTGTACGACATCTATGACCGTCTGGCGAGCGAGGACCTGAGTACGCTGCGTATTAGCTACTATTCTGCGCTCGACGCTCCGATGTCAGAGTCGCAGGCCCTGCGTGTGCGTCATCACGGCGAGCGCGTCCGAATGGCAGGCCTCAAGTACATTTTGGACGGCTGTCCCGAGGCGTACACGGCCTACATGCATGAGCCGTATCTTAACGCTCCTACGGGGAAGGACTTTCGCGGCGAACCAGCATGCAACCAGGAGACGCTTGACCGCATGATGCTCGAGGCCAGCAAGAATGGCTTCGATGTTCGTATCCATGCTATCGGCGACGCATCGGCCACGATGATTATCGATGCCGTCGAGCGTGCCGAGGAGGTGTGCGGCAACAAGGGGGCGCGTTTTGCTATCGAGCATACAGATAACCTGAAGCTCGAGGATATTGCTCGCATGAAGCGCCTGGGCATTAATGCTGCGATTCAGCCGCAGCATCCCATCGGAGGCCTTGGGCAGGGCGTGTACGAGGAGTCTCTTGGCGAAGAGCGCATGAGCCACATGTGGCGCTATAGGGAAGAGGCCGATGGCGGAATCCACTTAGGGCTTGGTACTGACTGGCCTGCGGTGATGTCAATCGATCCTATCGATACCGTGTATGCTGCGGTGACGCGTAGCGAGTTTGACGGGCACCCGGCGGAGGGATACTTCCGCGAGAATGCCCTGACGCTCGGCGAGACGCTGCAAGCGCACACGCTCGGCTCAGCATATGTCGAGGGCTTTGAGCGCCGTTTGGGCAGCCTTGCCGCCGGCAAGCTTGCCGATATCGTCATCCTGTCGGGCAATCCGTTTGAAATGAACCCGATGGCGCTTCGCGATCTCGAAGTCGAGACGACGATCTTTAACGGACGCGTCGTCTATCGCAAGGATGAAGCATAGATAGGGTGATGAACGTGAGCAAAGGGACGGTCGAAAAATATGCCCTGCTGTTTGTGGTGTGCGGCATCGTGTTTGCTGCGAACTACGCGCAGTATCAGGTGTCGGGATTGGCACATCTGGTTGTGTCGGACCTGCATCTGACCTCGGCCGAGTTTTCAGCCGTCCTGTTTGCCCCGTTTGTTCCTGCCGTTGTATTCGGCATGCCTGTCGGCGTTTGCGCCGATCGATATGGCGTGAAGGTGCTCGTATTCATCGCATCGGCGATTTCTGCAATTGCAGCGGCTGCTCGCGCGGAGTGCGCATCGTTTGCGACGCTGTTCACGGCGACCATGCTTCTGGGCGCGGCACCATGCGTCGTGAATGCCATCGTTCTAAAAGTGCTTGGTTCCGCTTTTGGCGGAGAAACCGATAGGGCCATGGGATGGTTCTACGCTGCGGGGTCGGGCGGAATCGCCTGCTCGCTTGCAACCTCTCCTCTCTTTGCAACGTCCGGACGAGCATATGCCCTTGCTGCCGTTTTATTTGCCATGTTTGGATTGCTGTGGCTGCTGGTTGCGCCATCGGCAGATGTTCTGCAGGCTGCAGATGGCCTTGGCGTTCAGGGTGCGGAGCCTGCTTCGTCGTCGGCAAGTGCGTTTGCGACGGTAATCAAGATGCCGATGGTTTGGCTCGTGGCGATACTGCTTGGAGTCGCCCTTGCATCGGCTACGGCGTACTCGGGCTATCTTGTTTCAGCGCTTGAGGCTTCAATCGAACCTCAGGTCGCCGGGCTTCTTGCCTCTTTCGTGACGCTTGGGTCGATTGTCGGCAGCGTGGCCGGTCCCTACGCGCGAGCGCAATTTGGCGACTATCGCGTGTTTATGGCCATCGCCGCAATGGCGGGGAGTGCCCTTATGTGGGCCGGAGAGGCTTTTGTCTCTCAGCCTTCTGTCGGGCTCATGTTTGCGATTGGCGTTTCGACTGCCGTCGCCGGTCCGGTCGTTCAGTCGCTACCCTACATGTTGCCCGAGGTGCGCGAGGGGCTTGCAGGAAGCGCCGGTGGCGTGGTGAGCACCGTTTCGCTGGGGCTTACGTTTTTGATTCCCGTGGCCCTCTCCTTCTGCATTGGCGAGAGCTATGAAACGCTTCTATTTGGGTGCGCTGTTTTGTTTGGCGCGACGGCGCTGGCGTCTCCATTCCTGCCGTCTCCCGATTCACTTATGTAACACCTGTTTTCGCCCTTTGGGCCTGGCCGACAAGGGCAAAAGGAGTTGGTCTACTTGACACTAAAAAAGAGTACCGCTGTGACCATTCTCAACGGCATCGTTAATCCTCTATTCATGTGTTCATTTCTGCCGATTGTTGAGGGAAAGCCTGGCTTAGATTTTCAGGGACTTACTGGTTTCTGGGGGCAGCTTATTCTGGCCATCGGTATTGCACAGTTCGTGGGCTTTTTGCCGCTCTTTGGCAAAGCAATTGAGACGTGCGTTGAGCTTTTTGGTTTTGATCGGAACACTCCGGGCGCACGGATTTGCGGAACCGTTGTGGGCGCTACTCTGCTCTTCTGCATTATCGGGCTATTTGAAGTCGCGTTTCAGTCAGGCGTTGGCGTTATCGACGGTGTGCCGTTTTTCTCGCGTTGGGTTCGCCTCGTGGTGGGCGGATGGGCCTTTGTCGTTGTGGGCGGCTTGCTGTTTGATCCCTTTGTCGCGGCCATTGCCGCTAAAGTTACGGGCGAATAGCGCCAAGACCGGTCGCGTGGCGAAAGCCTGATCGACTGGCAGCCAAGGCCGGCCGGGGGATTGGTCGGCCTCATTTTGCCCGTGCTACCATAAACGGACATTCGTTTGATGGGGGCTGCCGTTGTCGCGCGTCTTGCAACATATGGAAATCCCGCTGCTGCTGGCGGTTCCTGCGGTGATGGCTGCAGCGTTGCTGGCAGGTATTGAGCAGGCGGCGCTTGCCATGCTTGTCGTGGTGGCGCTGGTGCTTGCGCTGTTCTTTGCGGGTTACGAGGCGTCGCGCCCGGGCCTGCGCCAGATTATGCCCACGCTGGTGTTGGCGGCGTTGGCCGCGGCGGGGCGCATCTTGTTCGGTCCCATTCCCGACTTTAAACCGGTGAGTGCCATCGCCATTATCGCGGGGGCGACGCTTGGTCGCCGCAATGGTTTTATGGTTGGCGCGTTGGCAGCGCTGACCAGCAATTTCTTTTTTGGGCAGGGCATGTGGACGCCGTGGCAGATGTATGCCTGGGGGCTGGTTGGCTATGTTGGCGGCGCGCTAGCGTATGCGGGTGTGTTCGACCGCGTCGACGGCACCGTGCGCATGCCAGCACTGCTGGCGTACGGCTTTGCGTCGGGCCTGCTCTATGGCGTCGTGATCAACGCGTATGACATCATTGGTTTTGTACAGCCGCTTACTTGGGCGGGTGCCGTGGCGCGTCTTGCCACGGCAGTGCCGTTCGATATTACGCACGGCCTTGCGACCTGCGTGTTTTTGGCCGCCTTGTACAAGCCTTGGTGCCGTCGCATTAACCGTGTCGTCGTGAAATACGGGCTGTAGGGCTGGTTGCGCCGGGGCGGGAATCAATACTGCCGAAGTGCCATTTCAAAACTATGCCGGTTTACGGGGTTAGATTAGCGCGGGCCGACCATACCAGCATTTTTCGAAATAGGGCACACCGTCTACCTGCGGGTTTATTATCTCGGAATTGCGTATGGTTAGGGGTTCGCGATTCAGCCCCGTAAACCGGCATAGTTTTGAAATAGCCGGCTGATACGACGGGCATCGTGGCCCTCGGAGAGCCAAATTGATCCATTTTCTTCCGTCCCCAGATGTCCCCAGGGAATCAGTTGACGGCGCTTGCCACGAAACTGGCCCATCTACTACGTTTAGCTTGATACTCCCGACCATGACCGCGTTTTATGAAAAACCGCAGGCTTTCTACCTGCGGTTTTCTTTTTGCGTTGTTCACTGTGGTTGAGGGTAGTGGCTTAAACGTAGTAGATGGGCCAGTTTCGTGGCAAGCGAGCTGCGTGGATGATCTCGCGAAGTGAAAATGATTCCTTTTCCTCCGTCCCCAGGAGATCAGTTGGGGCTAGAGCTCTAGGGTGAGGGTGACGGGGCAGTGGTCGCTGCCAAAGATGTCGCCGCGGATGCCGGCGTCGCGCACATTGCCGGCGATTGCGTTGCTTACCAGGAAGTAGTCGATGCGCCAGCCTGCGTTGTTCTTGCGGGCATTAAAGCGGTAGCTCCACCAGCTGTAGACGCCCTCGACGTCCGGATTGGCCGCGCGCCAGGTGTCGGTAAAACCGGCGTCGAGCAGCTCGGTAAACTTGCCGCGCTCCTCGTCCGAAAAGCCTGCGTTGCCGCGGTTGGACTTGGGGTTCTTAAGATCGATCTCCTCGTGTGCCACGTTAAAGTCGCCGCAGGTCACCACGGGCTTGCCGGTCTCGCGCTCTAGTGCGCTCAAAAAGCCACGATAGGCATCGTCCCAGGCCATGCGTACATCGATGCGCGCGAGCTCATTTTGGGCGTTGGGCGTATAGACGTCGACAAACCAAAACTTGTCGAACTCGAGCGCGCAGACGCGGCCCTCGGTCGCGGCTTGGGCGACGAGCTCGGCAGCCTCGCCTTCGCCGGCGTAGGGCAGCAGTGCGTTGGCGCGTAGCACGCGCAGCGGTTCCTGGCGGCTAAAGACTGCGGTGCCCGAATAGCCTTTACGCTCGGCGTAGCTCCAGGTTTGGTGATAGCCGGGCAGGTCAATATCGACCTGGCCCTCTTGCAGCTTGGTCTCTTGCAGCGCCAGGATACCGACGTCGAGTTCTTGCGCGATCTGGATAAAGCTCGGGTCCTTTTTGAGCACGGCGCGCAGGCCGTTGACGTTCCACGAGGCGAAAGTGTAAGTCTGAGGCATGGTGTCCTTTCGACGGGGTTGGCAGGCTTAAGATTAGCGCAACAGGGGCGGGGTGGAGTCCGCGAGTGATAGTGCGAACGCCGCCGTCCCGGAGACACGGACGGAGGACATATATGACGCAGGCAATATCGGACCCCAAACAGGCCTCCGCCGCGCTGGCGGAGCTGTTCGGTACCCACAAGCGTGTGGTGTTCTTTGGCGGCGCCGGTGTTTCCACGGCGAGCGGCATCCCCGATTTCCGCAGCGTGGACGGCCTGTATCACCAGCAGTTTGCCTATCCGCCCGAGACCATGCTCTCGCACAGCTTTTACGAGACACATCCGGCGGAGTTCTTCGACTTTTACCGCACCAAGATGATCGCGCTTAACGCTAAGCCCAACCGCTGCCACACCAAGCTGGCCGAGCTGGAGCGCGCCGGCAAGCTTGATGCCGTGGTGACGCAAAACATCGACGGCTTGCATCAGATGGCGGGCTCGCAGCGCGTGTTTGAGTTGCACGGATCGGTCCATCGCAACATTTGCCAGTCGTGCGGAGCGGTCTATAGCGCCGAGTGGATTTGCTCGCGCGAGCACGAGGACGCCGCGGGCGTGCCCGTGTGCCCCGCGTGCGGTGGTCGCATCAAGCCCGATGTGGTGCTCTACGAGGAGCCGCTCGACGAGCATGTGTTGACCGGTGCCGTTGCCGCCATCGCCGCGGCCGATGCCCTCATTGTGGGCGGGACCTCGCTCGTGGTGTATCCGGCGGCAGGCCTTACGCGATACTTTACCGGCGATACGCTGGCCATATGCAACCTTGCTCCCACCGATCAGGATGCAAATGCCGACCTGCTGATTTCTTGCGACATCGCGGCCGCGTTTGCGTTCTAGCCCGCGCGCGCGGATACAATAGAAAGACTGAGTGCAAAGCGACCCCGCCGCCAGCTCCCCAAGCTCGGCGGCGTGGGCATTTTAGGAGGATGTTCATGGCGAACGACAGCAAGACATGGCGGTGCGGAAAGTATGAGCTCAGCTTTGACCGCCCGCGCATCATGGGCGTCCTCAACGTGACGCCCGATTCGTTTAGCGACGGCGGGGAGCACTTCGACCCGGACGCCGCGATCGAGTATGGCCTGACGATGCTCGACGCCGGCGCCGATATCATCGACGTAGGCGGCGAGTCCACGCGCCCCGGCTTTACCCCGGTCAATCCCGACGAGGAAGCGCGCCGCGTGCTGCCCGTGGTGCGCGCGCTGGCCAAGGAGGGCGCCATCGTCTCGATCGACACGCGTCACGTGGCGGTTGCCAAGGCGGCCGTGCGCTGCGGCGCCTCGATCGTCAACGACGTGACCGGCTTCACCGACCCCAAGATGGTCGAGTTTGTTAAGACGAGCACCTGCGGCGTCATTGTGATGCATGCCGGCGAGGTTGCCGCGCCCACCCGCACGCACGCAACGGTGCAGCTCGATACCTCGGCCGCGGCGTTTGTTGCCGAGAAGGCGCGCGAGGCGGCTGCCGAGGCCGCGCGTGAGGCCGAGAAGCCGGCTCGTCGCCGTCGCGGCAAGTTGCTGGGTGAGCCTAAGCCGGAGGCCAAGCTTCCGGGTGGCGTGGTGCAGCCCTCGTTGCCGTTTGGCGAACCTGAGCCCGCGACCGAGCCTGCAAGCGAGCAGGAGACGCCTGCCGCCGAGCAGGCTGCTGCCGCCGAGACCGTCGCGCCCGCGCCCGAGGTCGCATCGGAGCCCAATGACCACCTGGCCGCCATGATGCGCCGCAGCGCCCGCCGCGAGGAAGCCTACGTGCCCACCTCGCAGCTCCGCCGCTTCACCCTGCCCGATTCGGCGCCCATCATGCGCCGCGTCATGGGCTTTCTGTCCGACCAGGCCCGCGCGCTCATCCACGCCGGCGTGTCGCGCGACCGCATCTGCATCGATCCGGGCCCGGGCTTTGGCAAGACGGCCAACGAGGATATCGTCATCCAGCGCGAGACCGCCAAGATGGCGTCGCTGGGCTATCCGCTCATGTGCGCCGTATCGCGCAAGCGCTTTGTGGGCGCCGTCTCGGGCGTGACCGAGGCCGCCGAGCGCGATGCCGCTACGTTTGGCGTGTGCCTGGGCGCCATCCAGGCCGGTGCCAACATCGTGCGCGTGCACGACGCCGCGGGTTTTGCGCAGTTCCTGAACGGCTACTGGGCGGTTGCCAAGCCGCAGCCGCGCCGCGCGTTTGTGGCCGTGGGCTCCAACCTGGGGCATCGCTGTGACAACATCCGCGCCGCACGCGACATGATCGCCGAGATTCCACTCACCTGCGTGTCCAACTCCTCCAAGATCTACGAGAGCGAGCCGGCCTACGAGATGCGCCAGGACGCGTTTGCCAACGCCGTCATCGAGATTAAGACCGAGCTGGCGCCGCTGGTGCTGCTCGACGAGCTCATGAAGATCGAGGCCGAGCTGGGGCGCGACCGCTCCAAAAAGGCCAAGGCCAACGGCCCGCGCACCATCGACCTGGATCTGCTGTGGATGGACGGCGAGACCCACGGGGGCAAAAAGCTGCGCCTGCCGCATCCGCTGATCGGCGAGCGCGACTTTGTGCTGGTGCCGCTCGAGGATCTGATGCACGATCCGGCGCGGTTCTTCCGCTACAACGGCGTCGAGGTCAAGGAGCCCGAGGACCGCGTGGGCCATATCGTGGGCGAATTGGGGCGCATGTAGATGATCGAGATGAATGCTGTTGCCGCCGGCACCGAGCTCGACGCGGCGCGTGACGCGGGCCGCGAGGGCGTGTCCGCGGGCTGGTGCGCGTGGAGCGCGGGCGATGCTTCGCTGACGTTTTCGCTGGTCGTTCGCCCCGACGTGAACATGCACGCCTTTCACGGTCTTCCGTTTGTGGCCGCGATGGGCATGATGGACGCGCTCGTGGGCACGACGTCGACGCCGGGCCTGGGCCTTGCCGGTAAGGTGGGTATCCAGTGGCCGAGTGACATCGTGTGCGGTGCGCCTGCGTTTGAGACGTCACTCGCGCGTGTTGCCGTGAACGGCGGTGCCGGTGCTGCGGGCATGTTTGCCGCGGTGACGGTTGATATTGAGCGTGCGGCGCTGGGTGAGCTTGGTGTGGATATGGCAGATGAGGCGCTGATCGAGGCATTGGCCGCCGCCGTGCTGGTCCGCGTGGACACCTGGGCGGTTGCCGCCAACACACCACAGGGCGCTGCCGGCCCGCTGGCTCCGGTGCTGGGCGAGTACTTTGACATGGTGCCACTGTTGGGTCGTCAGGTCGCGGCGGTGTCGCCCAACGGCTTGCCGCTTGCGGTCGGTGTGTTTGCGGGCCTGGACATCTGGGGCCGCGCGACCATCAAGACCGATGCCGGCGAGCAGGAGTTTCCGCCCGAGGCCGTACGGATTCGCGGACTGTAACGCGAGGCGCCCGCGCTCAAAGATAGCGATGACAACAAGACCCTCCTCGGCTGTGCCGGGGAGGGTCTTGTTGTCTGGGGAATGGGTTGTCAGCACCCTATTCCTCAAAACTGAATAATTTTCGTTTTTGAGGAATAGCGATAGAAGACCGCAGGGAGGCACCAACGAAACTCATCAATAGAACGTCATATATGGACACGTTGACGAGCCTTATTGGCGTACCGGACATCAAGGTCATAACGGGCATTCGCCGTAGCGGTAAGTCAAAACTGCTCGAGGCCCTCCGCGATTACGTGGAGGCAAATCTGTCCAATTCGAATGTCATCCATATCAATTACAACCTCGACGAGTTCGAGGGCCTGCTCGAATATCATGCCCTGCTCGCCTATGTGAAAGAGCATCGAGTGTCCGACAAGCAAAACTTCCTGCTTATCGACGAGGTTCAGATGTGCGACGGCTTTGAACGCGCGATCAACAGCCTCCATGCATCCGAGCAGTACGACATCTTCATCACCGGATCGAACGCCTTTTTGCTGTCGAGCGATCTGTCGACGCTCTTTACGGGGCGCACGTTCGAGATCGAGGTTTTCCCATTCTCGTTTGAGGAGTATCGCCTCTATAGTGACGAGGGCGAGGTCGATCGCGACTTCGATGAGTACGCGAGAACCGGCGGTATGTCCGGCTCTTACCCTTATCCACTGCAGGAGCAGCGCTACCAATATTTCTCCAATGTCTTCAAAACGCTCATCGTGAGGGATATCGTGCAGCGGCATAACGTGAGAAACGAATCGGCACTGCTGCGCATTGCCGATTACATGATGGACAACGTCTCCAACATAACGTCGGCACGCAACATTACAGATATTTTGAATGCGGATGGGCTAAAGATTACGAACAAGACGGTCGGCACGTACATGGGGTACCTGTGCGATGCGTTTGCCTTCTATAAAGTTCGTCGGTACGACATTCGTGGCAAAAAATACCTTAGGAGCGGCGAGAAGTATTACCTGGCAGACCACGCGTTCAAATACGCACTGCTTGGTACACGTGATATGGATTGGGGACGCGTATACGGGAACATGGTGGCCATCGAGCTGCTGCGCCGCGGATACGAGGTATACGTCGGTGTGCTCTATAAAAAGGAAATAGACTTTGTAGCAATCAGGCGAAGCGAGAAGCTCTACATTCAGGTGAGCGACGACATCAGCTCGGATAAGACGTTTGAACGCGAGATTTCGCCACTGCTGAGCATTGGCGATGCGTATCCCAAGATGATTCTTGCCCGCACGCATCACGAGGCCACGGATCGCGATGGGGTGCAGATCGTGGACCTGGCGAGGTGGTTGTGCGGCGAGGCTTAGCAAAAAATCCTATTCCTCAAAACTGAAAAATTTTCGATTTTGAGGAATAGGATTGGCGGCTGGTTGCTGCGACCTGGCGTTTACTCTATCCCAGCTCCTGCATGCGGCGGTAGATTTCGCAGATGCCCTTGATGGTGAGTTGCCCGTCGACTATGTCGAAGGCGTCGGTCGAATCGGCAACGATGCTGGCGAGGCCGCCCGTGGCGATAACGGTGGCGTCCTCGCGCCCCAGCTCGCGCTTCATGCGCGCGACCAGGCCCTCGGCCATGGCGGCGGCGCCCATCACGGCACCGACCTTGATGCACTCTTCGGTGTCGCGACCGATGGCGTGTTCGGGCGCCTCGAGCGGCACGCTGGCGAGCTTGGCGGCACGGGCGGCAAGCGCGTCCATGGAGATGCGGATGCCCGGCGCAATCGCCCCGCCAATGTAATAACCGTCCTCATCGATGACGTCGATATTGGTCGCGGTGCCAAAGTCCACCACGATTGCCGGCGCGCCGTAGAAAGTCTCGGCCGCAACGGCGTTGGCGACGCGGTCGGCACCTACGGCTTGGGGGCGCGCCGCGCGCAGCTTGGTCACGGCAGCCGTCTGCGGCCCGATGACGATGGCATCCGCCGCGATGCGGTCGGCCACGGCGTGCCACTCGCGCGAGAGCTGCGGCACCACGCCCGCAAAGGCGATCGCATCGACCGCATCGAGCGAGAGGCCGTACATCTTAAAGAAACCCATCAGGCGCACGTGGATCTCGTCGGCGGTATAGGAGCGGTCGGTGGGCATGCGCCACGACTGCACCAGCTCGTCTCCGTCAAACAGGCCCATGGCCGTCTGCGTGTTTCCCATATCGATAGCGAGCAGCATGTCTACTCCCGGTGTTGGCATAAAAGGACGCGCACCATTGTATACGTGCCGTCGACGGCGCTCGGCTGCGATTCGTTTACGTTGATAGGGGCTGAGGGGTTTAAATATGAAGGAATTATGCTCTACGAGATTTTCCTTGCCGTTTACCGAACTCCCGCGTAATATTCTTTCTTGCGTCCATGAGGCGCCCAGACATTGCGGGGTGGAGCAGTCTGGTAGCTCGCCGGGCTCATAACCCGGAGGTCGTAGGTTCAAATCCTGCCCCCGCGACCAAGAACTTGCAGCTCGTCGGCCTAGCCGGCGAGCTTTTTTGTTATTCCGGGACCGTGTTTTTCGGTCCAATTCTCAGCCTCTCAAACAAAATCTCGATCTGTAACATCTAGACCCGATTTGGGCGGCTAGGTGTTACAGATTGAGATGTTGAGTCCCCGCCTGGACGGTTTGTCTAAATCTGTAACACGAGGGATGGATTTTGCCGAGTAACTGTTACAGATTGAGATTTTCTGCCGGGACGGTTTTGGTTTGTCTCGATCTGCTCCAATGTGCCCTGCGTCTTTATGGGTCTTGCCACGTCGTTCTTCACGTTTATGCTGCAGCAGCCGATCAACTTTGGCCACCTCTTCGCATTCTGGGCCTTTGGAATCGCGCTCGCGGTTTGCCTGGTTATGTCGGGAACGCTCGTGTGCTCGGCAATCTTTGGAAAAGAGCGCGCTATTCAGGCGCTTACGCCGCTCGATGTGCTCGAGGCACGGCGGAACCATAAATAAGAAAACTCGATTATCAGGGGCGGACGCCGTGAAGCACACCGCCCCCCTCCTGTACGTGTGGCGCCAGGGCCATGCGCTCGAAAGCGTTGCCCAAACGCATGGTTCATCCGCACAAAGCCCATGGTCGCTATGGGCAAACATCGGTGCGCCTGCACATGGCTTTGAGTCTGTTTTCGAGCGAAAGTATGGCTGTCGATACGCATGCAATTCGCATGAAGTCCGGGTTCGTCCAAGAGCCCTATAAAGGAGGATTCGCATGAAACAGTTAGAGACCGACGTCGTTGTCGTTGCCGCGGGTCTGAGTGGCCTTGCCGCAGCGGTCGCTGCAGCCGAGGCAGGCGCTCGCGTCATTGCCCTAGAGAAGGCCCCCATTACCGGTGGCGCCGCCAACATGGGCATGGGGCCTGCCGCCGCTGGCTCTCCGCTTCAGAAGGCTTCGATGATCGAGGTCACGCCTGGCGAGCTCTTCCGTCGCCATATGTTCTACACCCATTACCAGGTCGATGCTCGCCTGGTGCGCGACTACTACTTTAAGTCGGGCGATACCATCGCATGGCTGCAGGATATGGGCGTGGTGTTTAACTCCGTGCGTCCGGCGTTCCGCGCCCGCGAGCGCACGCGCGCCTATTCCGACGGCGAGTACACCTGGCATGTCGTGCAGCCCGAGGATGGCTCGGAGCCCGGTCCTCGCGCGGCGACCACGATGACCAAGCGCATGACCGAGCGTGCCCAGGACCTGGGTGTCGAGTTTATGTTTGAGTGCCCGGGCACCGGCCTTATCAAGGGCGAGGACGGCGCCATCTGCGGCGTGACCGCCAAGGACAAGGACGGCGAGGAGTACCAAATCTCGTGCAAGTCTGCGATTGTCGCTACGGGCGGTTTTGGCCACAACGCTAAGCTAATCAAGGAGAAGCTCGACTTTGAGTGGGGTAAAGACCTGTTCTCGTTTGCCATTCCGGGCATGGACGGCGACGGCATCAACATGTGCCACGAGGTCGGCGGCGGCCACACCCCGGTGACCATGGAGCTCATGTATCAGATCCCCGACAACATGAACCACTTCTATGTCGAGGGCGCATTCCGTCAGCCGTGCTACTGGTGCAACCGCCTGGGCGAGCGCTTTATGCCGGAGGACGAGATCTTCAACACCACCTTTGTCGGCAACGCCATCAACCATCTTCCCGGCAAGGTCGCCTATGCCATCTTTGATTCCCGCATGCTCAAGCACTGGAAGAAGGATGGCCCGGATATCGTCAGCCACGTTCATCCGCACGACCTGTACGACGGCTTTGAGGAGCAGTGGAACCGCGACCTGGAGGCTGGCTACCCGGCGATTTGCCAGGCCGATACGCTGGAGGAGCTTGCCGAGAAGGCGGGTATCGACGTGGAGGGCCTGCTCGCCAACGTCGACGAGTACAACGAGATGTGCGACAACGGCTGGGACGACATCTTTGAGAAAGAGCGCGAGTTTATGAAGCCGCTCGAGAAGGGCCCCTTCTATTGCTGCAAGCAGTACTGTGGCGCCTACGGCACCCTGGGCGGCGTGCTCATTAACCACAAGATGGAGGTCATGACCGACGACTACGAGGTCATCCCTGGCCTGTACTGCGTTGGCACCGATGCCTGCACCATCTATGGCGACTCCTATAACTACTGCATTCCGGGTAACACCATGGGCTTCTGCCTTAACTCGGGTCGCATCGCCGGCGAAAACGCCGCCGCAGCCCTCTTTGAGGACGCGGGCGACGAGGAGTGGTCGTAACACCGCAGCTGTTCGCGCCTGCAGACACCCACGCGTTGGGTGCGGGCGGGGATTTGCCCTACAAGCGAGGCGCTCGGGATCGCTTTGGTCCCGGGCGCCTTTCTGGACAAGAGCGACGTTTTGAGGGGAACGAATGAAGCTAACGATTAATGGAGCCGAGGTCGAGGCACGCGAAGGGCAAAATGTCCTGGAAGCCGCGCTCGATGCCGGTATCTATATTCCGCATCTGTGTAAACATCCCGATCTTGAGGCCGTCGGCGGATGCCGTCTGTGCATGGTCGAGATCGAAGGCCAAGATGAGCCGGTGTGTGCCTGCAAGACGCAGGTTGCCGAGGGAATGGTCGTCAACACGACAGGCGAGCAGGCCGAGCGCGTGCGCAAGCTGGCAATGGAGCTTATCTTGGCCACGCATCCCGCCGATTGCACCGGCTGCCCCAAGTACGGCAAGTGCGAGCTGCAGTCTATGTATCAGTACCTGGGAGTTTCGCCTGCGCGCTGGCGCACCAAGAGCCGTCCGGTCGCCACGGACGAATCGAACCCGCTGATCACCCATATGTTCACCCGCTGCATTCGGTGCGGTCGCTGCGTGCGCGCGTGCCGCGAGCTGCGCGGCGCCGGCGTCTTGGACTACCAGCGCACCGAGGACGGCATTCGCATTGGTACGGACGGCAGCGTGAGTCTGCAAGAGGCCGGATGCCGTTTTTGCGGTGCCTGTATCGAAGTGTGTCCCACGGGCTCGATCGTCGACACGCTCAATATGTTTGACGAGAACAAGTCCTATGCCGATAACGTGGCCCCCTGTCGCTCGGGCTGCCCCGCCCACGTGGATATCCCGCGCTACCTGCGTCACATCCGCAACGGCGAGTACACCCGAGCCGCCGCGGTGGTGCGCGAGAAGGTCCCGTTCCCCGAGAGCCTGGGCGACATTTGCGTCCATAGCTGCCAGGATGCCTGCAAGCGCAACGAGCTCAACGGCACGCCGGTTTCGGTTTGCCGTCTTAAGCGCGCCGCGGCCGTGCGCGATGCGGGCGACTGGAAGGCCAACGTGCGCCATGAGCCGCTGAGCGGCAAGAGCGTCGCCGTTGTGGGTGCCGGTCCCGCCGGCTTGACCGCCGCACTCTATTGCGCCGAGAAGGGCCACAAGGTCGTGGTGTTCGAGGCCAACGAGAAGGTCGGCGGCCAGATGCGCTACGGCATTCCGGCGTATCGCCTGCCCGATGCCACGGTCGATGCCGAGGTTGCGACGATTTTAGAGATTGCCCAGGGTGATGACGCCGAGCCGCGCATTGAGCTGCGCTGTGGCGAGCGAATCGCCGAGCCCCAGGCGCTTTTGGAGCAGGGCTTCGATGCCGTGCTGGTTGCGGTGGGCACGCATGACGGAACGGTGCTTCCCATGCCCGGCCACGACCTCGAAGGCGTGCTGCGTAACACCGATTTTCTGAAGGCCGCCCGTATGGGCAGCGCCCCGGACCTGACGGGCAAGCGCGTCGTGGTGCTTGGCGGCGGCAACGTGGCGTACGACTGCGCCCGCACTGCCGTGCGTCTGGGTGCCGCCTCGGTCGATGTCGCCTGCCTTGAGGCCCAAGACGCGATGACCTCGACGCCCGAGGAGCGTGCCGAGGCCGCCGAGGAAGGCGTGGTCCTGCACGATGCCTATGCCTTTACCAGCATTAACGAGACCGAGGACGGTTCGGGCAAGGTCGGTTCCATGACGATCCGCAAGATCGAGCGGTTCTACTTTGACGAGAACCACCGCGCCGTCACCGAACTGCTCGACGGCGGCGAGAAGACCATCGATGCCGACTGCGTGATCTTTGCCGTGGGTCAAAAGCCCGAGGGCACGGCCCAGATGGGCCTTGAGCTTACGCACGGCCCGTATATCGTGGCCGATACCGAAGGCAAGACGAGCGTTGAAGGCATCTGGTCGGCGGGCGACTGCGTGACGGGTACCAAATCGGTGATCGCGGCAATCGCTGCAGGTCGCACGTGCGCCTCGGCCATCGACCGCGCTTTGGGTGGCGATGGCAACATCGACGAGGAGCTGACCGAGCATGATGCTCCCGAGCAGTGGATTGGCCGCGTCCCCGAGGGCTTCTACGACGATGCCGTGCAGCCCGAGTTTGTCGATGCCCAGACGCGTAAGGATAACTTCGATACGTTTGAGTGCCCCTATACCGACCATGAGGCTACGTGCGAGGCGAGCCGCTGCTTGCAGTGCGATTTGCGCCTAACGATCAGTACGCCGCGCCTGTGGAACGAATACTAGGAAAGGAGCGATAACCCATGACGATCATCAACTTTATGCCTGCGCATAAGCAGGCTCCCGTCGCGCTCTGGCTCCTTAAGAAGGACGTGGCGGCCGCTGCGGAAAAAATTGCAGGGGCCGGTGCCCAGGCGGTTTTGGTACCGGCAGGCGATGAGGTCTCTGCCGCGCTCGCGGATGCGTTGGGCGAGTCCTGCCGCGTGATCGAGTGCGACCCGAGCCTGGGCTTTGTCTATGCCAACGGTTCGGCCGCGGCCAAGATGCTCGACGGCGAAAAGCCTCTCCCATCTTGCTGCGAGGGCGATGGCGCCGACCGCTGCCTGAGCGGATCAGAGTTACTTGCCGCCGAAGGCAAGCGCTGGGTGTGGATTGACGGGGCCGAGGAGCCCGTTGAGGTCGACCGTGTCGTGAGTGCGGAATCCCTGGTTGCCGCGGCGGGCGCCGACGACGCTAAAGCGGTGGGGATTGGCTATCCCAGCGGTCTGCTGCTGAGGCCCGATGACACCTCAAAGATTGAGCTATGCAGCGACTACGTGCGCGTCTACACCGCCAAAAACTGCATGGCAAAGGCGCTTTTGGACATTTGCACGCTCTATCGTCACGAGAGCTGCGGACGCTGTGTCTTTGGCTACGAGGGCTCGCATCAGATTGCAACGATTCTTGCCGATATCTGCCGCAAGAAGGGCAAGCCGGGTGACTTGGCGCTCCTTCGCGACCTTTGCCCCGTGATGCAGGCGCAGTGCCTGTGCGAGCAGGGTCGCGTGCTGGCGCGCACGGTGCAGTCGTTCCTCGACCTGTTCGAGGGCGAGATTATGCAGCACACCACCAAGAAGGTCTGTGCCGCCGGGGAATGCCAGGCATTCTTGACCTTCCATATCCTCGCCTCCAAATGCCAGGCATGCAACAAGTGTGTCGATTCGGACGTTTGCGAGGAGGACGCGATTCTGGGAAGGCCGCGGTTCATCCACGTGATCGACCAAAAGGCTTGCACCCAGTGCGGTGCCTGCCTGGATATCTGCGACAACGGCGCGATCGTCACGGCTGGGGCCGTCAAGCCCAAGTGCCCGCCCAAACCCATTCCCTTTAAGCGCAAATAAGAGCGCCGACCCCTTCCGTTTTGTCCCTTGTAGGCATGCGGGAGGGGCCTTTGTTTATCTGCACGAGGTATTCCGCAAATACCGAGCGGGCCTTGGTTGCCTGGACGGTGCGCATGTTTTACGTCTGCCGTACGCTTTTTGCGAAGTACACACGGGCAGAATCCGTGTCCAAAATGCTCTGGAGAGGAGCGACCATGTCGTTTAAAGTGATGGCGATTTGTGCCGGCAGGCACGGTGGCAACGGCGAGGCTTTGGCCAAAGAGGCCCTTTGCGCGGTGCGCGAGGCTGGCGGCGAGGTCGAGCTGATCAATTTGTTCGACTATAACATCTTGCCCTGCACCGGTTGCGAGGGCTGCACCATGCAGATGGGAAAGATGGGCGCCGGCCTGCAAAAGGAATATCACGGCTGCGTTCTTAAAAACAAAGACGATGTAGATGCGATTATTCGCGAACTGCAGACCTGCCAGGGCGTGATCTTCTCGGTTCCGACCTACGACCTTACGCCCAGCTCGGTGTACACCCGCTTTGCCCAGCGCTTCTTGGCATACGAGCTTTCGTTCTTGCTTGCCATCGGTGCCGTAAAGGAGAATCCGCATACCGTTGCCGGCCTCATCTCCGTCGGCGGCTCCATGCACGATTGGCAGTCCCTGGCACTGGAGAGCCTGCAGGCGACTATGTTTACCATGTCGATGACTGTCGTCGATCGCTATATGGCGCAGCGCGACGGCCGCCCGGGCAATGCTTTTGTGTGGGGAGACGACGTGGAGTGGGGCGGACAGATCGCCCGCGCCCACAAGATGGGCGAGAACATCGTCAAGGCCATTCGCACGCCTGTTGACGAGCGCTGCTGGCTGGGCGATCCGGATGACGGCGTGTGTCCCAACTGCCACAGCTCCCTGGTGTACCCCGGCGACAAGCATTGGGATGGGGTCGAGTTTCCCTGGGAGTGTGCGGTCTGCGGCGCGGGCGGCGATATCGTAACCGACGAGCGCACCGGTCGCCCCAAGCTCAAGATTGCCGAGAACGGCCTGATTCGCGACCGCAACGACGACCACGCGCGCCGAGCACCTCAACGAGATCAACAAGACCCGCGACGAGTTCTTCGCCCATATGGACGAAGTAAAGCCGCTCATGGAAAAGTACGCCAAGATGACGTTCCCCACGCTGGAGATTAAGCGCGACTAGTTTTGCCCAAGCCCCGCCCGGCCTACTTGCGGCAGTGCAGGTCGGCGCTGGTGCGGGGCTTAATCCTCGGCTCAAGAAAGCCAAGGTAGATTAGGGTGCGAATCGAGAGGTGGAACAAAAAGAGGTCCTCTCCCGATGCCAAGTCGTTACCGGTGATTTCCTTTATGCGGTTAATGCGATAGAGCAGCGTGTTTTTGTGAAGCGACAAGATCGCGGCGGTGCGCACCGTGTTACAGCTGTGCTGCATAAAGGCAAAGAGCGTCTCGACCAGCTCGGAATCGTGCGACTGGTCATGCTTCCAAAGTGCCCAGATTGCCGGATGGCAGTAGTTTATAAGGTTGATGTGGTCGTTGCAGATGTCGAGCATTTCCATGTAGGTGTATTCGCAATAGCGATACACATGGGTGTCTTCGAGGATTTTGGTAAAGGTCGAGCCGTATCGAATGGCGGCGCGTGCCTGATTGAGGTGCGAACGCACATCGGTTGCCTGGGAAAACTCGTTGCTGATGCCAATGAACAAATTGTTCGTGGCAGCAACGCGGGCAAGGATCGCCTCATCGTTGGCGGGTAGCTGCGTGGAGGGCGGACGGCTTACCAGCGCCACGAGCTCACCTTCGTACATGGTGATAAGGCTATGGTGCAGTAGCGGCTGCAATTGTCCTCGGATGCTCTCCGCCTCGCGCGCCTCGAGCTGGGAATCTTTTTTGAGCAGGCATACAACGTAGAGGGCGGGAAGCGGCGCAAAGCCGACGAGCTGCATTTTGCGTGTGCAGGTGATGGGGTTGGGGATTTCGTCGTCCAGGAGGCGCGAGAGAAAATATGGCCCCTGTTGCGGGCCGCCCAACGAAAGAAAGCCGCCTTTCTGCAGTTCTTGCGCGAGCAGTCGGACAAAGAACTCAAAGACCTCGCGATCGCTATCGCCAAAGGCGTGATTGCGTTCGATCATCATCGCCCGGCCCAGACACGTGCCGTGCACCTTGATCGCATCGGTCATGGTGTTGAGGCGGAACATGTCGTTATAGCGTGTAAGCGGGCCTGTCGAGCGGGCAATCTCCTCGTCTAAGCCGCATTTGATGATGTATCGCACGGCTTCGTCCTGCAGCATGTCATCTTCGGAGAGCTCGGCGCGGGTGATGGCTGCAAAGGGGGAGTCGTCGTCATCGTCGAGCTCAAAGCCGCCGCGGGCGGCATAGCGGTACACGGGATCGACGACGAGCACCGGGTTGTCCATAGCGGCAGAGGCCGTTTGCGTGAGGCTCTTGAGCCCCGCGTCGCTCAAGAGCGCCTCGAGCAGCGCTTGCTTTGCGGTAGACGTATCGGTGGTACTCGGTTGCATGGGTGTCCCTTCTGCCGCGTCTTCGCCGTAGTCGACGCGTGACCAAATTATTATTGCAGGCTGTGCAGTATTAGGTTGTTTAAAAAGGTGAGTGTGGCGGTCGTTTCCTCGAACGGGGTGGCGCTGTTGTTGGAGAATGTCTCGATCTGTAACAGGTGGGTCCGGTTTTGGTCTGTAGTTGTTACAGATTGAGATGTTTCGGCAGGACGGTCTTCGTTTGTCTAAATCTGTAACACGAGGGACGGTTTTTACTGAGTAACTGTTACAGATCTAGATCTTTCGGCAGGCTAGATTGGTTTGTCTCAATCTGTAACAGTTGCTCGGCAAAATAGGGTCTTACTGTTACAGATCGAGACAAACCGACGGGCCGCCCCGCCCCATCCACCTGCCGCTACCTGCTATCTGCCGATTTCCGTTGCGTCACCGTGCTCCCATGCCATATCCTCTAGATAACTACGCGGCAACATCGCCGCCGCGCCTACAAGAGAGGAATGTCCATGACCGCACCTGCATCCAAGCTGCTCCAGCCCATTACGGTTGGCCCCCTTGAGCTCAAGAACCGCATTATGTTCCCGCCGCTTACCACCGGCTACGAGGAGCGCGACGGTTCCATTGGCGAGCGCAGCCTGGCTTTTTACGAGCGCCTGGCCCGTGGCGGCGTGAGCTACATCGTCATCGGCGACGTCGCTCCCGTCATGACCGCGAGCCCCACGCCCAAGCTGGCGACCGACGCTCAGATTCCCACGTTTAAGGCGCTGGCCGACGCCGTCCACAAGCACGGCGCCAGGGTCGCGCTGCAGCTGTTCCACCCCGAGTACGACGTGCCCGGTGTCGGCCGCATGGTCATGGGTTCCATGGCCGCCGCCAAGGCCGCGCAGGAGGCCAAGGCCGCCGGCGACGAGGAGACCTTCGCCGCCAAGATGGCCGAGTCCAACGAGATCCGCAAGCAGGCCTACGCCAAGTTGCACCACGATATGCAGCACTTTGTGAACGAGGCGAGCGTAGAGCAGCTCACCCAGATCAAGGAGGCTATCGCCGCCTCGGCCGCTCGCGCGCAGCAGGCCGGCATCGACGCCATCGAGGTCCACGGCGACCGCCTGGTAGGTTCGCTGTGCTCGGCCATCCTCAACCAGCGCACCGACGAGTACGGCGGCTCGTTCGAGAACCGCGTTCGCTACGCGCTGGAGGTCGTCGCTGCCATTAAGGAAGCCGCGCCGCAGCTGATGGTGGAGTACAAGCTCCCCGTGATCATGGAGAACCCCGACGGCACGCCGCGCGGCAAGGGTGGCCTGCAGCCCGACGAGGCCTGCGAGTTTGCCAAGCTGCTCGAGGGCGCGGGCATCGATATGATTCAGGTCGCACAGGCCAACCACACCGGCAACATGGGCGACACCATTCCGCCCATGGGCGCCATGCCCTACAACTGGACGCTGCCCGTGGCCGAGCGCGTCAAGGCCCTGGTCTCCGTGCCGGTGGCAACCGTCGGCCGCGTTGTCTCGGTTGAGGCCGGCGAGAAGATTCTGGAAGACGGCTCCGCCGATATCATCGCTTATGGCCGCTCGCTCATGTGCGACCCCGACATTGCGCTGAAGGCCGCCACGGGCGAGCCCATTCGCGAGTGCCTCAACTGCAATAAGGGCTGTGTCGACGCGATTCAAAACCGCAAGTACATCTCGTGCGTGCTTAATGCCGAGAACGGCGACGAGGCGACCATCGCCATCAAGCCGGGCGAGGGCGACAAGAAGATCGCCGTGGTGGGCGGCGGTATTGCCGGCCTGGAGGCCGCGCGCGTGGCGGCCAAGCGCGGTTACGACGTGACCGTCTACGAGGCGAGCGATCATCTGGGCGGCCAGATTGTGCTGGCGGCCGCGCCTCCGCGCAAGGACGAGATCATGCGCTCGGTCGAGTACTACGAGAAGATTCTGCCTGGCCTGGGCGTGAAGGTTGAGCTCAACCATGCCGCTACCGCTGAGGACCTCAACGCCGCCGACGCCGCGATTGTGGCCGTGGGCGCGCACGACGTGGTCATCCCCGTTCCGGGTGCCGACTCGGAGAAGGTCGTCTCGAGCTGGGACGTGCTGGCCGGCAAGGTGGAGCTTACGGGCCGCGTCGCCGTCATTGGCGGCGGCCTGGTGGGCACCGAGACTGCCGAGTACCTGCTGCAGCACGGCTGCGAGGTGGCGATCGTGGAGATGCTCGACAAGATTGCCGCGGGCGAGTCCGAGACCATTCTGCCGCTGATTATGAGCGACTTTGCCGAGCACAACGTGGAGCAGCACGTGAAGACCCGCCTGACCGCCATTACCGACGAGGGCGTGGAGGCTGTTCGCACCACCGAGGACGGCGCCGAGGAGCCGGTGAAGATCGCCTGCGATTACGTGGTGATGGCCGTGGGCTCCAAGGCCAACGCGTTTGACCTGGATGGCGTGACGGTGCCCGTGACCTGCGTGGGCGACTGCTCGGGTGAGCGCACCGCCGACATTGCGAGCGCCATTCGCACGGCGTATCACGCGGCCAACGAGCTGTAGTTGAACATCGCGGCCAGGCGGGACGGTGGCACGGATCCGTCTCGCCCGGCTGTGTCCCGTCGGGTGTCAATCGGTGCGGGGCCTGCAAGCGCAGCAGGTCCCGCCCTTTTTGTTTTGCTCCGGTGGATGGCAATGCGCGGTAATCATGAGGAGTGAGGACGTCTACTGTCTCGCAGATCACTCAAAATTATTGGGGGAGGGGTTAATAACTATATCCTCTATACCAAAGGACATAAAGAGATGCCAATTTTGTTGACAAGCGAATGACGATTAGCTGCGAGTTAGCTACCAGCGTAAATAATCGATAAAGAAATGTCGTAATTTGGTGCCAAATGCCCAGATAACGCCGCGTCTATTTTAATTAACTGCTTTGAGCAAACAGTAAAATGCTACTATCTAACTTGCACGTAAGAAAGCAGATTAACGGTTAAGGCTAAGAAGTGGCAGGTATGTCGGAAGCAACTAGGACTCGCACGCATGCGCCTGAGGTTAGGCAGCGCGCCGTCGAGATCCTCCAAGAGGGGGTCGGTCATCGCGCCCTCGCTGCGGAGCTTGGCATTCCCCAGGCCACGGCTCGTCAGTGGGCCCGCGCGTATGCCGTGGGCGGTGCCGACGCCGTTCTCAACGCCGGTTCGCATCATCACACCTATTCGTACGACGTAAAGCTCGCTGTGGTTAAGGACCGTCTGGAAAACGGCTTGACGGTTCGCGAGGCCATGATCAAGCACAAGATTCCCAGCGAGTCTTCGGTCAAGGCTTGGTGCCGTCAGTACCGCGAGAGCGGTGAGTCCGCACTGGTCGATAAGCCGCGCGGTCGCAAGCCGCGCGTTAAAAAGGCGGAATAGCAAACGGGATGGTGCGCCCACAGGGGCGCATTTTTCTTGCCGCGCCAACTTTTTGGACCGGCGCGAGCCTATTGGGACATCCTCCAAAGTGCCCAATAAACCGCGCGCAGTGGCCCGCGCGTCCGTCGCTGCGGTAAAGGGACGTCACCCCTCTACTCCAATGCGGACAGACTCCTTGCCCCGTACGCCTAAAACTCCCCAGTTGACCGAAAACCTGCCACCGCAACCCCGTAATTGAGCTATAACGTTAAACAATTGCAGCGTTTTTGCATGGGGGAGTGATGGTATGACGCTACTGTATTTCCTTACCCTGTTTCCGCTGGTACCGGCGCTGGGCATGCTGCTCGCGCGCGGTGACCGCACCCGCGATGCGGTGGGGCTCATAGGCTCCGGCATTATTATGGCGGTGACAGTTGTAGTCGCCGTCATGTTTTTTGGCACGGGTCCGCAGAGCTTTGAGGTTGCCCCCGGCACCTCGCATGTGCTCTCGATCATCAGTTCCGTTATCGACGTCATCCTGTGCGCCGTCATCCTGTACAACGCGTACAAATATAGGAACGCGCTCACCACGGTGCTCAGCGTAGTCCAGTTGGTGGGCTCGCTCGCCTTTGCAGCCATGACGCTGCCCGCGACCGAAGCCGTCACCGCAACCCCGCTCTACCTGGACTACATGAGCGTGATCATGGTCCTCGCCGTCGGCATCGTCGGCAGCCTTATCTGCGTGTATGCCCTGGGCTACATGAAGGACTTCCAGGCCCACGACGAGCACGAGGCTGCGCTGCGCGGGCAGACCGCGCCCGACCGTCGCCCGCAGTTCCTGGCGCTTATGTTCCTGTTCCTCTCAGCCATGTTCGTCATCGTGACGAGCGACAACCTTGAGTGGCTGTTCTGCGGCTGGGAAATCACCACCGTGTGCTCGTTCCTTATGATTGGCTACACGCGCACGCCCGAGGCCATCAAGAACGCCTTCACCCAGATCATCCTCAACATGCTGGGCGGTATCGCGTTTTTGGCCGGACTCATGTACCTGCACGTTAACAGCATGCCGCTGACCATCTCGGGCATGATCGAGCTTTCCGGCGCCGGAACCGCGCAATCTGCGCTGCTGGTGATGCCGGTCATTCTGTTGTCGCTCGCCGCGCTCACCAAGGCCGCACAGATGCCGTTCCACACGTGGCTGTTGGGTGCCATGGTTGCCCCCACACCCACGAGCGCCCTGCTGCACTCGTCAACCATGGTCAAAGCCGGCGTGTTCCTGATGGTCAAGCTGAGCCCACTCTATGCCATCTATCCCGTGACCGGCTTTATGGTCACGAGTGTGGGTGCCATCACGTTTTTGCTCGCTGCCCTCATGGCCATCTCGCAGAGCAACGCCAAACGTGTGCTCGCGTACTCCACCATTTCCAACTTGGGCCTTATCAGCGCCTGCTTGGGTGTCGGCGCGCCCGAGGCCGTATGGGCCGCCATCTTCCTAATCCTGTTCCACACGGTGGCAAAGTCGCTGCTGTTCCTGTGCGTGGGCACGGCCGAGCATCATATCGGCAGCCGCAATATCGAGGACATGGACGGTATGTTCAGCCGCATGCCGCACCTGACGCGCCTTATGATGCTGGGCATCATGGGCATGTTTGTGGCGCCGTTTGGCATGCTCGTGTCCAAGTGGGGCGCCCTGGTGGCGTTTGCGCAGACCGGCAACGTGCTCATGATCATGGTGCTGGCCTTTGGCTCGGCCGCGACGTTCTATTTTTGGGGCAAGTGGCTTGCCAAGCTTTCGGGCGTCGACCCCACGGCTCAAAACGCCGAGGTCAATGTCCATAAGACCGAATGGATGGCGCTCAACACCATCGCCGCGCTGCTGATTCTGTGCTGCGTGGCGTTTCCGGTTATCTCGAGCGGTCTGGTATCGCCCTATCTCGCCATGGTGTTTGGACGCGTGCCGTACGTTATTGGCAAGGACGCCATGTATCTGATGGTGGTTATCGTAGCGTTTATCGCCGTGGTGCTGCTGACGTCGTTCCGCGTGAGCAATAAGCCGCACGTCAACGTGTACCTTTCGGGCGTGGGAACCGACAAATATCGCCATTTCCGCGGCTCGATGGGACGCGAGGTGAAGGCCGAAAAGCGCAATTGGTACTCGGAGGACGCCCTTGGCGAGAAGCGTATTGGCCCCGCGGGTAGCGTCGTGTGCTGCAGCATTATCTTGTTTGCGCTGCTGTGTTGCGCGTGGATTGGGCCCGAGCGGCTTGCCATGAGCGCGCCCTCGGTGTTGCGCGGCAAGTATTTTGAAGGTTCGGGCGTCGTGGGCATCTTTATTGGCACCGTGGCGTTTGCCTTGATTGCGCCTTTGGTTGGTGGCCTGATCGACGGCGTTGACCGTAAGCTTTCGGCTCGCATGCAGGGCCGCGTGGGCCCGCGCCTGCTACAACCCTTCTACGATGTGGCCAAGCTCCTGCGCAAGGCCCCCGCCAGCGTAAACACCATGGACGACACCTACATGGCGTGCGCGCTCATCTTTACCGTGGTGGGCGGCGGCATCTTTGTGTCGGGCTCCAACACGCTGCTGTGCGCGTTTATGGTTACCCTCGCCGCGATCTTTGTGGTGTTGGCGTCCGCCTCGACGCAAAGCCCGTTTGCTCAGGTCGGCGCCGACCGCGAGCTGCTGCAGGTCATGAGTTACGAGCCCGCCGTTCTGCTGATGAGTGTGGGCCTGTACCTTGCCACCGACAGCTTCGATTCCATTGCTGTGACGGGGCAGTCGGCCCCTATCATCGTGTACAGCGCGCCCATTTTCCTCGCGTTGCTCGCGGTGCTTACCATCAAGCTGCGCAAGTCGCCGTTTGACCTTTCGTACTCGCATCATGCGCATCAGGAGATCGTCCAGGGCGTCGCCACCGAGATGAGCGGCGGCACGCTGGCCAAGATGACCCTTATGCACTGGTGCGAGACCGTGCTGTTTTTGATGTGGGTGGGCATGTTCTTTGTTTGGGACAACCCCGTGAGCTGGGTTGTAGCCCTGGTCGTGATGGTCGCGACGTACTTTGTCGAGGTGCTGATCGACAACACCTTCGCCCGTAGCACCTGGCGCAGCTGCTTTAAGCTCGGCTGGGGCGTGGCACTGGTGTTTGGCCTGCTCAACCTTATGCCCATCCTCGTCGACGTGTTTATTTAGGAGGCGGCATCCATGGATCATAAAATGTCGCGCTCGCCGTGGGTTATTCATTACGACGGTTCGAGCTGCAACGGATGCGATATCGAGGTGCTGGCCTCGCTCACGCCGCTGTTCGATGCGGAGCGCTTTGGCGTGGTCAACACCGGCAACCCCAAGCATGCGGATATCTTTTTGGTGACGGGGTCGGTCAACGCTCAGAACCTGCCTGTCGTGCGTCAGATCTACAACCAGATGCTCGAGCCCAAGTGTGTGGTGGCCTGCGGTATCTGCGCGTGCTCGGGCGGCGTGTTCCGCGATGCCTATAACGTGATCGGCGGCGTGGACCGCGCGATTCCCGTGGACGTGTACGCGCCCGGATGCGCCATTCGCCCCGAGACCGTGATCGATGCCATCGTGGAGGCGTGCGGCATCCTGGACCAGAAGGAGGCCGTGATGCGCGCCGGCGGCGATCCGCTTACCGTGGGCGGTGCCGCTACTTGGGACGGTGGCGTTGAGTTGGGCGAGGACGGGTTTGTGGCCGCGGCTGAGGCCGGCGACGCGCCCGCCGCTGGTGACGCACCTGCTGGGCCGTCCTCCGCGTCCGTCGCTGCAAAGGAGGCCGAGTAATGCAAAAGGCAATCTATACCACCGTCGAGCTCGATGCGCTGCTGTCGCATGTCCAGGCGCTCAAGGGCGCCGGTGCCCGCTTTGTGCAGATGCACGCCGAGCGCTGTGTGGACGACGGTTCGTATCGCCTGGTCTATACGTTTATCAACGTTCATGCTGCTCAGGAGCATATTGCGCAGGGCGGCAGCTATGCGATCGAGAACCTGGTGGTTGAGGGTATCGACCAGTATCAGGAGATTCCGTCCATCAGCTCGTATTATCCGGCGGTATTCCCGTTTGAAAACGAAGCGCACGATCTGTTTGGTCTTGCCATCACCGATATGCAGATCGACTTTAAGGGCTTTTTCTACCAGGTCTCGACCGCTGAACCCATGAGCGTTATCACACCCGAGGTGAAGGCCGCGCGTGAGAAGGCCATGAAAGTCCGCGCGGCCGCCGAGGCCAAGGCGCGCAAGGCCGCGGCCGAGAAGGCCGCCGCGGCTGCCGCTGCTGCAGGGGAGGGCGCCGCGGGCGCTGGCGATGCCGCGGGCACTGTCGTCGCTCAGCCCGCTGCGGCTGCCGGCTCCGATACTCAGCATGATGAGGCTGCTGCGAAGGCCGCGCTCAAGGCTGCCGAGATTGAGGCGAAGCTCGCCGCCATGGATCCCGAGAAAGTGGCCAAGGTCCGTGCGGCGCTTGCCGCCAAGGCCGCCCGCGATAAGCAGAAAAAGGAGGCGTAAGGTCCATGGCACATCGCTCCGTTATTCCGTTTGGCCCGCAGCACCCAGTGCTGCCCGAGCCGCTTCATCTGGACCTGGTGATCGATGACGACCGCGTCATCGAGGCAATTCCGCAGATCGGCTTTGTGCACCGCGGACTCGAGAAGCTCACCGAAAAGCGCGATATGCATCAGTTTGGCTACATCGCCGAGCGCATCTGCGGCATCTGCGCCGTGGGCCATAGCTGCGGCTACGCCAGCGCCTGCGAGCGTATGCTCGGCATCGAGGTGCCTGGTCGCGTGCAGTATATCCGCACCATTCTGCATGAGCTTTCGCGCATTCATTCGCATCTGCTGTGGTTGGGTCTGCTTGCCGACGCCTTTGGCTTCGAGGCGCTGTTCTATCGTTCGTGGACCCTGCGCGAGCAGATTCTCAAGATCTTTGAGAGCACGTGCGGTGGTCGCGTGATTCTGTCGATCAACGAGATCGGCGGCCTTAAGCACGACATTGAGGACTCCGAGCTGGCCGGCATTGTCCAGACGCTCGACGCCATGCGCCCCGACTACGAGGCCCTGGTGCATACGTTTTTGGACGACGACAGCTGTGGCGAGCGTCTGCATGGCGTGGGCGTGATCAGCAAGAAAGATGCGCTGGAGCTTTCGATGGTCGGCCCGTTTGGGCGCGCCTCGGGCGTGGACTACGACGTGCGCATGTTCGGCGACGGTGCCTATGCGGACCTGGCTGCGTTTGAGCCCATCGTTGCTACCGATGGCGATTGCTATGCCCGCTGCCAGGTGCGTTGTGCCGAGGTCACGCAGGCTATGGACATCATCAAGGAGCTTGTGGGCAAGATTCCGCACGACGGTATCGGCGGGCGCACCAAGCTCACGCCGGCCGACGGCGCGCGCGGTGAGGTTGTGATTGAGCAGCCGCGCGGCGAGGCGTATTACTATGTGCGCGGCAACGGCACCAAGAATCTGGACCGTTTCCGCGTGCGCACGCCGACGTCGCAAAATCTGGCGGGCCTGACGCATGCGCTGCAGGGCGCGCTCATTGCCAACGTGCCTATGATTATCCTGACCATCGACCCCTGTATTAGCTGTACGGAAAGGTAGGCGCGGCATGAGTTTGCTGACATTTGCCAAGACGGCCTTGGGTTCTATGGTCAAGCAGCCGGTCACGGTGTGCTATCCGCAGGAGAAGCTCGCGGCACCCGAGCGCCTGCGCGGGCATATCGTCAACGACATGGACGTGTGCATCTGCTGCGGCATGTGCGCGCGTCGCTGCCCGGCGGGCGCGCTCGCGGTCGATCGCAAGGGCGGAACGTGGTCGATCGACCCGTATGCCTGCGTGGTGTGCGGCGAGTGCATCGAGAGCTGCCCCAAGCACTGCCTGACTATGGATACCGCGCGCACTCCAGTCGCGGCGGACAAGACCCCCACGGTAGAAACCAAGCCGGAGTAGCGCTGGAATGGGGCTGGTATAGCGCTGGAATAGGGGCCGGCGGGGCAAAAATGCCCCGCCGGCCCCGCGCGTGAACGCGTGTGCGGGCCGCCACGCGACCCGTCCAGCCCGAAAATGACCCGTCTGCCACGAAATGGGCCCATCTACTACGTTTAAGCCGCTACCCTCAACCATGGCAAGTAATGCGAAATAAAAACCGCAGGTAGAACGCCTGCGATTTTTCATGAAAAGCGGGTATGGTCGGGGATATTGAGTCAAACGTAGTAGATGGGCCGATTTCGTGGCGGGCGCTGTCAGCCGATCTCCGCGGGCGGAAGAAAACGGATCATTTTTGTTCCGCGAGGCCTGGGATGGTATCCGTGCAGGACTATCCGAACAAAACTATGTCGGTTTACTACGATGAATTCGACATTCCCGACCATGACTGCATTTTTCTAAATATTGCAGGCGTTCTACCTGCGGTTTTGCAAGCGCGCAATTTGCCGTGGTCGAAGGCGGGCGATTCATCGTAGTAAACCGGCATAGTTTTGAAATGGTATTAAATCGGTAGCAGCCATTTTGCTATGCCGGGGCGGTTGGCCGTTGGGTAATTACCCTCGCAGGTAGGCGATGGCGATTTGGGTGCGGTTGCGCAGACCCATTTTGGCAAGGATCGAGCTGATGTGGTTGCGCACCGTGCCTTCGCCCATATAGGCGGTGGCGGCGATTTCCTTGTTATCGAGACCGCGGGCGATGAGCTCGGCGACTTCGAACTCGCGGTCGGTCAGACCGGCAAAGGCCGCGGGCCGGTGGGGCGCGCCCGTCTTGTTGCCCATCCCGTCAAAGTCAACATCTTCGATCGCCTTACCCTCGAGCACGCGTTTGCCGCTCATGACCTGCGCCAACGCCGGAGGAATGGCGGCGACATCGGTTTTAATCAGGTAGCCGCGGGCGCCCAGTTTGAGCGCCGACACAATGTACTCGTCATCCGAGAATGTCGTCAGGAACACCACGAGCGCCGCAGGATCGCGCTCGAGGATCTCGCGCGCCGCCGATAGGCCGTCTCGTCCCGGCATCTGAATGTCGAGCAGCGCGATGTCGGGCGAGTGCTCAGCGTAGAGCGCCACTGCGTCGTTGCCGTTGGCACCGGTGCCCACCACCTCGATCTGCGGCTGGGCGCCCAGGATAATCTTGAGCGAATCGACCACTAGGTGGTCGTCGTCGACAACGATGAGCCTCATCGGCCATCATCTCCTTGCTGTTTGGGGACGGTGGCAAACACGCGCCAGCCGCCGGCGCCGGCACGCGGGCCGGCGGTGAAGGTGCCGCCAAGCGCCTCGATGCGCTCGCGCATAGAGGCGAGCCCCATGCCCTCCGCGGCGCCGTGGCCGCTTGCTTGAACCCCGCCCGCGCCATCGTCGGTAACGATGAGCTGGTAAAACGACGGATGCTCCATGCAACGTACAGTGACAGCATGGGCGCAAGCGTGGCGCATGGCGTTGGAAAGCGCCTCGCGCAGCACCGCCGCAAAGCAGTTGGCGACGTTGGCGGGCGCATGCTCGGCCAAAACCTCAAGCCCAATCTGCGGACCGCTGTCCGAGCGCGCGCCTTCAACGATGCGTTCGAGCTGCACGGAGAGGTTGGTCGCATTGTCGTTGAGCGCGTGGACGCTGGCGCGCACGAGCTGGAGCGCCTCGTCAACGGTGTATTTGACGTCGGCGAAATCGGCGGCAACGCCGGGCTCGTTGGCATGGACCACGCGCAGGGCTTCGGTTTGAAGCGAAGCGCGCGTGAGCTGGTGGCCCACGTTATCGTGGATCTCGCGCGCGATGCGGGCGCGTTCGGCGAGCGTCGCGAGCTCGACTTCGTAGTCCTGACGGTCGGCGAGGTCGCGGTTGCGTGCCTCGAGTGCCAGGGCGCGTTCTTGCAGCTTGTCGCGGGTGCGACGCATGCGTTCCTGTTCGCGCTCCAGCTGCGCGGTGCGCAGCGACAGCAACGTGGCGGCGACCGAAAGGATGGCGGTTAGCAACAGCGTTCGGGTGGTGAGCGCGCCGCAGCGAAGGTCCGTGGCAAGTGCGCAGGCAAACATGGAGCCAATTGCCAGCGCGGGCCAGATGCGTTCACGGCGCACGCGTCGCGCGATGTCATAGAGGGCGAGAGGTGCGAACGGCACAAACGGCGGCACGAAGACAGCCGCGATGACGTAGGCGTAGCTGCCGGCCTCGCTGGCGCGACGGGCGCGTTCTCCCTGCGCGACCTCGGCCAGTGCGGCGATGACAACGCCAAGGCAAAACGCCGCGACCAGGCGAGCATCCACAGCAAGGCCCGTGGCGGCTGCGATGCAGCACGCCAGCACGATCGATTTGTCGAATAGCCTGTTCATACGGGTATTGTACGCGATGCCGCGCACGGGGGAGGCGCCACTCAAAGCAACCGTGACATTCCTCCCGCGCGGCGGGGCGGTCGCGTCAGCAGGCTACGCGACCGCCCCGCACTCGTGACAAAGCTCACTGGTGCGCGCCGTCAGCTCCTGCGATGATGCAATCATACCGGGCCACAAGCAACAGAAGGGCCGCCTCATGACAGACATCGTCCACGTCGAAAACCTCGTTAAGCGCTACGACGACCTTATTGCGCTCGACCACTTTAACCTGAGTATCGCCCCCGGCGAGATCTTTGGCCTGCTGGGCCCCAACGGCTCGGGCAAGACCACGTCCATCAACTGCATCCTGCAGCTGCTCGCCTACGACAAGGGCACCATCGAGCTGTTCGGCGAGCGCATGACGCCCGCCCGCTACGATCTCAAGCGCCGCATCGGTGTGGTGCCGCAGCAGGTGGCGGTGTTCGACGAGCTCACCGTGCGCGAGAACATCGACTATTTCTGCAGTCTCTACGTCAACGACCGCAAGCGCCGCCGCGCGCTGGTGGACGAGGCGATCGACTTTGTCGGCCTGGGCGACTTTACCAAGTTCCGCCCTGGCAAGCTCTCGGGCGGCCTGGCGCGTCGTCTCAACATTGCCTGCGGCATCGCGCACAAGCCCGAGCTCATCTTTTTTGACGAACCCACGGTGGCGGTCGACCCGCAAAGCCGCAACGCCATCCTGGAGGGCATCTGCCGCCTGCGCGACGAGGGCGCCACGGTGGTGTATACCAGCCATTACATGGAGGAAGTCGAGCAAATTTGCAGCCGCATCATGATCATGGACGGCGGCCGCGTGCTGGCGCAGGGCACCAACGACGAGCTCAAGCGCATGATTCAGATGGGCGAGAAGATTGTAATCGAGGTCGGCGAGGTTCCGAGTGCGGCGCTCGGTGCCGTCGCAAGCCTGCCGCACGTTCTGGACCTTTCGGCAACGGCGGGACAGCTCACGTTTTCGTGCGAAGCGAGCCCGCACAACCTGACGGACATTCTCGATGCGCTGCGCTCGCATGACGTGCCGCTCGGCCGCATCTATTCCGAACCGCCGACCCTCAACGACGTGTTCCTCGAGATCACCGGCCGCGAGCTGCGCGACTAGGGGGCGGCCATGTTCAACACCATCATCACCACGGTCAAGACGCTGCTGCGCCGGCCGAGCACGTGGGTTTGGGGCGCGGTCTTTCCCGTCGCGCTTTCCACGATGTTTATGTTTATGTTTGTGAACCTCAGCTCCGACGGTAAGATCGACCCGGTGCCGGTTGCCGTCGTGGCGGACGAGGCCTGGGACGCTTCGACCTTTAAGAACGTGGCGGCTTCGCTTGCCAAGGAAGGTGACGACCAGCTGCTCGATGTGAGCGAGTACGAAGACTTGGCTGCCGCGCGCAAAGCGCTCAAGGCCGGCGAGGTCGCGGGCATCTATACGGTTGATGCCGCGGGCACGCCCAGGCTCACGCTGCTATCGAGTTACGACAGCTCGCGCGCCTCGTCGGTGCTTACCGATCGCAGCATCCTTGAAACGGTGGCAAGCTCGTATACGCAAAATGCCGAGCTCATGGCCCAGATTGCTCAAGATGACCCGGCGGCGCTCGCCGACCCGGAGGCGGTTGCGCACGCCCTGTCGCTCGAGGGCGGAACCCGCCGCATGAGCCTGACTCGTGCCACGCCCGATGGCACGGTCATCTACTACTACGCGCTCTTTGGCCTGGTCGCGATGATGTCTGCCGAGTTTGCCGCCTTGAGCGTCGTCGATTTGCAGCCTAATCTGTCGGGCCTTGGCGCGCGCCGCTGCGTGGGCGGTCTTTCCAAGACGGCGTCGCTGGCCGGCATTTTTGTCGGCTCGTGGCTGGTTTCCTTTGCATCGATGGCGGTTGCGATCGGCTACGTGCGCCTGGTCGTGGGCGTCGACTTTGGCGGGCGCGAGGGGTTGTGCCTGCTGGGCGGGGCTGCATCCGCGCTTGCCGCCACGGGCCTGGGGCTTTTTGTGGGCACGCTTCCCGTTAAGGGCGGCAAGGCATCCAAGTCGGGCATCCTCACGGGCTTTGCCACCACGTGCGCCCTGTTCGCCGGCCTCTACGGCGAGCCGGCGATGGCGCTTGCCGACGACGTCGCCCGCGCTTGTCCGGTCGAGTGCTGGCTCAACCCCGTCAAGCTCATCTGCGACATGTTCAATCGCCTGTATTTCTTTGAGGACCTGGGGCCCTTCGCTGTTCGCGCCGGCGCGCTCGTCCTGATGGCCCTGGTGTTTGTCGCCGCCGCTACGCTGATCTTTGGAAGGAGCCGCTATGAGCACCTTTAAGACCGCGCTTCGCATGGCGCTGGCGCACCCGTTCTACCTGCTCATCTATACGGTGTTCATCTCGCTCATGGGCGTATTCATCGCGGCTTCGGTGAGCTGGAACTCGTCGCAGCTTACCGAGTACAAGCCCTACGACACCAACGTGATCGTGGTCGACCGCGACAATAGCGACCTTTCGCGGGCGCTTACCAAGCACCTGGGCTCACGCTTTGACCTGGTCACGGGCGTCGGCGACGACACATACGACCTTGCCGACGCGCTCTCCAAGAGCAACAGCGCCAAGGGCAGTGCCGATTGCGTGTTCTTTATCCCGGAGGGGTTTGAGGACGATCTTGTTGCAGCCGCCCGTGCGGGGGAGGCCCTGCCCAAGCTCGACGTGACCTATGGTTCCGGCACCATGGCGGCGGCGCTTTCGTCCGCCGAGGCCTCGCGCTGGATCTCGCTCGCGGGCGCTGCGGCGGCGCTTGAAACCGCTGCTTCCAACGGTGACGTCGCAAGGGCCGCCGAGCACGCGGCCGCAAAGCGCGCGGAGGTCCAGATCGAGCAGGTCAAGGTCGACTCGACTGCTGCTACCACGCTCGAGTCGTACTTCAACTTTGGCGCGTACGCGATCATCTCGTCGGTCATCGTGTCGGTGGGACTGGTGTTTTCGGGCATGAACGAGCCCGAGCGCGTGCGCCGCATGGATGCCAGCCCGGTCTCTGAGCGCCAGCGTTCGCTCGCTGTGTTCGCGGCCGCCGCCGTGCTCACCGTCTGCATCTGGCTCGTGTCGAGCATGATGGGCGTCGTGGGCTTTGCCAGCGCGGTTGCCGAGGTCGGCGTGGGTCGCGTGTGCCTGGCGCTGGCGGCAACGTTTGCCCTGGCGTGCACGCCGCTGGCCGTTGGCTTTACGCTGTCGAGCCTGGGCGCGCGCGAGGAGCTGCTCAACGGTGTGGGCAACCTGCTCGGCATGCTCATGACGTTTTTGGGCGGCGCCTGGATGCCGCTGTCGCTCATGGGCTCGGCCGTGCAGACGGTGGCGCACTTTGTGCCGACGTATTGGGTGAACGACGCGATCGGCAAGGCGCTCGCCGCGGACCTGACGTCCACCGTGCTGGGCGACATCGCCTGCGATCTGGGCGTCACGGTGCTCTTTGCCGCGGCCATCGCCGCCGTAGGCCTAGCCCTCGCGCACAACAAATCCCACGCCTAGCCACCTAGTCATTGGGTGTTCCTATAGTTTTGTCAACCGTCGGGGCTACTCCCGGTAGGGCACCCGGTCGCGCATCACGGCGTATATCGCCCTGAGCCGCTTCCTCGCGACGGCCTTGAGCGCCCGCCCGTGCCCCATGCCCCGCGCCCTGCAGGCCCGGTAGTACTCGCCGTAGCGCCCCGAGGACCTCACCAGGCTGTTGCACGAGAAGATCAGCAGGGACTTGAGCCTCGCGTCGCCGCGCCTGGACGCCCTGACCGACCTCACCGACGTTCCGGAGCTCCTCACCCTCGGGGCTATGCCGCAGTACGAGGCCAGGTGGTCGTGGTCCGGGAACCTCCCGATGTCGACCGACACCGCGAGCTGCGCCGCGGTCCTCGGGCCGATGCCGGGCACGGTGAGCAGGCACGCGTAGGTCTCGTCGCCCTCGAGCAGCGCCGCCGTCTCGGCCTCGAGGGCCCCGGCCTCGTCGAGGGCCTCCGATATCCGGGCGGCCAGGAACCTGACCTGCCTGTTCTCGGCCTCGACGAGCGCCGGCGGGGGCGCGGTGGAGGCGGCCGCGGCCTCCCCGGCGGCCTCGGCCCGCGGGCCCCCGGCCCCGGAGCGGGCGATCCCCCACGCCCCGCCGAACCCGGCGAGCAGCTCCAGCCACCGCCGGTCCGACAGGTCGACCGCGGCCTCGAGGGCCGGGCAGGACTCGAGCAGCACCGCGCGCAGGCGGTTCTTGTCCCTGGTCGCGCAGGCGACGACGTGGTCGCGCTGCGACGAGAGGGCGCGGGCGGCCTCGAGGGCCTCGCCGCGGCCCGGGACCCCCGACAGGGAGTCCGGCACGCCCAGGGCGGTCCGCGCGATCACCGCGGCGTCGCGCTCGTCGGTCTTGGCCTCGCCGGCGAACAGGCCCGCGGCGCGGCTGGCGGCGAGCCCGGGCAGGTAGGCGACCCCGAGCCCCGCGGCGCGGGCCCGCCTCACGGCGAGGGACCCTATGTTGCGGAACTGGTCGACGACGACGAGCGTGCCGGCGGGCGCGGAGGCGAACAGCGCGTCGAGCTCGGCCTCCCTGTTGCGGACGGGGGCGCTGGCCAGCACCTCCCCGTCGCGGTCGATCAGGCAGGCCCAGTGCGATGACTTGCCGACGTCCAGGCCGAGCACGGCCGCGGGTCTGGTGGATGGCGCTTTCACGGTGGTATCCTTCCGGTAGTCGTTCGACCGGATGGCCTCCCCCTCGGCACTCACATTACCAGCCGCGGCACCTGCCCGGCACTTTCCTATCAGCCGTCGGGGGCGGCGCGTCCCGCGCCGGCAGCACCCAACGGGCCCTCTCGGGGGCAGGGACGTTCGGCCGTGCGCGGGCGCCCGGTCGGCGGCCCGTTCTGGGCGCGCCTCAATCGTAGCCCGAGACGGTCCCGGGCTGACAATTTCGACTGTAATGGACGT
>NZ_CZAQ01000012.1:1069-61874 GCF_001404695.1 Collinsella aerofaciens | reverse complement strand
GTTGTTGTGGTGATTTCAGATTCTAGGACGAAGGCCGTTCTTCGTTAAATGGACGCTAGGGCGTCACCCTTACACCAACATTTTCGACGCGATCGCAATATTAGCTCAGGCATGAAGTATTTAGAAAGGGCGAAGCCATCGAAATCGGGAACTGTATCGTTGATAAATGTTTGCTCAATCCGATGGTTTTTATATATCTTTCCACCTTTAGCATGGCAAAGGTTTGGAACACAGTCGAGATTGTCATCACCAGAGTCAAGAGCCTCAAGAAGACGTGCAAGCGGCTCTTCGCCGTCATACATCATTATCGAATCAATGTATTCAAAAAAGGGATGCCATTCTTTCATGCAGTCATCTGCTAAACGAGTAATGTAATTGCCGCCCAATGAGACGTGTTTAACAGATGGACATTCTTCTTTAATCAGTTTCGCTAACGTAACTGCAGAAATCAATTGGAAACAGCCGCTCACCGAAATCCCAATAAACTCGATTTTTTCCCTCTGAATACGCTTAAGAAAGGCAGTTTCATAGAAGGAAATAAACGGATTATGCAAGGTATCCGCAAGCGATTTCATTATTTCTGGTGTCGAATAATAATCATAGGGCAGATCTATGGAGTTGAACGTGTATTTAACTCCATATGAGACGTGATTTATGATATAGAGTGCATTTCTAAAAATGTTTTCAGCATATTGTCTTTCTTTTAGATTACACTATCTCTTCGATCTGAAAATATCTTTTGCCTCGTCAACATTAAGTGCCGACTTTTGTATCAACTCGATTGTTAATTGAACATTCGAACTAAACGAATCCTTTGATTCCCGATACCTTTTACAGCACTCTTCGACATGTCTAAAAGATAGGAGGTCATCGTAAAATTCCACGTTTAAGTCAACAATGTCAACTTTGTATTGTTCAACCTCTTGAAGATATGACTTCAAAACAGGCAAGGCAAGATACGGCCCCACTGGACTCCATCCTGGGGGAAATACTAAAAGCGTTTTAGGCATATCAACGTCACATCTTTCGCAAATAATTCAATTGAAACACAACTACCATCATAATTGAAAATACACCAAGTCCTGTAACGAGAATTGAGAACATCGCGATGCTCGTGAACAGCGAAACAAGAAGTGTTGAAATAACAACAGCAACCGATTGCAAAGACTCCCTAATTGAAAACAGGCTTATCGATTCAGATCCGTCTCTCGCCAAATCCTGCAGCGATGTTATGAGAAGCACATCTTGAATGGCGTTTCCGGCACCGACGATAAAAAGGAAAATAAACGATATCCCAGACGCATAGCGATAGCCAAACGCCAGATACGCACCGAGCGCAAGATACGTCACAAAACAATATGATTTAACGCAATCGGAACCACTGATTAAACGACCGTATATTGTATTTCCGAACAACAGTCCGATTGTAAGACTACTCTGAAGGAATCCATATTGTATCGATGACGAGTCAAATTGCAATTGCGCTATAGCTGGCAAAAGAGAATTCAGAGAGCCGAATGCCACGCCACTAGAAATATCGATTAATAGGAAACCAATTGCCAAGTGCTTCGCGCTAAGATCACTAAATGCAGTCCTGTTTTTTTCATTTTTGCTTATTCCCTCTTTATCATTAACCTCGATAACCGACGGAACATCTCGCAGCAACCAGAACGACGCGGCAAAAGAAAGCGCGTCTAATGCAAGAACAGCCTCCGCCCCAAATTGAGCGACAACAAAACCGCCGGCAACTGGCCCCAGAACCATCATCAAATTCTGCAGGAACCCAAACGAATTATTAATTACGTCGCGATTGATACTATTCGTATTGGCTCTTAACAACGAGTAAAAGCAGGGCATTTCTACCGTTCGGCAAAGCGATACCGCGCACGTAATAGCAAACATACTCCATTTACTATCAACAAAAATATAGCAAACGAATAATCCCGCGCGAATTAAGTCTGCCAATCTCATGGCCTGCAGTGTCCCGATACCCATCTTCTGAGGCAGCTGCGCGAGCGCAACTGAAAACAGAGAGGGGGCAAATCTGCAGCAGACCATCAAAGCAGTTGCAGAAACATCGTGAGTTACCTCGTAAATCAGCATTGGCAAAGCAATATTCGCACACCAATTGCCTATTTCGCTTATCCCTCTAGCAATATATAGGACCCGAACCGGACGGCTAGCTCTCAATACCGTGAACATCACGATTAACCTCGTATTTCAGGCCTCGTTCATCCCTTAATAGGAATCCATAATCAACCAAGTACCGCCTCAACACGGCATAATCAGGATAGAGCTGTGACAGCACACGATTAACCTGAAGCTCCGTATAACTTGTATTTAATTCAAAGAAAGAGACGGCCCATAGTAGCATGATTCTTTTATAGCTTTCCTTTTTTGGAATTGAAACCAGCTCGCCATTCTTGAGAAATCGTTTTTTAAAGTCTATTAGCTCATCCATTCACATCCTCCATTTCATACGCATCTAATACTAAAAATGCATACGCTTTAGGCCATCGCATTCAGCTTCTTTATTCGAACTAAACTCGAACTAATCTAAATTATTTGCTCAGACACTCTTCGAAAGCTCGTTTTTCACTCTGAGTAAAATGCCCTTCCCAGTCAGTCCACGAACAGGAAGGCAACTCACAACGAGCGGAGTCGAAGCCCTCTGCCGTCGGTCGCTCAAAATGCACGATAACCTTTTCGATATCGCCATCTGTAATCAGGTCAGAATGAATGACCTCGGTACCATCTTCGAATGTCATATACGGGTACATCACGTAAACCACCTCGCAATAGTAAATCCAGTTTAGCATCAAGCTATTGCACCAAAGACAGCAGGCCCCCTTGATGAGTTGATGGTATCTGTTAAATGTCACGTACGATTCACATCTGGTGGGTACCCTGATGGCTACACGAAACGAAGTAGATTTACACCGGGAGGACCCCGTATGACAACCAAGTACACCGACGCGCCGCGCACGCGCGTCATGACGCCGGCATCGCTCAACAACGGCGTGCACGAGAACCATTCCATCGGACAGACCATGGCCATCGCGCCCAAAAAGGGCCTGTTCGATGACATTTCCATTCCCCAGATCATCGCCGGCGCCGCAGCTGCCGCCACGAGCGTGGCGCTTGCTTCAAAGATCGGCATTGCCGGCTCGGTGATTGGTGCCGCTGTGAGCTCAGTCATCACTGTTGTGTCCTCGCAGGTCTACCGCCACTTTATCTCTGCCAGCGCCGAAGCCCTCAAAGGTACGCACGCCGCCAACGACTACCCTGCCGGCGCCTATGAGCCCGTTGAGTTGAATGCCGAGGAGCACCTGGGCGGCGCCGCGACTACGCAGGAGATGCGCCAGATTGCGGGGCGCGCGACCACGGCGCGCGTCGCCCCCAACAGCCTGCTCGCCAAGGCGGCGGCAGAGCGCAGCCAGACGCAGAAGAAGGTTATCGTCTTCTCGATCGCCATCGCCATCGTCGCGGTCATCGCTTGCGCCGGCGCCATCCTTGTCACCACTGCCGGTGAGGGCCTGGGCGAGCGCCCCGAGCCAATCCTTTCGTCGCGCACGACCGAGAGCGATGCAAATGGCAACACCCAGTCGCAGGATCAGCAGGCACAGACGGACGATACGCAAGACAGTTCTACCTCTGCCAATTCGTCCTCGAACACCCAAAACCAATCGCAGGGCGTCGATTCCTCTGCGAACAACAGCGGCACGCAATCCGGCACGACTGACTCAAGTCAAACGACTGACGGCTCTCAACCGAGCACGGGCGACCAGGCGAATGGCAATACACCGAGTACGGGATCTACCGACAACAGCAACACCAACAGCTCGAGCGGAACCGCGTCCGGCACGGCATCTGACAGTTCAAGCCAAGGCGCGACATCGGGCAACTAGGCACATTTGCCTCTCATAGATAACCGACCTGTATAACGGGCGCGAATCGACAGCGGTTCGCGCCCGTTTGCCTTGGGCGCCGCCATGGCGAGCGCCATGCGATGGTAAGATGCTTTACATGTGTAAAGAGGAGATTTGCCATGAGCAAGACAATAGTTAGGCCCACGCTTTCACTGGGCAACCACATCTATCTGTATCGCCTGCTGCGCGATGCGATTGGATGCGGCAAGCAAACGTTTATGACGCAGGTCGAAGAGGCGCTCGCCGCTGGCGACATGACCGCTTATGACCTGGGCTTCGAATCCACGCGCGAGCTGCTCGAAGAGCTTGACGACTGCATTAAGCTGACCGTCTTTAAGGGCGGTCGCCTGTATGCCACCGTCATCGCCAACGAGGCCTGGGATGCCGCCCTTGCCAAGGGCGAGGACAAGCCCAAGACCGCCAAGGGCGCTAAGCAGTCCTACAAAAAGAAAAAGCGCGGTGAGAAGGACCTCAAGGCTGTGCGCCCCAAGCACGTTAAGCGTCCCGAACCAGAAGCCGCGGTTGAAGCTGTGCCGGAGCCCGAGCCCGAGACAGAGATCGAAGTCGCTATTGAGGTGGCAGCAGAAGCCGAAACCGAAATCGCCGCCATGACCGATCCCGAAGTCATGCCAGAGCAGGAAGCCGCTGTGGAGCTCAACGAGGCATCCAAGTCGACAACCGAAGAGGCGGCTGGCCAGCCCGAGGCGCCCGTGTTCCAGAACCACGATGTCTTTGGCGACAACACCGAGGACAATCAGTCCGACGAGCTCGCGGATCAAGATGCTGCCGAGGCAACACCGGAGCCCGAGGCGCCCCAGCCTGCCATCTCGCTCACGGTTGTCTACGACCCCGAGAACGCCAACGCCGGCATCACCACCATGGTATCCACGCCGGTCGAGGCCAAGCCGAACGTCGAGGCAGAGGACACTCCGCAGGCCGATGCCAAAACCGGGACCGAAGACACGTCCATCTCCGTGGAACCGACAGATTCCATAGCTAAGCCAGAAGCGGCATCTGAGTCTGCACCTGTCATTGAGTCCGCATCCGCACCCGCCTGTGACCAGGCTCCCACACCTGCACCGACTCCGGTCCCCAATTCAGCACCGGCCCCCGCTCCCGCAGCACCGACCATCCCCGGGGACTTCCCCATCGATTTCGCGACCGAGGTCTTCTGCCCTAGCCCGCTGCTGCACCAGCTGTCGACTTATCTCCCCTACGGCGCTGACACCCTCGGCATCGTCGGCGAGTACTACTGGATCGCTCGCGAGCGCGGTACCATCGAGGCCGGCCGTAACCGCGCGTGCTTCCCCCTGCGCTACACACAGGCCGGCAAACGCCACGAAGTCACCGTACGCATTCGCCGCAACACCACCGGCGGCCTCGGAGCCACCTGGGCCATCGACAAGGTCGAAGCCCCGGTCGAGTAAAAAACGGCCTCGGATAGCCAATTGACCATCCGAGGCCGTTTGAATTCAGGCCTTTTAGTTGTCATCGGCGCATATAGACACCAGAGAAGCAAGCTCATCCTCAAGTTGCGGAGCAAAGTATCTAAAAGAAACCTGCGCTCCGGTCGGTATCGACTCAATCATATTCGCAGCATTATCTGAAACTCGGTACGATGCAGTTTCACCTGTCTTCAAATCCTCTATTGAGCAGACAGCGTCTCCAGCATCAATCGACCTAAGCACGCCTTTTCCTTGTAACATCACATCGGCATGCCCGCCAGCTATTTCTAATGAACCTGAGTCTGTCGCAGTCACTTCTCCGGAACCTCCGCGCGATATCTCTTCCTTTGTTGAACAGCCCACCAATGAAGCCATCAGCACCAAAGACAGAGCTAGACGAATCGCCCTACTTCGAAAAAGTCGTTCCATAAGTCCACGCATAATAGCTCTGATCATACTTCAGGAAGGATAAAGATGAATTCCAGCCGTCCGCTATGCCAATCATCTGCCTTGTCTCTCCAGTTTTCTTACCAGTAAGTGTGGCGTAAGCCTCCGCTGTTACAGAATGGGCTGATCCGTTGTACAAACTCGCATGTAAAACATTCGGTCTATTAGAGTTAATCTCATTTTGAATGCTCGCGATAGCCGGAGAGGAGACAGTGCGGGCGATAAGAGCACTTCCTCTGCTTGCGCAGTAATTTGTAAACCCCGTTGCACAGGTTGATATCGGCGTTCCGCCCAAAACAACGCCGGGAACAGTCTGTTCTTCAGCGGAAAGAGCATGGGTATTGGTGTAATTCCATATCTGCATATATTGCGAAGGGTCGCTATATAAATTGGCAATGCCATACAGTTCCGCAACGTTCGAAAAAGCGGTCACCATACAAGCATAGTGGGCAGTAAGCCTCTTAATCTCGCTTTCATCATATGACATAAACTGAGAAATGGAACGAAATCCAGATACTGTGTAATCCTGCATTTGAGTTGCGTAAATTACGACATCGTTCCAGCTTGAAGGTTTATTCGATAAAACGACAGGCCGTCCTTCTATGGAAACAGCCGGGATTGTTCTTCCGCAATTTGTTGTTATTGAACCGTCCAAAGATTGCACACCGAATTCGAATGGATTGATCATTACGACTGGGTTATTGAAAGAATAAGACTCAACACCAAGATCTCCTCCCCGATCCATAGGGCTGACTAAGCCGTCTCCAAAACGATATCCCGTAAGTATTTCATCATCTGAAGCATCTAAAACCAAATAGCCCGCGGCTCTATTGAATGTCACAACCGGAACAATGTAGCCAAGCGGGGACCCATCAACGTCTACAAAAGGAATAGGGTCAGAAGGCGTATACGAAGAGCCGAGGAGTCCCTTTATATATTTATCGGCAAGCTCTTGCGCAATTTCTGAAGTAAATTGTATCTGCTCACCATCAATATTGCCCGTCGAAGCAAAAACCTCTTTCGGACGTGCGGCTAAGGCGACAATTGAAGACGCGACAAGTTGCAGAAAACGACGACGCGAAAGCATATGTTCTTCTTTCTAGAGGAGCGACTTATAAGATACTCCTATTCTATAACCTTTTTTGTAACGTTACAGCACTGGTTATATTTCAATTCGATTTGCTTATGTCCTTGTAACCCAATACGTCTTTACGTTTTAAACGGAATTAGAAAATCACTCATAGCAAAAACGGGCTTTAATCCCAAAGAGATGACTTTGATTATGAATCAAACCAGCAGCCAGGGCATAGCTGCAGTGCAATTGCTACAAGAAAGGCCGCCCTTGCTGGCGGCCTTTCTACTTGCTACTAGTCACGCGTCAGTTTGCGGTGAATACGATGCGGCTGGGCTGCGTCCTCGCCCAGGCGCTCGATACGGTTGGCCTGATAGGCCTCGAAGTTGCCCTCGAACCAATACCAGTTGCCCGGATTCTCGTCGGTGCCCTCCCACGCCAGGATGTGCGTGGCGACGCGGTCCAGGAACATACGGTCGTGGCTAATGACCACCGAGCAGCCCGGGAACTCGAGCAGCGCCGCTTCGAGCGAGGACAGCGTCTCGACGTCGAGGTCGTTCGTGGGCTCGTCGAGGAGCAGCAGGTTGCCGCCCTGCTTGAGCGTGAGCGCCAAGTTCAGACGGTTGCGCTCGCCACCGGAGAGTACGCCGGCGCGCTTCTGCTGGTCCTGGCCCTTAAAGCCAAAGCTCGCCACGTACGCGCGGCTCGGAACCTCGGTCTCGCCGACCATCATGTGGTCCAGGCCGTCCGAGACGACCTCCCATAGGTTCTTATCGGGGTCGATGCCGGAACGGTTCTGGTCGACGTAAGAAATCTTGACGGTCTCGCCCACCTCGAGCTCGCCCGAAGTCAGCGGCTCCAAACCCACGATGGTCTTGAAGAGCGTGGTCTTGCCGACACCGTTGGGGCCGATGACGCCCACGATGCCGTTACGCGGCAGGGTGAACGAAAGGTCGTCGATGAGCACGCGACCGTCGAATTCCTTGTGCAGGTGATGGGCCTCGAGCACCTTGTTACCCAAACGCGGTCCAACGGGAATGCGGATATCGGTCCAGTCGAGCTTCTGGCTTGCGCGGGCCTCGGCCTCCATCTCCTCGTAGCGAGCCAGACGAGCCTTGTTCTTGGCCTGGCGAGCCTTGGGCGAGCTGCGTACCCACTCGAGCTCGGCCTCCATGCGCTTGGCGAGCTTGGCGTCGCGGTTGCCCTGCGCCTCGATACGGGCGGCCTTGGTCTCCAGATACGTGGAGTAGTTGCCCTTGTAGGGATAAAGGTGACCGCGGTCGACCTCGCAGATCCACTCGGCAACGTTATCCAGGAAGTAGCGATCGTGCGTGACGGCAAGCACCGCGCCCTGGTAGTTGTGAAGGAAGTGCTCGAGCCACAGGATCGACTCAGCGTCTAGGTGGTTTGTGGGCTCGTCAAGCAGCAGCAGGTCGGGAGCCTCGAGCAGCAGCTTGCACAGGGCCACGCGACGGCGCTCGCCGCCGGAAAGCACGTTGACCGGCATGTCGGAATCGGGCAGCTGCAGGGCGTCCATGGCCTGGCCGAGCTTGGAATCGATATCCCAGCCATCAGCGGCGTCGATCTCGTCCTGGAGCTTGCCCATCTCGGCCATGAGGGCGTCCATGTCGCAGTCCGGGTCGCACATCTCCTCGCCGATCTTGTTGAAGCGATCGACCTTGGCAATCATGTCGCCAAACGCCATGCGCACGTTCTCGATGACGGTCTTGTCGTCGTCGAGCGGCGGCTCCTGTTGCAGGATACCCACGGTGTAGCCGGGGGTGAGCCTGGCATCGCCGTTGGAGACCTCCTCAATGCCGGCCATGATCTTGAGCAGGGTCGACTTGCCCATGCCGTTGGGACCCACGACGCCGATCTTGGCACCGGGGTAGAAGCTCAGGGTCACGTCGTCAAGGATTACCTTGTCGCCATGGGCCTTGCGAGCCTGATACATCTGGTAGATAAACTCTGCCATTTGCCTGTTCTATCCTTTCTACCTGCTGTTTCCCTATTCTTGATTCGCTTTAGTAGAAACGAAATGAGGAAACCAGCTCTGAAACGTAACGAAAAAGGGGCATGGTTGCCCACACCCCCTAATACTACCTGGGAAAAGTCCCCCGGAACATACTATGAACTGCGTACGCTAGTTTTCCGCAACCTTAACGAGCGGCTCGCTGCGATTTGCGCCACAGCAGATACGAGTAGACGTAGACGGCTCCAACCGAACCAAACGCCAGAACCGCAATCACCGCGGCGACGACTTCACTCGAAAGCACGCTGCCTGCCACGCCCATCACAATCAGGCCAACGCCCAGCACCATAAAGCAGGCACCGCCAAAACGCTGCGTACGGCGCCAGTTCTCGGGATCGGCAAGTGCCCAGGGCGTCTTGATACCGAGCGTGTAGTTCTGCTTTACGCGCGGTAAGTAGTTGCCCATACCAATAAAGAGCAAGCCGATAGCGCCTGATACCAGCAAATTGACCGTTCCTACCACCGGCACGATGCCCCACACCGTTAGCTCCCCCAGCCAGCTTATGGCACACATGAGCAGCGTGAAGGCGATTACGAAGCCCTGATAGAACTTACCCGAGGTCCGATACGCCTCGCCCTTGGGGTCAATGCGTGGCACGACGTAGAACATCGCGAGAAGTGCCAGAGGCAACACGCCGAGCGCGGAGGCCATCCAGCTAGGGCCCCAACCGTCGACGGCGCCATTCGCGCCCCAGTGCGTGGGAATCTGCGCCGGCAGGCTCGGCATCACTATCAGATGCGCTGCGACATTGGCAACGCACAGAGCGACCAGTGCAATCCACACGCGCGACGATACCCCCGTGGCGTGAATGCCCTTGTTTTCGTTATTCATCCTTATCACCTTCAGTGTTTGTAAAGCCCATAAACCAGCCAATCAAGTCCTGCATGACGGTGGTATTTAAGCTGTAAACGATGTTTTGGCCATGGCGCTCGTCGGTCACCAGCCCGGCGTTTTTGAGTGTCGCCAAATGATGACTGAGCGACGGTTTGCTTATGTCGAAATGCTCGGCGAGCTCCCCCGCCGTGCAATTGCCCTCGCGCAGCAGTTCTAAAATGCGCCGCCGCGTTGGATCCGCCAGCGCCTTAAAACCTTCTCCCGGCATAGAACCTCCTCTCGCTATCTCTCGCGACGTGCACACTATACTCGATATTTAGATGTTTGTCTAATTATCTAATAGCAATGTTATGTATAGAACATTCGTTCGTTTTTAGATACAATGGGTCCAGAAGCAGATGGGCCAGCTCCCTCTTCCCAAGAAGGAGATGGACTATGAGTATTAACGATGTCCTGACGTTGTTGTTGCTTGTAATCGCGGCTGTGGAGCTCGGCATCCACATTGGAGGTCGAATGAAATAGCCGCCCCCGCGTAATGCGAAGACGGCCACTTCTCACGCTACAAACGTGTTTGGGAGTTGGCCAACCCGCTGCAACGGGTGCCATCTGCTTCATCTTATGCGAATCACTGCCTCATTTCAACAAGCCCCTAGGGCTCAAATGGAATCGCGATAATACCTATAATGGCGATAGCTAAAACACGATTCGCTTCCCCATCGGAGGATGTCTATGACCGAAACCACAGCCGCAACTCCCAACGAGACGCGCGATGCCAAGCTCGAGATCATCATGGGCCGCGAGGCACTCGACAAGCTCGCCGATACCACGGTGCTGGTACTCGGCTGCGGAGGTGTGGGCTCCAACTGCTGCGAGGCACTCGCCCGCGGCGGCATTGGTCATTTTGTAATTCTGGACAAGGACATCATCGCGCCCAGCAATATCAATCGCCAGGCCATCGCCTTTCACAGCACCATCGGCAAGCGCAAGGTCGATGTTATGGAAGCCATGATCCACGATATCAATCCTGCCGCCACCGTTATCAAACGTACCGAATACCTGCTGAGCGACAACATCGATGATTTCTTCGCGAGCGTTTTGGAGCAGACGGGCGGCAAGCTCGACTACGTCGTCGACGCCATCGACACCATCTCGGCCAAGCTCACCATTGCCAAATATGCTCAGGACCACGGCATTCGTTTGGTTAGTTCCATGGGCGGGGCCAACAAGCTCCATCCCGAGTGCCTGCGCTTTGCCAACATCTTCGATACGGTACGTGACCCCATGAGCCGCATTATGCGCAAAGAATGTAAGAAGCGCGGAATCAAGAGCCTACATGTACTGTTTAGCTGCGAGGAATCGGTTAAGACACAGCCCCGCGACCCTTCCAACATCCACGAGCGCACCGAGCTGGGAACTGCCAGTTTTATGCCGCCCATCATGGGTCAGATGATTGCCGGCGAGGTTATCCGCCAGATCAGTGGGCGCGGCACCGAACGCGTACGCTCCGATGGCCAGCGCCTAGACTAGCGGAGCGCGCCGAGATGGAGCCCCGGTTATTTGATGCACACTGCCATCTTGGTTTAATGGCTCACCCGGACGCCGTTGCCGATGAGGCAACGGCGCTGGGCCTGATTCTATTTGACTGCGGCGTCGATCCGCACGACTTTGCACGCGCCAAGAAGCGCGCCTGCGGCCGTTCAAATATCTTTGCCGGCATCGGCCTCCATCCCTGGTGGCTCGCCGACGGACGATGTGGCAACGCTGAAATCAATCTGCTTTGCGAAGTCGCTGCACAAGAACGCTTGATCGGCGAGGTCGGGCTCGACTTTTCCGCTCGTTTTGCCGGAAGCGAGCCGCTACAAGTACAGGCATTTGACCGGCTCTGCGATACACTCGTGCAGCACCCTCTTGCCGGGCGCGTGATATCAATTCACGTCGTTCGTTCGACAGGAACCGTGCTGGACGTCCTCGGGTCACATGAATTGCTCGCCCCAAGCCCCGACTCCCCCGCCATCATCTTCCACTGGTTTAGCGGTACCTCGAACGAGTTCGTCCGCGCGCGAAACGCAGGCTGCTATTTTTCCGTGAACGAGCGGATGCTCGCTACCAAGCGCGGTCGTGAATACGCCCGACAGATCCCACTCGACCGTCTGCTGCTCGAAACCGACGCTCCAGCCGAACCGCAAGCAGATGCAAGCGCGCGACAGCTCATCACATCGCTAAAAAGCGCCTCCCTGCACATCGCCGAACTTAAAAACTGCGCCGAGGAGAGCGTCGAATCAACCGTTTTAGGAAATTCGCACTCCATATTTGACTTCAACTGACCCCGGAGGGCAAAAAACGCCAAATATGAGTACTGCTGCAAAGCTAGTAGCATTATATTGTGACAAAAGAACGCCTTGATAATGTACAGCTGTTCATTATCAAGGCGTTTTAGCATGGCTAAAGCCATATTTAACAGGTTATAATCGCCCCCAGGCGCTCAACCAAGGCCTTAAAAGCATAATTTCCCTGTTACTAAATTAGTGACAGTACTCATATTTGGCATTTTTTGTCCACGAACCCCTAAAGAGCCTCCAACAGACCCCCTAAGAAAGCTCAAGCAGCTCGGGCAGCTGGTCGATAATCTTGTCCGCGGCATCCTGGCTAAAGCCAAAGCGCTCCTCGCGCTTGGCAATGACTGTCAGGCCGGCTCGCTTGCCGGCAGTGATGCCAGGCACCGAATCCTCAACGCAGCAGCAGCGATTCGCGGGCAGCCCCAGCAGGTCCAGCGCATGCAGATAGATGTCGGGCTCGGGCTTACTCTCCTTAAACTGCTCGCCGCTCACCACATACTCAAAGGCATCCGACAGCCCGCATGCGTTGAGCACTTCTTCGATGCTATCCATGGGAGACGAGCTGGCAAGCGCCACGCGAACGCCACGGCGCGGCAGCTCTCGAATCGTATCCACGGCGCCCGGGTTAATCAAAGCCTGATAGTCGCGCGGACGCTTATGCGCCCACTCGTCCCAACGGGCCAACGCTTCCTCGCCAGTGAAATGCCCCTTACCGGCGCGCTCAAACCAATCGACCAGCATATGCAGGAAGAACTGATGCGAGGTGCCGACTTGCCCATTCAACTCCTCTTGAGTCAGATTAAGCCCAAGCTCCTTGGCAAACGCGGCAGTCTCGCCCAAGTAGTAATACTCGGTATCGACAATGACGCCGTCCATGTCAAAGATAACGGCGTCGAACGGAAATGCGGACACGGCACCCTCCCTAACAAAAGGACGCCCGCGAACAGGCGCCCGAGCCATGCATTAATCGGCGATTCTAACCCAGCAGCTTATCCAGCGCCACCGCAATGCCATCTTCGTTGTTATCGGCGGTCACCATCTGGGCTACAGCCTTAACCTCATCGACGGCGTTACCCATGGCAACACCGGTGCCGGCCCACTCAATCATGGACTTGTCGTTCTGGCCGTCGCCAAACGAGACGACCTCGCTGGCATCGATACCGAGCTTGGGCAGGGCACCCTCGAGCGCACGAGCCTTATCGATGCAGGGCGCCGTGTACTCAAAGTACCAGTCGGCCGTAAACATGCCCGAAAGCGTCTGGGTAAAGGGCGCATACATTTCCTCGTAATGCGCCTGTAGGTAGGCCGGGTCGCCCGCCGTCAGCAGCTTGTCCACGGGATAAGCGTCCACGACCTCATGCAAGCTCTCGACCTCACGGATCTTAAGGTCGCACGCATCGCGCTCATACTTGACGATGTTCTTCTGCGAGCCGTCCGGCAGCGTAATCATGCAGCGATACGAGTCCTCTACATGCAGGTCACGCCCGAGCGAAATCATGGGGATCACATCAAAGTTGCGCAGATGATCAATCAGGCGATGCAATTCATCGACCGGCATCGCCTGGTCGAACAGCACCTCATCGGTCTGGGCATCGACCACATGCGCGCCGTTGAAGGCAACCAGCAGACCGTCATGGTTTTGAAGGTCGAGCTCCTGCGCCAAGGCGTGCAGCCCCCATGCGGGACGACCCGAAGCCAAGATGAGCTTAATGCCCGACTCCTGCGCCGCGAGCAGCTTCTCGCGCGTACGCGGGCTAATGACCTTTTGATCGTTGGTGAGCGTACCGTCGATATCCATTGCGATGGCTTTGATTGCCATATGTGCCTCCTTGCATCGTTTTTATCGCGCACTATCTTATCCGAGCCGGGCACGTTCGCACAGCGCGCGTATGACGGTTGCAAAACCACCCCATTTGAAACAAAGGCAAAAAAGTACTTGTAAAGACGCGTTCCGACATATAAGTTGATAAAAGACCGCCGTTGCGGTTTTAAGTAGATCGAGCATATGAAGTTTCAGTTTTCAGCGTGTAAGAGAAGGAAGATCGGCAAAGTACAACCCCAAACGCAATGACAACTTAATGAGGTAACTGCCACATGTGAGGCACCCAGGGCATTGCTGTCTCGATTTTGAGCACGATGCCTTCCGCCTTGCATGGGCCGTTCCATCCCGCCCCTGCAGCAACTGCCTCACGGGCTCATTGAAAACCGCATAGCACCCCAACGTCAGCACATCACCCACGGCAAGCACATCACTCACGACAACCAACACATCAACAAACAGCACGAACATCAACCGATTGGAGAAGCTATGACAAACCACCACGCTGAAAACGGCGATAAGAAAAGCATTCTGGATGCCCGCATTGAGCGAGCGTATGCAAACGAATATGACGCCGCCTTTGCCGCCGCGACCATCAAGAACTACGCGTCGCTACCGCTCGCGACGATCTTGGCCGACCACCCTCAACTGCTGAAGCGCTGCACAAAGATCATGGGCGACCCCGACATTCGCAAGCTGACAGACCCCTATGCCCCAAAACGCGACAACGATTCGTACGTTCTTACCGTAGGCTGCCTAGCCCATATGCTTACGGCGCTCGACACGAAACTCAAACTCGAATGGGAACCCGACGAGCGTCATGAACTCGAAAGCAAGCGGAACACCCTGCGCACCGCAATGTTCCTTCCGTTGGACGGCCTCAAGCGCTGCAACGTCGAGCTCAATACACAGGCGCGGCAAAAGCCCGGGATCACGGGGCAGAAAACTCCAAGACCCCATGCGGCCATCGTCGACCGCAACCGATATAACCGCATGACCGCGCACTTTTCTGCCGAGGGAGCAGCCATAAGGACGCTGATCGACCTGCTGTGCCTCCTGAGCATCAACGAGCTATTTGAGGGCTATCTCGCCCTTGTTCCCGCGACGGCACCCAAGTCGGTAGCAAAGATCATCGAGACCTGCAGACGCCAGTTTGAGCGCCATCGCAATGGCAGCGAGATGAACGCCAGCATCGCGCAGTACTACGCGGCTCATTACAAAAATGACGGATGTGCCCCTGTCGAGCATCAGCTGCGGCTCGCCTACACCACGCCCGCCGCAACGCTCCATCGCTTTGGAGCCCTTGGCGCTTGCGAGCCGCACGAACAGGCAGCCTGCCCCACAACCGAGCTCGATCTCAGGCTCGGACGAACCCTGTAGCCCGCCAGCCCCTCCGCGGGCAACAATCCTATTCCACAACACAACCAACAGAAAGGAGTCCTCATGGACACCAATCATTCCCCCATCATCAGTCCCCTCACCATGCGTGAATCCGCCCGAGGTATCACGCTCACCAGCATTTACGATGAGATGCTCGCCCGTCGCGAGCTCTCCGTCATGGGAAACATCGAAACCCCGATGGCCCACGACCTATGCCAGCAGATCCGCCTGCTCGATGCCACCGACCCCAGCCGCCCCATCACCATATTTGTCGCCAGCGCCGGCGGAAGCGTGCGATCGGGCCTTGCGATCTATGACGCCATGCGCCTCGCATCGTACCCCATCCGCACCGTCTGCCTGGAATTCGCCGCGTCCATGGGCGCCGTGATCTTTATGGGCGGCGACGATCGCCGTATGGCGCCCCATGCAGAGCTCATGATTCACGACCCGCTGATCCCCCAGGGGGCAGGCGGCTCGGCACTTGCGCTGCAGGAAACCAGCCGGCGTCTCATGCAGACCCGCAAGATCCTCACGCAAATCCTCTCGGACCGCAGCGGCCTCACGCCCAAGCGCATCCAGTCCCTCACTGCAAAAGACACCTACCTTTCGGCCGAGCGCGCCGTCGAGCTCGGCTTTGCCCACGAAATCCTCTCGACCACCAAGGAGGTCGCTCATGTCTAACCTCGCCAGCCGCCTCGCCGCATCTGAGTCCGCATCGTCCACCATCCTCGCGAAAGATCGGACGCTTTCCTGCGACACCCGCCAAACGGGACTCAACAACAACGCACTTGTGATCGGCCCCTCGGGAGCCGGCAAGACCCGAAACGTCCTCAAGCCCAACCTGCTGCAAATGAACGCAAGCTACATCGTGCTCGACACCAAAGGCACGCTCTGTCACGAAGTGGGACCCGTGCTGGCAGCCCACGGTTACCGCGTGCAATGTCTCAACTTCGCTGACCTCAACACCGTCCCGGCCCTTGCGCCCGGCATCGAGCGCTGCGGCTACAACCCCCTGAGGCACATTCGCCGCAAGGCGGACGGCAGGCCCAACCAGCAGGACATCCTCTCGGTGGCAAAGGCCATCTGCCCCATCGAGGACAACAACCAGCCTTTTTGGGATCATGCGGCGGCAAACCTGCTGTCGTGTCTTATCGCCTACGTCACCGAACAGCTACCCGCCGACGAGCAGACGATCAGCTCGGTCATCAAGCTGATCGAGCACCTGCAGGACGGTGCCACGGGTCGATTGTTTGACGACCTGATCACGACCGACCCCCAAAGCTATGCCCTCTCGCTATGGCGGCGCTACGCCATTACGCAAAATGCCGAGCGCATGCACGCGAGCATCGTCGGCATCCTTGCCGAAAAGGTCATGTGTCTGGGATTCGACGGTGCGGCACAGCTCTATCGTGAGTGCCATCAGGTGGACTTCGCTTCCATGGGACACACCCCCTGCGCCCTGTTTGTAACCGTGAGCGATATTGACCGCAATCTCGATCCGCTGACCGGCCTCTTTATTTCGCAGGCGTTTATGGGCCTCATTCGTGAGGCCGATAGGCAGCCCGACGGCAGCCTGCCCGTGCCCGTGCGCTTTATGCTCGATGACTTCGCAAATCTGCAGATCCCCCAGATCGACAACGTGCTCTCGATTATCCGAAGCCGCAACATCTGGGCAACGCTGCTGCTGCAGTCGACCAACCAGCTCGATGCGCTCTATGGCGAGGCACGCGCACGCTCCATCATGGGCAACTGCGACACGCATCTGGTGCTGGCGTTCCAGGATCCCGAGAGCGCCCGGGTGTTTTCCGACCGCGCCGACGCGCTGCCCAGCACGCTCATGGCGACGCCGATCGATCGCTCGTGGCTCTTTGTGCGCGGCTGCACTCCCGAACAGGTCGAGCGCTTTAGGCTCGAAGACCATCCGCTCTACGGGGAGCTGCCCGAGGCGCAGCGAGGCCATGCGGAGGCCGAGCTCTAGACGCAGGGCCCTCGCAGCACGCGACGCTCCGGCGAAGATCCTTAAAGGCCGTGCGCCCCGGGGCCACGGCAAAGCAAAGGGGCCCGCATCCGATGGGATACGGGCCCCTGACTATAAGGCGCGATGCGTTAACAGCAGCGACTACTTGCGGTGAGCGCGGTAGAACTCGATGAGCGCCTGGGTCGAAGCGTCCTGCTCGGCCTTGGCGGCGTCGTCATGGAAGGCTGGAGTGATCTGCTTGGCAAGCTGCTTGCCCAGCTCGACGCCCCACTGGTCGTAGGAGTCGATGCCCCAGACCGTGCCCTCGACAAACGTGATGTGCTCGTACAGGGCGATGAGCTCGCCGAGTGCGAACGGGGTCAACGTGTCGCCAAAGATCGAGGTCGTCGGACGGTTGCCCTCAAAGCAGCGGGCCGGGACGATCTGCTCGGGCGTGCCCTCGGCGCGCACCTCATCGGCCGTCTTACCAAAGGCGAGCGCCTTGGTCTGGGCCAGGAAGTTGCCCAGGAACAGCTCGTGCACGTCCTGGCCGCTGTCGGTCGCAGGGTTGGCGGTATTGGCGAAGGCAATGAAATCGGCCGGGACCACCACGGTGCCCTGGTGCAGCAGCTGGTAGAAGGCGTGCTGACCGTTGGTGCCGGGCTCGCCCCAGAAGATCTCACCGGTGTCGGAGGTCACGGCGCTGCCGTCCCAGCGGACATGCTTGCCGTTGGACTCCATGGTGAGCTGCTGCAGGTAGGCCGGGAAACGATGCAGGTACTGGCAGTACGGCAGCACGGCGTGGCTCTTGGAACCGAAGAAGTTGACGTACCAGACGTTGAGCAGGCCCATCAGCGCAACGGCATTGTTCTCGAGCGGCGTGTTGCAGAAGTACTCGTCGATAGCGTGGAAGCCCTCGAGGAACTGCTGGAAGCGCTCGGGACCGAGCACGACGATCAGCGACAGGCCCACGGCGGAGTCGACGGAGTAGCGGCCGCCGACCCAGTTCCAGAAGCCGAAGGCGTTGGCGGGGTCGATACCGAAGGCCTCAACCTTCTCGAGTGCGGTGGAAACGGCGACGAAGTGCTTTGCCACGGCCTCAGCGTTCTGCTCATCGGAGCCGTCGATGGCGCCCTGGGCCTTGAGCTGCTCGAGCATCCAGGTCTTGACCTCGCGGGCGTTGGTGAGGGTCTCGAGCGTGGTGAAGGTCTTGGAGACGATGATCACGAGCGTGGTCTCGGGGTCCAAACCCTTAAGCTTCTCGGCCTGGTCGTTGGGGTCGATGTTGGAGATATAGCGGCAGTCGATACCGGCGTCGGCATAGGGACGCAGAGCCTCGTAAGCCATGACCGGGCCCAGATCGGAGCCGCCGATGCCGATGGACACCAGGTGCTCGATCTTCTTGCCGGTAACGCCCTTCCACTCACCGGAGCGCACGCGCTCGGCGAAGGCATACATGCGGTCGAGGACCTCGTGCACGTCGGCGACGACGTCCTGGCCGTCGACGATGAGCTGGCCCCTCTCGGTTGCGGGGCGGCGAAGCGCGGTGTGCAGGACGGCGCGGTCCTCGGTGGTGTTAATGTGCTCGCCGGAGAACATGGCGTCGCGGCGCTCCTCGAGCTTCACCTCACGAGCAAGATCGCACAGCAGCTTGACGGTCTCATCGGTCACCAGGTTCTTCGACAGATCGAAGTGCAGGTCACCGGCGTCAAAGCTCAGCTTGTTCACGCGCTCGGCATCGGCAGCGAACCAGGCCTTGAGGTCGATACCCTCGGCCTCGAGCTTCTCCTGATGAGCCTCGAGTGCCTTCCAAGCGGCAGTCGACGTAGCATCGATAGGTGCGGCAACAGTTGCCATAGAGTCCTCCTCAGCATACGGGCGCACGCCTCCATGCGCCCGGACATTCAGATGTCACTATTCTAGCGCAGGTCAAGACTACAATCAGCGAGCGTTGCCAATCGGCCCCCAAACGGCAACCGATCAAAAAGGGACAGGCTTATTTTGGCAGGTCAAACGCTTTACCAACCAAAAATAACCCGTCCTTTTATGGCAAATATTAGGCCGCGGCGCAGACGCTACCGAGTAACTCACGCAGAGGAGACCCGATGCCCTCCAGCAGTTCGGGCGCGATAATGGCAAAAACGGGAACCTCGCCGGTGCCCACGACAGCAGGCACCTTGCCCTCCGAGACAATGCATCCATAAGGCACAAAGCCGTCTTCGCCGGCATCGAGCGCCGCCATGCGACGCGCGAGCTCGCGCGCAAAGCCAGCAGTATCGGCATCGCCAATCGCCAGGACAAAGTCCACGCCTTCGTCGGTCGCCAGGGCCACGGCTTCGTCGATCAGCTCGTCTCCCCCGTCGCCCTCAAACGAGCCGCAGCGGAAAAGCACATGCTCGAGTAGGGCTCGATCAAGCGAGCCAAGTGCCGCCGAGACAAGCTCATCGCGCGTATGCTTGTCACCGCCCAGCACAACCAGCGCCTTGGTGCCACCGTAGTGAGCGACCAATCGTCCGCACCAGCGAGCCACGTCTCCATCCGCAACAAGGCGCGTCGGCATACCAAACCCATAATTGACCATCTTTTCCACAACCCTTCCGTGCGTATAGGCGGTATCAATCGTTAGGCTCATGCTACGAAGCGAGGTTTTCCGAGCTGTTTCGCACTCTTTAGAGCTGCGTTAAAACCCGATCCAACCGCACGACCATACCTACCAAAACAAACCAGTCCCTTTTTGACAGGTTTTGACGATGTCCGGATGAGCGGGTATTATCGAACAGGTATTCGATAAGAACATGTGTTTGATGGGAGGCTCGGATGGCGCACGAGCAGCACACCTATATCTGCATCGACCTCAAGACGTTTTATGCCAGCGTCGAGTGCGTCGACCGTGGGCTCGATCCGCTCACCACCAACCTGGTCGTTGCCGACGAATCGCGCGGACGCACGACCATCTGCCTTGCCATCACGCAGGCCATGAAGGACCTCGGGATACACAATCGCTGCCGTCTGTTCGAAATTCCCGATGGCATCGACTACATCACGGCCGTACCACGCATGCAGCATTACATGGAGGTGTCGGCGAAAATCTACGGTATCTATCTGGAATACGTCAGCCCCCAGGACGTGCACGTCTACTCCATCGATGAGTGCTTTATCGACGTGACGCCCTATCTGGACCTCTATCACACAGATGCGGAAGGGTTCGCCTGCACGCTGCGCGACGAGGTCCTCGCGCGCACCGGCATCACGGCGACGGTCGGCATCGGCCCCAACCTATTCCAGGCCAAGGTAGCGCTCGACATTACCGCCAAGCACGTACCCAGCCGCATCGGCATACTCGACGACGAGACCTTTCGCAAGGAGATCTGGCCCCATCGTCCCATCACCGATATCTGGGGCATCGGTCCCGGCGTGGCAGCCCGCCTCGAGAAATACGGCGTCTACGATCTGATGGGCGTCGCGGCGCTCGACGAAAACCTGCTTTACGACGAGCTCGGCGTCAATGCCGAATATCTCATCGACCATGCCTTCGGGCGCGAGCCGACAACCATCGCCGATATCCAAGCCTATCGCCCGCAAGCAACCTCAACCACCACAGGACAGGTGCTCTCGAAGGGTTATGCCTACGAACAGGCCTATACCGTCTTGCGCGAGATGGTCGACAACGCCGTTTTAGACTTGGTCGATAAGCACGTGGTCTGCGACAGCATCTCGCTCTTTGTGGGCTACGCGAGCGAACGCGCCGACATACGCCGCCTCGACGCCAGCGGTACAGCGCAGTATGTGGACGGATGCGGGCACCTGCGCTCGAGCACATCGAGTATCGAACCCACCGCAACCGCCGGCCCCGAGCTCGCGCCCCGTGCGCCCAAGCCCGTCCAGCGCGATGACGAACGGCGTCGCCTGGTGCGCGAAGCGCAGGCAATCGATGGCATCTTTGTGGGAGAGCATGGCGGCAAACCGCGCGGTGGCTATGCCGCACTCTTTGCGCACTCTAACGCCTCGCGAAAGCTGCCCGAGCGTACCAATTCGTTTAAGAAGATCATGGGCTATTTCGATGAGCTCTGGGCGCAGACTGTCGATCCCAAACGACCGGTCAAGCGCATCAACCTGGGATTTGGCAACCTCATGCCCGAGGAATTTGCCACCATCGATCTGTTCAGCGATATCGAGGCCGATGAGCGCGAGCGCGACCTGGCGCGCGCCGTCCTGGCCGTGAAAGGCAAGTACGGCAAGAACGCGCTCGTCAAGGGATTAAGCTTTACCGCCGGCGCCACCGCGCGCGAACGCAACGGCCAAGTTGGAGGACATCGTGCCTAAACCCAAGCAGCAGCCCGTGCGCCCGCCGACCGCCTTCGAGCGCCTGGCGGACCCCGAGGGTAGACGCCGCGCCGCCGACCCCAACCTCACTGCCAACGGTGCCGTGCGCGCCAACCGCGCCGCGCAGTTTATGCCCTTTGCTGCCCTCACGGGATACTACGAGCTCGTGCGCAAGCAGGAAATCACCGTCGAGCCAAAACGTGAGCTCACGGAAGAAAAAGCCCTCGTGCTTTCTAAAAAACTCGAGGGTCTCAAACGTGGCGACTTGGTTCGTGTCACCTATTACGATACATACGGCTATCGCAGCCGCACCGGCATCCTCGACGAGGCGCTCCCCGCCTTCAAGCTCCTCAAGCTCCGAGACATCGCTATCGACTTCGACGACATCCAAGACATCGAACTGCGCGGACGAGCCTAGCCAAAGAAGCGCATCCAGGGCGGCGCCTACAGCGTCATGACGTAGTAGCCCGCGTCTTTCACGGCCGTCTCGAGGACACCACGATCAACCGGCTGCTTAGAGCGCACGCGTGCCGTGTGGTCCGCATACGTCACCGTTGCCCACACGCCATCCAGCGCATTGAGGGCATTGGCTACGTTCTGAGCGCAGCCGTCACAGCTCATGCCGCCGATGAGCAGCTCATCGCTATAGGGATAGTGTGACGCATCGGTATCCACCACAACAACCTTTTTGGCCTTCTTGCCGCTCGCACCATCGCTGCAACAACTCTTCCCGTGTGTCGAAGCGGCAATGCGACGCAGTCCAAAAAACATGCCGACGGCAATGACGGCCAGCACGATGAAATTCGCAGGGCTGAGCAAGTCACTCATGCGTTCCCCTTTCAAGTAGCACTATCTAGATACCCCCATGGGGTGTCCTCATCTTAACCCAAAATCGTGTCCGTTCGGTCAATTAGTTTCCTTCTTCAAACTTTTTTGTTGACCATGGCTTACTTTCGTGTATAAGTTTTCCTAGGCTAACAACTGAGGACCCGAAAGGAGCATCGTGACTCGAACCATTGACATCCCAACATACCAAACGGCTGTCGTGCGCAACTGCTCCCCTACGCTCGCAGGTATCAAGCCGGCTTCGCTCTTTACCTATCCCGGCGTTTACGCCAACCAAAACGGAAAACCCGGCGCCGCCCATATCGAAGAGCGACGCTCTCGCCTGCTCGCCGTCATAGCCCAATGCAACCGCGAGCTCCAGCCACTCGGAATCCATATGAGCGTTTTGGTCTGGCGCCCCTGCGGAGCGCTCATCTATGTGTATCGCCCTGCGGACCTCATGCGATACCTCTCCGACCCCCGTGCCACGACGGCGCTAGCCGCCGAAGGTTACGATGTCCACAACCTGCCCGCATCCCTGGTGCATCTCGCCGCGCGCATCACGCTGGCAAGCAGCAATGCCGCAGAGAGCGCCTATGACGGCAGCGTCTGCGCGCTAGCGCGAAATAGGCACTGCGATACGGGGTGCATGTGCGAGTTCCCCCACGAAATTGGCTATTTTTTGGGCTATCCCTACGAAGATGTCCATCAGTTTATCGTCCAGCACGGTGAAAACTATAAGGTCTTTGGCGCATGGAAGGTATACACAAACGTTGAGCAGGCGCTCACGACCTTCGATTCCTATCGTGCATGCACGCAATACCTTACCTACATCTATCAACAGGGCTGCACCCTGGAACAACTTGTCCAGGCAACCCGATAGAGCATACAAAACGCGGCCGCACGCCGCGCAACCGAAAGGAAAACATATGAGCAAGATCGCAGTAGTCTACTGGAGCGGTACAGGCAACACCGAGGCCATGGCAAACTTCGTTGCCGAGGGCGCAACCGGTGCCGGCGCCGAGGCAGAGGTCATCTCCTGCGCCGACTTCTCCGCAGACAAGGCCGCCAGCTATGACGCCATTGCCTTCGGCTGCCCCGCCATGGGTTCCGAGGAGCTTGAGTATGACGAGTTCCAGCCTATGTGGGACGAGGTCAAGGAGACCCTCGGCGATAAGAAGGTCGTCCTCTTTGGCTCTTATTCGTGGGCCGAGGGCGAGTGGATGGACAACTGGAAGGCCGATGCCGACGAGGCGGGCGTCAATGTCGTCGATTCCGTCATTTGCTACGATGCGCCCGACGATGAGGGCGAGACCGCTTGCAAGGCCCTCGGAGCCGAGCTCGCGTAACGAACCCAGGACCTCCAAAAGAGTCTGCATCAAAGCGCATCCTTATCCCTACAAAAGAGCGGGGGCTGGATTCAAGTCCAGCCCCCGCTCTTTTATAACGGCAGTTACATCAACCGGCTACGAGATATTGCCCAAGAACGCCTTGGTGCGCTCGCTCTTGGGGTGGTCGAAGACCTCGCTCGGCGTACCCTCTTCCACAATGACGCCGCCGTCCATAAAGACGACGCGGTCGGCGACGTCGCGGGCAAAGCCCATCTCGTGCGTCACGACGATCATGGTCATGCCATCGCGTGCCAGGTCGCGCATGACACCCAGAACGTCGCGAACCAGCTCGGGATCGAGCGCCGACGTGGCCTCGTCAAAGAGCATAACGTGAGGGTTCATCGACAGGGCGCGGGCGATGGCAACGCGCTGCTGCTGGCCGCCCGAGAGCTGGCTCGGCATAAAGTCGATACGCTCGGCAAGACCGACCTTGGTCAGCTCCTCGACGGCGATCTTCTCGGCCTCTTCCTTGCTGCGCTTGAGCACCTTTTGCTGCGCAAGCATGACGTTCTTTTTGACCGACAGGTGCGGGAACAGGTTGAACTGCTGAAACACCATGCCCAAGTGCGTACGCACCTTATTGAGGTCAACGCCCTTGGCGCACACATCCACGCCCTCGACGACAATCGAACCACTCGTAGGATGCTCCAGACGATTGATGCAGCGAAGCATCGTCGACTTGCCCGAGCCCGAAGGACCCAGAACTACGACGACCTCGCCCTTATGCACATCCAGATCGATATCGCGCAGGACCACGTTATCGCCAAAGGCCTTCTGGAGGTTCTTAATGCTGACGACGACCTCGTTCGAGTTATTGGTTTCGCTCATGATAGGACCTCCTTACAGACCGGCGATGTGATCGGCAGGCGTCGCGACAACCTGTCCGGCGCTCTTGGCGGGACGCTTCTTCTTGGTCTCGGTCGTACCCAAAAGCCTCGCCTCAAGACCGCTCACCAAGCGAGCGAGCGGCAGGGTGATGACCAGATAGAACAGGGCGGCAACCACGTACGGTGTAATGGAGCCCGTCGTGGCCACGATGGTACGGGCGTTCATGACGATTTCGACCACACCCACGGCGGCAAGCAGCGACGTATCCTTGTAAAGCAAGATAAACTCGCTGGTCAGCGTAGGCAAAACATTGCGGAACGTCTGCGGAATCATAACGTAGAGCAGCGTCTGGAAGGCATTCATGCCCAGAGAGCGAGCAGCCTCGTTTTGGCCCTTGGGGATCGATTGAATACCGGCACGGAAGATCTCGCACAGGTACGCAGACGAGTTCATGGCCATGACGATAACACCCAAAACATAGTCGTCCACCTTGACGCCGGCCAACGGCAGACCGAAGAACGCGATATAGATCTGCAGGAACGCCGGCGTACCGCGAATGATATTCACGTAGATGCCGGCGAGGCAGCGCAGGATGCGCGACTTGGAGATGCGCATAAGCGACAGGGCAAAGCCAAAGGGAATTGCCAGCGGAAACGCCACGAGCACGATCGAAAGCGACATAAGGAAGCCCTTGAAGACGATCGGCAGGCTCTGGACCAAAATGACCGGGTTCAGGAACAGGCGCAGGAACATATTGGAGTTCCACGCCTCGACCCACGGCTGCTCCTTAAGGTCGGCCAGGAAGTTATCGAAGGCCGTCACGCCCTTGATCTCCACCGACGGAATCTTGGAGATCTTCTTGGTCGAACCGTCGGCGAGCGTATAGGTGCCGCTAAAGGCCTCATCGCCGCCCTCGACGGGAAACGTCACACCGTAAACCTCGACGCGGAAATAGCCGCCGGCAGGCGCCGTCTCGCCAAAGTCAATCTTGAGCGTCTGGCCGTCAGCCTTGCACGTGGGCTTCATGGGCGTACGATCCATGAGGTCCTCGCCCGAGAGCATCGTCAATCGCGTGTCATCGGTACCAAACGTCGTGCCGTCGACAAACGTCAAAGAAAGACCGCTCAGCTCCTCGTCGGCATCGGCCTGAACTTCCCAGGTAATGCGCGTCTCGGTGCCGCCGACCACATCGCTGCCCGAACCGGTGTTGGGTCGGGCGGTAATCTTTGCGGTCTCAAGCGCCTGAGCGGTCGTGGGCGCATATGCCCCCGCGCACACCAGCGCGAGCGCCACGGCCATGACGCAGGCTAGCTTTTGGAGCAAGGCGGACAGTGGAAAACGCTGCTCCGCGGCCCCTTTGTTCAGTCGAGACAAGGTGGCTCCTATCGTAGAAGTTGCCGGCAAAACGAGACGGAAACGCTCTCCGTCAAGAGAAGCGCAAAGGCCCTCTCCGCAAAACGGAAAGGGCCCGCGCGCAATCAAGTAGTTATTTTACTTGATATTGTACTTAGCCATGAGGGCGTCGACGGTACCGTCGTCGGTCAGGTCCTTGATGGCCTGGTTGATGTCGTCCTTGAGCTTGGTGTTGCCCTGGTTGATGGCGATGGCGTACTCCTCGCCGGTGCTGATCTGCTTGATGGTCTGGCAGGTGTTGAACTGCTCGGCGGTCAGCTGGCTGGCAACGGAGCGGTTGGTGACTACGGCGTCGCCCTTATCGGACTGCAGAGCGCTGAAGCACTCGGTGGCGTCCTTGTAGGGGACGATCTTGGCCTTCGGGAAGTTCTCCTGGGCAAAGGCCTCGGCGGTCGAGCCAGACTGGACGATGATGGTAGCGTCGGCGTTGTTGAGCTTCTCGCTGAAGTTATCGGCCGTGATGTCGGTGTTATCGACCTTGGTCACGATAGCCTGATCGTCCATGTAGTAGGAATCAGAGAAAGTGACTTCCTTCTCACGCTCGGGCGTGTCGGTGATAGCCGCGATGGAAACGTCATACTTGGCGCCCGAAGCGACGCCCGGAACCAGCGTGTCAAAGTCATTGTTGACATACTCGACATCCAGACCCAGCTTGTCACCGATAGCCTTGATGAGCTCAAGGTCAAAGCCCTGGTAGTCGCCGTTGTCATCCTTGTACTCAAACGGCGCGTACTCGGCAGAGGTGCCGACGGTCAGCGTGCCGTCCTTGACGAGCGCGTACTCCTTGGAGCCGTCGACCTTCTCGACCTTAGCGTCGTCAGAGCTGCTGGAACCGGCATCAGAACCAGAGGTGGCGTTGGACGAGCCGCAGCCCGTCAGAGCGAGGGCGAGCGCCATAGCACCCGTGGCGGCAAATGCGCCAAGCTTCTTCAGCTTCATAATCAGTCTCCTTCCGGTGACCTCGTTTGATTCAGAGGTCTGCAAAAACTGTTGGCTATTATGCACCCGGAATTACGAATCTGCAATGAGAAAACTGATTGAAACAAACCCATAACGTGAATGGAATACTCTACTTTGTGACAGTTATTACTGCTGCAATGACCTTAATAGCCTAATTTCAGCTGCATAACCTGCAAGTTCGTTCGGAGTCTCCAAAATAAACGGCAGCGAACGCAAGCGGCCATTCGATACAATATTCTGCATAACCTGCATACCGCCACCAAATTCCTCGCTGCCAAGGTATCCCTTGCCGATGCACTCGTGGCGATCTTTATGGGCGCCACAAGGGTTCTTCGAATCGTTGATGTGTACGGCATGCAAGCGATCGATACCCACCACGCGGTCGAACTCGTCGAGTACGCCGTCCAGATCATGGATGATGTCGTAGCCGGCATCGCTCACATGGCAGGTATCCAAACAAACGCCCAGCTTGGCCGACAGCTCGGGGCGCTTGCCGGCAACACCCTCAATGATGAGCGCCAGTTCCTCAAAGCTACGACCCACCTCGGTGCCCTTGCCCGCCATGGTCTCGAGCAATACCGTCGTCTGCTGCCCCTCAAACATCACCTGGCACAGCGTGTCGACAATCATCTGAATGCCGGCGTCTGCCCCCTGTCCCACATGCGCGCCAGGATGGAAGTTGTAGTAGTTGCCGGGCAGCGCTTCCAGACGCTGCAAATCTTCCGCCATAGCCTCCAAGGCAAACTCGCGCGCCCGCTCCTTAGCGGAGCAGGGGTTATAGGTATACGGGGCATGCGCCACCAGCGGTCCAAAGTCGTTTTGCGCCATAAGCTCGCGCAGAGCCGCCACGTCATCCATGTCAAGGTCTTTTGCCTTGCCACCGCGCGGGTTGCGCGTAAAGAATGCAAAGGTATTGGCGCCAATGGACAACGCCGTCTCCCCCATTGCCCGATAGCCCTTCGTCGTCGAAAGATGACACCCGATCGTCAGCATCTCCAACTCCCCCTCATCAGTTGCGGTGAAATACGGTCTATTGGTGCCTTATTTTGGCGCAAACAGACCGTATTCCACCGCAAGTTATAAAAGGGGCATCAGGGGCACGGTCCGCCGAGCCCCCACGCCCTAAAGTTTCAAGCGAATCGCATCGATGATGTGCGCACAGCGCTGTGTGGCGGCTAGGGACATGATGGGGCTTTCGAGTTTCCCCGCCTGAATGAGCCGCGCCGCATGCGACACCTCACCGTAAAAATCATCGACCTCAAATGGTGCATCGATTTCGAGTATCCGACCGTCGGAATACTTCACATGAGCGAGCTCGGGGCGATGGAGACGCTCGATTTCCAACGAGCCCCGCTCACAGGCAATCGTTAAGCGGCTTTCATATGTTGCTTTGCCGTCGCACACCATATGAATGGGTATACCGCCGACGCTCATATGGATCTCATCGGCCCAATCGACGCGGCCGCCCGATACGTCACGCCAGCGAACTTCACGGGACGAAACCTCGCACGCGCCCGCGAGCAAATCCTCAAACCAACCGACCGCATAACAGCCCATGTCATATAGACAGCCGCCCTGCAGCGGATCAAGCAGATAGCCCGAAGGAGACTCGCCGTAATCGAGCTTTTGCACGCTTTCAATCGAGACGATACGGCCAAGCTCACCCGACGCAAGCAAGTCTTTCACGCGAGTGCGCATCGGGCAAAACCGATTCTTCATCGCCTCCATAAACAACACACCGCGCTCGCGAGAGGTGGAGGCGATCGAGAGAGCCTCTTCCTCACTCAAAACGGCCGGCTTTTCGCACAGCACGGCCTTTCCGGCGCACAGCGCGCGACAGGCCCAACGCGTATGCATGCCATGCGGAAGAGCCAAGTAGATTGCGTCGACATCGGGGTCGGCAATCAGCGCATCATAAGCCGCATCGCCGCTATCGTCGGCCGAGGCATGGCCATGCGCAGCATCGATCGAAAACACTCGGCAAAATTCCTCGACATGTGCAGGAGTGCGGCCGGCCGCAGCCACCAGCCGTGCCCCGTCGACCTTCTTGAGCGACGATGCAAATCGATGAGAAATGTGCCCAGCGCCCAAAATGCCCCAACGAACCCCACGCGAATCATTACATGAATCCCGATGGCCCACGACAGCCCCCTTCAGTTGCGGTGGAATAGTCCCTGTTTAAGCCCTATTCTGCCGCAAACAGGAACTATTCCACCGCAAGTTATAAAAGGGTCACGAGGAGCGCGTTTTGCCGAAGGCCTTAAGCACTGCCGTCACGGGTCCAGGCTGGAAGCGTCGGCGCACGTCATCGAGACGCTCGGGAATATCGATATGCTGTGGGCAGTGGCGCGCGCATTTGCCGCACTTGACGCAATTGCTCACCAGCTTGGCCTCGCTTGTACGCACCGCGCTCGCCGTAAAGTACTGCGATAGACCCGTAAACCAGCTGTGCGCATAACTCGCGTTGTAGGCGGCAAAACATCCAGGGATATTGATGCCTTTAGGGCACGGCATGCAATAGCCGCATCCCGTGCAGGGCACGCGATTCGATTTTTCAAACTCATCCAGCACGTGCGCGATCGTGTCGAGCTGAGTAGCTGTCATCGAATCCGGCAGGGCCCGATCGGCCAACACCACGTTCTCATCCACCTGCGCGGTATCGGTCATACCCGAAAGCAACATCGTCACCTGAGGATGATTCCACACCCACGAAAGACCCCAGGCGGCAGGAGTGCGCAAATGCGGGTCACGGGCACTATCGAGCACAGCGCGGGCCCGTGGCGGCAGCTTGCCCGCTAAACGCCCGCCCAGCAGTGGCTCCATCACAAACACCGCGAGGCCTCGCTCGGCGGCGGCCATGAGCCCCGCTGTTCCCGCCTGATATCGCTCTCCAGCGTAATTGTACTGGATCTGGCAAAAGTCCCACTCATATGCATCGAGCATCGTCAGGAAATCCGCCGCGCTGCCGTGGTACGAAAAACCAATCTGGCGAATGCGCCCCGCCGCCTTTTGACGCGCGATCCAGTCCTCGATGCCCAACGCCACCACACGTTCCCACTGGGCGGGCGAGGTAATGTTGTGCATGAGGTAATAGTCGATATGGTCGGTCCGCAGGCGGCGCAGTTGCTCGTCGAAGAACCGGTCGAAATCCTCCGCGCATTTGCACGAAGCATGCGGCAGCTTGGTTGCGAGCAAAACCTGGTCGCGCAAGCCCAGGCGCTCAAGCGACGCACCCACACAAGCCTCGTTGCCGGGATAGAGATAGGCCGTGTCCAGGTAGTTAATCCCCTGCTCCACCGCACGGGAGATGATGGCGTCGGCAGTCTTCGCATCCGGGCGTCCCGGCGCACCGGGAAACCTCATGCAGCCCAGCCCCAACGCCGAGATACGGTTGCCGCTTTTGGGGTCAACGCGATATTGCACGGCCCCTCCCCTCCCATCGAAGCCCTGACAAGGCGAAACAAACCCGTCACGTCATCGAAACACATCGGAATCGCAATTGAGAACGTATCGTAACGCAGCAGAAATCGAGCCGTCACGGCACCGCTTTAACATCAGCAAAAAGCCCGATGAAAGGAACCGGGCGTGACCACGCGCATGTCTTTGTGGTCTGCCCCGCGGCATAAGCGCACAGCGCAATAGTTTCTTTTTCACAACAGCAGCCCCGCGCGCCCACCAAACGCCCCGACGACATACAATCCATCAGGCGCCCCATATGCGGGCGCCTTTTATATGGGGAGATGATTCATATGCAGATCAACAAGGTCGCCTTTATCGGCAAGGGCGGCGTCGGCCTGCTCTACGGCAGCATGATTGCCAAGGCCCTCGGCAACGACGCCGTCGAATACGTCATGGACGACGCTCGCTTTGAGCGCCATGCGAACGACGCGCTCACCGTCAACGGCAAGCCCTGCGATCTCACGTCCGTCCGCGCCAGCGAGGCGACACCCGCCGATCTGGTCATCCTGACGGTCAAGACCACCGGTCTCGACCAAGCACTCAAGACTATGGAGCGTGTCGTGGGACCCAACACGCTCATCGCCTCGCTGTGCAACGGCATTACGAGCGAGCAAAAGATTGCCGAACGCTTTGGCTGGGAGCATACCGTTCTTGGTATCTGCCAGGGCATGGACGCCGTGTTCCTCAACGGCGCGCTCACCTTTACCAATGCGGGCGAGATTCGCTTTGGCGCGGCAGCGGGCACCGACCCCGCGACTGTCGCCGCTATCGACGAGCTCTATACGCGCTGCGGCATCGCCCATACCGTCGAGGACGACATCGCCCACCGCATGTGGGCCAAACTCATGCTCAACGACGGCATCAACCAGACCTGCATGGCCTACGGCGGGACCTACGGAAGCGCCACGGAGCCGGGCTCCGAGCAGCGCCGCTGTTTTGTCTCCGCCATGCGCGAGGCGCTTGCGGTTGCCAACGCCGAGGGCGTTGAGCTGACCGAGGCAGACCTGACGCAAATGGTGCACCTCATCGAGGGAATCGACCCCACCGGTATGCCCTCGATGGCGCAGGACCGCATCGCACAACGAAAAACCGAAGTCGAGGAGTTCGCGGGCACCATTTGCCGCCTGGCCGCCAAACACGATATCCAAGTGCCGCAAAACGATTGGCTCTACCAGAGGATTCGCGAAATAGAAGGCAGCTGGTAGTGCTCGGCATACTGCAGCCAACAGATCCAATGGTAAAGCCGCCGCAAGGGGCACTCCCCTCGCGGCGGCTTCCTTTTTCATCTTTGACCAAAAATCAGCTTCACAACGGTTAGAGCTGCGACTCCGACGCCTGGCCCTCATCGTCGCGACAAAGGGCTACACCCGCACTTCCCAGCAGCGCGGCCGCGATCAACACGTCAACCACGATAGAGGCAGCCCCACAAGACCCCTGCATACCCGCGACGAGCGCGGCCGTAGGACCAAGGCAACCAAGCATCAACGCGACGGCGGCAACGGCAATATCTCGAGCATTCACAAGACCACTTCCTCCAAGAGAAAGACCTTATTTCTCAAGAACCAGTGTGCCCCGCATCCATACGCCCAGCGTACCGCCACGGTAAGGGCTCTGTTAACTCAAACGCATACATAGAACGGACGTCCTTACGTTGCCCTAAAGCTCGGTAAAGACGCCCGTCCGCCAAATATCCGTGATGCAGAAAAATTACCAACCGGTGTAGTAGTCGGTGGTTCCGGCAGCGCAACCGGAGTCATAGACCTTGCAATCACCCTTGGAGCCCGTAAAGGTCGAGCCCTGGGCCATATCGCCCGCGGCAACAACGTAATAGCCGTCGGAATCGCGCCAGAAGCCCTCAGAATCCTGAGTCCATTCGCCCGTGCGATAGTGATAAAGCACATTGCTGCTGTAATAGGTCTCGCGGCGCCCGTTGTAGTTATTGACACCCGCAGAGCGCGTCAGGCCCGATCCGTTCGCGTAGGACGCGGCAGACGCGTAGGACGGAGTGTAACCGGCGTTGTAGTACGAAGCCTGGGCGACCTCGGCAGCCTCCGCCTCGGCGGCAGCCTCGAGCGCATTGCGCTTGGCATCCTCAAGCGCAATGCGCAGCTCATCGAGCTCGGTCGACTTGGCGTCGACCTCCCCCATCGTCAACAGGCTACCCGCGCCGTCGATGCAACCCTGCAGCACAGCGCGCTCGTCATCGGTGGCATAGTCACCGTACATGTTCATGATGATCTGAGCGCGCATCTCCAGGGAATCGCGCTTGGCCTCCATCGAGGCGTTCCACTCCTGCATGGAACCATAACCATCGCCGCGATAGTCAACGGGCTGTACCAGCGTCGTCTCGGACGGCGTAGATCCAACCGTATCGGACAGTGTTGCGGCGTGGGCATCAGTTGCACCGGCGCCCGCCAAAAGTGCCACGGTCAGAGCGGCGGAAAGGGCGGCGGCTTTCGGTTTTCGTGAATCGATCCTCATGTAGCTGGAAACCTCCGTAGTGCGTTTTTGCTGCGTTTGAGCTGCGTGTGATTCGATCGCGCTGCATAGTACCCCGAGCAAATCGCGACCTGCGGTTTTACTCAAAAGGCGCACGTCAATTGCGTAAAACTCACATCCTCTCAACAGGAGTTTTCCACAACTCAAATGCATAAAGCGTGTCAAAAACCCTGTTTTTGCACCCGCTCTATGCAAAAAAGGCGCCTGTGCAACCATTGTTCGCACAGGCGCCTTGAGCAGGCATTTTATGCAGTTATACCTATCGAGTCGCAAGGGGTCCTTGCACAAGTCGCCTTACTCGTCCAGCGCGGCGAAGGCCTGCTTCAGATCCCAAATGATATCCTCGGCGTTCTCGGTACCGATGGAAAGACGGATCGTGGAGGGCGTGATGTTCTGCTCGGCGAGCTCCTCGGCAGAGAGCTGGGAGTGCGTGGTGGTAGCCGGGTGCACGACGAGCGACTTGACGTCGGCCACGTTGGCGAGCAGCGAGAACACCTGCAGATGATCGATGAACTTCCAGGCAGCCTCCTGGCCACCCTTAATCTCAAAGGTGAAGATCGAAGCGCCGCCGTTGGGGAAGTACTTCTGATAGAGCTCGTGATCGGGGTGCTCAGGCAGGCTCGGGTGGTTCACCTTGGCAACGTGGCTGTCGCCGGCAAGGAACTCAACGACCTTCTTGGTGTTCTCGACATGACGGTCAACGCGCAGCGACAGGGTCTCGGTGCCCTGGAGCAGGACCCAGGCGTTGAACGGGCTGATGCAGGCACCCTCGTCACGCAGCAGGATGGCGCGGACATAGGTTGCGAAGGCGGCGGGACCGGCAGCCTCGGCAAACGAGACGCCATGGTAGGAGGGGTTGGGCTCAGCGATCTGGGCGTACTTTCCGCTCGCCTTCCAATCGAAGTTACCGCCGTCGACGATCACACCGCCCAGCGAGGTGCCGTGGCCGCCGATGAACTTGGTTGCGGAGTGAACGACGATGTTGGCGCCATGCTCCAGCGGACGGAACAGATACGGGGTGCCGAAAGTGTTGTCGACGACAACCGGCAGACCGTGCTTCTTGGCGATCTCGGAGATGGCGTCGATGTTGGGGATGTCGGAGTTGGGGTTGCCGAGCGTCTCGAGATAGATGACCGTGGTGTTGTCCTTGATGGCACCCTCAACCTCTTCCAGGTTATGAGCATCGACAAACGTGGTCTCGACGCCAAACTGGGAGAGCGTATGCTCCAGCAGGTTGTAGGAACCGCCGTAGATGGTCTTCTGAGCCACCACGTGGTCACCAGCCTGGGCAAGAGCCTGCAGGGTATAGGTGATGGCAGCGGCACCGGAGGCGACGGCAAGACCGGCCACGCCACCCTCGAGCGCGGCGATACGGTCCTCAAAGACGCCCTGGGTGGAGTTGGTCAGACGGCCGTAGATGTTACCGGCGTCGGCAAGACCAAAGCGATCGGCGGCGTGCTGGGAGTTGCGGAACACATAGCTCGTGGTCTGGTAGATAGGCACGGCGCGGGAGTCGGATGCGGGGTCGGCGCTCTCCTGGCCAACATGAAGCTGCAGGGTATCGAAACCAAAGGTGTGCTCGGGGTTGTTGATGAACTGGCTCATGATGATCTCCTTGATCGAACGAAAGTAAATAAATAAGAGAGAAGTAAGTCGCTGTCTCCTGATCACGCCGACGGGCGCAAACAGGAGCCCGGCATTCGTCTTGGTAAGCAGTTCATATGCGGTCCTCCTTTTGACATCCCGGTTCCATGGTCGGCTTAATTACCTACCGCCTTTGTGTGTTTTGAATAGTACGAGCATTGTCTCACTCGGTCAATCACTTAAAAGCGCTAACCTGTTATCGGTTTTTTAGATAGCTATCGAAAGGACGGGCACCGATGACACTCCAGCAGCTTCGTTTTCTTATCGCCGTGGCAGAGTCCGGCTCAATCAACGCCGCAGCTCAGCGCCTCTATACCGCTCAGTCCAACATCTCAAACGCCGTCAAAAGCCTAGAACAAGAGCTCCATCTGGAGATCTTTACGCGCTCCAGCCGCGGCGTCACGCTCACCAACGACGGCACCGAGCTTTTGGGCTATGCGCGCCAGGTCGTAGAGCAGGCCGACATGCTCGAGGCACGCTACGAGGACGGTGGCACCCCGCAAGCCCGCCTCGCCATTTCCGCCCAGCACTACGCCTTTTCGGTCGAGGCCTTTGTCAACGTAGTCGAGCGCTGCCGCGACAGCAAGTTCGAGTTCATCATGCGCGAGACCACCACATCGCAGATCATCGATGACGTCCGTGCGTTTCGCAGCGATATCGGCATTCTGTATCTGGATGACTTTAACGCCCGCGTTCTGCAGAAGGCCTTCGCCGATGCCCGCGCAAGCTTCCATCCCCTATTCGACGCGACGGTCCACGTCTTCGTTAGCGAGCGCCACCCGCTCGCACGCCGCCCGCAGCTGTCCCTTGCCGACCTCACGCCCTATACGCGCTACAGCTTTGAGCAGGGAACCTCAAACTCCTTCTATTACGCCGAGGAACCTTTTAGCTATATCCCTTGCGACCGCAACATACGAATCTCGGACCGCGGAACACTTACTAACTTACTTATCACGTCGAACGGTTACACCCTGTCGACCGGTGTCCTCTCCAATGAAATGCAATGGGGCATGGCATCGATCCCGCTAGCAGACGCCCCAACGATGCACGTTGGCTACATCATGCACGACGAGCGCAAGCCCTCTCTCCTCTTGCAGCAATACCTCGACGAGCTCAACCGCATCATCCATGCCAACTAACAGTCGGAAGACGGGGTAGAAATCGTAGATTGCTGGCCCCCGGCGGGCATGGCGCTACAATGGTCACTCACACGAAATGCACTCAACGAAAGGAAGCCCGTGAAGGTCATCATCTATACCGACGGCTCGGCCCGATCAAATCCGGGACGCGGCGGCTACGGCGTCGTGCTCAAATACACCAACCCCGCCGGCAAGACCTTCACCTCCGAGCTTTCGCGCGGCTATGCCAAGACCACCAACAACCGCATGGAACTCATGGCGGTCATCGTGGCGCTCGAGGCGCTCAACCGCCCTTGCGAGGTCGAAGTCCATTCCGATTCGCAGTATGTCGTCAACGCCTTTAACAAGCACTGGATCGACGGCTGGAAAAAGCGCGGATGGAAAACCGCCAACAAGCAACCCGTCAAGAACCGCGACCTGTGGGAGCGCCTACTCACCGCCAAAAGCAAGCACAAGGTTGATTTCATCTGGGTTAAGGGTCACGCCGGTCACGAGCTCAACGAGCGCTGCGATGAGCTCGCCACCACGGCGGCCGACGGCAGCAACCTCGATATCGACGCCGGCTTTAACGAGAGCGACCTGTAATAGCGTTTTCGCGCAGCTTTATATCCCCACGCGCTACACTCATCCTGTAGACCAAACAACGCAAGGGGGACGTATGCTGCGCATCGCGACCATCGGCACATCCATGATCACCGACGACTTTATCCAAGTCGTCAACGCCAACGACCAAGCCGCGTTTGTGGGCACGCTTTCACGCGATGCCAATCGCGGTGCCGCCTTTACCGCCGAGCGCGGTGGCGAGCGAAACTTTACTTCACTCGATGAGCTTGCGGCAGCCGCCGACGTCGATGCCGTCTACATCGGCAGCCCCAATGCGCTCCACTACGAGCAGGCGCTCGCCTGTATCGCAGGCGGCAAGCACGTCATCGTCGAAAAGCCTTTTTGTGCCACCGAGGCGCAGGCGTTCGAGGTCTTTCGCGCAGCCGAGGCGGCGGGCGTCGTAGCCCTCGAGGCCATGCGCCCGCTCCATGACCCCGCCTTCCACGCCATCGAGGACGCCCTGGGCGAGATTGCGCCCATTCGTCGTGCATCGTTGCGCTTTGGCAAGTATTCTTCGCGCTACAACGAGGTTCTCGCGGGGCGCGCCACCAATATCTTCGACTGCCACATGGCCTCGGGCTCCCTCATGGACATCGGCGTCTACACCGTCGAGCCCATGGTCGAGATCTTCGGCATGCCCTCCGGTCTCACCAGCATGACCACGCTGCTTGACCCCTCAACGCAAGAGCTCACGCACGGCCCCATCGACGGCTGCGGTTCCATCCTCGCCAGCTACGGCGGTGGCCGTATCTCCGTCGAGCTTGCGCACTCCAAAATTACGAATGACCTGCTGCCCTCGCAGATCGAAGGCGAGCGTGGCACTATCCAGATCGACCATCTGTCCACGCCCCGCAACGTCCGCATCGACTATCGCGGCGACGTCGTACGCGGCTCGGCGACCGAGGCACCGCGCGAACAGGGCGACAACAGCCGCGTGCTCGACCTTCCCAAATCGAGCAACACTATGGAATACGAACTCACAGACTTTATCAGCGCCATCGGCGGCATCGATAACGTTAAGGAAGAGATTTGGGAGACCCCGGCGGGACGCCACGAGCTCGGCCACTACCGCGATGTCACGCTCGTGTCGCTGCGTATCATGGATGCCGTGCGTCAGCAGGCGGGTATCGCCTTCCCGGCCGACGCAGGCAAGCAGGCATAGCGATGGGTTTTTTCGACAAGCTTTTCTCGGGCGTCGCCGGCGGCAGCCGCGAACCCCAAAAGCCTTCTGGCGTCGAGCTCGAGCTGCGCCGTAGGCTCACCGTGCTCGCAAGTGACGAGGCCACTCAAGACGCCCCGCAGCGCTATTTCCTGCGGTGGGAAGGGCAGGTCCAGGGCGTCGGTTTCCGCTTCACCAACACCAACCTCGCGCAGGCGCGCTCCCTCACCGGCTGGGTGCGCAATATGGAAGACGGCTCGGTTGAGATGGAGCTACAAGGCACGCCGACAAACATCGTGTCTCAACTCGAGGCGCTTCACGCCTCCTACGAGCGCATGGGAACGCGTTTTCGCCTCGTAGACGCCCAGGCCCGAGCCCCACTTGCCAATGAAGACGGTTTCATTCCTCGTTATTAGTATTGTGTGCTAAATACGGTATCATTTACCTACAACCGTTGATAGAAAAGAGGCGAGGCGCATGGCGGTGCAAAGAAGGAATACCAGGCAGCGAAAGCTGGTTCTTGACGCTGTGCGCCAAAGCTATAACCATCCCACCGCCGACGAAATCTACAACGCCGTACGCGAACAGGATGACAAGATCAGCCGCGGCACGGTCTACCGCAACCTCAATCTCTTAGCCGACGCAGGGGAGATTCTCTCTATTAAGACGCCGGGCGGCAGCCGCTTCGATCGCACCATCGAGCCGCACGCACATATCATCTGCACCTCGTGCAGCCGCGTCATCGACGTGCCACTCCCCTTCGACGCCCAGCTCGACGCCAGGGCATCCGAACAAATCGGATGGAGCGTCAGCTCGCACTACACCATCTTTGAGGGACTCTGCCCCGACTGCCAGTAGCCTTTGGGACATGCCTGCAAATCTACTTGCCCATCCGCTACAGCAAACAGTACATTTCTAGGCATGTCCCAAATATCTACTCGGCGAGCAGGCGACGCAGCTCCTCTTCGACCGTGCGTACGTAACGGACGCGGTCGTTGATGCCACGCATAGAGGGATTGCAGCTCTCCATTAGATAGGGATGGCCCACTACGTTGAGCATGTCGCGGTCGTTTTCGTTATCGCCAAACGCCATCATTTCGTTAGGTGAGATCCCCAGCGCACAACCATAATCGGCAAGCGCGGACCCCTTGCCCGAATCAAAGCCGATAAAGTCGGTCCATTCGGTTCCCGACGTCATCACATCGACCCGGTCGCTAAAGCGACGCACAAAATACTCCAGCGCCGCCGGCTGCTCCGCCTCGGGCGTCTGGAAGGCAATCTTAATGACATCCTCGTCAATGTCTTCGGGACGGTCAACTACCGCCACATCACAATGGACCTCATAACGCAGGTGATCGACAAACGCATCGTTGCCGCTCATGCTGTAGAGGTGCCCCTCACACGAAAGGGTCACGTCGGCATGGGGGTACGCAACCACGGCATTCGCGATATCCATGGCCAGGCCACGCTCCATAGAACGCTTGACCACGGCACGCCCCTCGCTCATGACCAGGGCTCCGTTTTCGCATACATAGGCGAGTTCATCGGCCACCGGGGCAAACAGGTAGCGCAGGCTCGCATATTGACGGCCGCTCGCCGGCATAAACACGATACCGCGACGATGCAGCTCATCGATAAGCTCAAAGGCCTCGGAACGCGGCTCGCGCTCCCCCGGATGCAGCAACGTGCCGTCCAAATCGCATGCAATCAGCTTGATTCCCTCAAGACCCATATGCTTCCCCCAAAGCCTCCTATCAACAGCAAGACGGACCTTGATCGGTCACCCCTCAAAGCCCGTCTTGCGCATACGCGCGCTTAGTCGCGCGTCTTTTTAACGATGGTAAAGTCCGGAGCCATGCTCACGACAACATCGGCCGCGCTCGACGCAAAGCGTCGGCCCGCATCGAGCTCGTGCGAAACGATCGAGATTCGAGCTCCCTCGACACCGCGAAGCATACGGCCCAAAACCGGCTGCACCGGCGTATACATGCGCACGGTATGCTCGTCCGAGTCGCCCCGGAAGAGCGGCGCATGCATGTTGCCGATCTCCCAGCATGCATGCGCGAGCGCAATCGGATCCATGCGGTCGACTTCGACCAAATAAACCTCGGCGCTGCGCAGGCGCACGACAACCGCCACGGACACCACGCCCGAACGGTCAATGGCGAGCACGTCGCCATCGGCAAGACGACCGCCGTCGGCAGTATCCAGCCGAACATCGATCGTGCGCCCCAGCTCCGTCACGCCCACAAACGCGCATACATCAGCTTGGTCCCAATCGAGCAGCAGCTCGTCAACTTCAAAGACGCCGCCCAGCTTCCGGCGAAGCAGGAGTTCATAGGACGGATCGTTGAGATTTCCCAAGCATGTCGTCGAAACCAAGCGTTCAGGCATGCTCTAGCCCTCGACCTCGACGAGCTCGATATCAAAGTTGAGGTCCTTGCCGGCCAGCTCGTGGTTGGCGTCGAGCGTCACGGCCTCGGGCGTCACGTCGATGACCACGGCGGGGACGGGCATGCCGCTCGGCGTGGACAGGAAGAGCTTCATGCCCTTCTCGATCTGCTCGATATTGGGGACCTGCTCAGCCGGGAAGGTCAGGACCATCTCGGGGTTGTGCTCGCCGTAGGCATCGGCAGCGGGAATGTGCACGGTCTTCTTCTCGCCCACCTGCATGTCGACAACAGCGGCGTCGAAGCCCTTGATCATCTGACCGGCGCCGCAGGTGAACTCCAGCGGCTCGCCGCGATCGTAGGAGCTATCGAACTGCGTGCCGTCGTCGAGCGTGCCGCGATAATGGGTCTTGACCTTCTTGCCCTGGTTGGACATGGTAACCTCCGTGATAAGGGCGGCGCACAACGCGGGCCGCCATGAACATATGGCGCTAACTATACCCTAGTCATACAATTCAAAGACAGTTTGCAAAGAAACGCTGCAACCGGAGGAACCATGGCATATCCCGTATTTGACCTACACTGCGACACCGCTGACCGCATCGGCTGGGCCACGCTCGATCTCGACCTGCGCTTTACCGCCGGTACCGACGGCTATTTCCCCGGCGACGAAACGCATCCGCAAGATTTCGACCTCATCGAGGGCAACGCCTGCGCCATCTCGCTCGCAAAGATCGGCAACACGCCGTGGGCACAGTGCTTCGCCACGTTTGTCCCCGACGAGATTCCCACCGCCCACGCCGCGCGCTTCCAGGCGCAGATCATGGCGCACATGAGCGGCCAGGCAATGCTTAACCACGACCGCATGGTCAACGTACGCAGCGCGGCAGACATTCGCCCTGCGCTCAAAGACGGCAAGGCCGCCTGCATCCACACCATCGAAAACGCCACGTTCTTTGCCGAGGACCCCGCGCTGATCGAGGTACTCAAGAGCCTGGGCGTACTCATGTCATCACTCAGCTGGAACGCGCAGGGGCCGCTCGCGAGCGGCCACGACACCCACGCCGGCCTCACCGCCGCCGGCATCGAGGCCCTTACGCAGATGGAGCACGCCGGCATGGTACTCGACGTCTCTCACCTCAACGACGAGTGCTTTGACGAGGTTGTCGCCCACGCCACGCGCCCCTTCGTCGCCAGTCACTCCAACTCCCGTGCGGTTTGCGGCGTCAAGCGCAACCTCACCGACGACCAGTTCCGCACCATTCGCGACATGGGTGGCATCGTCGGCCTCAACTACTGCAGCGAGTTCCTTTCCAACGACGCAACCGACAAAACCGCCGCAGACGTCACCTTCGACCAGCTAGCGGCACATATCGAGCACTGGCTCGACCTGGGCGGCGAGGACGTCATCGCGCTCGGCGGCGACTGGGACGGTGCCACGGTGCCCGCTTTCCTCTCCGATGCCAGTATGATGCCCGAGTTCCAGAACATGCTCTCCAAGCATTTTGGCAAGACCGTGATGCAAAAGCTCTGCAGCGACAACGCGCTTGCCTTCTTTGAGCGTTATTAATTTCACATCCCTTGAGCGGGTCGGCATGCCGAGCGGTCGACATGCCGACCCGTCCCCAATCTGAAGGATCACATTTGACGCAGCAATTTACGATTTCCGTACCCCGACCGGATGGAACGCTCATCCCCGTCGTCGTTACCAAAAAGCGCGTCAAGAACTTTAACCTACGCGTCACATCGAGCGGTGAGGTCCACGCCAGCGCGCCGCTCGGCACCAGCCGCGAGCGCATCGAAGCGTTTGTGAAGCGCAACAGCGCCTGGATTATCAGCCGACTTGCCCAACGTGAGCAACGTCAGGCGACAGCGCGAGAGCCGCTCAGTCCCTCGTCCATCATTGCGCTTTGGGGCAAGCCCATCACGGTACAGGATGCACTCGATCACAACTTTGCATCACCCGCACCGCGACCCAAACAGGCCACCTTCGCAAGTTTTATGGGTACCGATGAGCCAAGTGGGCGCGCGCAGGCAAAGCAGTGCACGGCCCTCGACGGCCTAACGTCCGATGAGTTCCAAGCCCACATCGACCAGCTTTATACGTCCGAGGTCACATCGGCGCTGCGCGATATGGTGCACGCATACGAAATCGCAATGGGTGTCGCCGTTTCCCGCGTTTCCGTGCGCAGCATGAAGACGCGCTGGGGCTCCTGCACACCCAAAACCGGCGCCATTCGCATCGCGCGCGAGCTCGCCGCCTACCCCGTCGAATGCCTCGACATGGTTGTCGCCCACGAGCTTGTCCACTTGCTCGAGCCAAGCCACAATCGGCGGTTTCACACCCTGCTCGACACGTACTGCCCCAACAATAAAGCTCTGTCGCAGCGGCTCAAGCAGCCACCCCTCAACAAGCTCTAGCGTCGACTAGCGCACGCGCTCGATCTCGACGCCGCAGCTTGCCAGAGGCAGGCCAACAGGAGCCCACGGCTTATCGAGCTTTATGCGCACACCAAGCAGCGAGGGATAACGGCGCAGCAGCATCTGGGCTGTCCCCTCGGCTGCCGCCTCGATGAGCTTAAACGTATGCTCGCGCAGATAGCCATCGACATCGTGGCACACCGAGCCGTAGTCAATCGAGGCATCCAGGTTATCGTGCTCCCCCGCCGCGCGCAGGTCGGCATAGAGCACCAGAGAAACGATGAACTTCTGACCCAGCGCATTCTCCTCGGGATACACGCCATGGTTGGCAAAAACCTCAAGGCCGTCAATGACAATGCGATCGGCATGGCGCAGATCGTCATAGCTCACGTGAGGCACCGCCGTTGCGGTGGATATTTCGCCCCTTCCACGGCGGGCGAGCTCAGCACCTTCAGTCTTGGTTGCATTCTCGGGCAGTTTCTTATTACTCAACGCGATCGTCTCCTTCGTTTAGAACCCCGACCGCACAAACTAACTACACGCGAATCGACAGGTTCTTTTTATCATCGCTCCAGTTGCAAGCGTTGCGCGCGGGGCATGCAAAGCAGGCACGCGACGCTTTGTCGGCTGCATAGAGCAGACGCTCAAGCGGTTGGCTGTTCACGCGCAGCTTTCGATGGCCCAGAATGGCCGTCTTAATGGCTGCGGCATCGGCCGGCTCAAACGCCACGTCATCGGGCATGCCGCCGAGAATCGCATCAGCGACGCGTTCGCTTGCAACATCATGGGATATACCCGATTCATACTGTTCATCTTTGCCGATATCGTGAAGAAGTGCCGTGGCGTAGATGACCTCGCGGTCAAATTCGAGCTGCTCCTCGAGATTCTTGATCCACATAATGCGAGCGACATCGAGCAGATGGTCAATACCGTGGCGGCAGAAGATGCGCCCCGATTCCAACTGTACGATGTTGCCCAGGTGCCGCCGAAACAGCCCGTTGGCACAAATGTAATCAATGCGAGGCATGGCACCAAAGGGGGCCAGGCCCGAAGCCATAAAGCCGCGACGCGACGTCCCCTCATCGGTCTTCGATGTAAAGTCGTTGACGACTCTCATGGTTAGCGGCCCAGCATCCTAAAGAAACGCTCCTCGAGCGCGGGATCGGTCTCAAAGACGCCGCGGCGAGCAAGCGTCACGGTCTTGGTGCCGGGCTTTTGCACGCCACGCATCGTCATGCACATATGCTCGGCCTCCATCAACACAATCGCTCCCTGGGGAGCGAGATAATCCATGAGGGCATCGGCAACCTGTGTGCACAGTTGCTCCTGCAGCTGAAGACGGCGGGCATAAACCTCAACCGTGCGGGCGAGCTTGGAAAGCCCAGCCACCCGACCGTTAGGGATATAACCAATGGCGGCCTTGCCATAAAACGGCAGCAGATGATGTTCGCACAGCGAGTAGAACGTAATGTCGCGCTCGATAACCAAATCGTTCGAAGCGACGGCAAAGGTTTTGGACAGGTGCTCCTCGGCACTCTGGTCCATGCCGCCGGCGATTTCACCATACATACGGGCAACGCGCGCCGGGGTCTCCAGCAGGCCCTCACGAGTTGGGTCCTCGCCTATGCCCTCAAGCAACAGCTTAATGGCGGCCTCGACTTTTTCCTGATCGACCATCTGGGCCTCACTTTTCCGATTTCACGTTCGCACTATGGTACCACGCTCTTCGGCATCGACCACAAGCTACATAGTATGGGTCGAATAGACCGGATCATCACGCCAAAGTTCAACCGCATCACAAAGCGCAACGCCCTCACGCACAGCGCGGTCGCGCGTAGCGTTCATATCAATCACGCGCTGGTTACTCGAGCCCCTAAAGCGCAACGAGATATCATAAAGATCCTGAACAAACGGGCCATCCACCAACATGTCGAGGCAGGCAAGGATACGGTCCGTCACCTCAGTATGGTGACGACCACCCGGCATAAGCTCCTCGAGCACGTCGCCGGTAAAACACCAAATGGTCTTTCCTGACCCCGCAGGATAAGCGGCACGAACACGCTCGACAAACTCAACGAGCCCCGCCTGGTTCTCGGGCTCCATGGGCTCTCCGCCCAGAATCGTCAGGCCGTCAATAAAGGGATGATCGAGGCTCTCGATAATCTTGTCCTCGACGGCACGATCAAAGGGCTCGCCCGCAGCAAAGTCCCACGCAACAGAGTTAAAGCAATTCTTGCACCCACGACGACACCCACTCACAAACAGAGAAGTACGAACGCCTTCCCCATCAGCAATGTCGAAATACTTTATGTTCGCGTAGTTCATAGGTAACTCTCCCGGGAGGCCGGGACATATCATCCCGTCCTCAAACATTCTCGGCCTTCGGCCTGCGAAACTGCGGGCGGGACGATATGTCCCGGCCTCATGCAAAGGGCAACTCAATGAACGAAGCGAACATCGAGTATAGGGTTCGAGGTCCAATAAATACTTCGTTGCAGCTCAACCGTCATCGCAAGCAAAGCGTTGCTGCAAGTCAACTCATTTCCACTAAGAACTTCGAGGAGCGAGCAGACCGCATGCTGCATCTCAGCTACGTCAACTTGGCCGCCCCGTAGCGAGGCCCCGGACCTTTGCTCGATATGAGTTCCGCACGAACAGGAGGCGCCAGTGGCGCCTCCGTCGTGAGCCAGGACTGTCCGAAATAGCGAGTAAAGGTCCGGGGCCTCGCTACGGGGCGGCCTGGGATGGTTATTAGAGATGCAGCACGCGGTCGCGGATCTCCTCGGTTCGGCCCTGGTTCCAGAATTGGGTACCGATGTAACCGCACGTGCGACGGGCGACATTCATCTTCTCCTGGTCACGATTGCCGCAATTGGGGCACTCCCACACCAGCTTGCCGTCATCCTCGACAATCTTGATCTCGCCGTCGTAACCGCACACCTGGCAATAATCGCTCTTGGTGTTGAGCTCGGCGTACATGATGTTGTCGTAGATGTACTGCATCACGCGAATGACAGCCTTGAGGTTGTCCTGCATGTTGGGAACTTCGACGTAGGAGATGGCGCCGCCCGGCGAAAGCTGCTGGAACATACCCTCGAACTTGAGCTTGTCGAATGCGTCGATCTCCTCGGACACGTGGACGTGGTAGCTGTTGGTGATGTAGCCCTTGTCCGTCACGCCCGGGATGATGCCAAAACGACGCTGCAGGCACTTGGCGAACTTGTAGGTCGTCGACTCAAGCGGGGTACCGTACAGCGAGAAGTCAATATCGCTTTCGGCCTTCCACTCCGCGCACTTGTCGTTCATGCGCTGCATGACGGCCATGGCAAAGGGCGTGCCCTCCTTCTCGGTGTGGCTGTGGCCCGTCATGTACTTGACGCACTCATACAGGCCGGCATAACCCAGACTAATGGTGGAGTAACCGCCCACGAGCAGCTTGTCGATCGTCTCGCCCTTCTTCAGGCGGGCGAGGGCACCGTACTGCCAAAGAATCGGTGCGGCATCCGAAAGCGTACCCATCAGACGCTCATGACGGCACAGTAGGGCGCGGTGGCATAGCTCAAGGCGCTCGTCGAAGATCTTCCAGAACTTGTCCATGTCCTGATGCGAGCTCAGCGCGACATCGGGCAGGTTGATGGTCACAACGCCCTGGTTAAAGCGACCGTAGTACTTGGGCTTGTTCGGGTCATAGTTCAGCGCGTTGGCCACGTTGTTAAATCCGTTACCGGAGCGGTCAGGCGTCAGGAAGCTGCGGCAGCCCATGCAGGTATAGCAGTCGCCGTTGCCCGCGGTCTCACCCTTCGACAGCTTGAGCTCGCGCATCTTCTTCTCGGAGATGTAGTCGGGCACCATGCGCTTGGCGGTGCACTTAGCGGCCAGCTGGGTCAGGTAGAAGTACGGGGAATTCTCGTGAACGTTATCGTCCTCGAGTACATAGATGAGCTTGGGGAATGCCGGGGTAATCCACACGCCGGCCTCGTTCTTAACGCCCTCGTAGCGCTGGCGAAGCGTCTCCTCCACGATCATGGCAAGGTCGTGCTTCTCCTGAGGCGTACGGGCCTCGTTAAGATACATGAAGACCGTCACGAACGGCGCCTGGCCGTTCGTGGTCATAAGCGTCACGACCTGATACTGAATCGTCTGGACGCCGCGACGAATCTCGTCACGCAGGCGGTCCTCAACAACCTCGCGGACCTTTTCGGGAGATGCGGAAACGCCGAGCTCCTCGAGCTCGCGGGCGACCTCGCCGCGAATCTTTTGACGGCTCACCTCGACGAACGGGGCAAGATGGGTCAGCGAAATCGACTGGCCACCGTACTGGGAGGAAGCAACCTGAGCGATGATCTGCGTCGCGATGTTGCAGGCGGTCGAGAAGCTGTGCGGCTTCTCAATCAGCGTACCCGAGATAACAGTGCCGTTCTGGAGCATGTCCTCCAGGTTCACCAGATCGCAGTTGTGCATGTGCTGGGCAAAGTAATCCGAATCGTGGAAATGAATCAGGCCCTCATTATGGGCATCCACGATCTCTTGGGGCAGCAGCACACGCTGAGTCAGGTCCTTGGAGATCTCGCCGGCCATGTAGTCACGCTGAACGGAATTGACGGTCGGGTTCTTGTTGGAGTTCTCCTGCTTGACCTCTTCGTTGTTGCACTCGATCAGCGACAGAATCTTGTCGTCGGTCGTGTTCTTCTGGCGCTTCAGGCTCTGAACATAGCGATAGATGATGTAGTGGCGGGCAACCTCGTAGCAGTCGAGACGCATGATCTCGTCCTCGACCAGATCCTGAATCTCCTCGACCGACACGGTGTGGCCCGCGTTCTCGCATGCCTCGGCGACGTTTTGTGCCGCGTAAACCACCTGGCGGTCGGTAAGACGAGAGCTCTCCTCGACCTCCAAGTTTGCGGCGCGGATGGCATTGACGATCTTATCGATGTCAAAGACAACCTCGGTGCCGCTGCGCTTGATGATCTTCATCCTCTTGCCTCTTTCGCGTCGTAGTCTCATTGCGCTTCAGAGCCAAACGATGCCCGGCAGGGCGTGCCCCTGTCTTGCGGCGCCGTCGCGCAATCTGTGTTCTCGATAACCATAGGCCCTCATGCGGACAATCCTCGCAGCCAATCAAGGGGCTCAAAGATCTATCCAAATGGGGCGAATAAGGTTCTCGTTCTCTGTCCGACATCTATCATACGACAAAGAGGCATCTATATCCTGTATTCTTTTTTTAGGTCAAACACAACATATAGTGTTTCAGCAGGTCAAAGCAATTGGTCAATTTGCAGACGCATTATAAATGAAGACCTCTTGGCAGGCTGCTAAAACGTTATCAACCCAACTACCTGCACAGCAGTTTTGAAACCCCCTCAATCGTGCCGCCGTCAAATAGCACCAAAACCAAGCTGCTCGCGCCAAAAGAATCCAAAAGATTATGCTTGACCAACATGTTGCGGTCGAATGCCGGCGGACGGAGCGACAGGACTGCAAACGCTCGGAAGACTACAGCCCCGGCGCCCCGTCCGCCGGCATTCGATATGCGAGGAGCTATTTCTTCTCTTCGCGAGCTATCATGCGACCGAGAGCCGCTGTAAAGGGATCGAGCAGCACACCGGCGATAACCACGAAGGCCCACCCCTTTGTGACAAGGCCTGCCCAGCGCGCAAAGAACGTATGGCCTTCAATCGTTCCGAATCCTCCCTGGAAGGCAATCTCGCCAAAACCGATCACCATAAAAAGGAGCGTGGCACCGATGACCGTACCGGCGATCTTGTGTGATGCACTCCCCTGATCAAAACCAAAAAAGTCCAGGCACATGCCAACCGTCTTTCCAAACAGCGGAAGCGCGCTCAATACCTCGGCGATCACTGTGGCGACCACGAGCTGTCCCCAAAAACCCGTGGGACTCCTCAGGTCCAAACCGGGTGCCCCTTCGATAATGGGGAGAAATGCACAGAGCAACAAGGGGTTAAAGAAGCCATTGAGAATGCCGATGACGCGGCCGACAGGGAGCTTCATGGCCTAAATCCTTTCAGAACAATTGATAAAAAGAGGGCCGCCGGCATTTGTCGGCGGCCCCGTTAAAGCTACAGATGCGATGCGGCAACTGCCAAAAGCAACTACTCCGCTTCGCCCTGAGCGGCCATCTTTTCGGCCTCGGCGAGCTGCGCCGGAGTCAGTTTGCGATACTTAATGGCGCCAAAGACGACACAAGCCGCACACACGATCATGCCAGCGACGAACTTCTGGTCGATCGTTGCACCAAACGGCGACGTCACGGCCTCGAACACAATGGGAGACAGTGCCATGCCAAAGTTGATGCCTGCCATGCCAATGGCGAGGTTAAACGCACGTCCCTCGGGGGCAGAGTTGCCGGCGGCAAAATTGCCCTCCAGCGGCACGTATGTCTCCTTGCCCAACGCAACGACAAAGCCCGCAACGCACAGCACCATAAAGGCGGGCGCGACCAGCGTGAGGCCCAGGCCAACGAGCGTCACGCCCCACGCAATCGGCATAGCCAGGTTCTTAAACTTGGCAAACAGTGGACCGACCAAAAGACCAGCTGCAATACCGGCAACGGTCATAACGGTAGAGGCAAGACCGGCCTCCACGGTACCGCCAAAGCCGCGACCCACGACAAGCAGCGAGACATTGGAGCTAAAGAGCTGGAACGTGAGCACGAACACAAAGCTCATGAGCGTGATAATTGCGACCTCTTTGGGCATGTTGGCAAACACGTTGACTTTACGCTTGGGCTCCAGATGGCCCTCGGGCAGGCAGACGGCCTCAATGACGATAAACACGATCATGATGAAATAGGCCGCATAGCTGTGGAACCACTCGGCAGAACCCAAGATGCCGGAAACCATCGTCCAGATAATGCCGCCCAGTGCAACAAAAGTGGAGTAGATGCCCATGACAAACGAGCGCTGCTTTCCACCAAAGTAATCCGCGATAAGAGCGTCTGTTGAATTCTGCACGGCGCCGAGACCAAGGCCCATAACAGCAGAAGCCGCTAAGACCTGGCCGAGTGAGTCGTGGAACACCAGCACCGAGGCGCCTGCCAGCATCACGATAACGTGACCGACAAGCGTCGTCTTCTTCTTGGACACGCGAGAGGCGAGCTGTGAAGAGACGAGCATGGCGGACAGCGCCATCATCAACGGGATGATGCCGATGATCATCTGGACGGCAGCGATGATTTCGTTGGGAAACGCCGCCGCAACAGAGGCCACGATGGGGACGGGCACCAACATGCCCATAATGCACATGGCGGCAGCATAAATGCCCACCAGGTACTTGATCTTGGTTTTATCCATGATCCATCCTTACACTTAGAAAAAGGGTCTGGGCGTCCGGACATCACCATCGGACGCCCCAAACACAGCACTATCAGTCGTTGAATCCGGTGAACACGGGCTCTCCGCTGTACACGAGCGCTTCCTCGATGCCATCGAGCACGCGGCAGGCGCCAGACGCCATCGCCTCGAGTTCAAACTCGCCGGGATAAGCCGATACGGGGGCGATCCAAGAGCAGCACTCCTCAATCGAGGCAACGAGCTCTTTGCTGTGGACCATGCCGCCTCCGAGCAAGATGCCGTCGACGTCACCCTTCAGCACGCAAGCCATCTCACCAATCCACTTGCAGATTTGGTAGATCATTGCATCCCAGGCGCGAGCTGCGGCCTTATCGCCCGCAGCGGCACGATCGCACACCTCGATGGCATCGGAGGTACCCAAAAGATCGACAAAGCCGCCGGTCTTCATGCAATGGGCGCGGGCGACATCAAGACCGTGCTCCGCAGTGTACTTTGCGACCTCGATCGCGGGAACCGATCCGCAGCGCGTCGGCGCCATGGGACCCTCGCCGCCGACGATGTCGTTGCCGTCTACCATCTTGCCCTTAAGATGAGCCGAGATAGAGATGCCGCCGCCGATATGGCAAACGATGAAGTTGCACTCATCATAGGGGCGACCGAGCGTTGCCGCATGGCGGATGGCGGTCTCTTTGAGATTAAGGGCGTGCAGGTGCACGTTTCGATACACGCCCTTAATGCCCGTCATACGTGCGAGGTCGCACAGCTCGTCGGTATCGGGAGGATTCACCACAAAAGAGGGCTTTCCCGTCTTTGAGGCGAACTCATGGGCAATCTGGGGACCCAGCTGTGCCGGATGCTGAATGCCATTTGCGCCAACGCGAGCATGCTCGAGCATGACCTCATTGATGGCATACGTACCACCGGGCAGCGAAAGCAAGCCACCGCCGCGACCGACAAATGCATCAAAGTCCTCGAGCTTTAGGCCCGCCTCCCCCAGTGCTCCAAGAATCAGATCGCAGCGATACGGCATCTGAGCCGAAACCCCATCGAACTGGGCAAGGTCCTTCGCATCGTGCGCAACGTTCTTGCTGAGCTTGCACTCATCGCCCTCAAAAACGCCCACCTTCGTGGAAGTGGAACCCGGGTTGATTACCAGAACGCGCCAGGGAGTCTTTTTATCGGACATACCTTAAGCCTCCTTAAGCGCCTGGGCGCGCACGCAGCTCATCACCACGTTGCCGACGATCTCATCGACGGGCGCAGAGCGCGAGCAATCGCACACAATCTTCTTGAAGCCCTGAAGCATGGGGCCGTAGGCATTGGCGCCGGTCAGATTCTGGATGATCTTGACGCCGATATTGCCCACGTTGATATCGGGCCAGATGACCACGTTGGCTTGGCCCGCAACAGCGGACTCACGACGTACCTTCTTGGCCGCAACCTTGGGGTTAATCGCCGAATCAAACTGGAACTCACCGTCGATGGCCAGGTCGGGACGGCGATCGTTGGCAATCTCGCGAGCACGACGCACCTTTTCGACAAGCTCATTGTCCATCGAACCGTCAGTCGAATGCGAAAGCAGCGCGCAACGGATATCCCATCCGGTCAGTGAGCGCACCGTTTCGCTCGACGAAATCGCGATCGAGGCAAGCTCCTCGCTCGTAGGGTCAACGCAAACGGCGGAATCGCCAAAAGCCAAAAGGCCGCCTTCGCCGCCGTTCCAGTTGGGAATGTCGGCGATACCGCACGAGCTCACGGTGTCCACCCCGTCGGCAAGGCCGACGATGGTCTGACCCGCCAGGATAATATCGCCCGTGGCGTTATCGATACCGGCGAACATAACGTCGACATCGCCGAGCACCTGCAAAATCAGGGCGCGCTCAAGCGGACGCGTCATACGGCGCGCAGCGCCCTTGGGCTTAAACTTGCAATCCGGATGAGAAAGGTAGCGCTCACAGCAGGCGGCGTTCGCCTCCTCGTCGGTCACATCGACAATCTCGATGCCGTCAAGGGAGATGCCACGCTCATCGGCAAGCTCCTTGAGCTTACCGCCGTCGCCGACCAGCACGCATTCGGCAAGATGCTCGGCAGCGATCTTTGCGACCGCCTGCATCATGGTCTCGTTTTCGCCCTCGGGAAAAGCAACGCGCATAGGCTTGGCGGCAGCCTGCTCGCGCAGGGTCTGCATCAGGTCCATGGCAGCTACTCCATCTCTTCGGCAGTGCGCTCGATAAGCTCGCCGATGGTCTTCATGACCATGACCTCGCGCACAGGAACCTCGGCGTCGAGCTCGTTCTCGATCATGGAGGTCAGCGCGATCATCTTCATCGAGCCCTTGCCCAGGGTCTCGAACGTCGTCTCGGGGGTCACATCGCCGTCATAGTTGTAAGCGGACTTGGCAAAATCGCAGATCTGCTGAGTGAGTTCTTCGTTCATGATGGTGCCTTTCAATCGAAAAAGAGGGGCGACCACGGCGGACTGGAGACATGGGTCCCGCCGTGGCCTAAGAGAGGAATCGAATTGTTACAGGGGTGAAAACCTAGTCGTCAAGCTCGAACGTAAGCTCTTTGTAGCCCGGACGGTCGATAACCTTGGCATGGACGCCAACGGTCTCGCCCGCCATGAGCTTGGCGCGAATCTCGGGGGCCTTCTTCTTGGTAATGCCGTAGATGACGTAGGTGTACTGAGAACCCTCGTCAATATCGACGGCGCCGTAGGCGTACTTGCCATACTCTTTGAGGTAGGGCTTGTCGTTCTGCGGACCAGGCAGAGTAAAATCGATTAGATGGCCGTGACCGGAAACCTGGACCCAATCGGTCTTGTGGTAGCCGCAGGCATTGCAGGCAAGGTGGGGCGGAAACTCGACGGCTCCGCACTCGGGGCACTGGCGCGCCCAATAGATGCCATCTTCAAGACCCGTGTAGAACTTCTTGACCACGGGCTCCATATCTTTGAGTTGCATGAGAATACTCCTTATGGGAAATCGAAAACCGCGGTCGCTTAGGCGACGGTACGAAGGATCTGGCAGCGCACGTTCTGAGAACCACCAAAACCGCGCAGGAAAGCCGTCTCGGGAACCTTCTTCATCTGGGTGGCACCGGCGACGCCGCGCATTTGTTTAACGGCCTCGACGATATCGGCGATGCCCGATGCGCCATGAGCGTGACCGAAGTTGCAACGGCCACCGTGCGGATTGATGGGCTTATCGCCGTCAAAAGCGGTGCGGCCATCGATTGCGTACTTCCAAGCCTCGCCGCGCGGAATATAGCCGCACTCCTCAGCCGAGACAATCTCGGAAGCCAGGAAGAAGTCATTGCACATAAATAGGTCGACCTCGTCGGGGCTCACGCCGGTAAGGTCGTAGACCTGCTTGGCGGCAAGCTCGGTAGCCCAATGCTCGTTGTGAAGCAGGCCGGCCTCGACGGCAGAGGCGCCCGTGCCCAGAACCTCGATAGGTGCATACGGGACACCCATGGCCTTGGCCTTCTCCGTGGGCATCACGACAACAGCTGCGGCACCGTCGCATTTCTTCTCAAAGCCGGTGACGCGCAGGTACTGCGTAACGCGCGGGTTGTACATGCTCTTGAGATACTCGTCGGCGGTATCGAACCCAGCTGCCTTCGCGTCCTCCTCGACTGTGGTCTCGTACCAGGCAAGGGGGTTCAGGACGGCACCGCGGCGAAGGCTCTTGGTAAGGCCGTTCAGGGCGTCATCGATCTGATCGGCAGTAAGGTCGTACTGCATCGAATACTCGTTGATCCAGTTGTCGAACGACACGCCAAAGGCGCCATCGAGCGGGCGACCATAAGCGCGGTCATAGATCTTATCAAGCGAGGGAATCATGACGTCGAGCGTAAAGTCCTGACGAATATGGGAAGGCATATGCTCAACGGGAAGAGTCGAAGCCAAATCACAGGCACCCGTAAGGACAACATCGTAGGCACCGGAGGCGACTGCCATCACGGCCTGCTCAAGGGCAACATAGCCCGTGCAGCAAGCCTCGGAATGATGGACAGAGCCCTTGGCACGAACGCCAAACCAATCGGCAACCTGCATGTTTGGGGTAATGCAATCGCCAACGAGATACGGATTGGCGCTGCCGTGATAGAAAAAGTCGATATCGCGGGGCTCAAGACCGGCATCGGCAATTGCCTCGAGGGCTGCATAGCCAAACGCCTCGCCCTCGCCAATACCCTGGGTCTCGGGATGCTCCTCAAAATCCTTGAACGGGGTGCAGCCTACGCCTACAATCGAGACGCTGCGCATGTTCTTTCCGAGCGTAACCACTGAATATCACATCCTAATCATGTGAAGGTGTACGGAATGATGGCGCAGCCCAGCCGCGAGCGAAGGTGAGAGAGCGCTCGCGGCTTTTCTGTGCCGTCACACGTTGAACTACTGCAGTGGTTCTTTTGAACGTAGCTTTAGTTTACGAGGGGTTAAACGAGACGCGTGAGACAAAAAGCCCCGATGTGTCCCATCACATGGGACACATCGGGGCTAGGAGTTCCAAATAGCAGATAAATGGCCATACTCAAATCAATTCATAGGGCTGAATTGCTCTGAATCCGCAACCTACGCAACCGTTCATCCCTAAAAATCAGCCGTTCACCCGAGCGGCTTTTCAAAATCGGGGATGCGTGGGTGCCAGTGGCGTGACGCATCGTCGACAAACAGCGGCGCATAGAACATGCGATTGAGCGCGGCAGCAACGGTGCGCGCTTCCAAATCGGGACGGACCTCGAGCCAATACTGGACAAGGTTGTGATGTCCCGCGAGCGCAAAGGCCAGATACAGGTCAAAATCGGTCTCGTCAGAAAATGTTGAGCGCAGACGGTCGCGAAAATACTCATGCATGAAAACCGTAGCCTTATGCGTGAACACGGGGTCCCCGTTTTCGCTGTTGAGCGCGAGCACCTTCGAACGATTGCGCTGTAGAATCTCCATACGCTTGATCATCGTCGGCGTCGGATCGAGCTGAGCGTCACCAAAGCGCGCCTCAAGGGCAACGTCGTTAATATCTTGCATATTGTGGAGCAGATCGTCCTCAAATCGCTTAACAACGTCGTCGACAGAACGATAGCAGCGGTAAAACGTCGATTTCGAGGTGTGCGCGAGCCTCAGTACATCGGTCACCTTGATCGCCTGCACCGGTGTCGTCCCCATAAGCTCAAAGACGGCATCCTCGATGCGGGCGCTGATATCGTTCTTTGCATCTAGCGGCATAACGGTCTCCCCTGTTGGCAATCAGCCCTATCCTACATGAAAGATATGCTCTTTGAGGACGATTTGGGGCACGAAGTGCGCGGCACACGAGATGACGCTTCCATCGTATTCGGTGAACGAAACGTTCCAGTCGTCGGGCAGTCCGTCCTTGCCGGGATCAACCGAAAAACCGCTCCCCTGCGCTTTGAGAACGGCTTCGATGCGTGTCCATACCCGGCACATGCGACGGCAACGCTCCCGCTGATTGCCCGCAGCGTCAATCCATGCACGCTCCTCGAAGGTTGCCATTCGACTAACCGCCAAGGGCGACACCTCACCCATCGACTCAATGTCTACGCCTATAGGTCCTCCAGATAACTGCGCGGCCTCAGAAACAGCAAGAACGGCCGTACCGGCGGCATGCGAAATCGAAATGGAGGGGGCATTAGCATCTGCAAGTTCAGGTTTGCCAAATGAAGAGCGCACAAGCTGCGCATCCTCGTAGACACCCAAAACGTCACGAAGAAGCGCACCCACACCGGCAGCTTCTCGACGAGCAGAAAGCGGAAGGTCATCGTCTAGGGCGCGAGCGGCATAATGAGGCGCCATCCGCGCAAGATCGACGATCGCACAGGGGTCAACCATGGAAACGCGGGCGACATGCACGGTTATGATCAAAATAATCATCTCCCCACGAAACCAAAAGGCAAATGATGGCAGATTATGCTGGACAGCAATTGCACTGTGATAAAGCGACCGTTGTCGATAATTTGATGGCATACGCACTTATAGCAAAACAGTCCAGAAGCAAAGCCTCTGGACTGTGAACATTTGGTGGGCGTTAGAAGATTTGAACTTCTGACCTCTTCCGTGTCAGGGAAGCGCTCTCCCCCTGAGCTAAACGCCCAAATGGAGCGGACAACGGGGCTCGAACCCGCGACCCCAACCTTGGCAAGGTTGTGCTCTACCAACTGAGCCATGTCCGCCTGCGAGGATTTAATATACGGGATGATCCACGCAAATGCAAGAATTATTTTCGAATAATTTGAAAATAATTCGAGCCCATGCGATGGGTACGAAAAAGCCCGGCTACCGTGGTAGTCGGGCTGCTGCGTTTGGAGCGGACAACGGGGCTCGAACCCGCGACCCCAACCTTGGCAAGGTTGTGCTCTACCAACTGAGCCATGTCCGCATATGTAAAACAAAACGGGCGCCGGAGCGCCCGGATGTTGCCTGGAGGCGAAGCCCGGATTCGAACCGGGGGTAAAGGCTTTGCAGGCCTCTGCCTTACCACTTGGCCACTTCGCCGAAAAAGGACCGTTAAGAACGGTCCGGAAATGCAATGGAGCGGACAACGGGGCTCGAACCCGCGACCCCAACCTTGGCAAGGTTGTGCTCTACCAACTGAGCCATGTCCGCTTGCGGGTTATTAATTTACGCGAGTTATCCAAAAGACGCAAGTACTTTTTTCAAAAAAGTTGCTCAAAGCAAGTTCACGCAGGGAAATCATGTCAACCCAAGGCGCTAAGCGCACGATTCCAATGCCGAGCTAAACAGCTTCACCATCCGAACGCGTGTGCCGGCACCATCCGTGCGACGGGTAACCTCCACATTATCGACGAGCATGCGCATAAGCTTGATACCACGTCCGCGTTCCTCGGATGCCACCGGCTCGCTCGCCCCATCGATAGAATAGCCAGCGCCCCGATCAAGCACCTCGAGCACAACACGGTCCCCGTAGGCCTGAACCGTCAGGATACAGCCAACACCGCCCGCATGGTCATACGCGTTACCCAATGCCTCCCCCAGCGCCAATGCAACGTCATAACGTTCATCACGCCTCAGGGGAAGCGATTCGAGAAGCTCGGCCACACGGTGCCGATAATACGGGAGGTTCTCTATGCCTCGCCGCACTTCGATGCTCTTGCTCCATCGTGGCAACTCTCCCACCGGAATGGCGGGAATCGACTCACGCGCCGGACCCGCAACATGAAGGATGTCGACAAGTCGGGCAATCTCCAAGAAGCGAATGACCTCATCGGAGGCGTTAACGAGCGAAAGCAGGCCCTCTCGCCTCATGAGCTCTCTGGCACGTGTAAGCAAAAACGCCAAACCCGTCGAGTCGATAAAGCCCACGGCCTGGCAATTGATGACAACACGGCGCACGCCCCGGTCGATCAGATTATCCAACCGTGGGCGCAGCACGGACACCGAGGCGATGTCGACATCACCCGGTGGCGTCAGAACCGCTATGTCATTCCACTCATTCATACGACCATGGTTCCCCAAAAGAGCTCGCTCGATGCATACGTATCTGTAACTGCGAAGATTTTGCCCGTTACGCGTCGAGGTCTACGATCGACCTCGTAAAAATTCAAGGGAAACCAGCGCGATGTCATCGTCCAGCGCCGACTCGGTAAAGCGGTCAAGCTCGCCCAAGACCTTACCGCAGATTCCCGATACGCCCTCACCCGAGACAGAGAGCAGAAGGTCGCGAAGGCGCTGCTCGCCAAAGAAAGCACCCGAGCGATCACGTGCTTCGATTGTTCCGTCGGTATACATAAATAGCATGTCACCAGGAGCGAACGTAAACACGCCTGTCTCGTACACCATGCTCTCAAAGGCACCGATCACGCCCGATTGGCACCCAAGGAGCTCCACTTCTCCCCCTCGGGTTTCTCCGCCGCCAAGCGGCGTCGACGACGGTCTAATGACCATAGTGGGAGGATGTCCCGCAGAGCAATAGGTAGCGCGACCCGCTTTAAGATCGATCTTGGCGATAAACGCCGTCACAAACGTCTCGACCCTCGAAAAGCCCATGAGCATGCTATTGAGCGAGCGGGCCATGCGGGCGGGCCCAGCACCCTCCCAGGCATAGGCCGTCAGCGCCGTCTTGACGAGCGCTGACATCGACGCCGCCTCGATTCCTTTGCCAGACACATCACCCAGAATCATTACGGCGCAATCGTCGGGAAGACGGACGAGCGTATAAAAGTCGCCACCGACCAACGCCGAATTCGTTGCCGAAAGGTATACCGAATCGGTCGCGATACCCGGAACGTCACCAAGCGAATTTCTCATGCCAATCTGGAGGGTCTGAGCGATATGGCGCTCCTCGCGCTTTTGAGATTCGCCCTCGTAGATCAGTTCAAAGTCATGCGCCAAGTGCACCAAGTAGTCATATTCAAGGTCATCAATCGGCTCTTGACTACCGTCACGAAGCAGAAGCGCGCGCGTCGTCGGGCCTTTCGCAACAGAAGCAGGAACGATCGCGTCGTTGCTGTGTTTGCCATCACCCTCAGAGCGCGGGCGCCCCGCCTCGATGCCGGTGTCGACGTAGAGACCCTGGCAAGGCAGACCATGCGCCCTAAGCCAGCCTCCCATAGGCATCGATTCGTCAACGCGAGTTATACGGACGTGTTTAAGATCCTCGGCACTCGTGCCGCCCAAAACAGACGCCTCAAAGCCATCAGAGCCAACCCCCAAACGTGCCGCTGGCGCCGTCGTGGAAAAGAAAAGTTTCTCGGGATCGTCCGGCAAAGCAACGCGACTGCCGCCTTCAAAATCTATGACATAGGAGCCCAGACTGGCGTCATACTCAACAGGGCAAAAATGACAGTTGAGCATATTGCAAATCTCGGACGATATAGCCTGGGTAGCCGCGGCGGAATCGTCTAGAAAGGTAAACAACTCATCACGTAAGACATTGAGCGAGCGGCCAAGCTCGGCCGTGCGACGAGAGCGAAGGCTCGATGCCATGCCGACCAGCTGGATAGACAGGTAATCGCAAATGACCTCGAGTACATTAACGTCATAGGCGAGCGGTGCCTGAGGGCGCTTCCAACCAACTTCCAGCACGCCAAGGATCTGCGTACCGTAAAAAACGGGAAGACAGATCTCGCTGCGGTACGGAGGCATATCCTGCACGCGCAACAGGTGCTTAGAACGATTGTCCAGGTCCATGAACATACCGGAGGCAGCCCTATCACCCTCAAGGTCCTGTTGAATCGACAAGCGACAGGCACGCGACTCGCGAAGAACATACGTCGGAATGCCAGCGCCATACGGCAAAAACTCGGGCAGGTAGCTGTCGTGCAGCTCCTTGGAGACACCGCGAAGCTTAAAACCGCCGCTCTCAGAAAAATAGATAGCGGCACCCGAAGCATCGAGCGTTCCTACAAGCTGGTTCAAAACGATATCTAACAAACTGGGCAGCTCATCGGAGCCCACCGTGCTCATAATGACCGACAATGTACCCGAGAGACGCTTATTCGCCACTCTAAGCTCCGAAAGCGCACGCTTGAGCTGACGGTCGTGCGAATACTGTTCTTCGATGCTATGGAGTGCCACCAGAACGCGCGGCGCACGGCGGCCAAAGATTCGAGGCGGCGTAACCGAGCCGGCACAAACCAGGACGGGAATAAACGATCCGTCACTTAACTTGAGCATCAACTCGCTCTTTGTTCCATTGGTCTCAAAAGGAAGCCGATGCTCTGTCGCGCGTTCAAAAGCCGACGAGTACAAGAGGTCTTTAACGTCCCCGTTGATCACATCGGAACGCTCCTCGCACATCAAGTCGAGCAAGCGATTATTTACATGCAAAATGGTTCCGTCGAGCTCGCAGATAATGACAGCATCGCTCGTGATCTCGACCAATTGGGCAACGTCCGCCCACTCATTGCGCTCAAGCGTTTCCATCGTGAACCTCACCGTCTATCGGTAACAAAAAAGCCTCCGAAGAGGCTTCTCAAATGCGATGGTGTCGGAGGCGGGACTTGAACCCGCATGACCAAAAAGCGGTCACTAGCACCTCAAGCTAGCGCGTCTGCCAATTCCGCCACTCCGACATGCTATGTTGTTGATTCGCGGTTCGCTTTGTTGAACCCGCGCGTTCAACGAGGAAGATAATAACCTATGTTTCGAGAACTGCGCAAGCACTTTTTTGAAAAAAGTTTACGAATTTGTAAATGCACTGGTAGACGCTTATGTTCGGACCGGAACGGGGTCGGCTTCCCAACGCGTCCTCGGGCATGCGGTACATTTTGATTCGCGCTTCGCGCTACAAAATGTACCGCCCCCTGCGGAATGCGTTGGGAAGCCGACCCCGTTCCGGCCCTACGTCCACGTACTCCAGGCACCGTTCTCAAACATGTTCTGAGAGCTGATATAAATTTGGTGGCTCGGCTTTGCCGAGCCCTTATATGGTGAGGCCGGAGCCAAGGCTCCGGCCTCACACAATTCCCTATCAGATTAAGCGAGCGATCAGGGAATCGCACTCCCCCTGCCGAGTTAACGTAGGGCCCGCCCTGGTGTTACTTTTCAGAACACTCCGCACTGATATTTTCTGTATTGAAGACGTCGATGGTGCGCCCGTATACCATTGACGTCGACACCATCAGACGCGGTCCGCGCGGTGACCCCACATTCCGCTGGCGCCCACAGGGCTGCCCTCGTTTCCTGACATGTCCCGCGCGGGCCGCGGCGAGCCGAGACCGCCGCATGACCTAATAGGAGCATGGAGCGATACCGCGGACCCGAACAACCGCATTCTATCGCGCCCCGTCAGTGTGCCGTCTGCCCGGTCCAGGCGAGCACGGAAAGAACGGAGCGAGACATGAGAACCGAATCGACACCCGGCGCCCGCGGGCCGGTCTTCTGCGGGGTCGACACCCACGCCGACTCGCACTGGCTGTGCGTCCTCGACTGGAGGGGCCGCAAGGTCCTGTCCCGCCAGTTCCCCGCCGACGCGGCGGGATACGAGGCGCTCGCCGGGGCGATCGCGGCGGCCGGGGAGCCGGCCTGCGTCGCGATGGAGGGGACGTCGTCCTACGGGGCGGGCCTCACCAGGCACCTCGCGTCGCTGGGGATGCCCGTGCGCGAGGCGCTCTCCCCGGCGAGGACGCAGAGGAGGCGCCCGGGGCAGGGAAAGTGCGACGAGTCGGACGCGGAGAGGGCGGCCCGCGCGGCGATGTCCGGCTCAAAGC
>NZ_CZAQ01000012.1:0-780 GCF_001404695.1 Collinsella aerofaciens | reverse complement strand
CATGGAGCGCGCGATCGAGGCGTCCCTGGAGGAGAACTGCCCCGCGCTGCTGGCGATGTACGGGTGCGGGCCCGTGAGCGCGGCCAAGCTCGCGGTCGCGGCCGGGGACAACCCGGGCAGGCTGCGCTCCGAGGCGTCGTTCGCGGCGATATGCGGGGCCTGCCCCATCCCCGCCTCGAGCGGCAAGACCGTGAGGCACAGGCTCAACAGGGGCGGCGACCGGCAGGCGAACAGCGCGCTGCACGAGATCGCGAGGCAGAGGGTCATGCGCGACCCCGAGACCGCCGAGTACGCCGAGAGGGCCAGGGGGCGGGGAAAGAGCGACAGGGAGGTCATGAGGTGCCTCAAGCGCTACGTGGCCAGGGAGGCGTACCGGGCGCTGATGCACCCGCACGAGATCAGGAGGCCCGAGGACGCCTCGGAGCTCGTAGCGGCCAGGCGCGCGGCGAAGGTCAGCCAGGTGAGGGCGGCGTCCATATTGGGAACCAGCGAGAAGTACATCTCGATGCTGGAGAGGGGACAAAGGGAGCTCAAGCCCATAAGGAGGGCCTACGAGGCATGGGTCGAGGCCGGACTTCCGCTCGATTGGGACAGGCAGGCCTTCGAGGCCGAGCGCAAAAAGGATTCTAAAAAACACCTTGCCAAATAGGAGCGTCAGGACGAAAGAACCCCCGCCGCACGTAGTGTGAACTGCGCCCCAATTCTTGGACGGGCTAATAAGCGGCCTACGCCGCACATAGGGACTGATTCCGGAATTCCTCCGGGGTCAGTCCCTTCAGT
>NZ_CZAQ01000011.1:13269-62396 GCF_001404695.1 Collinsella aerofaciens | reverse complement strand
GGAGGGGCCGAGTTTCCTCCTGAGCGACTCTGCTTGCAGCCGGAGCGAAAGGGGGAAATCTCGGCCCCTCCCGCCCCGGCCGACCAGGTCACACTACACCGTGTGCTGCGGCAGGTCCTGCAGGGCGATGACGTCCATGCCCATGTCGTTGGCGCTGCCGTGACCCTGCTGGTCCTCGCGCACCGCCTCGATGGCACTCACGTACGTGTTGGCCGCAGACATCGCGGTCACGCAGGTCACACCGCGTCGCACTGCCTCGGTGCGCAGCAGATAGCCGTCGCCGCGCGAGCCCGGACCGTACGGCGTGTTGATGATCACCGCGATCTTGCCATCGGCGATGAGGTCGCCGATGTTGGGGCGCTCGCCGTCGTGCGGGCCGCTAATCTTCTCCACGATCTCGCACGTCACGTTGCCTCCACGCAGCACGCGCGCCGTACCCTCGGTGGAGCAGATATCAAAGCCCAGGTAACGCAGGATACGCGCGACCGAAAGGATGTGGCGCTTGTCGCGGTCGCACACGCTGATGAACACCTTGCCGGCGCTCGGGTCGGGCAGCTTGTAGTCGATCGCCAGCTGCGTCTTGGCGTATGCCTCGGGATAGCTCTTGGCGATACCCATGACCTCGCCCGTCGACTTCATCTCGGGCCCCAGGATGACGTCGGCGCCCGGGAAACGACCCCAGGGCATGACGGCTTCCTTCATGCAGAACCAGTCCAGCTGACGTTCGTCGCTCGGCAGGCCCAAGCTCGCGATGGAATCGCCTGCCATGATGCGCGCCGCGCATTTGGCCAGCGGCACACCGGTGGCCTTGGAGATAAACGGCACGGTACGGCTGGCGCGCGGGTTGGCCTCGATCACGTAGACGGTCTCGCCCTTGATGGCATATTGCACGTTGACCAGACCGCGGACTCCCAGCGCCATCGCGATGCGGCGCGTGATCTCGCGGAGCTTCGCCTGCAGGCTCTCGCTAAAGCTGAACGGCGGGATGCAGGTCGCGGAGTCGCCGGAGTGAATACCGGCTTCCTCGATATGCTCCAGGATGCCGCCGATGTATACCTCTTCGCCATCGCACAGGGCGTCGACATCGGACTCGATTGCGCCCTCCAGGAAGCGGTCCAGATACACCGGGTAGTCGGGGCTGATGCGCGCAGCCTCTGCCATGTAATCGCGCAGATGCTCGGCATCGTAGGCGATCATCATGCCGCGGCCGCCCAGCACATAGCTCGGGCGCACCAGCAGCGGATAGCCGATGTGCGCGGCCACGGCCTCGGCCTCCTCAAACGAGGTCGCCTGGCCCGCCGGCGGGTACATGATGCCCAGCTTGTCGAGCAGAGCGGCGAAGCGCTCGCGGTCCTCGGCAAAGTCGATGGCATCGGGCTTGGTGCCCATAATGTTCACGCCGCTCTCCTCGAGCATGCGCGCCAGCTTAAGCGGAGTCTGGCCGCCGAGCGTCACCACGACGCCGTCGGGGCGCTCGACATCGATAACGTCCATGACGTCCTCGTAGGTGAGCGGCTCAAAGTACAAGCGGTCCGAGGTGTCGTAGTCAGTCGAAACGGTCTCGGGGTTGCAGTTGACCATGATGGTCTCGAAGCCGCGAGCCGCCAGTGCGTAGCTCGCGTGCACGCAGCAGTAATCGAACTCGATACCTTGGCCAATGCGGTTGGGGCCGGCGCCCAGGATCATCGCCTTGGGCTTGTCCGCCGGCGTGGTCTCGTCGGGAGCCACGCACTTCTTGGCATCCGGGCTCGTGCGGTAGATGTTCTCGTACGTCTTGTAGTGGTACTCCGTGGCGCTCGAAAACTCCGCAGCGCAGGTATCGACCGTCTTCATGCTGGGAACCACGCCCAGACCCTTGCGATAGGCGCGCACAAAGCGCTCGTCCGAGCCGGTCAGCGCGGCAATCTCGGCGTCGCTCGTGCCGTACTGCTTGAGCAGGCGCATCGCGTCGGCGTCGATATCCTCCACACGCAGGCCGCGGATGCTCTCCTGGACCTGCACCATGTCGTTGATACGGTTGAGGTACCACGGATCGATACCGCAGATGGCATGGATGTGGGTGATGTCCCAGCCACGGCGCAGGGCCTCGACCACAAAGAAGATGCGGTGCTCGGTCGGGGTTGCCACGGCCTGAGCGAGCTCATCGTCGCTCAGCTTGTCGGCACCCTCCTTGCCACCGGCGCAGATGCCCTGGCGACCGTCCTCCAGTGAGCGCATGGCCTTGCCGAAGGCCTCCTCAAAGGTGCGGCCGATCGCCATAATCTCGCCCACGGCCTTCATGCGCGTGGTGAGCGTGGGGTCGGTACCCTTAAACTTCTCGAAGGCAAAGCGCGGCACCTTGACCACACAGTAGTCGATCGTGGGCTCAAAGCAGGCGGGCGTTGCCTTGGTGATGTCGTTGACGATCTCGTCGAGTGTATAGCCCACGGCCAGGCGCGCGGCGGCCTTGGCGATGGGGAAACCCGTGGCCTTGGAGGCCAGTGCGGACGAGCGGCTCACGCGCGGGTTCATCTCGATGACAATCAGGCGGCCGGTCTGGGGGTTCACGGCAAACTGCACGTTGGAGCCGCCGGTCTCGACGCCGATCTTCTCCAAGATGGCGAGCGAGGCGACACGCATGCGCTGGTACTCAAGGTCACTTAGTGTCTGCGCCGGCGCCACGGTGATGGAGTCGCCGGTATGCACGCCCATGGGGTCGAGATTCTCGATGGAGCACACGATGATGCCGTTGCCGGCGTGGTCACGCATGACCTCCATCTCGTACTCTTTCCAGCCCTCGATGGACTCCTCGACCAGCACCTCGTGGGCAGGCGAGAGCTCAAGGCCCTGGCTCACGATGGAGACGAGCTCCTCGTGGGTATGCGCGATGCCGCCGCCGGCGCCACCGAGGGTAAAGCTCGGGCGCAGTACGCAGGGATATCCCACGCGCTCGGCGATAGCCTCGGCGTCGGCCACGCTGTAGGCATAGCCCGAGCGCGCAACCTCCAGGCCGATCTCGGCCATGGCCTCGTTAAAGAGTTTGCGGTCCTCGCCGCGCTCGATAGCGGCCAGGTCGCAGCCGATCATCTCGACGCCGTACTTGTCGAGCGTGCCGTCCTTTGCCAGCTCGACGGCGGCGTTCAGACCGGTCTGGCCGCCCAGCGTGGGCAGCAGCGCGTCCGGGCGCTCTTTCTTGATTACGCGCTCGATAAACTCGGCGGTGATGGGCTCGACATAGGTGCGGTCGGCAAGACCCGGGTCGGTCATGATGGTCGCCGGATTGGAGTTGACCAGGATGACCTCAAAGCCATCCTCCTTGAGCACCTTGCAGGCCTGTGCGCCGGAGTAGTCGAACTCACAGGCCTGGCCAATGACGATAGGGCCCGAACCAATAACGAGGATGCGCTTGATGTCAGTACGTTTAGGCATGTTAGTTCTCCTCGGTCGCAGCGTTCTCGGACTCGGCGAAATTCCAGCCGGCGAGGCGGTCCTTCGCGGTGTCGATGTCCAGGTAGTTCTCCTCGCCGTCCATGAGTCGCGTAAAGGCGGTAAAGAGATAGTGGGCATCGGTGGGGCCGGGCGAAGCCTCGGGGTGGTATTGGACCGAGAAGCACGGGGCGTCGAGCAGCTGGATGCCCTCGGCGGTGCCGTCGTTGAGGTTCACATGTGTCAGGCGAATGCGGCCAAAGCGCTCGTTCATCACGACCGGCGCGATACCGCGGCGCACCCAGGCGCGCAGGTCGCCATCGGCCGCATGCTCGGTTTCGCCGCCGGAAAGCTCCGGAATCAGTTTGCCCAGACTGGGGAACAGCAGGCCAAAGCCGTGGTTTTGCGCGGTGATCTCCACGCGACGGCTCACCAGATTCATAACCGGCTGGTTACCGCCACGGTGACCGAATTTAAGCTTTTCCATTTGGGCGCCGCAGGCCAAGCTGATCATCTGGTGACCCAGGCAAATACCAAAGACCGGCACCTTGCCGATCAGCTGCTGCACCTGCTCGTAGGTCTCCACCACGGCATCGGGGTCGCCGGGGCCGTTGGACAAAAAGACGCCATCAGGATTCATGTCGAGCACCTGCTGGGCGGGCGTATCCCACGGCACGACGGTGAGGTCGCAGCCGGCACGGACCAGGCCCTCCAGAATACCGCGCTTCACACCGCAGTCGTAGGCGACCACTTTGTGACGGGCAGGAGCGGCAGCCGCAAGCGCAAAGCCATGCGTGGCAGGCAGGTCGGCGGCCACAAACTCGTGAGGCGCGGGACAGCTCACGGTCTTGACCAGGTTCTCGCCCACCAGCGTGGGCGCTGCGTCCAGACGCTCGGCGAGCTCGTCGACGTCGAAGATCTCTGTCGAGATAATGCCCATCTTGGAACCATTGTCGCGCAGATGGCGCACCAGAGCGCGGGTGTCGACACCCTCGATAGCGACGATGCCGTGAGCGCGCAGGTACTCCGGCACGCTGACGGCCGAGCGCCAGTTAGAAGGCGTGGCGCACATGTCGCGAACGATCATGCCGCGCATAGCCGGAGCGCTCGCAGGGCGCACGGCGTCGCCGGGGAAGGCCGACTGGACATCGGTCTCGTCGATACCGTAATTGCCGATCTGCGGATAGGTCATGGTTACAATTTGGCCGGCATAACTCGGGTCGGTCATGACCTCAAAGTAGCCCTCAAGCGAGGTGTTGAAGCAGACTTCGCCGGTCGCGGTGCCCTCGGCGCCGCATGCACGTCCATAAAAAATGGTCCCATCCTCAAGATACAGGATACAGGGACCGCAGGTGCCCTTGCTGGTTTTGGCCAGCATATGCTGGCAAAGCTCGCTGGGCGCGAAGGTGCGGGCGGCAGCGCCCGCGGTATGGTTGTTCGCCATAATTCTCCTTCCCGGTCTCACAGGACCGGCTTAAAGGTGTGTAGTTAGGCCTCGCGGTATTGTAACCGCAAGCATGCCTCATGGCGTTAATTTCATCGAAATGTTTACGAAATGATAATTATGACTTTCTATGCATAATGATTTTTCTGGGACGGGGATTAAAAATCATCCCGCGGGGCTTGTGGCTCACACGGGATGATGGCGTCTTATTTTTTCTTGTCCTGTTCCAGCAGATCGGACGGTGAACGATCGGGCTTGCCGCCGCGGAAAATCTCGCGGCCATGCAGACGATGCTCCAGGTCACGTTCGGCCTTTTCCTCGTCAATCTTGGTCTGGCTCACCACCGGGTCCTCGATCAGCGACGAAACCGAGTTCACCTGTTTTTGAATGCGCTCGGCAATGGTGTCGTCCATGCTTACGATGCGCATCTTCCAGTCGATACTCGTGGCGTTGGATGAGCTCTTGGTCCACACAAACGTCAAAATGGCGCTCTGATGACCCCGCGCGGGGAACATGCCAAAAAAGGAATCGTGCTGAATGTTGCTATCCTCGTCGATATAGGCGTGAACGTTATACACCACGCGGTCAATCTTGTCGTTGAGCAGGGCGTTGGTCGCAAGCGCCGCGGCCTGGATCTGCCCGTTGGACAGCAGCTCGAGCTCATTGGCAGACGACGTGTCCAACACCGTCACCTCAACCGTGCCCGTGCGCTCATCGGCCTCGTCGACAGAAAAATCAAGCGGGAACTGCGTAAAGCCGTTGCCCCATTCGAGTCCACCCTTGAGCGCGGTCGAGACGGTATCCACCGAAACGCTCTCGGACAGGTTGGCGGTATTCAGACGGCGCATCACGCCGTAGCCGATCTGCATGCCCACGATCAGCACCAGAATACCGATGACCACGGCCATCGCGGTCTTCGTAATGGTATGGCTCACCTGCGAGCCCGAAGGATCGTCCTCGGACAGCGGGTCGATATGTTTTGCCTGGCTCGCGCGGTCCTCGCTGCGCAGCTGCGCTAGCGCCGCTTTGTCACCGCGCTTGGCCGCAGCCTCCTTCTCACGCATGCGCTCGGTTCGCTTTTTGGCAAGCGTGGGATCCAAGACACCGGATGCATCGATTTCGGAGAATAACTCCGTCACTTCTTCCGGAGTCAAAGGGTTCTTGTCAGCCATAAACTTCCTGTCATATCAATCAGTCGAGCTCGTGCGCACGCGCACCTTCGAACTGCATTCGATAGTAACGGGCATAGGTGCCGCCACGGGCGAGAAGCTCCTCGTGCGTGCCACGCTCCACAACGCGACCATGCTCAACGGTCGCAATCTCATCGGCATGCTTAATGGTCGAAAGACGATGGGCGATGATAATCGTGGTGCGGCCGCGTGCCAGCTCTTCGAGTGACTCCTGCACCGCCTCCTCGCTCTCGTTATCCAAAGCACTCGTCGCCTCGTCCAAAATTAGGATCTTGGGGTTCTTGAGAAACACACGCGCAATGGCAACGCGCTGCTTTTGGCCGCCCGAAAGACGGCTGCCGCGCTCGCCCACGACCGTGTCATAGCCCTGTGGAAGCGACTCGATAAAGGCATCGATGTTGGAGCGACGGGCGGCCTCGGCGATCTCTTCTGCCGTAGCGCCCGGCTTGCCGTAGGCGATGTTCTCGCCGATTGTTCCGTCAAACAGGTAGACATCCTGCTGCACCAGGCCGATGGCGCGGCGCAGGCTCTGCTGCGTCACATCGCGCACGTCCTGGCCGTCGATGCTAATGGATCCGGCAGCCACGTCATAAAAGCGCGGCAGCAGCGAACAGGTCGTGGACTTGCCACCGCCCGAAGGGCCAACCAAAGCGATGGTCTGCCCGGGCTTGATGGACAGATTCATATGGTCGATAACGGGACGCTCGTCGGCATCACCCTCGCCCAGCTCAACGTCCTCGTAGTTAAAGCACACGTCGTGATAATCCACGGCGCCGGCAGTCACCTGCAGATCCGTGGCGCCCGGCTTGTCCTGGATATCCGGCGCGGTCGAGAGCACCTCGTCCATACGCTTAAAGCCGGCGATAGCCTTCTGATACGTTTCGGCCGAATTGACGAGTGTCTCGAGCGGCGTGCAGAACAGCGAAATATAGAGTGCAAAGGTCGCCATATCGACCGCCTGCAGCTGTCCCTGGGCGACCAGCCAGCCGCCCAGCAGTACCACGATCACATAGAGCACACCCGAGAGCAGGCCATACGTCGCAGTATAGACGCCCATGGCGTGATACATGTTCTCCTTGGACGAAAGATAGCGATTGTTGGAGGCGCGGAACTTGAAGCGTTCGGTCTCCTCATTGGCAAAGCTCTTGACCACGCGCATACCCGCCAGCGAATCCTGCAGCTGCGCATTGATGCCGCTGATCTTTTTGCGGTTGTCGCTAAAGACCTCGCGCATGCGCATGTTCTGCCAAAACATGATGACCGCAAACGCCGCCGTCACCACGGCCATAGCGAGCGCCAGCACCGGGGCGATGGTAAAGAGGATCACAAACGAGCCGATAATCTCGATGCCGCAGATGATGATCCACTCGGGCACGTGGTGTGCCGCCTCGCAGATATCGAACAGGTCGTTGACCACGCGGCTCATCATATCGCCCGAGCTGTTGCGGTCAAAGTACGCAAAGCTAAAGCGCTCATACTGGTCAAACAGGTCCTCGCGCATTTTGGACTCCATACGCGCGCCCATCACGTGACCCCAATAGCTCACAAAATAGCGGCAGGCGCAGCGGACGGCATACATCAGCACCAAGCCCACCGCAATCATGCCGAGCGCCTGCATAATGACAGCCTGACCCTGAGTAAAGAGCCCACCGGTCAAATTGCGCAGGATAATGGGGAACGCCAGGTCAATGGCGGCAAGCACCAGAGCACAAACAGTATCGGCAACAAAAAGCCCCATCTGGGGCTCGTAATACGAGAGAAACCTTTTAAACATGCAATCCTCGAAGAGAAATAAATAGCGTGAGAAATCCGGTTGAACCGGTCAGGCTGAAAACAAAGCGTCCCAACAAGCATAACGCCGATGTTCTGGCAGCGTCAGCGAAAACGTCCCTAAGCGAGCAAGGTGCCTTGAAAGAGGAGCGACGCGTACTTCGGTACGCGAGCGACGATTGAAAGGCAGATTGCCGCTTAGGGGCGTTTGCAGCGTCGACTCGTTACGCGGTTTGGTAAAACCGCGTAACCTAGAGCTCCGCACCCCCAAGGCGATGCGCGATGCTATCGCAGGCCAAGGCGCCCACGACGGTCTTGGCGTCTTCGATCTTGCCGTCGAGCACGGCGTCGATCAGCTCGTGCAGCGGCACCAGGTCCACGTTGACAAACTCGTCATCATCGGGGTTGGGCGCATCAAACTCGAGCTTGGTAGCCAAGTAGATGTGGATGATCTCATCGCAAAAACCGCAGGACGTGACAATCGACGTCAAAAAGCGAATGCGACCAGCCCTAAAGCCCGTCTCCTCATGCAGCTCGCGTTTGGCGCAATCGAGCGGGTCCTCGCCTGGATCGAGCTTGCCGGCGGGAATCTCGACCGTCACGCGGTCGATAGCGGTGCGGTACTGACGCACCAGTACGATCTTGCCGCTCTCGGTCAGCGCCACAACGGCCGCCGCACCCGGATGGCGAACGATATCGCGGGCGCTGCGGCGACCGTTGGGCAGCTCAACCTCAAGACGGTGGACGTCGAGGATCTTGCCCTTCCAGGCGCACTCCTCCGAAAGAATCTTCTCGTGCAGCTCGGCATCGTGCGGGTCGTCGTCACCCAGCACCAGCGCCGGCTCGTCAGCGACCTCGCCGCCAGGCTCGCCCTCGGCGTGCCCATACATGCGGCTGTCCTCTTCAACGATCTGCGCATCCACGAGCTCTTCGTTCTTCTCGTCCATCCGTCTCATTCCTCTCGGATTTTAGGCATCCCAGGCGTCGCGGCCGCGCAGCGCGCGCAGGCCGATGTCGTGGCGCAGGGTCTTGCCTTCAAAATCAATCTTCTCGCAGGCCTCGTAGGCAAGGTTGCGAGCGTTCTCGAACGTGTCACCCAGAGCGGTCACGGCAAGCACGCGGCCACCATTGGTCACGAGCTGGCCGTCCACCACGGCAGTGCCCGCGTGGTACACGGTCACGTTCTCCATGACCTCGGCATCGGCGATACCGGTGATGACCTTGCCCTTCTCGTAGCTGCCGGGATAGCCCGCGCTCGTCAGGACAACTGCCACAGCCCACTCGTCACGCCAGTCGAGCTCAATCTGATCGAGCTCGCAGTTGGCGCAGGCGAGCATGACCTCAACCAGGTCGTTCTTAAGGCGCGGCAGCACGACCTGCGTCTCGGGGTCGCCAAAGCGGGCATTGAACTCCAGCACCTTGGGGCCGGCAGGCGTGAGCATAAAGCCACCATACAGGCAGCCGCGGTAGTCGATGCCCTCGGCAGCGAGCTCGGCAACGGTCTGCTCCATGACCTTCACCATGGTGGCGTGCTCCTCGTCGGTCACGATGGGCACCGGGCTGTAGACGCCCATGCCGCCGGTGTTGGGGCCCTTGTCGCCCTCGAGGGCGCGCTTGTGGTCCTGCGAGGTGGCCATGGGGCGCACGGTCTTGCCGTCGGTAAAGGCGAGCAGCGAGCACTCGGGACCAACGAGCATCTCCTCGATAACCACGGTGTTGCCGGCATCGCCAAAGGTGCCGCCAAAGCACTCGCGCACGGCCTCCTCGGCCTGCTCAAGTTCGGTCGCCACGATAACGCCCTTGCCCGCGGCAAGGCCGTCGGCCTTCACGACCAGCGGAGCGCCCTGCTCGCGCACGTAGGCGAGAGCCGAAGCCTCGTCGGTAAACGAACCATAGGCTGCCGTCGGAATGCCCGCACGCTCCATGAGCTGCTTGGAGAACAGCTTGGAACCCTCCATCTGGGCGCCCTCGGCACCTGGGCCAAAGCAGGGAATACCCGCCGCGCGCACGGCGTCGGCCACGCCCGCCACGAGCGGAGCCTCGGGGCCAATTACCACGAGTCCGCATCCGTGGCTCTGCGCAAACGCCGCCACGGCCGCAGGATCGCAATCGTCGAGAACAACGTTCTCGCCACAGCTCGCGGTGCCGCCGTTGCCCGGCGCGATGTAGAGCTTGCCGGCGCGCGGTGATGCTGCGAGCTTAGCTGCCAAAGCATGCTCACGGCCGCCGCTGCCCAACAACAGGATGTCGATGGTTTGAGTGTCCGCCTTCAAGGGTGCCTCCTCTATGGATGAATGGCCCGCTCCGCGCGAGCCCTTTGCAAGCAAATATACCCCTCGGCCGCCCGTCCAGGCTGCAAAGGGGTATATCGCAATAACCAAATAGTCCCGATTACTTCCAGAATCGGTTGATGATCTGCTCGCGACCAGCGCCAACGCCAATGAACGTCACGCGGGTGTGTGCCAGATCCTCGATAAACGCCACGTAGTCCTGAGCCTCTTGCGGCAGCTCATCAAAGCTGCGACAACCGGTGATGTCGCACTTCCAACCGGGGAGTTCCTCGTAGATGGGCTTGGCATGCTCAAAGCGCACCTGATGCTCGGGCACGCTGGTGTAGCGCTCGCCGTCGACGTCGTAGGCCACGCACACCTTGATGGTGTCGAAGGCCGAAAGCACGTCGAGCTTGGTCAGGGCGATATCGGTGAGGCCGTTGACGCGCGAGGCGTAGTTGGCGATGGGGCCGTCGAACCAGCCGCAGCGACGACGGCGACCGGTGGTCACGCCGTACTCATAGCCCTCCTCGGTCAGCGTGTGACCGGCCTCGGACTCATAGGAAAGCTCGGTGGGCATGGGGCCCGAACCAACGCGGGTGATATAGGCCTTCATGACGCCCAGCACGCGGTCGACGTTCTTCATGCCCACGCCGGAGCCGGTGATGGCGCCGCCGGCGGTGCAGTTGGAAGACGTCACGTACGGATAGGTGCCGTGATCGATGTCGAGCAGCGTCGCCTGGGCGCCCTCAAACAGCAGGTCCTTGCCCTCATCGATCATGTTGTTGAGCAGCAGGCTCGTCTCGGTGATGTAGGGACGCAGGCGCTCGGCCATGGGCAGGTACTCGTCGCAAATCTGGTCCACGGTGTAGGTGGGCAGGTTGTAGATGAGCTCGAGCTCGGGGTTCACGCGGGCAAGAGCGGTCTCCAGCTTGTCGCGGAACAGTGCCTCGTCCAGCATGTCCTGCATGCGCAGGCCAATGCGGGCCATCTTGTCCTGATAGCACGGACCGATGCCGCGCTTGGTGGTACCGATATTCTTCTTGCCGAGCTTCTGCTCAAAGGCGCCATCCAGATCGATGTGGTACGGCATGATGACATGCGCGTTGCCGCTAATCTTGAGGTTCTTGGTGGTGATGCCGTCGGCCTCGAACATGTCGATCTCCTCAAGGACAACCTTGGGGTTGACGACGCAGCCGTTACCGATCACCGACACGTGGTCGGAATACATGATGCCGGAGGGCACCTGGTGCAGGCCGTACTTCTTGCCGTTGACGACGATGGTGTGGCCGGCGTTGTTGCCGCCCGAGTAGCGCACGACGGCATCGAAGTCGCCGGCGACCAGGTCGCAAATCTTACCCTTGCCCTCATCGCCCCACTGGGCACCGACCAAAACGGTTGACGGCATGTTTACTCCTTACATTCATGGACTGTCTACGCGCCACGCCGGCACGCAGAAGCACAAAACATTCCCAGTATACCCGTGCAACGGGCGCCTGTCCTACTCCTCGGCATGTGCCCCATCAAGCTCATAGAACTTGGTGGATGCCGGCAGGAACATCAGGTCGACGTCGCCGATCGGTCCCGAACGGTTCTTAGCCACGACGATACGCGTAACGCCCTCGTCGGGTCGATCGTCGCGCGAGGCTTCGGCCTCGTCGGCGGAGCGGTCCAAGAACATAACGATATCGGCGTCCTGCTCGATGGAGCCCGATTCACGAAGGTCGGAAAGCTGCGGGCGCTTGCCGGTACGGGATTCGACCTGACGCGAGAGCTGCGACAGCGCGATGAGCGGGATCTTGAGCTCCTTGGCCATGATCTTCAGACCACGCGACATCTCGGAGACCTCGACGGTACGGCTCTCGGAGCGGCGTCCCGGCGGAGGACTCACCAGCTGCAGGTAGTCCAGGATGATGATTGCCTTCTCCTTGTTATGGAGCATGCGGCGGCTCTTGGCGCGAATCTCGGTCACTGTGGTGCCAGGCGTATCGTCAATCAGAATATCGAGCTTGGACAAGGTCTGCGTGGCCTCGTTGATATTGGCCCACTGCTCGGGGCTAATGCGGCCCATGCGGAAGTCACTGATCGAGATCATGGCGTAGGCGCAAATCAGACGCTGGGCAATTTCCTTGCCCGACATCTCCAGAGAGAAGAAGCCGACGGTATAACCAGCAGCGGCAGCGTTGAGCGCCAGATTCAGAGCGAACGACGTCTTACCCACGGCAGGACGGGCGCCGATGATGATGAGCTGGCCCTCGCGGAAACCCATGAGCATGCGATCGAGCGACGGGAAGCCCGTGGGCACGCCCGCCGTCTGGCCACCGGCCTGGCACACTTCCTCGGCCTCGTTATAGGCCTCGACCATAAACTCGGTCAGCGTCTTGTAGCTCGACTTGACCTCGCGCGCCGTAACCTTGAGCAGCTTGCTCTCGGCCAGCTCCACGACCTCTTTGGTGTCGGTGGGGGCGTTATAGGCCAGCGCGTTGATCTCGTTGGTAGCGCCGATCAGCTCACGCAGCATCGAATCGCGGCGAACGATAGCGGCATGGTGCTGCCAGTTGACGAGCGACAGGGTCTGACCCATCAACTCCAAAATGTACGCTTCGCCGCCCACGGCATCGAGCTTGTTGATGCTTCGCAGGTAATCGATCAGCGAGATGGAGTCGATGGGAATGCGGCTATTGTACATATCGACCATCGCGGTATAGATGGTCTTATGAATGGGCCGGTAGAAGTCATCGGGCTGCAGCTCGACCTGGGCCTCTTCGACCACCTCGGGCGATAGCAGCATAGCGGCCAGTACATTGGCCTCTGCATCTTGGTTTTGGGGAAGACCCAACTTTGAGCCACGGTCCTCAACCGTCAGCCCGGTCTCCCTATCGTCATATGCCATGAGCATCCTCATTCATATCGCTTGCGAGCATCCATAGTATCAGCCACGGTCCCAAAACGCGCCGCGCGCCGCCAATCATCACCGAACCAAACGGATGAACGGTCCTGTATATAGGACTTCGACGCAACGTTCACCATGACACTCACTCAGCGCAAAAAACAAAAGGGCGCCCTGGTTTCCCAGAGCGCCCTTCTTAGAACAAGATTGTTGCGTTGCAGCAAATGCTACTCGGCAGCAGCCTCAGTCTCGACCTCGGCGGTCTCGGCCTCGGCGACCTCAGCGGCCTCCTCGACCTCAGCCTCGGCAGCGAGCTCCTCGGCGGTAACGCCGACGAGAACGACAACCTCGGCCTTGATCTCGCGGTACAGCGAGATGGCAACGGTGTGGGCACCGGCAACCTTGATGGGCTTACCGAGCTCGACGCGCTTGCGGTCGATGTCCATACCGAGCTGAGCCTTGATGGCATCAGCAATCATAGCGGCGGTAACGGAGCCAAAGAGGATGCCCTCGTCGCCGACCTTGACGTCAACGGTGACCGTCTTGCCCTCGAAGGCAGCCTTGGTCTCGTTGGCGGTAGCCAGACGGACGGCCTCGCGCTTGGCGATGTTGTTGCGACGCTCGTCAAGCTGCTTGAGGTTGCCCTTGGTGGCGGCAACAGCGAGCTTCTTGGGGAACAGGAAGTTCTCAGCGTAACCCTGAGCGACCTCTACGACGTCACCCTCGCCGCCCTTGCCCTTGATCTCATCGAGAAGAATAACCTTCATGATGCGTCTCCCTTCTTAGCCGCGGTCGCGGTTGCCACGAGAGGAAACCACGGGGACGGTGTACGGCAGGAGAGCCATCTCGCGGGCGCGCTTGATGGCGTTGGCGATGTCATGCTGATGCTGCGTGCAAGCGCCAGTGACACGACGGGGCTTGATCTTGCCACGGTCGGTCATGTACTTACGGAGAAGCTGAGTGTCCTTATAGTCGATGAACTCAGTGTTCTCCTTGCAGAACTGGCAGTACTTACGACGCGGCTGACGTGCAGAAAAATCATTAGCCATGTCAAAATACCTTTCATTTGGCAACTTCGGCGAACCGAAGCCGCCTCTCACTCAAAAATAGGTGAACAACCCTTAGAACGGGATGTCCTCATCGTAGACGTCGACCGCGGGCGGCGTAGCCACCGGTGCGGCAGGACGTGCTGCGGGCGCGGGAGCTGCGGGGGCGTAACCGCCCTGGTCGTAGCCACCCTGGCCACCACGGGAGCTCATAAACTCGATCTCATCGACGATGACCTCAAGCTTGCTCCTGCGCTGACCGTCGCGCTCCCAAGAGCTGTAGCGCAGCTTGCCCTCGATCGCGACCTTGTTTCCCTTTGCCAGGAAACGGCTCACGGCCTCGGCGCGGGTGCCGAACATAGTGCAGTCGACAAAGTTGGGATAGTCCTCCCACTCGCCAGTCTGCGCGTTACGGCGACGATCGTTCACGGCGACGCCAAAGGACAGAACCTGGGTTCCGCCGGCGGTGGCGCGCAGCTCGGGATCGCGGGTGAGGTTACCGGTGATGTTCACTCGATTGATGCTCATAACTCACTACTTCCTCTTGGGGCACAAGCCCAGTCCAAAACGACAGTCTTACTCCTGGTCGTCGCGACGGACGATCATGTGGCGGACCACAGCGTCGGTGATGCGCAGGACGCGATCAAGCTCGGCGATCTGGGTAGGATCTGCGTGGAAGTTGATGAGGGTGTAGTCACCATCGGTGAGGTCGTTGATCTCGTAGGCGAGCTTGCGCTTGCCCCACTCGTCAACGGAGTCGACCTTGCCAGCGCCCTCAGCGATCGTGGTATCGATACGCTTCATAACAGCGAGACGAGTCTCGGGGTCGAGCGACGGGTCAACAAAGAACAGCAGTTCATAAGCCTTCATATTGTCACCTCCTCTGGGCAAATGTGGCTTCAGGTCGTGAAGGTGCGCCTGAAGCAGGAAAAGACTTGGTAATAATATCTTTCAACCTCCTAGGCTGCAAGAATATGCAGCTACAACCTCATGACCTCCACATATGCCCATACTCGCACGACGTTTCATGCGCATTCCAACCAAATGCTGACCAAAAGCTTGACGGATCTGTGGACAAGATACGGTGCCGTGGGGACAAGCTGAGCCAAGCCGCAGGTCAACGGGCACAAGGCTGTGGTCGCAAAATGCATACCAGTGGCCCACAGCACCACCCAAAGATTTTTAAATTCATTGCCAAGTCGCTTATGAATACCCTTTTTTGAACAATTGAGTTGATCAACCACGCTGGTCGGAAGCCGTTTTTTGGCACCTCAAGCCCCACTGCAGCGCCAAGCACGGCCAAGCGTTTTAAAAAATGCCAACTTTTCTGTTTGCACTTTGCGATTCCTCGTGTATACTGACTTTCGCATTTAACGGAGAGTTGTCCGAGTGGCCGAAGGAGCACGATTGGAAATCGTGTAGGCGTCAAAAGCGTCTCCAGGGTTCAAATCCCTGACTCTCCGCCAGTTAATTCCAAAGCAGGCCTTCGAGCCTGCTTTGTTTTTACCCCACGCGGAGGGGTGGCAGAGTGGTTGAATGCGGCGGTCTCGAAAACCGTTTGACCTGTATAAGGTCACGAGGGTTCGAATCCCTCCTCCTCCGCCATTTTGGTTGAGAAAGCTCCCGAAAACGGGGGCTTTTTTGTTTAGAGTCCCTTACAAGCAAATACGGCGGAGGAGGAGGGATTCGAACCCGCCAGGGCGCGGAGCGTAAAGAAAACGCGCCAGTGGCGCGTTTTTAGCGCAGCGCGGTCGGCGTAAGCCGACCGGATAAATTTTGAGCGCTGCTCAAAATTTAGACATCCCTCCTATTCAACCACGCCCCCATCGCGTTCAGCATCGACCCAGATCCCCAAACATGGAACCTACGCCCGCATCCAGCCCCGACCGTTTGCCGAGCAATAGGGTCGCAATCGGCGCCGAACATGTACTATGTACGGGCATTGTCCAAATCCGTAATCCAAAGGACCCCATCTTGCCCGTCGTCGCCGCTATGACCGTTACCTCACACGCCACGGATGCCATGGTCGCCATCCCGTTTTGGCTCGAAATGTTCGCCGTCGTCGCGGCTTCAATCTCGGGCGTGTTGGTCGCGCGCGAGCACAAACTCGACCTGGTGGGTGCAGTTGCGCTCGCCGTGGTCTGTGGCTTGGGCGGCGGTCTTTTACGCGACATGACGCTGCAGGTGGGCAACGTCTACATCCTCAACCAGCCAATGGCGCTGCCGCTTTCCATTGCCACGGCAGCCATCATCTATATTTTCCCGGCAATCGTCGACAAGCCCGAAAAACTCATTCCCCTGCTCGACATCATCTCGGTCGGCATCTACGCCGCCACTGGAGCAGACAAGGCGCTGGTCTACGGCTTTGCACCGGCGGTGTGCATCATGATGGGCTTTTTCACCGCGGTGGGCGGCGGCATGTTGCGCGATGGCTTTATGGGCGTGGTTCCAGGCATTTTCCAACGTACTAACTTTTATGCCATCGCCGCCATCGCCGGATCGACAAGCTATGTGTGTCTCGTTATGAGCGGCATTATGAGCAATGTCGCCGCGCTGGTCGTATGCGTTGTCGTGACCATGGGTCTGCGCTGGCTCTCGCTGCGCTTTGACATCAAAAGCCCCACCGAAGAAGATATCGCGCGCTTCTTGCACCGTAAAAAGTAAACAGCACGGCACGACCCTTCGAAATGCAACCGAGAGGTTCTTTTAGAGCGCCCACGCGTTGGGTACCCTGTTAGGTGTATGTCGAGCATCTGACGAAGGATTCACTATGCCCTGTAATCAATTCCCGTCGACCCAGCGCCGTAAAGCGTGGGTCCGCATCACGATCCTATTCGCGCTCGTCGCCCTAGCGGTCACCGCACTTCCCACGGCGTCGTTCGCCGGCACAGACACCGCAGGCAACGTACTTGCGACCGACAATGACGCCAATTCGTCCGGCGTCGAAGGTGACCTGTACTGGGCAGGTCAGGCCCTCAACTTGGACGATGCGTCCATCGGCCGCGACATAATTGCAGCAGGCGAGAGCCTCTCCATCCGCGACTGCACGGTGGGCGGCGCCGTCCGCTTGGCGGCGCGCACCATCGACATTGCCAAGACTACGGTTGATGGCAGCGTGACCGTTGCCGGCCAGCATGTCGTGCTCAATTCCGACAGCACCGCCAACTGTTTCTATGCGATAGGCGAGACGGTTGCCCTGCGCGGCTCTACCAAGTCGGCAGCGCTTGCGGGCGATACGGTGACTATCGATGGCACCGTCGAGGGCGATGTCGAGGTTTGGGCCGATAAGCTCATCCTGGGCAAGAACGCCCACATCACCGGCACCGTGAACGCGCACGTCTCCGAGGACCCCGAGCGCGCCGCGGGAGCCGAGGTCGGCGCGCTCAAGATCGACCGCACCGAGAGCGAGGATACTTCCACCGTTAACGATGTCATCGGCGGTATCGTCGCCGCGGCACTCTCGACCTGCTTTGTCGCCCTACTGCTCGAACTCGTCTTTCCGCGCGCAACCGCCAGCGCCGCCGGCATGCTCCACCAGCGCCCCATGCCCCTGTGGGTGAGCGGTCTTCTGGGCACGATTGCTATCGTCCCCGCCGTCCTACTGCTAATTATCTCTATCGCTGGTCTGTCGCTTGCCGGAGCCCTCATGTGCGGTGTTATTGGCATCGCGCTGGTGTCGAGTGCCTTTGCAGGGTGCGCGATCGCGCGCATGGTCGGACACAGCCAGAACCGCTACGCCATGGCGGCCGCCGGCGGCGTGATCGCAGGTGCACTTACGGCAATCCCCCTCGTAGGCGATTTCATCAGCGGCGTGGCCTTTGTCTTCACGCTCGGCTATGTTATCCAGATCATCTGGCGCAACGCTCACCTCAAGTCGCAACAGCCGGCTAATACGCCGGAACTCCCCACCGCCTAGCCGCCAACCACCACAAAGGGGACAGGCACCTTTGTGGTGGTGCAAGCGAACCTGTCCCCCTTGCACCAAAAAGGGCGCCGACCATCGCGGTCGACGCCCTTTCTTATTGGCGGTTATAAGCCCCAGCGCTTATTTGTTGACCTGACCGGCGCGGACGGCAGCCTTCTTGCGGTCGGTGGCGTTGAGCAGACGCTTGCGCAGGCGGATGTTCTTGGGGGTAATCTCGACCAGCTCGTCGTCGGCGATGTACTCCAGCGCCTCCTCCAGCGAGAAGGTGCGGGGCGGCACCAGCTGGACGGAGATATCGGAGGTCGAAGAACGCTGGTTGCCCAGGTTCTTGGTGCGGGCGATGTTGACGACCATGTCGCCGGCCTTGCTGCGCTCGCCCACGATCATGCCCTCGTAGCACTCGGTGCCCGGCTCAACAAACAGCTGGCCGCGCTCCTGCAGCGTACCCAGGGCATAGGCAACGGCCTTCTCGGTGGTCATGGAGATCATGGCGCCGTTCTGACGGTTGCCGATCTCGCCGGCGTAGGGGCCATACTCCAAGAAGGTGTGGTAGAACACGCCCTCGCCGTGGGTGACGTTCATGATGCGGTTCTTAAGGCCCATGATGCCGCGGGTCGGGATCTTAAACTCGAGGTGCGTCACGATGCCCGAGGTATCCATGCTCGTCATGATGCCGCCGGAGGTACCGAAGACCTCAACGACCTTGCCCGAGTACTCGTCCGGGCACTCGACGACGGCCTGCTCGACGGGCTCCATCTTGTTGCCGTTCTCGTCCTTCTTAAACAGAACGCGGGGACGGCCAACCTGGAACTCAAAGCCCTCGCGACGCATGGACTCCATCAGAACGGACAGGTGCAGGATGCCGCGACCCGAGACCTCGACGCCGCTCTTGTCCTCGAGCTCCTCGATCTTCATGGTCACGTTGTTCTCGGCCTCGTTGAACAGACGCTCCTTGAGCTGACGGGCACCAACGATGTCACCGTCGCGACCGACGAGCGGGGAGGTCGAAGCCTCAAAGACGATGGACAGGGTCGGCGGGTCGATCTCGATGGGCTCGAGCTCAACGGGGTTCTCGGGATCGGTGTAGACATCGCCGATATCGGTGCGGTCGATGCCCACGACGGCAGCGATGTCGCCGGCGCCGACTTCCTGGCACTCGGTGCGGCCCAGGTAGTCGAAGGTAAAGAGCTGTTTGACGGTAGCGGTGGCGCTGGAGCCGTCGTTCTTGACAACCAGGATCTGGTCGCCCTGGTGGATGGTGCCGGAGTACACGCGGCCGATGCCGATACGGCCGACGAAGTTGGAGTGGTCGATGGTCACGCACTGCATGGCGAGCGGGGCGTTCTCGTCAACCTCGGGTGCGGGCATGTCGTCGATGATCATGTCGAGCAGCGGGTACATGTCCATGTTGCCGTCGTTGGGGTCAAGGCGGGCAAAGCCATTCATGGCGCTGGCGTAGACCACGTGCTCCATGGCGAACTCGAGCTGGTCGTCGGTGGCACCCAAGTCGGCCATGAGGTCCAGGCAGTCGTTGTAGGCCTTCTCGGGGTTGGCGCCCGGACGATCGATCTTGTTGATGACGATCATGATCTTGAGGCCGGTGTCGATAGCGTGACGCAGCACGAAGCGGGTCTGGGGCATGGGGCCCTCAAAAGCGTCAACCAGCAGCAGGGCGCCGTCGGCCATACGCAGCACGCGCTCGACCTCGCCGCCAAAGTCGGCGTGGCCCGGGGTGTCGATGACGTTGATCTTAACGTCCTTGTACTCGATAGAGATGTTCTTGGCGAGAATCGTAATGCCGCGCTCGCGCTCCTGGTCGTTAGAGTCCAGGACGCGGTCCTCGACCTGCTGGTTAGCACGGAAGGCGTCCGTGGCACGCAGGAGCTTGTCGACCATCGTCGTCTTGCCGTGGTCGACGTGGGCGATGATGGCGATGTTCCTCAGATTGTCTACGCGCATGTAGTTCCCCTATCTTCTATCTATATACAAACGGCACGCGTATGCGACCCGCCCAGCAACACAACGCTCAGCGGGAATATTGAGCCTTTTACCGAAAACTCGTTTATTTTAGCGATTTTAGATAAGAGGGGTTTCCTCACCTGCAGGTTCAGGGTCGCTCCACATAAAACCATCGCCGGCGCCCATGCCCTCATACAGCACATATGCCGAAAAACCGCTCTCGAGCGCCGTCTCAAAGAAACTCACGAGCAGGGCGTCGTGGTAGCCGCCGTCAATCTCGACACAACCGGTGTAGCCGATGGCATAGCGGGCGATGCGGCCCAGGCCCTCGTCCTTAAGACCCATCTTGTGCTCGGAGATAAAGTTGGTGGCCGCCTCGAGGCACGCCTCTTCGCCGTCCTCGTCGAGCGCCGCCAGATATCGGTTGGAAGCAGCGTCCTCGATCGCCACAACTACGCCCGGATTCTCGCCGGCGGCAAGGTCGTCCAAGAACGCACCAATCAGGTCACACACCATGGCGTCGAGCTCGGCGGAGACGTTACCGGCGTCCTGCATATCCTGTGCCATCTTTAGACCTTCCCATCGAGTCTGGCGTCGTTACAGTTCTTGTGCCTCGGCAGCGATCTTGGCGGCAGCGTCGCGGGCGCGCATCATATCCATCGCGCGCTTGTCGAGTACCTTGATCTGGTTGGTCAGCATTACTGCATCGACCACACCCCAGATTACCAAGCCTGTTGAAATCGAAAACCCAAGCGCACCAACTGTACCACGAAGGCGCGAGCAGATTGCCGCGACAAGGGCGGAGACGACAACCATCTTGATAAACGAGCCGCGGCGCTCGCGAAGCGTGCGGGCCTGCGTCACATAGGCAATGCGAGCCGCCTCAGAAGCCTCCGAGCGCATCTGGGCTTCACGCGCGATGGCGGCCGCTTCAGCCGATACGCGGGTACCCATCAGCGACCTCTCCGCTCGCGTGCCAGACATTTAGAAGTCATCGGGGGAGAGCGTATGGACGAACTCGTCGAACTTCTCGAACTCCCGCTCGTCGTCGACTTCCTCGGCGTGGGTGGAAACAGTGCCCAGGCGATTCATGATGTCGTCCTCCACAAACATGGGGGCATTGCTGCGCACGGCAAGGGCAATGGCGTCGCTGGGGCGGGCGTCAATCTTTCGTTCGTCACCATCGGCCAGCACGACAATCGTCGCATAGAACACCGGCGGCTCGGCACGAACGATCTCGATGCGTTCGAGCTTGGCGCCCAGGGCGTCAACGGTATCGAGCAGCAGGTCATGCGTTATCGGGCGCTCGGCGCGACCGCTATCGATGCCACGGCTAATGGCCGCGGCCTCAAACGAGCCGGTCTGAATGGAAAGCGAACGCAGCGGTGCCGTCGAATCCGACTTGCCGCAGCGCTCACGAAGCACGATAAGCGATGGCACGGGACCGGCGGCCATGACGATGGTCTCTATGTCGACACGAACCATGGAACACCTCCGGTACGTAGCGGTTAACACGCGGCAGCTCCACCGCATTGAATAGCTATACTACCCAATCTTTCGCACAGCACACAAAACCAAAATGAGATTTATCACAGACAAGAAAAAGCCCCGAGGCAACGCCCCAGGGCTCTTCACAGTTTTGATGGTGGACCTGACAAGATTCGAACTTGTGACCTCCCGGTTATCAGCCGGACGCTCTAACCAACTGAGCTACAGGTCCATCATGGTGGAGGTTAGGGGGATCGAACCCCTGACCTCAGGCTTGCAAAGCCCGCGCTCTCCCAGCTGAGCTAAACCCCCACGGAGACAGTAATAAACACCCCAGCGGCGACTCGGCTCTCGCTGGGGTGTTTATTGCGAAAGAAAGTGGTGGACCTGACAAGATTCGAACTTGTGACCTCCCGGTTATCAGCCGGACGCTCTAACCAACTGAGCTACAGGTCCATCGCGCAAGGGATATATTAGACGAGTCGTTACGCGCACGTCAACAACTTTTTTGAAAATCTTTGGGGGTGTGTCTGGCGGGCGGGCGAGATGGGTTAGGTTTGCTGCTCGGGCAGTCCTGCGCAAGACGAAGGCCACATTAAGTGGCCTTCTTTGCGTGCGGAACTCGCGACAAACCTAACCCATCTCGCCCGCCCGCCAGACACAGGTTCCAAGATTGACAAAAAAGCGGTCGGCGCGCAGTGCGCCGACCGCCGATATAAGGGGTCTGAAGGTTTTGCCAGCAAGGGCCACTTACTCGTCTAGGAGATCTTGCGGCACTTCGTTTCCGTCGCCTAGGTCGACGGGGGCTTTTTCGGCGTCGGCCACGCCCTCACCCTCGACGTCCTCGTCTTCGGGCTTCTCCTTGGCGGCCGTCATGCGGGCGACGGCGCATACGCGGTCGTTGTCGTCGACAGTCATCATCTTGACGCCCTGGGTAGCACGGCCGGTCTGGCTGATCTCGTCGGTCTTGACGCGAATGACCGTCGCGCCTTCCGTCACGATGAACAGCTCATGCTGCGGGCCCACCGTCTTCATGGCCGCAAGGTTGCCCTTGCGCTCGGTCATCTGGATGGTGTAGACACCCTGACCGCCTCGGTTCTGCTCCGGGTAGTCCGCAACCGGCGTACGCTTACCGTAACCGCGCTCGGTAATGACGAACAGGTCACCGTTGCCGTTGGTAACCTCCATACCCAAAACGCTCACGCCGTCCTTCATGCCGATGCCGCGAACACCGCTGGTATCGCGACCCGTGGCACGGACCTGGTCCTCGGGGAACATGATTGCCTTGCCCGCGGTAGTGGCCAGGATGATCTTGTCGCTCTCGCGCACACGGCGCACGGCGAGCAGTGCGTCATCGTCCCTCAGGTTGATGGCGATCAAGCCATCGCGGCGACTGCGGTCATAGGCGCTCATCACGGTCTTCTTGACCATGCCGCTCTTGGTGGCAAACATCAGGTACTCGTCGGCCGGGAACTCGCGGCAGCTGATGACGCTCGCGATTTTCTCGCCCTCCTCAAAGGGCAGCAGGTTGACAATCGCGGTACCGCGCGCCTGGCGCGTGCCCACCGGCAGCTCGTGCACCTTCAGGCGATAGACCTTGCCCTTGCTCGAGAAGAACAGCACGTACTCGTGCGTGGACGCGATGAACATCTCGTCGATGACGTCGTCCTCTTTGAGGTTGACGCCCGAGACGCCCTTGCCGCCGCGCTTCTGGGCGCGGTAGGCGGCCACCGGGATGCGCTTGACATAGCCGGTGTGGGTGATGGTCACGACCATGTCCTCGTCGGCAATGAGGTCCTCGACGTCCAGGTCCTTCTCGACATGGCTGATCTCGGTGCGGCGCTTATCGCCGAACTTCTTGGAGATCTCGCGCATCTCTTCCTTAATGACGCCCAGGATCTTCTCCTCGTGCGCCAGCAGGTCCTCGTAGTAGGCGATGGCACGGCGCAGGCCGTCCAACTCTTCTTGGATCTTGTCGCGCTCCAGGCCGGTCAGGCGGCGCAGCTTCATCTCGAGGATGGCCGTGGTCTGCTCGGGCGTAAAGCCAAAGCGCTCGATCAGGCGGCTGCTGGCCTCGGAATCGGTCTGCGAGGAACGGATGATGCTGATGACCTCGTCAATATGGTCGAGAGCCATCAGGTAGCCCTCGAGGATATGCGCGCGGGCCTGGGCCTTCTTAAGGTCGAAGCGGGTGCGACGGGTGACGACGTCGACCTGGTGATCGATGTAGTGCTGCAGCATCTCGCGCAGGCTCAGGCATTTGGGAACGCCGTTGACGAGCGCCAGGTTGTTGGCGCCGAAGGTCGTCTGCAGCGAGGTGTACTTATACAGGTTGTTGAGCACGACCTGCGGAATGACGCCCTTCTTGAGCTCGATGACCAGACGGATGCCCTTCTGGTTGGACTCATCGCGCATGTCCGAGATGCCCTCGATGCGCTTGTCGTTGACGAGCTGGGCGATCTTCTCCTGCAGGGTGCCCTTGTTGACCATGTAGGGAATCTCGGTAAAGACCAGGCGGTTGCTGCCGGTCTTGGTGGATTCCACGTGGGCCTTGGCGCGCACGGTAATGGAGCCGCGGCCGGTCTCGTAGCTCTGCTTAATGCCGGCGCTGCCCATGATGATGGCGCCGGTGGGGAAGTCCGGACCGGGCATGATCTGCATGAGCTCGTCGACAGTAGCGTCGGGATTATCGATCAGGTAGCAGGTTGCCTCGATCGCCTCGGTGAGGTTATGCGGGGCGATATTGGTGGCCATGCCGACGGCGATGCCCTGGCTGCCGTTGACCAGCAGGTTGGGGAAGCGCGCAGGCAGTGCCACGGGCTCGGCGAGTGATTCGTCGTAGTTGGGCTGCCAGTCGACGGTATCCTTCTGCAGGTCACGCAGCAGCTCCATGGCGGGCTTTGCCAGGCGGCTCTCGGTGTAACGCATGGCCGCCGCGCCGTCGCCGTCGATGTTGCCGAAGTTGCCGTGGCCGTCGATGAGCGGCGTGCGCATGGAGAACCACTGCGCCAGGCGAACCATGGCCTCGTAGACCGCGAAGTCACCGTGCGGATGGTACTTACCGATAACTTCGCCGACCGTCCAAGCGGACTTCTTGTGCGGACGGTTGGGGTAGATGCCGCTCTCGTTCATCGCGTACAGGATGCGGCGGTGCACCGGCTTTAAGCCGTCGCGCACGTCCGGCAGGGCGCGCGCCGTGATGACCGACATCGAATACTCGATGAATGACTGCTTCATCTCGCGGCCAAACTCCGAAATCTGGAGCTGGCCGCCGTTTATATCCTCGCCGGCCGAGGCGCCACGATCGACTTCGCCAAAGCTCTCCTCGAGCTCACCGTCGTCGTCCTCTTCCTCGTCATCATCGGCATCGGGGTTATAGGCGTCAGGATCGCCGTCCTCGCCCTGCTCAGCACGGGCAAGCAGGCGCTTCAGATCGTCGGGCATGCCGGCATCGCCGGCCTCGCCCATACCCTCGTTATTGTTGGTATCGTCTGCCACGTTACCTCCTCTTAAGCGTCAAGGAAGCGTGCATCATGTGCATGCTTCTCGATGTACTCGCGGCGATAGCCGACCTCGGAGCCCATCAGCTCGCGCACGGCGCGGTCTGCCACCACGGCATCCTCGATCGACACGCGCTGCAGGATGCGGGTCTTGGGATCCATCGTCGTCGAGGCGAGCTGCTTGGGGTCCATCTCGCCCAGACCCTTGTAGCGCTGGACGGTATAGCCCTTGCGTTTCTTGGTGATCTTGCCATCCTTGGCCTTGCTGTCTTCGTCGTTATCGTCGGGGTTCAGGCCCAGACTCTGGATGGTGTCGCGCAGGATCTCGTCTTCGGGCTGGCGGCCGTTGGGATACACATAGTGGATCTTGTTGCGCACCTTAATGCCAAAGATGGGCGGACAGGCAACATAGACGTAGCCGGCATCGATCAGCGGACGCATGTACTTGTAGAAGAACGTCAGCAGCAGGATGCGGATGTGCGCACCGTCGACGTCTGCATCGGTCATGATGATGATCTTGTGGTAGCGCGCCTTGGTGATATCGAAGTCGCCGCCGTCGCCGGCACTCGTCGTGACGCCGCAGCCGATCGCGGTAATCAGCGACTGGATGGTGTCACTCGAGAACGCGCGATGGTCACCAACGCGTTCGACGTTCAGAATCTTGCCGCGCAGGGGCAGAATCGCCTGGATGTCTCGGCGACGGCCGTCCTTGGCCGAACCGCCTGCCGAGTCGCCCTCTACGATGAAGAGCTCGGTCAGCTCGGCATCGCGCACTGAGCAGTCAGCGAGCTTACCGGGCAGGGACGCCGTCTCGAGCAGGCTCTTGCGGCGGGTCGCCTCGCGCGCCTTGCGGGCGGCGTTGCGCGCCTTGCAGGCCTGTTGCGCCTTCTTGACGATCTCGCGGGCGGGCTTGGGATGCTCCTCCAAGTAATCGGCGAGGCCGTCGGTCACGATCTTGAGCGTGAGCGCGCGCATATAGGAGCTACCGAGCTTGGCCTTGGTCTGCCCCTCAAACTGCGGATCGGGCAGCTTGACCGAGATAACGGCCGAAAGGCCCTCGCGCACATCGTCGCCGGTCAGGTTGGCGTCTTTTTCCTTGAGCAGGTTCTGTTTGCGCGCGTAGTCGTTGATCACGCGGGTGAGCGCGGTGCGGAAGCCCTCAAGGTGCATGCCGCCCTCGGGAGTGTAGATGTCGTTGGCAAACGACATGACGTTCTCGCCGTAGCCGCTATTCCACTGCAGGGAAACCTCGACCTCGCCCATCTTGGCCACGGGAGCGTCCGGGTCCGTTTTGCCCTCGATGTAGATGGGCTCCTTAAAGGCCTCGGGGACGTCCTTGCCCTCGTTGAGGAACTTGACGAAGTCGATGATGCCGCCCTCGTAGCAAAACTCCTCCACGTGGGGAGTCGCCTCGCGCTCGTCGGTCAGCACGATCTTGAGGTTCTTATTGAGGAACGCTGTCTCCTGCAGACGGTTGTGCAGCGTATCGAAATCGTAGATGCAGGTCTCGAAGATCTCGTCGTCGGGCCAGAAGGTGACGGTGGTGCCCGTCGAATCCGAGGTGCCCACGACCTCCATCTTCTTGACGGTCTTGCCGCGCGAGAACTCCATCTCGTAGGTGTTGCCATCGCGACGAACCTGAACGACCACGCGCTTGGACAGTGCGTTGACGACGGAGATGCCTACGCCGTGCAGGCCGCCCGAGACCTTATAGGCCGAGTTATCGAACTTACCGCCGGCGTGCAAGATCGTCATAACGACCTCGAGCGTCGGGATCTTTTTAACAGGGTGCTCGTCGACGGGGATGCCGCGCCCGTTGTCGACGACCGTGATGGAGTTGTCGGCGTGGACCGTCACCTGGATCTCGGTGCAGAAACCGGCCATGGCCTCGTCGACGGAGTTGTCAACGATCTCCCACACCAGGTGATGCAGACCGCTGGCGCTCGTCGAGCCGATATACATGCCCGGGCGCTTACGAACGGCCTCGAGACCTTCGAGAATCTTAATCTCGCCGCCATCGTAATCGTTTTCGTTTGCCACACGTCCTCCTTCAGTCAAGAAAATGTGTACAGCCTTACTAGTTTATCGTAAAAAAATACCCTCGAGACCGAGGGTATTTGGCTCTACAAGGCCACCAGATGCGATTTAAGGCTCTTTTTTGCTTTGCACGCCCTTGGCCCACTCGGCACTGGCTCTCATGGCATTCTCGAGGGCCTCGCGCAGTTTTTGGTCTTCGATGGGCGCCACCCGGCGCTCGATCTCGGTGCACTCGGCCTCACTTAGGTCGGCGTGCGGGGCCGGCGGGCGCTCGGTCGTCGCCGGGCACAGGCGCTCCTTGGCGGCGGGCGGCGTGTGACCGGGCGCGGTGGTTTTGAACACCAGGCCGTCCACATGCGCACCGGCGCGCTCCATGCGCGCGCGGATGATCTCGCGCAACAACGTCATTTCCTGCGTCCACGAGGGCGAGTCGAGATACACCAGCAGCTCATTGGACTCGGGCAGGTAGCGCAGTCCCGTCACATGCCGCCCCTCGCGCGTGCCCGAGCACACCGCGTTCCATGCGCGATAGACCGTGCGCGACTCCTCGGCGGCCTCCATCTGCGCACGGCGCTTAGGCGTTGCAGCCGCCAGGATGCGCTGGCGCTCTGCGTTCAAAAACCCGCTGAAGGCGACTGTCTCGCTCTCGCGCTCGTAATTAGCACGTCTCACCCATGCTCACCACCTTGGCTCGATCAAGCAGGTCATCGGTAAAGTACCCCAGGTTGGTCGTAGTTATGACCGTCTGGATATCATCGCCAATCAGCCGCAGGAAAGCGCCGCGACGCTCGCCGTCGAGCTCGCTCATCACGTCGTCCAAAAGCAGCAGTGGGGCGGTGCCCAGGACATCGCGAGCCACGGCAACCTCGGCCACCTTCCAGGACAGCACCAGCGTGCGCTGCTGTCCTTGGCTGGCAAATGAACGGGCGGAGCGACCCGCCACGGTAAACTCAATCTCGTCGCGATGCGGTCCCACCAACGTCACGCCGCGGCGAATATCCTCGTCGGCATGCTCGTCAAGGGCGGCCAGCATGCGCTCGTACGCCCAACCCTTCAGCTCTTCGCGATCCTCGACCTGGGGCAAAGCCCCCAGCGTGGACGCATAGGTCACGTTGGCGGCCTCACCTGACGCTACTTGCCCGTAGGCAGTGTGCACATGGCCCGCCAGCCGGTCGAGCAGAGCCAACCGGTGCACGAGCAGGGCCGAGCCCGCGCGGGCAATCGAATCGTTCCACGCGCCGAGCATCTCGCGGCAGCACCAGGTCTCCTTGAGCAAGGCGTTACGCTGGGTCACGCAGCGCCCATAGGTGCTCGCAAGATCGGCATAGCGTGCGCTCAGTTGCATGCCAAAGTCATCGAGGGCGGCGCGGCGCACACTGGCGCCACGCTTAACCATGTCCAGATGGTCGGGGCAAAACAGCACGCTCGGAAGAACCCCGCGCACACCGGCGGCAGAGCATCTCTTGCCGTTGCGGCTAAACGAGCGCTTACCGTCCTCCGCGCTCAATCCCATATCAAGCACGCGGCCGTCGCCCTCGAGCCTCAGCTCGATCTTGCACGAGCCCACGCCGTCATGGACGAGCTCGGCTGCGGTCGGATGCCTAAACGAGGCGCCGCTCGTCAGCAGCTGCAGCGCCTCTATGAGATTGGTCTTTCCCGCCGCGTTGGGTCCCGCAAGTATCGTCACGCCCTCGTCCAGGGCAAGGTGATAGCTATCGAAGCTGCGGTAGTGCGCGACGGAAAGATCGCGGGCGAACATGGTCATGGCGCAGCGCTAGATGCGGACCGGCATGACCAGGTACAGGTAGTTGATCTTGTCGTAGGACTTAAAGATGCCCGCCTGCGAGTAGCTCTTGAGCTCCAGCGTGATCTCCTTCTCCTTGGACAGGGCATTGAGGCAGCCGAAGATGTAGTGGTAGTTGAAGGCGATGGTACCCGACTCGCCCTCGGCCTCGGCATCGATCGTCTCCTGCGCAAGGTCCTGGTCATTGGAAATGGAGGACAGGCCCATCTGCCCGTTCTCGACATCGATCTCGAACTTGACGGCGGGGTTGGCGCTCGCGATAACGGCCACGCGCTTGAGGGCGGCGTTAAAGGCGGCGACGTCGATCTTGACGCTCGTCACGCACGAATCGGGGATGAGCTGCTTGTAGTTGGGGTACACGCCCTCGATGCGACGCGACACGTAGGTGGTGTTGCCGGCCTCGAAGACGACCTGGGTGTCGGTAGCCCCGATCATGATGGTCGCTTGGCTGGCCATGATGTTCAGCGCGTCGTTAAAGGCGTCAGCCGGAACGTTGAGCTCAAAGGAGCCCTCGAGGGTCGAGGTCTCGACCTGCGTATCGCACACGGCCAAGCGGAAGGAATCGGTCGCTACCAGGCGTACGGTGTTGTTCTCGACCTTCATGTGCACGCCGCCCAGGATGGGGCGAGCCTTGTCGGTCGAGGTGACGCGCCACACGCGGCCGACCATTTCGGACAAGACATCGGTCGGCAGCTCCACGGCACTCTCGATGGCATAGGCCGGAAACTCGGGGAAGTCATTGGCATCGAGCGTGTTCAGCCTAAAAGAGCTCTTCTCGCAACCAATCAGCACCTGGCGCTCGGACAGCTCAAAGGTGACCGGGGCATCGGGGAGGGTCTTGGTGATATTGGAGAGCATCTTACAGGGGATAACCATCTCGCCCTCTTCTTCGACATGCGCCGCGATGCGATGACGGATCGAGATGGTGTAGTTAGAGGTCTGGAATTCCAAGATGCCGTCTTGGGCCTTAACGAGCACGCCCGACAGGATGGGGAGGGTGGATGCCGAAGCGACACCCTTCATAACGACGCCGATGGCTTGTGTAAGCGAGCTCTGGCTGACGGTGAACTTCATCTTTTAATACCTTTCTATAGATATAAATATCTTAATAATAGTAATAGCACTGACGAAACTGTTGATTACTCCCAAAGACGCAGGCCAGACCCAGAAAGAGAATCGACAGCAACCTGTGTGCAACAGGGGTGGTTTTCCACGTTCAAAACCTGCGCAAAACTTTTCATCACCGCGTGTTGGGTTTTAGACACCTTATGCCCGTGGTTTCGACAAGTTTTCAACAGGTGTCTCTATTTCCCTACGAGCGCAGTGTAATTTTATCGCGCAGCGACTTGAGGTCTTCGGTGACGGTGCGGTCTTCCTGGATCATCTTCTGGACCTTTTTGTAGCTCGTGCTGACGGTCGAGTGGTTGCGGTTGCCAAATTCGGCGCCCACCGCCGTGGTCGTCATCTCGCACATCTCGATGGCCAGATAGATGGCAATATGGCGTGCTTTGGCGATATTGGCGTTGCGACGCGGGCCGATGAGCTCCTCGTGCGTCACGCCGTACTGCTCTTCGATGACGGACTGAACCGTCTGGACGTTGATCTTTTTGGCCGATGTGTCGAAGTACTGGCTGGCGATGGCGTCGATATCGTCAAAGGTGAGCTCCCCGCCCTCGCGCTCGCGGTCGCCCGCCTCGCCGGCGCAGCGCTCGCAGAAGCTCTCGAGTTCGCGGATGTTGGTGCCCGAGACCTCGGCCATGTGTTTAAAGTGCTCGTCGGTCAGGTGCCCGCCGTCGCCCCCATAGGCCGCCAGCAGCGAGTCGTCGCCTGCCTCGGGAGCGGCGACGATGGTGTTCTCGTAATAGCGCTGCAAGATCTTGTATTTCATCTCGTAGCTGGGCTCTGCGACCAGGCAGAGCATGCCGGCGTTGAAGCGGCTGGTCAGACGCTCGTCCATGCTCAGGTCCTTGGGGGCGCGGTCTGCCGCGATGACGACCTTCTTGTTGTTGCGGATGAACTCGTCCATGAGCTGGAAAAAGTAGTCCACGCTCGCGCGCTTGCCGATGATGTTTTGGATGTCATCGATGATGAGCACGTCCACGCCGTGGTATGCCTGCATGATAGGGGCGTTGCTCTTCTTTTGGCGGTCGAACTCGGTCATCAGGTCGTCCAGATATGCCTGGGAGTTGGCATACTTGACCTTGATCTCGGGCGACTTCTCGGCGAGCTCGTTTTTGATGGCAAGCAGCAGGTGCGTCTTGCCCAGGCCCGATTTGCCGTAGATGAACAGTGATGTGCACGTGCCGCGCTCGTCCGCGAGGGCGGCAAACTTGAGTGCCGAGCGATAGGCATGGCTGTTCTCGGGGCCGTAGACAAAGTTCTCAAAGGTAAATTTTGAGTTCGCGGCGAGCGGGGCTCCATCCGCATTCTGCTCGGCCGGTACGGTCGGTGCCGGCATGGGTGAAGCGGGGGTCGCAGCTTGCGTGGACTTAGTCGGCGCTCCGCCCTTCATCTGGTTCATCATGCGACGAAAATCATCGGCCGAGAGCGTGTTCTTGATTGCAATGCCCGAATCCGCGCCCGCCGCTGCGTCGTGAGCGATAGGCATGTGCGTGACGGGTGCGTTCGTTGACGTCGCCGCCGCGGTCGGCAACGGTGCCATGGTTTCACGGGAAACATCGCCGTGCTGGTGCTCGATTGTCGGCACGTCGCCTGCGGAGGCCGGCACCGCCGGGGAAGCAGCGGGAGCCGTGGCGGGCGCCGTCGCGGCAGCAGATTCGGCCGTTGCGCCTTGCGGTGCCACGATGTCGAGCGCAATCTGTGCAAAGGCGATTTCTTCCAGATAGGCCTCAATAGTCGGCTGATGCTTTTTGAGCTGCGCGATGGCAAAGCGCGAGGGGGCCTCGATCGTGAGCGTATCTTCGGTCAGGCTTATGGCGCGCGATTGCCCCAGCATGTTGATGAGGCGTGCATCTTGGCCGTCGCGCTGGCAAAAGGCGATGGCATCCCCCAGGATGATGCTTGCTTCCTCGTCCACTGTCTCTCCCGTTCCTTAGCTCTGAGCTCGCACGCGAGCGGCGCCGAGTTCGGTCAGATGGTATTTCTGGCCATGCTTGATGACCAAGCCGGCCTGCGCCAAGTCATTGAGCGTGCGTGACCAAGTGGGGGCCGAGTTTCCAAACGCCCTCGCCAGATCGGTTGCACCGCACGCTTGATTTTGCGCCAGATAGCTCAGCGCGGCGTTGCCGCGATCGCTTACGAACACGTCCGGCTGTGGCTGCGCATACTGATTTGCTGCATTAGGATACATCATTTGAGCTGCTGATTGTTGAGAACTCTGCATCGGCGGCATTCGCTGTTGAAAACTTTGAGGCCACTGTTGATAAGGCTGCGGAGTCATCTGCTGAGCCCAGGGGTTGTACTGCTGCTGCGGCATCTGCTGGTACGGCTGCTGATATCCCTGCTGGTACTGCTGTGGGAACTGCTGGCCATACCCCAGTGGCGGCATCTGCTGATATGGATATCCCTGTTGGTACGGCTGATATCCCATTTGCTGGCCACCCGGTGCCCCCGTCGCCTGCTGCATTGCTGCTGCATCCTGATCCGCCAGCGGCATGGCCTCTGGCACGTTTGGCGGCATCGACATCGACGCCGCCTGGGACTCTTGTGTAGGAAGCATTCCGGGCTGCTGCATCTGTCCCACGCGGGGCTGCATCTGTTGCGTTGCCATGGGCTGCTGCGCAAAAGCTCCCGGCAGGGGATATGCGGGCTGCTCCGTCTCGGGCCGCACGGCAGCACCGCGCCCGCCGGCGCGTTCGATTTCCTGCACGCGTTTAGGGTCCAGGCTTACCGTAACCACGGTGCCGTTGCCCATGTTGTCCTCGATGGACACGGCCCCGCCGGCGTTTTCCAAATACTCCTGCACCATGGGAAACCCGGCTCCGGTTCCACGGATATAGCGCTTCATCTTGCTGTTTGCGCTGGTAACGCCAAAGTCGAAAGCACGCTCCTTGTCGTCGATGCCGGGTCCTTGATCAGCAAAGCGGATGGTGTCTCCGCCGTCCAGAATCGAGATGATGGGCTCGGCAAAGTGCGCGTGGATAAAGTTTTCGACAATCTCGCGGATGACCATGAGCGAGATATGGCCACCTTGTTCTTTCATGCACTGGTAGACGGTGTTGGTCGTCTCTTCCAAATACGTGCGGACATCTTGCGGATCAATGACGATCACACGCGGTGTCGACAGCATATCGTCATAGACGGCGATGCGCGCGGCGTACATGGCTTTTGGCGCCTGCGTGGTCGTCTGCTCGCCTTCCTCACGCTCTTCGCGCACGCCGGTGATGTGCTCGTTGTCGGGTGCCGGGTCTCCGGAATCGACCATGGTGTAAAAGTCGTCAGACATGCCGCTCGCAATCTTTCAAAAGGTTTCGAACAAATAGTAGCTCACCGTGCAATGTTTCTCATCTTTCGACAACTTTTCAAAACCTGTTGAAAACTTTGGAAAACGGACGAAAAGTTCTCAACATTGCCAACATGACCTGTTGAAAACTCGATGAAATATCGTGAAAAGTTGCCATGCACCGCTAAATCGAGCTCGGCTTATGGGGGAACCGTGTGAACTGCGTAACCTTTTACCTTTGATTTCTTGACATTTGAACATTGATTTCCCTACAATCTTCAAGCTCACGTGTCTATATCTGCGTCCGCGCCCCCGCGGACACTCGAAATGCAGCAGGAGGAACTTAAGATGAAGCGTACGTATCAGCCTAATAAGCGTAAGCGTGCCAAGACCCATGGCTTCCGTGCCCGTATGGCCACTAAGGGTGGTCGTGCCGTGCTCGCCCGTCGTCGCGCCAAGGGCCGCAAGCGTCTCACTGTCTAGCAGCGATACACACATCTCGCATGAAGACTATTAAGTCTCGGCAAGATTTCGAGCATGTGTTCAGTCAGGGGCGTCGTTTCAATCACCCTCTGATTCGAATGACCATATGTGAATCGGTTGGCGAAGGCGACTCCGGAAGGGTCGCCTTCGTTGGTGCTAAACGGCTCGGTTGTGCTGTCGTGCGCAACCGTTCTAAGCGTGTGATGCGCGAGGCCGCCCGCAGCTGTGGATTTCCCGTTGCGGGTTATGACATCATCTTGTTCGCAACTCCCAAGACGAGGGTTTCTTCGCCTCAGGAGATGGACAATGCATTGCGTTCGCTTATGAAACGCGCCGGCGTTGCCGGGGAGGAGCGATGAGCAATCACGTTTTGCGACGTGTTGCCATCGCTCCTATTCGCATATATCAACAGGTTATTTCGCCCTTATTGCCTGACGCCTGCATTTATTATCCAACGTGCTCGCAATACGCCGTCCAGGCGATTGAGGAGTACGGTGTTTTGAGAGGCTGCTGGCTTGCCGTGAGGCGCATCGCTCGCTGCAATCCCCTGCACGTCGGCGGTTATGACCCTGTGCCCTAGCGGGCACTCGCTATCGGAGGAAAACTTACATGTGGGATTGGATCGTTAACATCCTTTTCGAGCTGCTCAAGCTCATCCAGACCTTTGCGGTCGACTGGGGCCTGTCCATCATCATCCTGGTGGTCATCATCCGTCTGCTGCTGACGCCGCTTATGCTCAAGTCGACTAAGTCGACGGCACGCATGCAGGTGCTGCAGCCCAAGATGCTCGAGATCCAGGAGCGCTATGCCGACGACCCCCAGCGTCAGGCCGAGGAAATGCAGAAGTTCTACAGCGAGAACAAGTTCAACCCGATGGCTGGTTGTCTGCCGCTGTTGATTCAGATGCCTGTCCTGTTCGCCCTATTTACGCTGCTGCGTAACCTGCCGGACTACTTTAACGACGGCACGTTCTCGTTCTTTAATATTCTGCCCGACCTGACCACCACGCCGAGTGCCTCCTTTGCCGATGGCTTTATGGTCGCGCTGCCTGCGCTGGTCTGCCTGATCCTGTTCGCTGTCCTGACCCTGATTCCGCAGCTCTATATGTCGCGCAACCAGACCGGCCAGCAGGCTCAGAGCATGCGTATGATGGCCGTTGTCATGACGGTCATGATGCTTTGGATGGGCTGGAGCCTTCCCGTTGGTGTTCTGCTGTACTACGACGTCTCGTCTGCTTGGCAGGTTATCCAGCAGATTTTTGTGACGCAGAAGGTCATCGACAAGGCGAAGGCCGATGAGGAGGAGCGCCTTAAGAACGCGCCGCTGCAGGTTGAGGTCACTCGTCGCGAGAAGAAGCCGCGCCCGCACAAGAAGAAGTAGCGGGATATCAATCTTATTTAGGTACCTAACTTTTGGAGTACGTTATGTCTGAAGAGATCATCGAGGATATGCTTGAGGAGGTTGCCCCGCAGGTCGCGGGCGATTATCCCGAGATTGCACAGCGCTACAAGGCCGGTGAAGAGCTGACCGACGAGGAGCTCGACACCATTGCCGATGTCGCGATTTCCATCCTGCGTTCCATCCTTTCGCACTTCGATGCTGCCAACTCTCCTATCGATGAGTATGAGGGCGACGAGGGTGAGCTGATTTTGGATGTAACGGCTCCCGACCTTGCTGTTCTCATTGGCCGTCATGGTCGCACCCTTGATGCCCTTCAGGTTATGTTCTCATTGCTGGTGAGCCGCAAGCTTGGCTTTAGGTATCCTGTTGTAGTGGACGTCGAGGGATACAAGAGCCGCCGTCAGGACAAGGTTGCCTCCATGGCTCAGTCTGCTGCCGAGCGTGCCATCCGCACTCATAAGAGTGTTTCGCTTCCGCCCATGAATGCCTACGAGCGCCGACTGGTTCACATTGCACTTCGTGGCAATGATGCCGTCGATACTCATTCTGAGGGTTCTGACCCTGATCGCCATGTGGTGATTGTTGCTCGATAATCTGTTCGAGCTTATGCTAAGGGGACGTGGTTTCCACGTCCCCTTTTTTTGTCAAAAGTTCTCGATACACTGATTTTTGTCAGAAAGGAGTTTCCGTTGATAGTACTTACTGATCAGCAGGCTGACAAGATGTTGAGTCGTCTAACTTCTTATTGCAAAGAGTATTCCTTGAGCGTAACTGATGTTGAGCTGAGGAAATGTATTCAGCATTTGGATTTGGTTCTGGAATCAAATAAGACAACCAATCTCACAAGTATTCTTAACGTAGAAGATGCTGCAGTGCTTCATATCCTCGACTCACTTGTGTTGCTCCCTTATATCAATAAGGCTCCTGAGGGAGCTTTGCTCGATATGGGAACAGGTGCGGGCTTCCCAGGTATTCCTTTAACCATAACCACGCATCGTAAAGCTACTTATATTGACTCTGTTGGCAAGAAGGTTGATGCTGTCAATTCTTTTGTTCATGCTCTTGGATTGAAACATGCTCATGCGGTCCATGATCGTCTTGAAGAATATGCTCGAAGCCATAAGAAGCAGTTCTCTGTCGTAACTGCCCGCGCACTGGCTCCTCTACCGATTCTTGTTGAGTATGCAGCTCCGTTCCTCAAGGATGGAGGGCTATTTGTTATCACCAAGGGCAATCCTTCGGATGAGGAGCTTGCTTCCGGCATGTCAGCAGCTAAGATTTGTGGCTTCACTTTGCTTCTGAATGACGCAATCGATTTGCCTGAGGGCTTGGGACACAGGGAGTTTATTGTTTTTAAGAAGAGTCATCCAGCATCCGTTTCATTGCCTCGTGCAAATGGCATGGCAAAGAAGAATCCGCTTGCCTAGATGTTTCACGTGAAACATAATGGATACTAACAACTTGCAGTGTTTCACGTGAAACATGGCGGTTGATATCGAATCGGAATGTTTCACGTGAAACATCCTCCGTTTGACAGCTTTAATACACATCAGGAGGGACCGTGGGATTTCGCGACGTTAAGCGTTCTAAGAACGCAAAAGACACGCGTATCATTGCAATCATTAATCAAAAAGGCGGCGTCGGTAAGTCAACGACGGCTGTAAACCTTGCAGCAGCACTGGGTGAGCAGGGTCGTAAGACACTGATTGTCGATTTTGATCCGCAGGGAAACAGTACAAGTGGATTTGGAATTGAAAAAGAAGACCTTGATCACTGCATCTATGATGCATTGTTGAATGATGTGCCGGCAGAATCGCTTGTTCTTGATACAAATTGCAAAAAGGTATTCGTAATTCCAGCTACGATTCAGCTTGCAGGTGCCGAAATTGAGCTCGTAAGTGCAATTGCTCGCGAAACCCGCCTCAAAGATTTGCTTGAGCCGATTCAGGACGAGTTCGATTTTATTTTCATTGACTGTCCTCCTTCGCTCGGCCTGCTTACTATCAATGCCTTGACCGCAGCAGATAGCGTTTTGATTCCAATTCAGTGTGAGTATTACGCACTCGAGGGCGTTACGAAGCTGCTTGAGTCAATGAAGATGGTCAAATCACGTCTGAACAAGGGCTTAGACACCTATGGCGTGCTTATGACCATGTATGACTCACGTACTTCTTTGTCGAATCAGGTTGTTGAGGAAGTTCAATCGTACTTCGGTGATAAGGCGTTTAAGACGCTGATTCCCCGTACGGTTAAAATCTCTGAAGCTCCGTCTTTTGGAGAACCGGTAATTACCTATGCACCTCAAAATAAGGGTGCAAAAGCGTATATGAACCTTGCAAAAGAGGTGATCAAGCGTGCCTAGTGCAAAGAAACGTGGTGGATTGGGACGCGGACTCAATGCTTTGGTCTCAGAGGCTGAGTATGAGACCGGTGGTTCTGCTGCATCTGCTTCAAATGCCGCATCTGAAACAAAACTACCTATTGAGGATATCGTTCCCAACCCTAATCAACCGCGAATTCACTTTAATGAAACTGAACTTCGCGAGTTGAGCGAGTCAATCCAAGAACATGGCGTTTTGCAGCCGCTCTTGGTTCGCAAGCATGGAAACGGCTATGAGATCATCGCTGGTGAGCGTCGTTACCAGGCGTCAAAGCTTGCTGGTCTTGAGGAACTGCCTGTCATCATTAAAGATGTTAATGATGAAGAGATGCTGGCTCTTGCTCTTATCGAAAATCTTCAGCGTTCTGATCTGAATCCCGTCGAAGAGGCTAAGGGCTATCGCCAGCTCATCGATGCTAGCGGTATGACCCAGGAGGCGTTGTCGAAGGCCGTAAGCAAGTCACGCTCTGCAATTACAAACTCGCTGCGCCTTCTCGATCTCCCCGAAGTAGTTCAGCAGATGATTTTTGAGGGTAAACTTACTGCTGGTCACGCACGTGCGATTCTTGCAGTTCCCTATGAGGATGCTCGAATTCGACTTGCAGAGAAGGTTGTTGCGGAGGGCCTTTCCGTAAGAGCGACAGAAAATCTTGCTCCATTGTTTTCTGCCGGAGAGACGCCTAAGACGCCGAGGCCTGCAACGCCTCAGTCTTTTAAAAAGGCTGCGCGTGTACTTCGTCAGGTATTTAATACCAACGTGCGCGTGAAGAGCTCGCGTGGAAAGAATAAGATTGAGATTGAGTTTAAAGACGAGGAAGAGCTCTCTCGTATTCTTGGTGAAATGATTCAGTTTGATCAAGGAGGCCACGATGAGGAATAAGATTATTACTGCGATTGCGTTGGCGACGACTGTCGCGGCTGGTGCCTTTGCTGGCTTTAAGATCGCGACAGACGATGAACTTCGAGGTCGTTTGCTTCGTAGTGCGCATGATATCGTTGATACATCCAAGAAGAAAATGGATGTTATGACAGAAGATGTTGCCATGCGCACTGCTCAGGTAACGAAAAATCCTAAGATTAATCAAGGTTGGGTTAGCAACCAATGGGAAAATGTAGGCTATTAGGTACCTAACAATTACCCTGCATATTTTGAGCGGCCCTTGCCTGATTCATGAGACAAGGGCCGCTTATTTTGTCCGTAAAAAATGGGAAAGCTAGCAACGGTCCAAAATTGAGGTCAATAAATGAAATGGCCCCGGTTGCATATCCTGCAACCGGGGCCATTCGATGTTTCACATGAAACGTTTTGGAGTGCGACTCCCCTATGCGTTCTTCTGAACTTTGAAGCGCTGTTTCAGCTGTCCGCAAGCGGCGTCAATATCGTTACCACGGGAGTTACGAATCGTGGTCTCGATGCCACGGGACTCAAGACGACGCTGAAGATCCTCAACCTTATGAATCGGCGACGGCTTGAGTGGGCTGCCCTCGATGTCGTTAAGTTGAATCAGGTTAACGTGGCACAGCGTTCCCTCGCAGAAGTCGCAGAGCGCCTGCATCTCGGGATTCGTATCGTTGACGCCTTCGATCATGGCATACTCATAGGTCGGGCGGCGGCCAGTCTTCTCGGTGTAGAGCTGAAGCGCTTCGTGAAGGCGAAGCAGCGTGTACTTCTTAACACCGGGCATGAGCTTATTGCGCGTCGACTGGATGGCGGAATGCAGGGAAACGGCAAGAGTGAACTGCTCGGGGATATCGGCAAATTTGCGAATACCGGGAATAACGCCGCTGGTAGAGACGGTGAGGTGACGAGCGCCGATACCGATGCCATCGGGGTCGTTGAGGATTCGCAGCGCCTTGAGAACCTCGTCGTAGTTGGCAAACGGCTCGCCCTGGCCCATGAAGACAACGCTTGTGGCACGCTCGCCAAAGTCGTTGGATACATGAAGCACCTGGTCGACGATCTCTTGAGCGGTCAGAGAGCGCTTGAGGCCGTTGAGACCGGTAGCGCAAAAGGCGCAGCCCATGCCGCAGCCTGCCTGGGTGGAAACGCAGACGGAAAGCTTGTTACGACGGGGCATGCCGACAGTCTCGACGGAAATGCCATCGTGGTATTCGAGCAGATACTTGCGCGAGCCATCTTTGGAAACCTGCTTGGTGAGTTCAGTCGGCGTATCAAAGGCAAAAGCCTCTTTAAGCTGCTCACGGAAAGCCTTGGGAAGGTTGGTCATATCGTCAAACGAACAAACGTTCTTCTCAAAGACCCATTCGATAAGCTGCTTCGCGCGGAAGGCGGGCTGGCCAAGTTCGGCCACGAGCTCGCGAATATCGTTTTGGCTCAAGTCGCGAATGTCCTGAGATTTAGTCCTGGGATTCATGGAAGCCTTTCGATTTTGGGGAAACGTAGAGGGTATCGCTACAATATGGTATCAGCTGCAGAAATTATAGAGGAGGAGTCTGCCCATGCCGGGTAAAAGCCTAGAGAACATGCACGTAGCAGTCTTGGCGGGCGGTCATTCCGCCGAGCGCGAGATCTCGCTCGATTCGGGAAAGAACGTTGTGGTGGCACTGAAGGAAGCCGGCTACACCTCGGTGGAGCTGCTTGACACGGCCGCCGATGACTTTATGGTAACCATGGCGACCGGCGGATTCGATGTGGCATTTATCGCCATGCACGGCGCCGGCGGTGAGGATGGCGCCATGCAGGGTGCCATGGAGACCCTGGGTATCCCCTACACGGCCTCGGGCGTACTTGCCAGCGCCTGCGGTGCCGACAAGGAGGTCTCTAAGCTCCTATACGCCAAGGCGGGCATTCCCATTGCCCCCGGCCTTGCGCTCGAGGTGGGCGATGAAGTCGATATCGATCATATCGTCGAGGTTTGTGGCGAGCGCTGCTTTGTGAAACCGGCCGTCAACGGTTCCAGCTATGGCATTTCCCTGGTCCATGAGCCCTCCGAGCTGCCCGCGGCAATCGCCAAGGCGTTTGAGTACGGCGACAAAGTGCTGGTCGAGAAGTGCATCGAGGGTACCGAGATCACCGTCGGCGTATACGGCGAAGATGAAGTGCGCGCCCTGCCGATTGTCGAGATTCGTAAGCCCGAGGACTGCGAGTTCTACGATCTGGACGTGAAGTATATCGACCCTACGGACATCCATCGCATTCCGGCGCAGATTTCACCCGAGAATTACGCTCGCGCTCAGGAACTTGCCTGTGCCGCTCACAAGGCCCTCGGTTGCCTGGGTATCTCGCGCAGCGACTTTATTGTGAGTGAGGACGGCCCCGTTATCCTCGAGACCAATACCATTCCCGGCATGACCGATACGTCGCTGTATCCGGATGAGATCCGTCACACCGACGACATGACGTTCCCGCAGGTCTGTGACAGCCTGATCCGTATGGGCCTTCGTCGAGCGGGCATTGCATGCTAATCGAGGACGCGGTTTCGTCAGGAACGCCGCAGTTTGTCATCGACTCCTATGCCACGCTTGCCGAACGCGCCAAAACGCAGTCCTTCGGTCTTATCGAGGAAGATGTGATCGTTCTCGATACCGAGACCACGGGTCTTTCGGTGCAGGACAATGAACTGATCGAGATCTCGGCGGCCCGTCTTTCGGGCCGCGAGATCGTCGACCGCTTCGATACCTTCGTGCATCCCAAGCAGCTGATTCCCGCCGAGATCACCGAGCTCACGAGCATTACAAATGCCGATGTGGCAGATGCCCCGTCGGCCGTTGAGGCCGTCGCCGCTCTCGCCGATTTTGTCGGTGGCTGCCCGGTGATCGCACACAACGCCACGTTCGACCGCTCGTTTATCGAGTCGGTCAAAGGCGGCGTCAACGTGAGCGATATTTGGATCGATTCGCTGGCGCTGTCGCGCATCGCGCTTCCGCGCCTGGCCTCGCACAAGCTGTCTTTTATGGCCGATCTGTTTGGCTGCGACTCGGTATCACACCGTGCCAATGCCGACGTCGACGCCCTGTGTGGCGTATGGCGCGTGTTGCTCGTGGCGCTCACCGACTTGCCCCAGGGCCTCATGGCGCGCCTAGCCGACATGCATCCGGACGTGCCTTGGTCCTATCGTCCTATCTTCTCGTTCTTGGCAGGGCAGAACCCTGGTTCTATCTTCTCTCTCAGCGCCGCTCGTGCTGACGTTCTCAAGGCCGATCGCGCCGACGATCGGGTGGACGCCGATGAACTGCCGGTACTCAAGATGCCGAGTCGTGAGGAGATTGAGGCAGACTATGCGCCAGGTGGTCTGGTCAATCGCATGTATCCCACCTACGAGCCGCGTGATGAGCAGATCGCGATGGCGCTCGAGGTCCGCGATGCGCTGGTCACGGGCACTCATCGAGTAATTGAGGCAGGCACAGGCGTCGGCAAATCGATGGCCTATCTGGTGCCTTTTGCCGAGGCAGCACGCCGTAATAACATCACGGTTGGTATTGCGACCAAATCGAACAATCTTGCCGACCAGCTCATGTACCATGAGCTGCCAAAACTTGCCGAGCAACTGGACGGTGGTCTGTCATTTTGCGCTCTCAAGGGGTATGACCACTATCCGTGCCTGCGCAAGCTTGAGCGCATGAGCCGCGGCCAAGTCGAGATTACCACCAAGCGCGATCCGGCGGACACGCTCACGGCGGTCGCGGTCATTATGGCGTACGTCTGCCAATCAGCCGATGGCGACCTCGACTCGCTCGGCATTCGGTGGCGCAGCGTCAACCGCCCCGACTTTACGACGGCCTCGCGCGAGTGTGCTCGTCGCCTCTGCCCGTTTTTCCCTGATAAATGTTTGGTCCATGGCGCTCGCCGTCGTGCGGCGCATGCCGATGTGGTGGTCACCAACCATTCCCTGCTGTTCCGCAACGTCGCGGCAGAGGGCAGGATTTTGCCTCCGATTCGTCATTGGGTAATCGACGAGGCACATTCCATCGAGCGCGAGGCGCGCCGTCAGTGGGCGCGCGTGGTGTCGGCGGACGAATCACGCGTTCTGTTTGAGCGCCTGGGTGGCTCGAGCGCCGGCGCGCTAAGCCAGGTTTCCCGTGATTTGGCAACATCCGAGGGCTCTACGCTCTATCTGGGCCTTACTGCCAAGGCGACGTCGACGGTTGCGCGCGCGAGCATGGCAATCGCCGACGTGTTCGATGGCGTTCGCGAGCTCGGCCGCCGTGCGCGTGGGGGTTATGACAATGCCAATCTATGGATTGGCCCCGAGCTGCGCGAATCTGACGACTGGCATGATTTCTTACCGTCGGCCTACGCTGCCATCGACGCATTGGAACAAGCTGACAAGAGCGTCGACGCGCTGGTGCAAGCCGTCGCCGCCGACAAGCCCGAGGTTGTTGTCGACCTGGGTGATATCTCGCGCCGCCTGCACGAGCTGGCCGAGAACCTCAAACTCATCATTGATGGCACCGATGAACACTACGTGTATTCGTTGCAGGTCAATCGCAGGCTGCGTGCCGGCGGAGAGTCGATGACCGCAGAGCGCATCGACATTGGCGAGGCCTTGGCAACCGAGTGGCTGCCCGAGGTTCACACGGCTATCTTTGCCTCGGCGACCATGACGGTGTCCAAAAGCTTTGAGCACTTCAACCATGCTGTCGGCCTCGATCGCATCGGTGCTTCAACATCATCATCGCTGCACTTGGATTCGAGCTATGATTTCGATTCGAACATGGCTGTAGTCGTTGCGGGCGATATCCCCGATCCACGCGATCGTGAGAGCTATCTTGCGGCGCTCGAGCGCGTGTTGGTCGACGCCCATCTTGCCATGGGCGGATCGGTGCTCACGTTGTTCACCAATCGGCGCGACATGGAAGACCTGTACGCCCGCGTTGAGCCCAAGATGGCCCGTGCGGGTCTGGAGCTCAACTGCCAGCAGCGCAACTCATCTCCTCGTCGCCTGCGCGATCGGTTTATCAACGAGCCGACCTCGTCGCTTTTTGCGCTTAAGGCCTTCTGGGAGGGGTTTGACGCCAGCGGCGAGACGCTGCGCTGCGTCATCATTCCCAAGCTGCCGTTCTCGAGCCCCACGGACCCGCTCTCGTGCGAGCGCAACCTGCGCGAAGACCGCGCTTGGGCGCGCTATTCGCTGCCCGAGGCGGTACTCGAGGTCAAGCAGGCGGCCGGCCGCCTTATCCGCTCGTCGACCGATTGCGGCGTGCTGATTCTGGCCGACCCGCGCCTGGTGACGAAGGGCTACGGAAAGAAGTTCTTAACGTCGCTGCCCACGAGCTCCTACCAGCGCATCGAATCGGCGCAGATTGGTCACTATCTGCAACTGTGGCGCGCACGCCACGAGCGGCGGCGCTAAAGCGGACAGACGAGGGTTTTTGCCATATCGCACAGATGCTTTGACAGGGTGGGGTCATCCAAGATGCGGATGGCTCCGCCCGCTGCGATTATCTGGCTCAGTAGCCAACGCTCGGAGCCGTAATGCACGGTTACCGTTGCCATGTCTGCCCCGCTGCGCTCGATGAGGGTGATGCCGGCCCAGTCCAGATGCTCCGCCATGTCGAATGGCATCAAGAGCTTTGCGCTACGCTGCGTCCGGGCAAGGGAATCGTGGAGGGATGCAACGTCCGGTGCGTGAGGCACGACGGAATCTTCCGTCAAGGTGAGTCCCTCGATTTTATCCATGCGATAGGTGCGCTGTTCATCGACTGCGATGTCCCAGGCAATCAGGTATGTTTGGTCGCCGTTTGCCGTAATGCGCAAGGGGTCGACCAGACGCTCGCGTGGCCGTGCATCGTCCATCGAGCGATACGAGATGAGGCAGCGAACGCCGTCCTGAATGGCGCAGCTCAGCTGCTGCCAGTGCGACCCGTGGTTGACGGTGTCAAAGACGCGCTGGTTATAGCCGAGCTCTTCGGGTAGAAGAGCGTGTCGAATCCGAGCTGCCGTCTGCGGCTCGATTCCCAACGATTCAAGTTCGTGGTTGAGCACAGCGCCCTCGGCGGTACTCAAGCGCAGCGGTAGCACACGTCCGGCGTCACCGGTGAGGACCACACGTTCGCCGTGGCATTCGCAGATGATGCGCGCACCCGATTCTCGGTCCGCGAGCGTCGAGACGATCTCGAGAATCTCGTCGAGCGACACTCCCGTGATGTCAAAGCGACTGCAAATCTCAGTTCGTGTCATGCCGCTCTCGCCGGCGGCGTAGAGGGCCTCCATGATGTCGATGGCGCGCGAGAGCCTCTGCTCGCTGGTGAGTTTACGCACGGGCATGCTCGTGCACCGTCCTTTCAATGAGGTGGTTCCACGCCTGCTTGAGCGATTTGGGGGCCATGGGCCTCATGCCGTCCATGGCGTGGGCCATGCAAAATGAGGCGGCGGCTTCAAGATCGCGCACGTCAACGGTCCAAGTCCATCCCGAATCGGTGTGTGCGAGCTCACCTCGCCCGCGCGTGAGGCCGTTGATCATATCGATCTGCGTCTGCGGGGCGAACGAGAACGTAGCCGCAACGGGCGGGCGGTCGGCAAAATCGAATTCAAAGAACAGGTAGTCGCTGAGGTTGAAGTCCGCAGGGATAACGTAGGCCTTCGAAGGACGCCAAGCGCGAACGATACGGTCGCAGCGGAATGTCCTGATGTCGCCGGTGGCATTGTCGAGGCCGCAGAAGTACGCAACGCCCTCGCGCTCGAACATGCCGTGGACGCAGACGGTACGCTCTTTCTGCTCACCGCGTCCGTTCTGATATAAAAATCGCAGCGCGCATCGCTCGGCAAAGGCGCTCCATACCGCATCGACGGTGGGAGAGCGGCGGATCGGTGCTTCGTCTACCGCCGACATGCCGGTGAGGTAGGCAATCTTGGAACGAATATCGGCAAGCGGCGCGGCAAAAGTGGATGAGCCGGCCGCTAGCGTCTGGTCGATGGCGTTGAGCAGGATATCGGCGTCGTCTGCGGTGATGAGGCCGCCTGCAGCAAACGTGTGCTCGCGGTCGATTGTCCATGAGCTTTCCTCGGTCTCCTGCGCGCCGGCGGGGCGAACCTCCTTGATTAAGATGCCGCGTTCGAGCAGTTTGTCACGATCGCGCCGAAACTTGCGCTTATCCGAGTCGATATTGCCCGAGCCATATCCCAGGTCAGAATCCAAGACGATCTGCTCGGTCGTCAGCGGTTCGGGGGAGCTGTTGAGCACAAAGAAAAGATTGAGGATGCGCTGAGCCGTTTTATCGAAACCGGGCTCCGAATTCCCCTTTTTAATTGTTGCGGTCGCGTCGCTTGCCGTCATAGAGTCCTCGCATGAGAAGGTGGTTTGCTGCCATGATTTTAGTCCGATATGGAGATTAGGCTATATCCTTGTCCGCTCGGGGCGTTAAGATGGCCCGAATTCGGTCGTTTGCGCTCGCTCGGGGTATACTTTCGACTATATACGGTTCTAATGTGCATGCATTGGGCCTATTTGTCGGATTATGGATGTGGAGCGCACATGGCGAACACCCAGAACTATATTAACCACCTGCTGCAGAACACCGGCATTACGCCGGCATGCAGCGAAGAAGAGCGCTTGGCTGCCGAGGATATCGCTCAGATCTTCCGCAACCACGGCTTTGATCCCGAGGTTCAGGAGTTCAATGCCCCGGCGCCCAGTAGGTTGGCATTTGCCGTTACCGGTATTCTTGCGTTTGCCGGCGCCCTGCTGATGGGCATCGGCGGCGGTATCGGCTTGGTCGGCACCTTGCTGGCCATTATCGGCGCCGTTCTTTACGTGCTCGAGCGCACGGGCCACCCCGTGGTTTCGCGCCTGGGCAAGACGGGCGTGAGCCAAAATGTCATCGCCTACCACAAGGCCTCGGGCCCGCTCGCGTCTCCGCGCAACCGCCCGGTGGTCGTTGTCGCACACTACGACTCTCCCCGTGCTGAGCTGCTCGCCCGCGAGCCCTATGCTTCGTATCGTGCACTCATCGCCAAGCTGTTGCCCGTTGCCACGGTTGCCCCTGCTGCCGTTGCCATCCTGCGTATCCTGCCGCTCCCCGGCGCGCTCAAGGTTCTGCTGTGGATTGTCGCGATCCTCGCTTCCCTCGTTGCGCTCGCCAACGCGGCAAACATCATTTCTAACCGCTACATTCTTCCCTATACGTCCGGCGCGGTGTGCAACAAGTCTTCTGTCGCCGCTATGCTCGGCGTTATGGACAACGTTGCTCCCTTCCAGGGCGAAAACGAGTTTCCCGACGATGTTCCGTTCGATACCTATTTTGGGGAGCAGAAGCGTCGTGCCGAGGAGATGGCGCGCGCAGCAGCGGAGTATGCCGCGGCCCAACAGCAAAACGACTACGGCAACACCATCGAGTATGAAGAGCCTACCTACGCCGAGGATGAGTTCGGTCAGCCGATTGCTCCCGACGCTCAGGCCGAGCCCGAACAGGGTGAGGATTTCGACGAGCAGATCGAGGGCTTTGAGGGTGCGTCTGCCGACGAGACGCTGATTGGCGCCATTGTGCCCGAGGATCAGAATCGGGCTGTCCAGGCCGAAGAGTTCAATGACGAGGTTTCCGCTGCCGAGCCGGCGGAGGAGCCTGTCGCGGCCGAGCCCGAGCCCAAGCTCTATCGCAATGCCGCCGGCAACATCCGCTTTGGTTCGGATGCCATCCGTGCGCTCGGGATGCTTCCCGAGTCCTGCACGCTCGATTACGAGGAGGGCGAGGAGCCGACGTTTGAGCCCGAGCCTGCCCCCGTCGTGACTGCACCTGCGCCCGCCGTCACCGTGGATGATGAGTCTGCCGCGGTTACCGCTGCCGTTGCCGAGCCCGAGGCGGTGTCCGCGATCGATCCCGCGGCAGGACTGGACATTTTGGCCCCCGCCGCGCCGGCGCAAGACGTTGCGGACGAGCCTGACGACGATTACGTTGAACAGCCGAGGCGCGTGTCTTACGAGAGCGATACTGATTTTTCGGCCGAGATTCCCGCGGCAACGCCCCATGCCGATATTGCATCCGCGTTCTCTTCGATTGGCGCCAGCGCTTCCAACTTCTTTAAGGGTGCGCTTGCAAAGGGCAAGAAATTTGTCGACGATTTCGAGGAGAAGCGCGCTGTCGCACGCGAGGCTGCCGAGCAGGAGGCTATCGCTCAGCAGCAGGCAGCCGAGGCGGTTCGCGAGCGCGCGGCGCAAGAGTTCGAGCAGAACGAGGCTATGCAGTCCGTGCCCGTCGACGCTGCCGAAGCTACAACGTCCTTTGAGTCCCAGCAACCGGCGTCCACGGATGTTGTTGAGGCGACGACGTCTTTCGAGGCTCAGCAGCACGTCGATAGCACCATGTCGTTTGATGCCGCGCAGTTCGATTCCACGATAACGTTTGAAAAGCAAGGCACCGCGATTGCCGAGCCCCTTCCTGTTTCCGATGAGCAGGGCGACGCGGCAGACGATGACGAGCCCATTGATGCTGTCGAAATCCAAGATGTCGCCGAGGACGAGCCCGTCGAGGCCAACTCTGACGAAGAGCAATACGCGGCAGCCGAGCAAGATGATTCGACCGAGGTCGAGCAGGAGGAAGTGCCTGCGGTTTCCGAAGCTTCCGAGACAGATGAGTCGAGGCCTTACTCCACGCAGATTTTCACCATGCCGGCCCCGAGTGGTTCCGGTGCCACGGTTGCCGATGTTGCTCCCACCCAGGACGAAACGGTCGATTCCCTTATGGCCCAGATTTCCTCCCAGGCATCACCGCGTCCGCAGATGAATGTTCCCGATCCGGCGTCGGCTCCGTCGCCTGCGCCTTCCTCGTCTCCGCTGGCTTCGGTCCCCGATCCGTCGCTGCCGTCGATGAAGCAGGCAAACGTTGCGTCTCGCACGTCGCTGTTCGACCTTCCCGACCCCTCCGCACAGGTCAACGACCCCTTTGCTACCGCTCAGGGTCCCGAACCAACATCGGCACCCGTTGCGCCTCCTAGGCCCGTTGCGTCGGGCGCTCAGCCGATCGAGACCATTTCGGCTCCCGCCCCGGCGGCACCCAAGTCTCGCAAGCGCGGCCTGGGCGGCCTGTTCGGTCGTAAAAAGAAAAACGAACAGGACAGCATGAGTGATTGGCTGGGCGTCGAAGACGATTACGATGCCAAGAAGTCCGGTCGCGGCATCGGTTCGTGGGATAATTTCGAGGACGATAACGATGGCTGGAAGGGCGGCGCTACGTCTTCCGACGGCGCTTCTTCCGAAGATATGCTCTCGGCTGTCGCCTCTATGGGCGACGATGAGCTGCTCGGTCACGATATCTGGTTTGTGGCAACGGGCGCCTCGGATTGTGATGGCGCCGGTATGAAGGCCTTCTTGGCTTCGCATCGCGATAAGCTCCGCGGCGTCTTCTTCATCAATCTTGAATCCGTCGGCGCCGGTAGGCTTTCGGTGGTGACGGTTGAGGGCGAACAGCAGCTGCTCAAGGGCGATCGCCGCATCATGAACCTGGTCAGCAAGGTGTGCAAGTCGTTCCATGTCGATTGTGGCGCGCTCGAGATGCCCTATGCCAAGACCGATGCCTACGCCGCGCTCGAGGCGAGCCGCCGAGCCCTCACCATCGCCGGCGTGGACGGCACGCGTCTGGCTTGCGCTCGTACCGAGGACGACCTGCCCCACAATGTCAGCCCGACGAACATTGCCACGGTATCCGAGGTCGTGACCGAGGTTATCCGCCGTTCGTAGACGGAGCTCTAAGGAGTCAACGTGTTTTCGTATATTAAGCGCCATTGGCCTGTCTACGTGATTTTGACCTTGATTGCCATTGCGTTGGGGTTTGGAGCTG
>NZ_CZAQ01000011.1:0-12965 GCF_001404695.1 Collinsella aerofaciens | reverse complement strand
TTGCCGGTAGGTCCTGCGGTAGGGTACAGCGTTGAATGACACTGTCCTCGTCATGTGACTCAAGTTTATCGCCGCCGCCGTTGCGGCAAAGATCGACGCGCGCGCTGTTGGTGAGTGCAGTTTGGGGTGTATAAGCCGACGTTGCCCGCATGTGCACGACTGCGCCCCGAGCATCTGTGCCAAGGATTGCTCTGGCATCGTCAAGGTCGTCGTGCTCATCTTTGAGATCATCGCGGGTCCAAGAATCCGCATCGCTTCGAGTCGTAAAGTCGGCGGATACCGCACCGTATTCAATTCGAATGCCCGTTACGACGGTATTGGATGCAAGGTCGAGTTCTTTCGCCTCGAGTGTGGCGGATTCCGTGGTCGAGACATCCGCCTTCCAGAGGTGCCAGCCGTCGTAATCGACGAGGCGGCAATCTTCACCCAGACTCTCTTTTACTTCGTCGGACTCAAGCCAAGGATTTTCGTGCCCATCGTCAAGCGTCGCGTTTGCCGGCTCATCGACGTCTGTCGAGTCCAACGGCGTCGTGCGATACCACACGTTGCACAGACCGTTGAGGTCGCCGATGGCGACGGGGGTTTCGATTGAGACGAATCTCGCCGTGCCGTCTTTGGCGCACTCAAGATCATCGGTAATCGTAAACTCATCAACCCAAGTAGCGGAATCGTTTCGAGCATCGATGGTATAGGAGAAAAGCCCATCCGTATTGGTTTGCATCGCGGCGCGGTTTTTTCCATCGCCGTTAGCCAACAGACCCTTCCCGATAGGTTGGACAAGTTCCTGACGCTTGTCGACCTGTCCTTTGATCTCGATGGGCGCATCCTTCATCGCGACGGATTGGACTTCTCCCGTATCCTTTATTTCAAACGTTATCTCCTCGGCAAGGTCATAGGTCCGCGGAGACATCGTTTCGCGCAACGAGTAGGTGCCGGGTGCAAGATGTTCGATGCGGTGCGGCTTGTCGGATGAGGTCCAGGAGTCTATTTCGGTTTTATCGGGACCATATAAGGTGAGCTGTGCGCCTTTCACTTCCTGCTCTCCGCTTGCATCGACCTTGGAGATATCAACCTTGGTATAATCGTCGGATACGTTAAGCCGTGCTTCCACAACGGGTGTTTTCTGGTCGGCATAGGTAAGGTCGACGATATGATGCGTCCGGTCGAGCAAGAAGCCGGTCGGCGCTTGAGTCTCGACAACCTCGTAGCGTGCGGTGCCAGATCCCAGTGGGAGGTTGTCCGCGCGTGCTTCTCCAGTTTCATCCGTCGTGACGGTAGCGACAGCCTCACCGTCGAGTGCGGCAATGCTACCGTCGGGGCGCACGATATCACCCGAGGCACGGATCTCAAAGATGGCGCCCGCGAGGCTGCTGCCGTCTACGGCATCGGTTTTAACGATCCTGATATTTCCGGTCGCGGCGTGGTCATAATACGAGGCGATTGCAACGGGCGTTAGGTTCATGTCGGCGGGTATGTTTACCTCGATTTCTTCGCCGACAAGATAGGGCTCTTTGGCCGAGGTTTCGCGTACATAATAGGTGCCCGGCACGAGCGATTCGGGCAGTGTGACGGTCCCGGTCGCGTCAGTCGTAAAGGTGTCCATTACGTTATGTGCTGGATACCAGCAAGTTTGTGAGACAGGTTCGTGATTGCTGTCGAGGAGTTGGAAGGTGAATCCGGCTAGGGGAACAGAAGCGCCTGTTTGGGCATCGCGTTTTACAATCTGGAGATGCGTCGACAGAGCGTGGTTGTCCACGATATATTGAAGCTCGGCGCCGTCGGAAATCTGATTTGCCCCGACGGTCCATTCCCCTGCACGTTTAAAACCCTCGGGGACGGTTTCCGGAACCTCGCGAACCGTGTAGCCGGCACGGTCGTATGGGACGGCTCCGTGGACACCGGCGGGTCGCTTGCCTGTGCCGAACCATGCTTCGGGCTGATCTTTGGTGGAGGCAAAGCCATAGATGTTTGTGGTCAGTGTGCCAACAACCTGCTGAGAGCTGTTGCTGACAACCTCAAAGACAACACCACCCGCCGGCTGCTCCAGGCCGGATTGGTCGCTATTGCCGTAATCCTTGAATTTGGAAATCTCAAGGTTAAACGCAATGGGGATATCGGAAACGCGAGATTCGATCTCGACCACGCCTGAATCGCCGAGCTGGTCGGCTCCAACGGTATAGGTCCAGCTGTCGTTGGATGGCAGGTAGCCCTCGGGGGCTTTTGATTCGTAGATGGTAAAGGTTCCTAAGGGGACATCGGCGAGGGTGGCCCGACCGCTTTCGTCGGTCGTGAGGATTTGTGCCCATCCAGGGGTTGATTGCGACACACACGTGAACTCTGCTCCTGCGAGCGAAGATCCCACCTGGTGGCCGGCATTCGTCGCGGCATCGAGTTTTACGATACGCAGGTTGATGGTGCCGGGCTGTTCATCAATGGCGACCCGCCCGCCGTCATTCCCCGTGGTAAAGGCAATACGATCGTGGCGGGGGACATAGCCGGCCGGCGCCTTCGTTTCAACTAGGTAGTATGCCGTGTTGGGCAGAAGTGTTGCTTGCGCTCGACCGTTGCTGTCCATCTTGATGGTGCCGACACGCGCGCCGCTGGCGCTCTCAAAAATATCGAATGTTGCCCCGGTAAACTGATAGGTATTGTTTCCGCTGGTAATAACGGTGTTAGCAGACTGCTTTTGGAAGGAAACAGAGACCGCCGGCAGTACATAGAGCATGTCTTGACGTTTGCTGCCGCCCGATACGGTTCCTATATAGCGCCGCGCGCGGTGCGGAGCGGCTTTGATGCTTCCTGATTTTGCGCTGTCGTGGAGCCACCGCGCAGCCGCCACGACTTCATTGTCGGCGGTAAAGTGCCCGCTCTTGGTTTTGCCCTGAGCGGTCGTGTAGGAGTAGGTGCCGTCGACATGGGTAGTGCCGTTGAGCATCCATACGGCAAGCTGGGTGGCGGCGCGGGCGCGATCGGGTGAAAGATGGTAACCGCCAAACGACGTGGCGGTAGGATATCCGTGACAAACGATTGCCGCGAACTCGTCGTCGAGCCACACCCAGCCTTGATCAAAGTTGAGCCATGGGCCGCCCGGCTTGGTGGGGCCGGGGCGCTCCTGGTTCATGCAGTAGGCAATCGAGGCGTCTTGAGCTTCATACTTGCCGATGAAGAAGGGCCCACAATCATCGCTAATAGTGCGGAAGCCGAGCTGGTCGTAGCCATCGACGGCAAATGCGGCTCCCGGTGCCAGACAGCCGAAAAGCAGGAAGAGGAGCAGGAGCAGCGGACCTGTTGCGATTGCGCTGTGGACAGAGTGCGTGGGTGCGTTGGACATGGCTGCTCCTTATTCCTCGTGCGCCGCATGGGGAGGTTGCGACGCGTAGGATGAGGCTACCCCCGAGGTTCATGCGGGTAAGTACCGGAGCCTGACCAAAAGCTTGCCCAATTCCTGACAAATTGAGCTCAAATACAACAATCAGGCAAAAGCGCAGGTAGAAGATAAGGAGAACAGGAGGCCAAAGGTCCTCGTCTCCACAATTGATGTGATTTTCAAACGAATCTCCACAGCTAAAACAAGCATCGCCACCCTTGTATCGAACAAGACAACCGCGTTATACTAGCCAACACACAAGCGGGCATCGCCAAGTGGTAAGGCATCAGCTTCCCAAGCTGACACTCGCGGGTTCGAGTCCCGTTGCCCGCTCCAGAAAAAGTAAAAGCACGACACCGTTCCGGTGCCGTGCTTTTTTCAATAAAGCGCCGGGACTCGAACCCGCCAGGGTGCGAGCGTAAAACAAAAGCGAAGCGTTTGTAGCGAGCAGGCGAAGGCGCCGGCAGGCGCCTGAAGCCGGTGCGGATTTGCGAAGCAAATACGCGGACGTCCCGTTGCCCGCTCCATCGAGCGCGGGAGACTTTGGGGCGGCCAATTCAACAAAGTCTTCCCCATCGTCTCCGTGAATCCGAGGAGATCGACCGCAGCCGGTGCGGATTTGCGAAGCAAATACGCGGACGTCCCGTTGCCCGCTCCAATTCCAAAATGTTAGGTTAATGCCTGCTGCCCATACTTGCACCTGCGCACGGTACAATGGTTGGGTTACGACCAACGTGCCAATAACCAAAAAGGAGCCGCTATGATCGATCGCTATACCCGCCCGGAGATGGGACACATCTTCTCCCTCGAGAACAAGTACGCCATTTGGCAGGAGATCGAGGTCCTGGCCTGTGAGGCCCAGGCGGAGCTCGGCAAGATCGGCATTTCTAAAGACGAAGCCCAGTGGATCCGCGACCATGCCAACTTTGAGAAGGCAAAGGTCGACGAGATCGAGGAGGTCACGCGCCACGACGTCATCGCCTTCCTGACCAACATGAAGGAGTACATCGACGCCGATGTTCCCGAGGGCGACCCCAAGCCCAGCCGCTGGGTTCACTATGGCATGACCAGCTCCGATCTGGGCGACACGGCTCTGTGCTACCAGCTCACCCAGGCCTGCGACCTGATCATCGAGGACGTCAAGAAGCTCGGCGAGATTTGCAAGCGTCGCGCCTTTGAGGAGCGCAACACGCTCTGTGCCGGCCGCACTCATGGCATCCACGCCGAGCCGATGACCTTCGGCATGAAGTTCGGCTCTTGGGCCTGGGAACTCAAGCGCGATCTGGATCGCCTTGAGGACGCCCGCAAGAATGTTGCCTTCGGTGCCATCTCGGGTGCTGTCGGCACGTACAGCTCCATCGAGCCGTTTGTCGAGGAGTATGTCTGCGAGCACCTGGGCCTGGTTCATGACCCGCTGTCCACGCAAGTTATCAGCCGCGACCATCACGCCTATCTCGCCGGCGTTCTTGCCACCACCGCGGCCACCTGTGAGCGCATCGCTACCGAGGTTCGCAATCTGCAGAAGACTGATACCCTCGAGGCCGAGGAGCCGTTCCGCAAGGGTCAAAAGGGCAGCTCCGCCATGCCGCACAAGCGCAACCCGATCACCATGGAGAAGGTCTGCGGTCTGTCGCGCGTCGTGAAGTCCAACGCTCAGGTTGCCTTCGATAACGTCGCCCTGTGGCACGAGCGTGACATTTCGCACTCCTCTGCCGAGCGCGTCGCCCAGGCCGACAGCTTCATCGCGCTCGACCACATGTTCCAGTGTCTCATCCGCGTTATCGACGGCCTGCAGCTGTACCCTGCCCGCATGATGGCCAACCTCAACAAGACCCGTGGTCTCATCTTCTCCTCCAAGGTTCTGCTGGCCCTCGTCGATACGGGCATCACCCGCGAGGACGCGTACGCCATTGTGCAGGAGAACGCCATGGCAACCTGGCATGAGGTACAGGATTGTGTCTCCGGCCCCACCTTTAAGGAACGTCTCGAGGCCGACCCGCGCTGCACCGTCAGTCAGGAGAAGCTCGACGAGATCTTTGATCCGTGGGACTTCCTCACCCGTATCGACACGGTCTTTGATCGTCTGGAGCAGCTGAGCTTCGAGTAGGTTCGGGCATAACGTTAGCTTTTTAGGGCGCTTTGCTGGTAATGTGTGTTGCCGGCAAAGCGCCTCGTTGCATTTAGGGAAAGACGGGGATAATAGTCGTCTCGAATAACATTCTGAGAGGGGATCGCATGATTTCGTTTGATTACAAGCCTCAGGGCGTGTGTGCTCGCAATATTCACCTTGACCTTTCCGATGACGGCAGCAAGGTGCTGGGCGTTGAGTTTACCGGCGGCTGCGATGGCAACCTCAAGGCCATCTCCAAACTGGTCGAGGGCGCTCCTGCCGATCGCGTAATCGAGGTTCTCGCCGGTAATACCTGCGGTATGAAAAAGACCTCCTGCGCCGACCAGCTCACGCGCGCTATCGAGGCCGCTCGCGCCGAGATCGCCTAATGGGTATCGCCGACCACATCAAGAATGGAATATCGCGCCGTGGCTTTGTGCTCGGCGGTGCTGCCGCGGGCGCTGCCACGGTGCTTGCCGGTTGCTCGAAAAAAACGGGCAGCAGCGACGATGCCGCCGGCGAGCCGCAGGTTATCAAGGACGATTCGAAGATTGTCTCGATCACTGATGAGTACGAAGCTGTTGATATCGATCTTGAGCCCACGGCCTCGTGGACGCTGCCGCTGGGCACGCTGCTGTACTACTGCGATGGCGACTACGCTGCCGCGATGATGGCGCCTGCTTCTGCCCTGCATGCCAATACGCTTGGTGTGCTCAACCTGGGCGATGGCTCGCTTACCACACTTATCGAGGATCCTATCGAGGGCACGGGATATGCTTTTTACGATGTCCGTGCCGGCGATGGCGTGTTTGCGTGGGTTGAGATGAACTTTGCCAATTCATCGTGGAAGCTCTACGCTCAAAATCTGTCGGGCGCTTCGCTCTCTGGCGACGTGGTTGAGCTCGATCGGGGTGGCAAGGACTATGATCCGCCACTGTTTACGGCGTTCGGGTCATCAGTCATCTGGTATAAAATGCCTTCGGCAGGCGGCAATAAAACGAGTAGTGATTCGTTTTGCTATCGTCGCTCGCTTGATGAATCTAAGGCCGAGACAATTTGGAAATCGACGGGCCGCTTTGCATCGGCCCCGCGTGCGAGCGACGGCATTTTGACCATCTCGCCGCGTGTTCGCAACGACGAGGGTGTCTACTACGGCATAACGGCAATCGATCTGACCGATGGCAACAACACCAAACGTGCCCAGCTAGTCCTTCCCTCGTCAGTCTCGCCTTTCGAGGCCGTATATATGGGCGATACCTTCGTGTTTTCTATCGAGGCGACCTATAGTGGCGTGGGCAGCCTGGGTAACATGGGCACGTATATCGGTAATGAGGGAGGGCCGTACCTCTTTCTGTCACGCGAACCGCTCGCATGTGCGGCTGGCAAGAAGAATAAATACCTTGTTAAGGTACAGGCATCGCATTTCCTGATCGATACCTCTGCCAAGACCTATGGTTCGCTGTTGTCGCCCGACCGCGCTTTGGAGTATGGCGATTATCCAGCTACGGCGGGAAAATCGGACTCATTCCTTACGTACGCCACGGTGCGCAACAGCCAGGGTATACCAGAGACGGTCACCGCACGCCTATTCTCTCTTTAAGCTTAGAGGGGTTAAAAAGGCGCCAACAGGGGAATAAACGCGTTGTAATTGTGAGTACCGCCCGCCGAGCTGCCGCGTCATAGTGGCATCCGGTGGGCTCAGGTGCGTTAAAATGAGCTTGTTCTTAGCTAATTGAGACAGGGGGGCCGTGTTATGGCTTCAGATGCAAAAAAGATTCTGCTGGTCGAGGATGAGAAGGCAATCCGTGACGCCGTCGCTGCCTATCTCGAGCGCGAAGGCTACTGGGTTGTGGGCGTCGGCGACGGCCAGTCCGCGATCGAGGAGTTCGAGAAGCATCAGTTTGACCTGGTCGTGCTCGACCTTATGCTCCCCAAGATCCCCGGCGAGCGCGTTTGCCGCACCATTCGCGACACCTCGGATGTCCCCATCATCATGCTGACGGCCAAGGGCGAGATCGAGGACCGTATTATCGGTCTTGAGCTCGGCGCCGACGACTATCTGATTAAGCCGTTCTCGCCGCGCGAGCTCGTCGCCCGCGTTCGCGCTCTGTTCCGCCGTGCCCATCAGGCCGACGAGCCCGCCGTCGAGGTACTCGACTTCGGCGATCTGGTCATCGATATCTCGGGCCACAAGATCTTGGTCGAGGGCAAGGAAGTCGATCTGACGGCTTCCGAGTTCAAGCTGCTCACCACGCTTGCTCGTCATCCCGGCCGTGTCTACAACCGTATGGAGCTGGTCGAGAAGGTGCTTGGGTACGACTTTGAGGGCTATGAGCGCACCATCGATAGCCACGTGAAGAACCTTCGCGCCAAGCTGGGCGATGATCCCAAGAAGCCCAAGTGGCTCTACACCGTCCATGGTGTCGGCTATCGTTTCGAGGCTCCGGCCAAGACCGATAAGTCGGACGAGAAATAGGGAAATCACATATGACACCTGCGCGCTTTGAAATCGGACAAAAGCACAAGCAGGAGAGCGAGGCGGGTTCCAAGGCTAGTTGGAACACGCCTCGTTCCGATTCGCGGCCAACGATGAGCTATCCCTCGCGCATGGCACTTGCTTTTGCTCTGACATCGCTCATGACGGTATTGGTGCTGGTGGGCGTGGTCTCTGTTGTGTGGGGCACGGTCTTTTCGGATTACACGCGCTCCAATATCGTCGAAATCGCAAATTCCGCTGCCGAAAAGCTTGCGACGTCGTATGAGGAAAACGGCAACTGGACTGCGGGCGAGCTACGTACGGTCGCGACATCGAGTTTGGTGTCCGACGACCTGAGTATGCAGGTCGTCAACAAGAAGGGCGTTGTCGTCTATGACGACTCATGGCCTTCGGCAAGTGCGACCGCCGATGTGCGCGAGAGCGAATCAGCGTCGAGCAGCTCGAGCGGTAAAAAAGCATCGCATAGCCCGGTCTCGTCTGCTCCAACCGACTCCGATAGCGTTGCCAACGTCGAAATCATAACGTCTTCGGGCGAGCATGTCGGACAGGTAAAGCTATGGGCCATCGGCTCCGATGCCTTGCTCACCAAGGCGGATTCTGCATTTAGGGAGAAGACCTTTAACGCCATGGCCCTCGCCGCGGTTGTTGCAATCTGCATTTCGGTCGTTATCGGATCACTCGTGTCGCGCATGCTCACCAAGCCGATTCATCGTATTACGAGCACGGCCAAGCAAATTCGCGATGGCGATCTGTCCGCTCGTACTGGTTTGCGCGGTGATGACGAGATTGATCAGCTGGGTGAGACCTTCGATGAGATGGCCACTTCGCTTGAGAAGGATATGAAACACGAGAAGCGCCTGACCTCAGACGTGGCTCACGAACTTCGCACTCCGCTTATGGCCATGCTCGCGACAGTCGAAGCCATGCAGGATGGGGTGTATCCCACCGACGACGAGCATCTGGAAACCGTTGCATCCGAGACACGTCGCCTGGCCCGTCTGGTGCAGCAGATGCTCGATCTATCGCGCATGGAAAACAGCACAGCGCCGCTCAACCTTGAGCCGGTGGACATGGTTCCCTTCGTGCGTTCCATCGTCAACGCTCAGGAGCGCCTGTTTGTTGACCGCGATCTGCGCTTGCGCTTTGCAGATGAAACCAAGGGTCACGACGATGTCGTCGAGGCCGATCCCGACATGATCACGCAGTGCGTCATCAACCTCATGAGCAACGCCATGCGCTACACCCCCGAGGGCGGTTGGGTCGTGGTGTCGGTGCTCAGTGACCGCAAGCATGTCAGTATTGCCGTTTCGGATACCGGCATCGGTATTGCCAAGGACGATCTGTCGCGCATCTTCGGTCGTTTTTGGCGCGCCGATGCCAGCCGTGCCCGTGAGGCGGGCGGTCTGGGCGTGGGCCTCGCCGTGACCAAGCAGATTGTCGAGCGCCATCATGGCTACATTTCCGTGGAGTCGGAGCTTGGAAAGGGTACGACTTTTACGATTCATCTGCCTCGCGAGCACACGGCGGACGCGGCATCTACTACAATGGAGCACTAGCTTTTCGCTATTCGGTGAAGGAGGGGTTTCGTCCCTGCCGCTCCGAGTTTGCGAAAACGTGCGGGAAAGAACCCGCATTACTGTCGTATTTTGGTAAGGAGTGACTCACGTGACAACGATGGAGCGTCGTCCGGATTCCCGTGGCAAGGTTCGTGATATCTACGATGCCGGTGAAAACCTGCTGATGGTCGCCACCGACCGCATTTCTGCGTTCGACTTCATTCTTCCCGACGAGATTCCGTTTAAGGGAGAGGTGCTCAACCGCATCTCGGCATTCTGGTTCGATAAGTTTGCCGACATCGTTCCCAACCACCTCGTTTCCATCGACCCGGCGGATTTCCCCGAGGAGTTTGTCGAGTATCGTGACTACCTCGCAGGCCGCGCCATGCTGGTCAAGAAGGCCCAGACGATTCCTATCGAGTGCATCGTCCGCGGCTATCTGACCGGTTCGGGCAAGAAGACCTATGACGAGAACGGCACCGTCTGCGGCATCCAGTTGCCTGAGGGCCTGACTGAGGCCTCCAAGCTTCCCGAGCCGCTGTTCACGCCGTCCACGAAGGCCGAGATCGGTGACCACGACGAGAACATCTCGTTCGAGCGTTGCTGCGAGATCGTGGGCGAGGACATCGCCACGCAGATTCGCGACCTTTCCCTCAAGATCTACAAGGCTGCCGCCGAGTATGCAGCGACCCGTGGCATCATCATTGCCGACACCAAGTTCGAGTTTGGTGTCATCGATGGCAAGGTCACGCTGATCGACGAGTGCCTCACGCCCGACTCCAGCCGTTTCTGGCCTGCCGCCAGCTACGAGGAGGGCAAGATTCAGCCCAGCTACGACAAGCAATTCGTCCGCAATTGGCTCAAAGCCAACTGGGATATGACGGGGGAGACCCCGCACCTGCCCGCCGAGGTCATCGATGGCACGTCCGAGCGCTATCGCGAGGCCTTCCAGATCATCACGGGCTCCCAGTTCACAAGCATGAAGGAGAACGCATAAGTGAGTACCCGTAGCGCCACGAACAAGCGCACGCAATCCCACGAGGTTACCGGGGTTGCGCGCAAGTCCGCCGCATCCGCCAAGCCCGCCCGTCAGGCAGCGAGCTCTGTCCGCGTCGTGCCGGCTTCGTCTAAGGCACGCCGCAAAGAGCTCGAGAAGGGCGAGAACCTCGAGGGCCTCTCTAAAGAGGAGAAGCGCGCCCGCAAGGCTAAGCAGCGCGCCAAGGAGGATCGCATCTACACGGTGTCGAATATCCTTCTCAAGCAGGATGAGGACTACACCAAGCGCCGCCGCATCTGGTGGGCCGTGCTCACTATCGGCATGGTGCTCGTCGTGGCCATTTGGGCTTCGCTGTACTTCGCTCCCGCTGGCATGGTGTCCAGCCCTGTCCAGATGGTCGGCATCGTTTTGTCCTACGTCGTCATTTTGGGTGACTTCATCTACGACTTCGTTCGTATTCGTCCCCTGCGCAACATGTACCGCACGCAGGCCGAGGGCATGTCCGAGAACAAGCTCAACGCCCTTATCGAGCGCTCGGCTGCCGAGGAGGACAAGAAGGACTCCAAGAAGAAGTAGCGTTTGCATGCATACTTATCGCTAAGATATAAGGCGCGTCGTTTTTGCGGCGCGCCTTTTTACTGTTCTATAGATAGATGGAGTGGCACATGATTCGAGCTGCCCTGACGGGCGAAGAGGCTCTGGAGGGCATGAAGGCCCTAGAGCCCAAGATAAAAAACTATGCGCGCCTGGTTGTCCGCAAGGGCGTAAACGTCAAGCCCGGCCAGGAGGTTGTCGTTCAGTCTCCGGTCGAGTGCGCGCCGTTTGCGCGCGTGGTGGTCGCGGAGGCCTATGCCTCCGGTGCCGGTCACGTGACGGTTATTTGGGCCGATGACGCCGTGACGAGGCTCACGTACGAGCATGTCGAGAAAAGCTATTTTGAGCAGACGCCCGAGTGGAAGCGCCTGCAGCTTGATTCACTGGCCCAGGATGGTGCCTGCTTTATCTTTATCGAGGGTGCGGACCCTGCCGCTCTTAAGGGCATCGATCCCGCTAAGCCTGCTGCAGCTTCTAAGGCAAGGAACACGCAGTGCAAGGTCTTCCGCCGCGGACTGGACTACAACATCAACCCGTGGTGCATCGCCGGCGCGCCGGTCGTTGCTTGGGCGCGCGAGGTGTTCCCGGGAGACGCCGATGAGGTTGCAATCTATAAGCTGTGGAATGCGATTCTGCACACCGCTCGCGCCGATGGCCAGGACCCGGAGAGCGACTGGGAACTCCATGACGCCGCATTCGAAAAGAACCTGCGTTTCCTGAACGACAATCGTTTCGACTACCTGCATTACACCTCGGCAAATGGAACCGATCTGACGATTGGCATGACGAAAGGTCACGAGTGGGCCGGCGGCAAGGGCAAGACGCCCGATGGGCACCCCTTCTTCCCCAACATTCCCACCGAGGAAGTCTTCACCTCGCCTGATCGTATGCGTGCCGACGGTATCGTGTATTCGGCTATGCCGCTCATTCACCACGGTAACAAGGTTGACGATTTTTGGATTAAGTTCGAGGCGGGCCGCGTAGTGGACTACGATGCCCGCGTGGGTAAGGCGACGCTTGCGAGCATTATTGACACCGATGAAGGTGCCGCTCATCTGGGTGAGGTCGCGCTTATCTCCAAGAACACGCCGATCCGTGAAAGTGGCGTTCTATTCTATGACACGCTCTATGATGAGAACGCTAGCTGCCATCTCGCGCTGGGTGTCGGTTTCCCCGAATGCATCGAGGGTGGGTTTGACATGTCCAAGGAGGAGCTCCTGGAGCATGGCGTAAACGTCTCGAGCACGCACGTCGATTTTATGATCGGCACGGACGATATCGATATTACGGGCATTACGCCTGATGGACGTGAAGTTGTGATTTTCCAGAACGGCCAATGGAGTTGGGAATAGTCCCAGACCGTGGTACAATGCCACCCGCGGGCCGTTAGCTCAGCTGGCAGAGCAGGGGACTTTTAATCCCAAGGTCCAGGGTTCGAACCCCTGACGGCCCACCATAGAATAGAAAAGCGACTGGCGGATGCCGGCCGCTTTTTTGTTGCCGCGACACGGGTTCGAACCCGAACTTCTCTATATATAAGAACGCTTGGCGAACAAAACCTGCCTTTTACCGACGGGAAACAAATAGCTGATGCTTTTGGAGTAAAGTGGCGCTCCAGAGATGACCGATGCCTTAACACCTATAAACCAGCTGGTCATCGCCAATATCAGAAGCCAATGCTTCAGTTTTAACCTCAGTGATGCGACTGAGGGACCTATTCATTTGTGAACAAAATATGGAGTGCGCGATTCCCGCCCACGGCGCCCCTCCGGTCTGGCAATATATCTCCTTGCCGCGCGGCCCGGTCGGACCGGATCAGCCGCCAGGCGTGCACCTTGAGAACC
>NZ_CZAQ01000010.1:57719-66966 GCF_001404695.1 Collinsella aerofaciens | reverse complement strand
GGCCGTCGCGAGGAAGCGGCTCAGGGCGATATACGCCGTGATGCGCGACCGGGTGCCCTACCGGGAGTAGCCCCGACGGTTGACAAAACTATAGGAACACCCAATGACTAACTGCCGGGGTGCGGGCGTGACTTTTGTCCCGTTTTGACACTCCGCTGACCTAGATGTTCGTCACATGAACCCGCAAACGTGGGACAATGACGCTACTGGTATCACAGACAAAGGATGTGCCTATGAACGCCCCCGTTGCCAAGACCTGCCGGCAGCGCCACCTGTTTGCGCGATTCGCTTCCGTCTGCGCACTCGTCGCGCTTGCGTTGTTGCTACTGCCTGCCGCCGCGCACGCCGACGGCTACTCCATGACCCAAACCTATATCGGTGCCACGGTTGAAGCCGATGGATCGCTGACCGTTGTCGAGGGACGCCAGTTTGATTTCGATGACGATATCAACGGCGTGTATTGGGATATCAATACGGGCACCAACCAGCAGGGCGGCACGGCGGGCGTCGAAGTGCTGAGCGTCGAGGAAGACGATGCCGCGTTTAGCAGGGTCGACTATGCAAACAAAGGCGACAGCGGCGTCTATACGGTTGAGCAGTCCGACGGCAGCGTAAGGATCAAGGTTTTCAGCCCCCACGAGAGCGACGACAGCGCGATCTATTACGTGAGCTACACCATGACCGGTGCGGTTATGAACTGGGCCGATACCGCCGAGCTCTACTGGAAGTTCGTGGGTGACGGCTGGTCTGCGAATTCCGACGACGTCGAGATGGAAGTTTACTTCGCGGACGGTGCCATCGGAACGCCAGCGAGCAAGGGCGACAACTTCCGTGCGTGGGGCCACGGCCCACTGACGGGCGACGTATCGATCGATGCGGACGAACCCATGGTCACCTACACCATTCCGTGCGTGCACGAGGGCGAATTTGCCGAGGCGCGCATCGCCTTCCCCAGCGACTGGGTGCCAGGACTTTCCGCCTCGAGCGAGGAGCGCATGCCGACAATCCTGAGCGAGGAGAAGACATGGGCCGAGGAGGCCAACGCCCGCCGCGCCCGCGCCCGCATGATCGCAAATACGCTTGCCGCGGTAAGTGTTGTCGCGGCGGTGACCTTTACCGGCGTAATCGTCGTGCTCAAGCTGCGCCGTCGCAAGCCAAAGCCGCTTTTCCAAGATGAATACTTCCGCGACGTGCCCTCGGCCGACCATCCCGCGGTGCTTGCAGCTCTTATGAGCTGGAACGACGTGCCCGATCAGGCATATATCGCCACGCTGATGAAGCTGACCGACGACCGCGTGATCAAGCTAGAAGAAGCGACCGAGACCAAGAAGAAGGGTCTGCTCCGTCGCGAAAAAGAGGAGCGGACGTATCGCATCACAGTGACCGACGAGGCCTGGAAGGCTGCCAAGAAGGACGGCATCGATCGCGACGTGCTCAAGGTCTTCTTCGCTGGCGTTAAGCCCGATAAAGACGGCGTCCGTTCGCGCACGTTTAGCGAGCTGGAGGAGTATGCCAGCGAGCGTACTGAATCTGTTGGCGACAAGCTCGAGGACTATCAGAGCACGGTTAAGGGCAAGCTGGAGGAGCGCGAGTTTATCGCATCGGATGGCACTATCGCGATGGTGGCCGGCCTGGTTCTCGGCATCATCACTATCTTTGGCATTTTGGGTTCTCTGTTCTATACCGACTTTGCGGACGCCAACGTCGGTGCCGCTATGGTCTCGATCCCCGTCACGATTGTGGGTTTTGTCCTGAGCTGCACCTTCCGCCGTTACACGCCGGAGGGCGCCGAGGTGGCGGCTCGCTGCAAGGCGCTCAAGCATTGGCTCGAGGACTTTACGCGCCTGAAGGAGGCCGTCCCGGGAGATCTGGTGCTGTGGAACAAGCTGCTGGTGATGGGTGTTGCGCTGGGCGTTTCGAAGGAAGTGCTGCGTCAGCTTGCCGAGGCCGTCCCGCCCGAGGTGCGCGAGGCAGATGGCTTCTACGACAATTATCCCTGCTACTGGTGGTATTACCATCATTACGGTACCGAGTCCCCGCTCGATTCGTTTAACGACGTGTATCACGAGACCATCCGCGATCTGGCTTCGAGTTCCGATAGTTCGAGCGGCGGCGGAGGCGGTGGCTTCTCGGGCGGCGGAGGCGGCGTCGGCGGAGGCGGCGGCGGAACGTTCTAGCGGTCCTAAATTACGGGACGGGCTTTTCTCGACAGCCGTCGGGGAAAGCCCGTCCCTTTCTTATGTGCCGAGATGGGACGTTCTTGAATGACTAGGTGTGGCTACCGGGGTTAGGCGGTTAGGTCCAGCTCGTAGAGGAAGCTTTCGCGCGGCATGTCGTGGCGGCGCTCTTCGCGGTTGGCGCGGTGCGTTGCCGTGCGCTTAAAGCCGTGCAGCTCGTAGAACTTCCACGAGCAGTTGGAGTCGGTGTGCAGGTGCGCCCTCGTCGCTCCGCGTGAGGACAGGTGCGAGACCGCAGCATCGAGCAACACCGAGCCGACGCCCAAGCCATGGACATCGCGATCCACGGCAAGCAGCGTGACCTCGTTGTCGTGTGGCAGGGGGCTGCTTTCGAGCAGACGGTTGTTGGTGCGGATGGTTGCGCGCACAAACGAGAGATACTCGGCGCAGGCATCGGGCTCCAGCTCGCGCATCTGCGATAGCAGCGCGCGCTCGGTATCCATCCAATGTTCCTTGACGGCGGCGCCGGAGCTTTGCCCCGCACGCGCGAGCGCAATGCCGCGCGCCTGGCCGTCGATTACGGCAACCTGCGAAAACGTCGACGACGAAAGGCAATAGGCGAGGTCGCACGCGGCCTCGAGGCGGTTGTACTCATCGTTATCCGAATTGTTATGCCAAAGCTGCTGCAGAATCAGCGCGATGGCGTCGAAGTCTTCGGTGTCAAACGGTCGGTAGAGAACCCGCGAGACCATGGTGCCTCTTTCTTTTGCGGATGCATATCGAGCACAGTTCTACCACGCCATTGGCATCTAATTATGGTGCCCCTGTGTTCCATGAACTCACCGTGCCCGGTGCCGCACCATACCCTCCGCTCGCAAGCTTTTTCTGCACATGCGGCCGTTGCGGGGTGCATCGATGCGCTCGATGCGCTACATTAAATCAGTATTTTCAATGCCGCTGCGCGAGCGCTGCAGATCGACGTATCACCGACTCACAGAGCACGGCGGCGTACCAGACAGGAGGACTGCATGGGATCTGATGTGAAGATCGCCCGCGCGTTGATCTCGGTTACCGATAAGACGGGCGTCGTCGATTTCGCACGGACGCTGGTCGATGACTTTGGCGTCGAGATCATCTCTACGGGCGGTACGGCTCGTGCTATCGAGGATGCGGGCGTTCCCGTGACCCCCATCGAGGAGTTCACGGGCTATCCCGAGATGATGGACGGCCGCGTTAAGACCCTGCACCCCAAGGTTCACGGCGCGCTGCTGGCCCGCCGCGATTCCGAGCAGCACATGCAGGAGGCGGCTCAGCACGGCATTAAGCTGATCGACCTGGTCGTCGTCAACCTGTACGAGTTCGAGAAGACCGTCGCCAACCCCGAGGTCACCTTTGCGGACGCCATCGAGCACATCGACATCGGCGGTCCCTCCATGCTGCGCTCTGCCGCCAAGAACGCTGCGAGCGTTACCGTCATCTCCGATCCGGCCGACTACGACGCCGTCCTGGCAGAGATGCACGAGACCGGCGGTTGCACCACGCTTTCCACCCGTCGTCGTCTGCAGGTGAAGGTCTACCAGACCACTGCCGCCTACGACACGGCTATCTCCCGTTGGCTTGCCGCCCAGGCAGGCGACGTGGCGGACACTTCTGCCAGGCTCGAGGTTTCGCTCGAGAAGGTCGACGACCTGCGCTATGGCGAGAACCCGCAGCAAAAGGCCACGGTCTATCGCTTTGCCGAGGGCTGCGAGAACACCGCGAGCTCGCAGTTCCCGCTCGTTGGCTCCGAGCAGATTCAGGGCAAGCCGCTCAGCTACAACAACTATCTGGACGCCGACGCCGCTTGGAACCTGGTCCGCGAGTTCGACGAGCCTGCCTGTGTGATCCTCAAGCACCAGAACCCCTGCGGTTCCGCCGTTGCAGAGGACATCACGGCTGCCTACGACCGCGCTTTTGCCTGCGATCCCAAGAGCGCCTTTGGCGGCATCATCGCTTGCAACCGCGAGGTTCCCTTTGAGTTGGTTGAGCACTTTGCCGATCAGAACAAGCAGTTCGTTGAGGTCATCATCGCCCCGAGTTACACCGCCGAGGCGCTCGAGCGCATGGCCAAGCGCCCCAACCTGCGCGTGCTGGCTACCGGCGGCGTGGACCACGGCGCCAAGGTGGAGCTGCGCTCCATCGACGGCGGCATGCTGGTGCAGGAGGTCGACCACGTGACCGAGGACCCCGCGACCTTTACGTTCCCCACCGACCGCAAGCCCACCGACGCCGAGATGGCCGAGCTCGAGTTTGCCTGGAAGGTCTGCAAGGGCGTTAAGTCCAACGCCATTCTGGTCTCCAAGGGCAAGGCCGGCATTGGCATGGGCCCGGGTCAGCCCAACCGCGTTGACTCCGCGCTGCTTGCCTGCGAGCGCGCCGAGGACTTCTGCGAGCGCGAGGGCGTGGAGAAGGGCGGCTTTGCCTGCGCAAGCGATGCGTTCTTCCCGTTCCGCGACAACGTCGACGTGCTTGCCGCTCACGGCGTGACCTGCATCATCCAGCCCGGCGGCTCCAAGCGCGACGACGAGAGTATCCAGGCCTGCAACGAGCACGGCATCGCGATGGTCTTCACAGGTGCCAGGCATTTTAGGCACTAGGGCTTTCCCAAGCACCCGACCTTGCCCCTCAAACCGTCGCTTGCGTACATTTAGTACGCGGCGCTCCTCTTTCGGGGCAATCTCGGGCACTTGGAAAACCCTTAATGGGATGTTGTTCTATCCCATTAAGCTGATCGGTCGCTTGGCCATATCGTCAAAATAATCTCTGCAAAAGACGGCCGCTCCGTTTGGAGGGCCGTCTTTTTGGTATAAGAGGACGGAATGACTAACACGAAAGGGATGACCATGCCCCAGATTGATGATGCCGAGCTGTTTGGCAATGCCGAGGACCAGCGCGCGTACGAGGACTTTTGCGCCAATCAGGAGGCGGTTGAGAAGTTTACGCTCGACGAGCCCGCGCTCGTGTGCCGGTGGCGCATGTCCAACAAAAAGGTACCCATGCTCAACCGTCACATCCGTGCGCTGTCCGAGCGCTTGGTGCAGGGCGAGCCGCTCACCCATAACATGCTCAGCTGGGCAAAGCAGCACGTTGAGTGGTCGCTTGCCGAGGGCGATTACACCGCGCACGACGGCGTGCTCATGCTAGTGATCGACGTCAACGGCAATGCCGCCATGACGGTGGGCGAGTACGAGCCGCTGGCCGATACTTCGGCCAAGGCGCTGCGTGCCCGCTCTGCCGAGGCCCGCTCCGAGGCCGACGAAACCGGCGTGGCGCCCGAGTTGCTCGCTTCCGTCAACGACGGAGAGCTGGCCTTTGTGGCGCCGGCGGACGAGTGCCTGTGCGGTACGGCGACGCTCATCGAGCAGCTGGCCCAGACCAAGGGCATCTCGGTCACGCGTGTAGACATTCCCGCGCAGCTCAAGGGTGCTTTGTTTCTGGTGAGCGACGAGCACGGCGTGGTTCCCGCTGCCGATGCCGACGCTGCCGAGGCGGACGCTGCTATGGTCACCTTCTTCGCCGACGGTTACGAAAAGCTCCGCGCCCGCCGCTAAATGATTTTTCTGGCGCGGGGATTTTATAATCATTTGATCCCCGCACCCGTTGCGAGCGAGGGCGAGTCGAACCTTTCGTTCGCGAACAGTTCTGTCACCTTGTTGCCGCGCGAGGCGCGTGCCGGCGACTTCGCGGCAATAATGGCTGTAAGACAACTAAGAGGGGAGCGTAATCCATGGCGCTGATCTATATCGTTGAGGACGACGAGCCCATTCGTCGCGAGCTCGCCGACATCCTTGCCCGTGCTGGTTTTGAGGTCGAGTCCTGCGAATCGTTTGAGCACGTCTCGCGCGATATTCTCGCTGCCGCGCCCGACCTGGTGCTGCTCGACCTCACGCTTCCTGTCAAAGACGGCCAGCACATCTGCCACGAAGTCCGCCGCGAATCCGAGGTCCCCATCATCGTCCTTACGTCGCGCACGACCGAAATCGACGAGGTCATGGCCATGACACTCGGCGCGGACGACTTTATTTCCAAGCCCTATAGCGCGCGCGTGCTCGTGGCGCGCATCAACGCGCTGCTGCGCCGCACCACGTCGGCAGGCGAGCGCAGCACCATGGTCCACAAGGGGTTGGAGCTCGACCTTGCCCGCTCCACGGTCACCAATACGGCAACCGGTGACAGTACCGAGCTCACCAAAAACGAACTGCGCATTCTCTCGCTGCTCTTGGGTCGCGTGGGCAAGATTGTCTCGCGCTCGGCCATCATGCAGGACCTGTGGGATTCCGATGCCTTTGTGGACGACAACACGCTCACCGTCAATATCAATCGCTTGCGTGCGACGCTCGACAAGATCGGCGTCAAGGGGTACCTCACCACGCACCGCGGCCAAGGCTATTCGGTTTAGGGTCCGGCCATGTCGTTTGGCAAGTTCTTTAAAGACGCGTTGCTGCCCGTTGCCGTGTGGACGTGCGGCGTGCTACTGAGCTGCTTTGTGCTGACGGTGGCCGGCGCCCCCGCATCCATCGTGATCGTGGCGGTTGGCGTGTCCTTTATCTTTGGCGTACTGGGTATCGTGATCGAATATGCGCGCCGTCGCCGCTTTCTGCACCAGCTGGAGCGTGCGGCCGAGGAGCTGGAGAGCCCTGCGTGGGTGCAGGAGATGGTGCAATGCCCAACCTATGCCGAGGGCGAGCTCGAGTACGAGGTTCTGCGCCGGGTGGGTAAAGCCGCGTGCGATGAGGTTGCCGAAGGCCGGCGTCAGACCGATGACTATCGCGACTATATCGAGAGCTGGGTCCACGAGGCCAAGCTGCCCCTGGCGGCAGCCCATCTGATTTTGGAAAACTTGGACGGCAGCGAAGACGACCTGTCGCGCGTGGATGACCTGGGTCGCGAGCTGGATCGCGTGGAACGCTATATCGACCAGGCGCTGTACTATGCGCGCTCGGAAGTCGTGGAGCGCGATTACCTGATTCGCCGCTGTGATCTTAAGACCTTGGTGGCGGGTGCGATTAAGGCCAACGCGCGCGAGCTCATTGCGGCGCACGTGGCTCCGGTGTGCGAGAACCTCGATTTCGAGGTCTTTACCGACGAGAAGTGGCTCGAGTTTATCCTGGGCCAGCTCATTCAGAACAGCATTAAATATGCGTGCGAGGACGGCGCGAAGATCGTGTTTTCGGGCGCGTTGCTGGACGAGGGCTTGGCAAGCGAGCGCATTGAGCTTGCCGTCGCCGATAACGGCTGCGGCGTGTGTGCGGCAGACCTGCCACGCGTGTTCGAGAAGGGCTTTACCGGCGACAATGGCCGCACCACCAAGCGTGCAACGGGCATCGGCCTCTACCTGGTGGCGCGCCTGTGCTCCAAGATGGGCATCGACGTCACCGCAGCGTCCGACCCCGGCGAAGGTTTTGTCGTAACGTTTGCCTTCTCGACGAACAAGTTCCAATACTTTGAGTAGCCGGCCCGTATGGCGCGGCCGATCGGAATCTTCCCGTCTGGGAACAAACCGGGGGCTTTTAACAACTATATTCCTGAACGGGAACATTGCTAATGAAGTCGATACTATATTCTCGTACATGAACATAGCTTAGTAGTTTTATACTGTGTTCACGAATAGGAATATAGCTAGGAGCATCATGAGAACAGTGACAACGATTAAAAAGCTGGATGGGCGCATCAAGCTCAAGCCGTCAGAAGCTGCTTTCTCGGAGCGCATGGTTTTCGATCCGGCCGAGATGGGGAAGGCCCTCAGGCTCAGAAGGCGTGAGCTTGGCTTAACTCAACGTGACGTCGCGACTATGACGGGTCGCAGCCTTCGTGTGATCGGTGATATCGAGCGGGGGCGGACAACGGTCGAAATTGGCGTCATTTTCGACTACGCCTCCATCGTGGATATCGATTTTATTCTGAAGGTGAGGGGAAAATAATGGATGGCGCACTGTTCGTTCATCGTGAGTTTAATGGTTCCTACCAGCTGGTTGGCGTATTAGAGGAAAACGCCGGGCTTCCGATATTCGCCTATGACCCCAAGTATCTCGAGAGTGCTGATGCGGCCCCGATTTCGGCCTCGCTGCCTTTGTCGGCCGAGGCGTTCAGCCCGGACGTAACGGGCTCCTTTTTCTCTGGCATCATTCCAGAGGGGCAGCTTAATAGGGACCTCGAGAAAAGGGCGCGAGCGGAACGCGGAGATTACTTTAAGGTGCTCGATTTGGTCCGCGATGAACCCGTCGGCGCTCTTGTTTTGACGCGAGAGCCTTCGGCCGAGGGTCTCGAAATGGGCTATGAAGAGATAGATGGGGAGCGGCTAAGCAGGCTGGCATACGCACCGGCGGAGGTTGCTTTTGACTTAGCGCTAGAGAGTCGAATCTCCCTTGCGGGTGCTCAGGCGAAGGTTGGCCTTTACCATACGGGCGATGACCCGTGCGGCGGATGGTACCTGCCTCATGGAGCGGCTCCATCTACGCACATCCTCAAGGCGGGGTCGAAAACATTTCCGGGCGAGACGGTGTGTGAAGCAATGTGCGTTAGAGCCGCATCTCTGATGGACCTATCGGCCGAAGAATGCTATCTAATCCGGGTTGAGGACGCCGAGCCGATTATCGCTGTGAAGCGATTTGATCGAGTAACGTCGGATGACGGACGCTCGGTTGATGGATTGCCAATTCCATATCGTTTGCACCAGGAAGATGTTTGTCAGGCCAAGGGTATCTCGCGTGAGCTTAAATATGAGCCGACGGGCGTCAATTATCTGGGACTTATCGTCGATGCGGTGCGAAGGGTGTCGACTAATCAAATGGAGGATAGGTTCCTTATCGGCTATAACCAGCTGTTCGATTATGCCGTAGGTAACTGCGATAACCATCTTAAGAACTGGTCGCTCGTGTGGGACGAAAGTTGGAAACAAGTGAGGTTGGCGCCGCTCTATGACGTGCTGTGCACAACGGTTTACCCCAGCCTTGTTCGCGAGATGGGCGTCTCGTTTGGTGGGAGCCGGAAGATCGACGATGTAACGCGCGGATCGGTGATGAACCAAATGA
>NZ_CZAQ01000010.1:0-57698 GCF_001404695.1 Collinsella aerofaciens | reverse complement strand
CCGAGGTCGAGGTCATGATTCGCGCCGGCCGTATTCGCGAGACGCTCAAAGACGAGATGCTCGACGTGGTCAAGCCCGACCTGGTGCTCTGCGGCGCCCGCGGCCTGTCCTCGATCAAGTATGCGCTACTGGGCTCGATTTCGACGTTCCTGCTGCGCAACACCGACTGCGATATCCTGGTCGTGAAGTAGCGTTGCTCCCACCGGCCGCGGGGCCTTCGCAGCCTTACTTCAGCGAGCTGGCTGATAAGAAAGATGGCGCGCCGCCCCGATCGGGGCGGCGCGCCATCTTTCTTATCAGCCAGCTCGCTGAAGTAAGGCTGCGAAGGCCCCGCGGCCGGTGGGAGCAACGCTACTTCACGACCAGGATATCGCAGTCGGTGTTGCGCAGCAGGAACGTCGAAATCGAGCCCAGTAGCGCATACTTGATCGAGGACAGGCCGCGGGCGCCGCAGAGCACCAGGTCGGGCTTGACCACGTCGAGCATCTCGTCTTTGAGCGTCTCGCGAATACGGCCGGCGCGAATCATGACCTCGACCTCGGGAATATCAGGATTGGCCTTGGCCTCTTCGAGCTGCTTGGCGATGGAGTTGTTAAATGCCTCCTCCAGACCGTTGACCAGATCGACCGGATAGGAACCGGCGCTCTCGAGCGCCGTGGAATCGATAACGTGGCCGATAATCAGCTTAGCGCCGTTGTTCGCGGCGACCTTGATGGCGCGTGCGAGCACAAAATCCTGCTGCTCAGTACCGTCGAGTGAAACAAATACCTTGGTGTAGCCCTCGTTCATGGTTTCCTCCTTGGTCTATCGCACGGGCGCGGGGCTCGTGCGTCGGGCGGGCGCGGATGCGTGGCCGCCGGACACTTTATCTTGTTGCAGTTATACCCAAGGATTTGGGTTTGACCGCTCGCAATTCTGTGAACGGGCGAGTTTTTTGGTAAGGGTAGGCGCAGACGCGCTCGAACGGTTGATAATGGGACATCGCCTGCACCGTCCGCAGAATAATATCGGCGGGTGTCTAACGAGGGGGTTCCTTTGGATATCATCGAGCTTCTAAAATCTGCCTTCATGGGCCTGGTCGAGGGCATTACCGAATGGCTGCCCGTTTCGTCGACCGGTCACATGATCTTGGTGGACGAGTTCGTCAAGATGAACGTGAGCGAGACGTTCTGGAATATGTTCCTGGTCGTGATCCAGCTTGGCGCCATTTTGGCCGTCTGCGTCCTGTTCTTCTACGACCTTAACCCGTTTTCTCCCAGCAAGGGCAAGGAGGGCCGTCGCGACACCTGGGTGCTGTGGGGCAAGATTGTGCTCGGCTGCATTCCCGCCGCGGCAATCGGTCTGCCGCTCAACGACTGGATGGAGGAGCATTTCTACAATGCTCCCGTCGTGGCACTGGCGCTCATCGTATACGGCGTGCTGTTTATCGTGATCGAGAACTGGCGCGCGAACAAGCGCGAGCAGGCTGCTCTTGCCGGTTCGTTTGGTTCTCGTGCCGTGACGTCGGGTGGGCGTCCCGCTGGCGCACACTTTGCCGCACCCGCTGCGACTGCCGCTGCAGACGACGATGACGATAACCTGGACTTTGGTTCCATCGCTACGCTCGAGGACCTGAGCTGGAAGACCGCACTGGGCATCGGTTGCTTCCAGGTGCTCTCGCTGGTGCCGGGTACGTCGCGCTCTGGCTCCACCATCATCGGTGGCCTGCTTTTGGGCTGCACGCGTTCGGTGGCGTCCAAGTTTACGTTCTTCCTGGCCATCCCTGTCATGTTTGGCGCGAGTGCGCTCAAGCTGGTCAAGTACTTTATTAAGGGCGGTACGTTCGGTGCCAACGAGGTCGCTATCTTGGGCGTGGGCTGCGTTGTGGCCTTTGTGGTTTCGCTCATCGCCATCAAGTGGCTCATGGGCTTCGTTCGCCGTCACGACTTTAAGTGCTTCGGTGTTTACCGCATCATCCTGGGCATCGTAGTGCTCGCATATTTCTTCGTTCTGGAGCCTATGCTCGGCCTATAACTTGGTTGACGCTGCGCGGCGGCCAGAGCGACAACTTGTCATTCAAAGAGGGCGGCATGACCAATAGGTCTATGCCGCCCTCTTTTCATGCCGATTTGTTCGCTCTGGCCGCCGCTCGCTACCGTTGCCGTGACATCGGTGGCTCCGTGATTGGTCCAATGGGGTCAGGTTTGGCGGCGGCGCACGGAGTCGTGGTGTGATTTGCGTCGGTGTCCGTGCGGCTCGGTATACTGGTACGGCTCAAACTATGGCGCTGCCCGCAGGCGCGCCGTCCGTCAGATGAGGAGTCGCCCATGACCCAGCCCTTGCCCTGGGAAAAGAACACCGCGGTACCCGTGCCGCCCGCGCCGGAACCCGTGCCACTCGATGCATACGCCGCCCCCGCCGCGCCGGAACCCGAACTTGTCCCGCTCGACATCTACGACGCCCCCGCGCCGGCTCCTGCGCCCGCAAAGCCGCTTGTCGACATCGACAGCCTTAATCCCGCCCAGCGCGAGGCGGTGCTCACCACCGAGGGTCCGTTGCTGGTACTTGCCGGCGCCGGCTCGGGCAAGACCCGCGTCCTGACCTTCCGTATCGCACATATGCTCGGCGACCTGGGCGTTAAGCCTTGGCAGGTTCTTGCCATCACGTTTACCAACAAGGCCGCGGCCGAGATGCGCGAGCGTCTGGCAGCGCTCATCCCCAGTGGCACCCGCGGCATGTGGGTGTGCACCTTCCACGCCATGTGCGTGCGCATGCTGCGCGAGGACGCCGACCTGCTGGGCTACACCGGTCAGTTCACCATCTACGATGATGACGACTCAAAGCGCATGGTGCGCGACATTATGCAGGCGCTCAGCATTGAGCAAAAGCAGTTCCCCATCAACATGATCCGCAGCAAGATCAGCTCGGCTAAAGACGCCATGATCGGGCCCGAGGACATGCTCAAATCCGCCGACAGCCCCAATGACAAAAAGGCCGCGCAGGTCTACCTGGAGCTGGAGCGCCGCCTGCGCGCCGCCAATGCGATGGACTTCGACGACCTGCTCGTGCGCACGCTCGAGCTGCTGCGCACCCGCCCCGAGGTGCTCGATAAGTACCAGGAGCGCTTCCGCTACATTAGCGTCGACGAGTATCAGGACACCAACCACGTCCAGTACGAGATCGCCAACCTGCTGGCAGCCAAGTACCAAAACCTCATGGTCGTGGGCGATGACGACCAGTCCATTTACAGCTGGCGCGGCGCCGACATCACCAACATCCTGGACTTTGAGCAGGATTTTAAAAACTGCAAGACCGTCAAGCTGGAGCAAAACTACCGCTCCACGGGGCATATCCTGAGCGCCGCCAACGCCGTGGTGCGCCACAACTCGCAGCGCAAGGACAAGCGCCTGTTTACGGCCGAGGGCGATGGCGAGAAGATCCAAGCCTTCCAGGCGAGCGATGAGCGCGACGAGGGCCGCTGGATTGCCGGCGAGATCGAGAAGCTGCATGCCAAGGGTACGAGCTACGACGATATCGCCGTGTTCTACCGCACCAACGCCCAGTCGCGTATTCTCGAAGATATGTTCCTGCGTGCGGGCGTGCCCTACAAGATCGTGGGCGGCACGCGATTCTTCGACCGTGCCGAGATCCGCGATGTCATGGCCTACCTCAAGATGATCGTGAACCCGGCCGACGAGATGAGCGTCAAGCGCGTCATCAACACGCCGCGTCGCGGCATCGGCTCCACTTCGATCCAAAAGATTGAGCAGCTGGCGCGCGACAACCGTTGCTCGTTCTTCCAGGCCTGCGAGATTGCGACAGCCGAGACGGGCATGTTTAGCGCCAAGGTGCGCAATGGCCTGTCGAACTTTGTGGCGCTGGTGCGCGAGGGCCGTCGCATGGACGGCGAGCTCAAGGACGTCGTCGAGATGATCGTCGATAAGACGGGCCTGCTGCGGGCTTTTCGCGCCGAGGGCACCATGGAATCCGAGAGCCGTGCCGAGAACATCCAGGAATTCCTGGGCGTCGCCGCCGAATTTGAGGAGACGCACGAGGATATCGAGGGCACGCTCGAGAGCTTGGAGGAGTTGCGCGCTGCCGGCGTTGCCGACGTGCCTGCCGGCGCCGAGCCCGAGCCCGTCGTGGTGAGTGCGCCCGCGCCCGAGCCGGGACCCTCCGCCCCGGCATCTTCGTTTGAAGTGCCCATCGGCGCACGTGACGCCGCGGGCACCAATCCGCTCGATAGCCTGGCCGCTCCGGCACTCTCGCCGCAGGACGCCCTGGCCGCCGCCATCGCGGGCAACGCATATGCCGCGCCGACGGAGTTGCCGGCGGGTGCCGTGCATGCCGATGAGATTGAGCGCACCTATGGCCCGCTTACCTGCAAGGCGCTGCCGGCGCTCATGGAGTGGCTGGCCCTACGTTCCGACTTGGATTCCCTGGCCGGCGAGACGCATGCCATCACCATGATGACCATCCACTCCGCAAAGGGCCTGGAGTTCCCGGCGGTGTTCGTGGCCGGCATGGAGGAGGGTATCTTCCCGCATGTGCACGACTTTGGCGGCAGCGATGATCCGGGCAAGCTCGAGGAGGAGCGTCGCCTGGCCTACGTCGCCATCACGCGTGCCCGTAAGCGCCTGTTCTTGACCTATGCGGCCACGCGCCGTACGTACGGCTCAACTTCTGCCAACCCGCGCTCGCGCTTCCTCAACGAGATTCCGTTTGAGGATATCGAGTTCAGCGGTATCGGTTCTGCCGGTTTTGAGGGCACGGGCTGGGAGAAGCGCGGCGACCGTCGCGGCACCTTTGGCTCGGGCATGGGCTCGGATATGTACGGCGGCAAGGTGTTTGGCTCGCATACGCGCTCGACCGGCGGTTCCGCCTCGCGTGGCGGATCGAGCTTCGACGATTTCTTTGGCGGCAGCAGTTATGGGACCGAGCGTCATCGCGGGGTCTCGCCCGACGCCGGCCGTGTCGCCTCGACCTTTGGCTCGGGTGCATCGCGAGCCAAAAAGCCGTCGTCCAAGGTGTCGCCGACGGTGGAGCGCAAGGTCGATCGCGCGAGCGCGTCGCAGGACTTTGCCGCGGGCGATACCGTGAGCCACAAGACCTTTGGCACGGGTACCGTGATCTCGGTCGCCGGAGACATGATCGAGGTTCAATTCGAAAAGACCGGCCAGACCAAAAAGCTAATGAAGGGCTTTGCACCTATAGTGAAACTGACCTAGGCGGCTTTCCCAGGCACGGCACCTCGGCCTTCAATCGTCGGGCATGGCCTCAAGGTCTATGCCCTCCTCTTTCAGGCCGATCTGCCGCACCTGGAAAACCCGTACATCCGGCTGGCGGGCACGCCGGGGGCTTTGGTCGCCTGCTCGGGCAGTCCTGCGCAAGACGGAGAGCACATTAAGTGCTCTCCTTTGCGTGCGGAACTCGCGACCGATGTTGCCCTATACGCCCACCCAGGTCCTCAGGTAACGTTGCTTGCGAACAACGCTCTGCTCGTTCGCTTTTTGGTCTGGAGAGCCGGGTGGGCTGATAAATGGATATGAGTAGGGGCTCCCCCGTTGATGGACGGGAGAGCCCCTTGTTGCTTTTAGGTTGTTGCTGCTGTCCAGAGGTTCGCCGGGATGGGCGCGGGGTTTGGTCGATCGCGAGTTCCGCACGAGCCGGAGAGCACTTAATGTGCTCTCCGTGCGAGCAGGACTGCCCGAGCAGGCGATCAAACCCCGCGCCCATCCCGGCGAGCACTTGGGGACCGGTGGCTTACAGGTGCGAGATGATCAGTTCCATTTTGCCTTCGAGGTCGATGGAGGTGACGGTGCTGGGGGCTAGCAGATGGCTTCCCTTGTGGACGGGGTCGCCGCAGACGGTGCCTTCGCCGTCGATGACCGACAGGCACATGAAGGGCCAGCGCTGGTCGAGGGTCTTGCTGCCGTTGACACGCACGCGATCGACGGTGTAGCAGGAGTTAGACTCGAGCTCGGTCACGCCATCGATCTCGGGCGCGGTCACCGTGCCGTCGGTCGGAGCCTGAACGTCAAAATCGATGCAGTCGAGGCTCTGCTCAATGTGCAGGGGACGCAGTTTGCCGTCGGTGCCGGGACGGTCGTAGTCGTACAGGCGATAGGTCACATCGCTCGACTGCTGCGTTTCCAAAATGAGCGTGCCGGTCTTGATGGCGTGCACGGTGCCGGAGTCAATCTGGAAATAGTCGCCCTTGTGAATCGGCAGCACGTTGAGCATGTCGTCCCAGCGGCCGTCCTTGATCATCTGTGCGGCCTCGGCGCGATCCTTGGCGCGCTGCCCGACGATAATCGTGGCGCCGGGCTCGCAGTCCAGCACATACCAGCACTCGGTCTTGCCCAGGCTGCCGTTCTCGTGCTCGGCGGCGTACTCGTCGTTGGGATGAATCTGGATCGAAAGGTCGTCCTTGGCGTCCAGAATCTTAATGAGCAGCGGGAACTCCTTGCCCTCGCAGTTGCCAAAGAGCTCGCGGTGCTCGGCCCACAGCCACGAGAGCGTGTGACCGGCATACGGGCCCTCCGCAATCTGGCAGTCGCCGTTGGGATGGGCCGAGATGGCCCAACACTCACCGATGGGACCCTCGGGAATGTCGTAGCCAAATACGGTTTCGAGCTGGCGACCGCCCCAGATCTTCTCGTGGAAAATCGGCGTCAGTTTAATCAAATCGGACATGTTCATACCCCCATGGCGTTGCGCGGCCGCCCGCTCTAAATGAGCCAAAACGAGCGCCCGCATGACTACAAAAATCTATGCCAACGTTACGTTGTGCAGCTCAAAGCGGTCGCCGACGTTGTGCGAGATCGAATGCTCAAAGGCGATGCCGCTATCTAAAAAGCCAATCTGGCTGAGTTCGAGTAGGGGAGAGCCGGGCTTGGTGCCCAGGCGCTCAGCTTCTTCCTCGGTTGCCGCTACGGCGCGGATGGTGCGGTGGAAGCTCGAAATCTTCAGCCCACATTGCTCGCGGATGAAGCTGTAGACCGATCCGTACAGATCTTTCTTTTTAAGGCCCGGGATCAATTCGAGGGGCATGTAGGTGTACTCGATAACGATGGGCTTCTCGTCCACCTGGCGCACGCGCACGATGTGATAGGCAAAGTCATCCTCGGCAATTCCCAGCTGAGCGGCGACGTCCGCTGGTGGATTGACAATCGAGAAATCGTAGACTACCGAGGACACCTTCTCCCCGCGGTGCTCATGCGAAAAACCCGCGGCGCGGTCGTTCTTGCCCTGGAAAAACGCCTTGCCGGGAAGCCCCGCCGTGTCCTTGACGTAGGTGCCCGATCCGCGCCGGCTGGTAATAAGACCTTCCTCGGTAATCTGCTCAATCGCTCGTTTAACGGTGATTTTAGAAACGCTATAGAGCTCACAGAACTCAACGACGGTGGGCAGCTTGTCACCCGGCTTAAGAGCGCCGTCCTCGATGCTTCGACGGATATCCGCAGCTATCGCCTCGTATTTGGGAATCATGGAACCCCCTTTCCGACATACATGGATACAAAAGTAAGTATAACCCTCTGCGAGGCATCCATATAATTCTTATCTAAGAAGTTCGAGAAAGAAAAAAGAAAAAGACGCTTTACTTATAAAATTAGAGCGCTATAGTTGTAGCCAACGAACGGAACCCTGCCGAACGGCAGGACCGACCGTTTGGGGACGGTTTTGTTTTGGCGGGCTGAATATCCAGATATCCGGTGCGCGCCCGCGCCGGATAACCTGCCAAGGCAAACCCGTCTCCAACCGGAAGCTCTAGAACACGAAAGCGAGGACTTCGATGGCACAGTATCAGCTGCCCCGTGACTTCTTCTTTGGCGCCGCTATGTCCGGCCCGCAGACTGAGGGTCAGTGGAACCAGGGCGGCAAGCTCGAGAACCTGTGGGACACCTGGTCCATCCAGGATCTGGATTCGTTCTATAACCGCGTTGGCTCTTATGCTGGCAATGACTTTATGGCTAAGTACCAGGAGGACCTTCGCATTTTGAAGGACTTGGGCCTGGATACCTACCGCACCTCCATCCAGTGGAGTCGCCTGCTCGATGCTAACGGCAACCTCAATGAGGAGGGCGCCGCGTGGTATCACGAGCTGTTCCGTGCTTCTCGCGAGGCCGGCCTGGAGCCGTTCGTCAACCTGTACCACTTTGACATGCCCACCTACCTCTTTGACCGTGGTGGTTGGGAGAGCCGCGAGGTCGTCGAGGCTTACGCTCATTACGCCGACGTCGCCTTCCGCGAGTTTGGCCAGGAGATCAAGTACTGGTTCACCTTTAACGAGCCCATCGTCGAGCCCGAGCAGCGCTATCAGGAGGGCGTGTGGTACCCGCAGCTCCATGACTATAACCGCGCTCGCACCGTGCAGTATCACATCTCGCTGGCGCACGCGCTGGCCGTGGCCAACTACCGCCGCGCCTATGACGAGGGCGCCGTTCGCGCCGACGCCAAGATCGGCATGATCAACTGCTTTACCCCGGTCTATACCAAGGAGAACCCCAGCGAGGCAGACCTCGAGGCCGTGCGTATGACCAGCGGTATCAACAATCGCTGGTGGCTCGACCTTATTACCAAGGGCGAGCTTCCCGCCGACGTGCTCGACAGCCTGGCCGAGGGCGGCGTTAAACTTCCGTTCCGTGCCGGCGACCAAGAGATCCTCAAGCAGGGTGTTGTCGACTGGCTCGGTTGCAACTACTACCATCCCACGCGCGTTCAGGCCCCGGCGAGCAAGATCGACCAGTACGGTCTGCCGCACTTTGCCGACGAGTACGTGTGGCCTGACGCCGTTATGAACGAGAGCCGCGGCTGGGAGATCTACCCGCAGGGTCTCTACGACTTTGGCATGGACTGCGCTAAGAATTACCCCGATCTTGAGTGGTTTGTGTCCGAGAACGGTATCGGCATCATGGACGAACACAAGAACCGTGACGCCGAGGGCACCATTCAGGACGATTACCGCGTCGACTTTGTGCGCCAGCACCTGGAGTGGGTTGCCAAGGCAATCGCCGAGGGCGCCAAATGCCGCGGATACCATTATTGGGCCGTCATCGATAACTGGTCTTGGGCTAATGCCTTTAAGAACCGTTACGGCTTTGTCGAGGTCGACCTTATGGACGGCTACAAGCGCCGCCTTAAGAAGTCGGCAGCTTGGCTCAAGCAGGTCGCAACGACCCACGTGGTTGACTAGCGACCAGGCGAACGCCCAGACCGCGCGCCGCCGCGCGCAAAACATGGCACATCTGGTGGCAAAGGGCGACAGACCACCGTGCGCATAGGAAAAGGCCGGATTTGATAGTTAGGAGCAATCATGGCCAGTGAAAACGGAAAGAGCTTCCTCGACAAATTTGCCGAGGTCTCTGCGAAGGTGGGAAACCAGGTTCACCTGCGTTCCCTGCGCGATGCCTTCGCAACCATCACGCCGCTCTATATCCTTGCGGGTATCGCGGTTCTTATTAACAACGTCGTGTTCCCTCTGTTCCCGCTCGATGCAGCGGGCCTTGCCAACCTTCAGACCTGGGGCTCGGCAATTACGCTGGGCACCCTCAACGTCTCTGCCATTATCTTGGCCGGATTGATCGGCTACAGCCTCGCTAAGAACGAGCGCTTCGATAACCCGCTTGCCTGCGTGGTCGTCGCCATCTCCGCTTTCGTTATCATGATGCCGCAGCAGATCACCGCCACGCTTGCCGCCACGAGCCCGCTGCTCACCGACAAGATCACCTCTGCCGAGGTCACGGGCGCCCTTTCGACTGCCAACACCGGTACCAACGGTCTGTTCGCGGCTATTATCATCGCCCTGCTCTCCGTCACGCTCTTCATCAAGATTTCCGGCGTCGAAAAGCTTAAAGTAAAGCTGGGCGAGGGTGTGCCCCCCGCGGTCTCCAACTCCTTTAACGTCATGATCCCGATGCTGCTCAACCTCTCGATCTTCGCCATTGCCGCGGCTCTGCTCGCCGTGTTTGCCGGCACCGATCTGTGCACCATCATCTCCACGTGCATTTCCAACCCGCTCAAGAGCATCATGAACGCCGGTCCGTGGGCTGTTATCCTCATCTACACTCTTGCGAACCTGCTGTTCTGCGTCGGCATTCACCAGTCCACCATCTCTGGCGCTACCGTCGAGCCGATCCTGACCATGCTCATCGTCGACAACATGGCTACCTTTGCCGCCGGCGGCACCATCCAGCCCGATCACTACATGAACATGCAGATCGTCAACAGCTTCGCCCTTATCGGCGGCTCGGGCTGCACCCTCATGCTCCTGCTCGATACCTTCCTGTTCTCTAAGAACAAGGCTTCCAAGACCGTTGCCAAGATGGCTATCGTTCCTGGCCTGTTTAACATCAACGAGCCGGTCATCTACGGTTACCCCGTCGTGTACAACCTGCCGCTCATGATTCCGTTCGTGCTTCTTCCCGACCTGTTCATCGGCATCACCTATGGCCTGACCTGCGCGGGCATCATCAGCCCCTGCATCGCCCAGGTGCCTTGGACCATGCCTCCCGTCATTAACGCCCTGCTTGCCACGGGCTTTGACTGGCGCGCCGGCGTGTGGCAGGCTCTCGAGCTTGTCATCGGCATGGCTGTCTACCTGCCCTTTATGAGGATCTCCGAGAAGGCCATCGCCAAGCAGGAGGCCCTTGCCGAGCAGAACGCCTAAACGGTTCGTTTTCCCTTTCATTGTTGCGGGCGCCGGTGCGCGGTGCCGGTGCTCGCGGCTCCCCCTGCGTAAAGACGCAGGGGGTGGGTACAGTAGCCGCAAGGAATAAAACCAGTTGTCGTCTGCGCGCCGCGCAGTTATAAGGAGGAAACCATGAAGAAGATCATGCTTTGCTGCAATGCCGGCATGTCCACGAGTCTGCTGGTCCAGAAGATGCAGGCCGAGGTCGCGAACCGCGGTCTGGACATCGAGGTCGAGGCTCGTCCCATGAACGAGGCTCACGATCACCTGGACGAGTGCGACATCCTGCTGCTCGGTCCGCAGATTGGCTACACCAAGGGCGATTTTGAGAAGGAGGCCGCCGGTCGTTTCCCGGTCGAGGTCATCAACATGGTCGATTACGGCCGCATGAACGCCGCCGGCATCATCGACCACTGCGTCAGTGTGATGGGCTAGGTGCAGCACATGGAGGATATGAATGAGCTGCAGATGACCTGCTTCGAGATCATCAGCTACGTCGGCACCGCCAAGAGCATGTATATCAATGCCGTGCAAAAGGCCAAGGAGGGCGATTTTGACGCCGCTGAGGAACTTATCAAGCAGGGCGACGAGGCTTACAACGGTGGCCACGATGTCCATATGGGGCTCCTCAAAAAGGAGGCCAACGGCGAGCGTAACGGCGAAGCCCCGCTGATTCTGCTGCATGCCGAGGACCAGATGGCCGGCACCGAGACCATGCGCGTCATGGCCACGGAGCTCATCGAGGTCCACAAGCTGCTGCAGGCGCTTAAGGCCTAGTCGGCGTTATCGCCGCGACGGAGTGTGCGGTTCACCAGACAATTCAGTCCCTTTCACGGGCGCTGGGAGTTTTCCGTCTCCCGGCGCCTTTGTATTTGGCGAAGGCCTGCGCGACCTGTTGGGCGGGCCTTCGTGTTTTCCCAGATAAAACCTGCCAAAACAAACCTGTCCCTTTTTGGCAGGTTTTTGTCTTGGGAGCGGTACCATACAGGCAATGTTTAAACGAGAAAGGTGGCTCCCATGGAACCTAAGCAGTACTACATCGGCATTGATGTCGGCGGCACTTCGGTTAAGGAGGGCCTGTTCGACGAGGACGGTAACCTGCTGGCCAAGGCCAGCGTGCCCACGCCGCCTATCGTTGACGCCGCGGGCTTTGCCGCGGTGACCGAGGCTATCGACCAGGTGGTCGCCAAGGCCCAGATTCCGCGCGCCTTTGTGTCGGGCATTGGCCTGGCCGTTCCGTGCCCCATCCCGGCATCGGGCGATGCCAAGGTCAAGGCCAACATTGCCATTATCCTGCCCGAGCTCAAGATCGCCATTCAGGAGCACTGCCCCGACGCGGTCGTTAAGTACGAGAACGACGCCAACGCCGCTGCTATGGGCGAGGCCTGGCTCGGCTCTGCCAAGGGCGTACAGAACGTGGTGATGGTCACCATTGGTACCGGCGTGGGCGGCGGCGTTATCGTTAACGGCGACGTGGTATCGGGCGTTGTGGGCGCCGGCGGCGAGATTGGCCACATGTGCCTGAACCCGGCTGAGGAGCGCACCTGCGGCTGCGGCGGCCATGGCCATCTGGAGCAGTATTCCAGCGCCACCGGCGTGGTGAGCAACTACCTTGCCGAGTGCAAGAAGGCGGGCGTCGAGCCCATCGAGCTCACCGGGCCTTCTGATTCCAAGGACGTGTTCCAGGCCTGCCGCGAGGGTGACAAGCTCGCGCTGGCAGCTGCCGATACCATGGCCGACTATCTCGGCCGCGCCCTGGCGCTTATTGCCAACGTGGTCGATCCCGAGATGTTCCTGATCGGCGGCGGTGCTTCCGCTTCGGCCGATGTCTACCTCGACAAGGTCCGCGAGCACTTTAAGCAGTACGCGCTCTCCGCCTCGCGCGAGACGCCCATTAAGGTCGCTTCGCTCGGCAACGACGCCGGCATCATCGGTGCCGCCTACGTAGCCCTGCGCGCCGCCGGCAAATAGCTGGTGCAAAGTAACCTGTCCCCCGTGCCTGCCCCAAAATATGCCGTGACCCTTCCGTCTGCGAAGGCTCGGCATCGGCGTGCTACCATAGCTACGTCCAAGTACACATATCAAGTGGAGGATATCCATGGCAAACGTTCTTGTCTTTGGTCACCAGAACCCCGATAACGACGCCATCATGAGCGCCGTCGTCCTGTCCCAGCTGCTCAACCAGGTTGAGTATGCCGGCAACACCTACGAGGCCTGCGCCCTTGGTCAGCTTCCGGCAGAGTCTGCCAAGCTGCTCGCCGACGCCGGCATTGCCGAGCCCCGCGTGATCGATTCCGTCGAGGCCGGTCAGCTCGTCGTCCTCACCGACCACAACGAGTCCGCCCAGTCCGTCGCAGGCCTTAAGGACGCCACGGTCTTTGGCGTCGTCGACCATCACCGCATCGGCGACTTCGAGACCGCCGGCCCGCTGCATTACATCTGCCTGCCCTGGGGCTCCAGCTGCACCATCGTCACCAAGCTCGCCGGCGTGCTCGGCGTTGAGCTTTCCGACGTCCAGGCCAAGCTGCTGCTCTCGGCCATGATGACCGACACGCTCATGCTCAAGAGCCCCACCACCACCGATGTCGACCGCGCCGTCGCCGCCAAGCTCGGCGAGCAGGTGGGCGTCGATCCGGTCAAGTTTGGCATGGAGGTCTTCCTCACCCGTCCGTCCGGCTCCTTCACCGCAGCCGAGATGGTCGGCAACGACATCAAGATGTTCGAGCCCGCTGGCAAGAAGCTGCTCATCGGCCAGTACGAGACCGTCGACAAGAGCCGCGCACTCGGCATGATCGACGAGATCCGCGAGGCCATGCGCGCCTACGCCGCCGAGAAGGGTGCCGACGGCATCGTCCTGTGCATCACCGACATCATGGAGGAGGGCTCGCAGGTCCTGCTCGAGGGCGAGACCGAGGCCGCTCAGAAGGGCCTGGGCATTGCCGACGAGCACGACGGCGTCTGGATGCCGGGCGTCCTCTCCCGTAAGAAGCAGGTCGCCGCCCCCATCATGGCCGCCTGCTAGGTTTAGTTGACCGAACGCCACGACCGGATCGCGGACGCCCCGCGCTCCGGTCGTTTTTTGTGCACGGCGCCGCGTCGTCTCTTGGGCAGGCACGCCCGTGCCGTTGAGCAAATAATGTTCAACCTGTGGTTCCGCTTTTCGGCCGCGCTTGTGCGCTTGTCGCGCAGGGTAGGCTAGATGCAAGCGTAATACGTTGGAGCGCGGCGCCGCCATTTGGGCGGGCCGTGCTTTTTTAAGACGGGAGCCTTCCCGTGAAAGGAGCCGCCCATGGCAGCACCCGAGCAGCTGTTTAACGTTCGTGAGCGCAAGCGTTTTGAGCGTCACGACATTTGGGAGCGCATTGCCGAGAACGGCACGATTTCCGCCGCCGTCATGGTGATCGCTGCCATCGCCGCAGTCATCTGTGCCAACACCGATGCCTACGAGGCCATTCATCACTTTTTGGAGACCCCGCTGTATGTGGGTCTTGGCAGCCTTACGGCCGGCCTCACCGTCGAGGTCTTTGTCAACGACTTTCTCATGGCGATCTTCTTTTTGCTGGTGGGCATCGAGCTTAAGTACGAAATGACGGTCGGTGAGCTTAAGAACCCGCGTCAGGCCATGCTTCCCATGTTGGCGGCCGTGGGCGGCGTCGTCGTTCCCGCCTGCATCTACCTGATCTTTAACCATGCCGGCGCGCACAACGGCTGGGCTATTCCCATGGCAACCGATATCGCCTTTGCGCTGGGCGTGCTATCGCTTTTGGGCAACCGCGTGCCCAACGGCGTGCGCGTGTTCTTCTCGACGCTCGCCATCGCCGACGATCTCATCTCCATCGCCGCCATCGCCATTTTCTACGGTCAGAGTCCCAACCCGTTTTGGTTGGGCGCCGCCGCGGTTGTGACTTGCGCGCTCGTGTGGCTCAACAAGACGCAGCATTACCGCCTTGCCCCGTATTCGGTGCTGGGTCTGCTGCTGTGGTTCTGTATGTTTAAGAGTGGTGTGCACGCCACGCTCGCCGGCGTCATCTTGGCCTTCACCATTCCGGCCAAGTGCGGCGTCAAGCTCGATAGCCTCACCGATTGGCTGGGCGAGTGCCTGCCGTTGCTCGACGACCGCTACGACGACGAGGCGCACATCCTGGGTCAGCACGACTTTACCGTCTCGACTACCAGAGTCGAGCGCGTCATGCACCGCGTGACCCCGCCGCTCATTCGCATGGAGCGCCTGATCTCCACGCCGGTCAACTTTGTGATCCTGCCGATCTTTGCATTTGTCAACGCGCAGGTTCGCCTGGTGGGCGTGGATATGGGCACGCTGCTGACCGACCCGGTGACGCTCGGCGTGTATTTTGGCATGCTGCTGGGCAAGCCGATTGGCATCTTTGGCATGACGTTTGCCCTGGTTAAGCTCAAGATCTCCGAGCTGCCGCGCAACGTTAACTGGCACATGATTGCCGGCGTGGGCATTCTGGGCGGCATTGGCTTTACCATGTCGATTCTCATCAGCGGCCTTGCCTTCCCGACGGCCGAGTTTGAGGTCCTGGCCGCAAAGGCCGCCATTCTTGCCGGATCCGTTACCGCCGCGGTGCTGGGCATGATCTACATGAGTGTGGTCTGCAAGCACCCCGCGTCCAAGGACGAGTAAGGGCACATGCAAGTTTGAAAACGCCGCCTGTGAACACCATCACAGGCGGCGTTTTAGTCACTGGGTAGTCGTTGGGGACAGACTTAAATGACTACCCAAGTGCCGGCAGGTTGGGACTACTCATTTAAGTCTGTCCCCAATGAGTGGTTCTATTCCACGGTGCCGTAGACGGCGCCCCAGCCGTGGGCGGCTAAGGCGGAGTTCAGCTGGTCGCAAAGTGACTGGCGGTCGTAATAGCCGGGCGGCAAAAGGTTCACGATCTCCATAAGGTCGGGCGCCAGGTCCAAGATTTCGGCCTGCACGATTAGGTCCAGGCGGTCGATGGCGTGGCGGTCGTAAAACAGCCCGTCGATCAGGCGCTGCAGGTCGCCGAATTCCTCAGCCCTAAACGAACCGTATTCCATAATGCCTCCTTGGGCGCCCCACGCCGGCATGCGCGGCGATGTCGTAATTCATTGCGATGAACTTAATCTATCACGGCTTCATACCGTTGCGGCGGTGGCGGTCTATACTTAGACGAACTGCAACGTCCCGCTTCGCGAAAGGTCGCACCCATGCAGACGATCTACCAGAAGATGGAAACCACCGAACTCGATGCCGCCATCGAGGCGCTCAAAGCCGAGGTCGCCGAGGTCAAGGCCAAGGGCCTGGCGCTCGACATGGCCCGCGGCAAGCCGTCGCCCTCCCAGGTGGACATCTCGCGCCCCATGCTCGATATCCTCAATGCCGAGGCCGATCTGCACGACGGCAACGTCGACTGCTCCAACTACGGCTGCTTCGAGGGCATTCCCTCGGCACGCAAGTTGGCAGGGGAGTTCCTGGGCTGCCCCGCCGAGCAGACGCTCGTGCTGGGTTCGTCGAGCCTTTTGATCGAGCACGACATCGCCGGCATGTTCTGGCGCTGTGGTTCGTGCGGCAGCGAGCCCTGGGATGCCTACGAGGCCGCGCACGACGGCAAGAAGGTCAAGTTCCTGTGCCCCGTTCCCGGCTACGATCGCCACTTTGGCATCACCGCCGACTTGGGCATCGAGAACGTCCCCGTTGCGATGACCGACAACGGCCCCGACATGGACGAGATCGAGCGCCTCGTTGCCGCCGACGATTCCATCAAGGGTATCTGGTGCGTGCCCAAGTATTCCAACCCTACGGGCATCACCTTTAGCGAGGACACCGTGCACCGCCTGGTCGAGATGCCCACGGCCGCGCCCGATTTCCGCATCTTCTGGGACAACGCCTACTGCGTGCACGACCTGTACGACGAGACCGACGAGCTTGCCAATATCTTTGACCTCGCTCGCGCGGCGGGCACCGAGGACCGCGTGGTGGCCTTTGCCTCGACGTCCAAGATTACCTTCCCGGGCGCCGGCATCGGCTTTATCGGCGCGAGCCCTGCGGTCATCGCGGAGTTCTCCAAGCGCCTCAAGGCCGGCTTGATCAGCGCCGACAAGCTCAACCAGCTGCGTCACGTGCGTTTCCTTCCCACCATTGAGGCGGTCAAGGAGCATATGAAAAAGCATGCCGAGTTTTTGCGCCCGCGCTTTGAGGCCGTTGAGCGCAAGCTCACCGAGGGTCTGGGCAACACGGGTTGCGCCACTTGGACGCATCCCCGCGGCGGCTACTTTGTGAGCTTCGATGGTCCTGAGGGCTCGGCCCAAAAGGTCGCCGCGCTTTGTGCCGATCTGGGCGTCAAGCTCACGCCGGCTGGTGCCACCTGGCCCTATGGCAAGGACCCGCGCGACACCAACATCCGCATCGCGCCGAGCTATCCCACGGTCGAGGACCTGGAGGCCGCGCTCGACGTACTGGTGCTGGCCGTCAAGCTCGTCGCTGCCGAGATCGCGCGTGCCGAGCGCGCCTAGCGCGCAGAGCTCTGCAAGTCCGCGCCGCGTACTTTTCCGCACTTTCGATACGCAAAGGAGCGTATACATGGATTTGGGTATTTCCACCAACCCCACGCCGGAGCTCTACACCATTAAGGTGACCGGCGAAATCGATATCTCTAACGCCGACAGTTTGCGTAACGCCATCGACTTGGCGCTTGAGCAGCCCACCGAGGCCGTTGAGCTCGACTTTGCCCAGGTGAGCTATATCGACTCGACGGGCATTGGCGTGCTTGTGGGCGCCGCGCACCACGCAGTCGATCATGGCAAGCGTTTTAGCTGCGCCAACGTGCAACCCCCGGTGATGCGCGTGGTTCAGCTGTTGGGTGTCGACCAGGAGATTTCGATCACGGCCGCATAAGCCCTGTCCCAAAAGGGGCGTGCCGTTTGGCATATGTTTGTGATGCGCTCGAACGTTTTGGCGTCCGGGCGCTATACTTGACCGAATGAATAGACGAGTTCCGGCCGAATGGCGCGGTGCGGGCTCGACTCACATCGAGCCTTGGAGGTATGTGTGTTTGGTATTGGAGAGGGTGAGCTCGCAATCATCGTGGTCTTCGGCTTTTTGCTGTTTGGCCCGGATAAGCTCCCGCAGATGGGCCGCACGATCGGCCGTGCCATCCGTCAGTTCCGCGAGACGCAGGAAAAGATGACGGCAGTTGTTCAGTCCGAGATTATCGATCCGGTGAGCGAGGCCGCTTCGGCGCCGGTCAAGCCCAAGAAGGCTGCTGTCGATGACGATTCCGATGCGGATGAGGATGCCATCGAGACGGCCGCGCCCGCAAAGAAGGAGACCTTTGCCGAGCGCCGTGCGCGCCTTGCCGCCGAGAAGGCTGCGAGTGAGGGTGCTGCTGAGGACGAGAATACTGCCGAGGAGCCTGCGACCGAGGGCGCCGATGCCGCCGCCGAGTCTGCTTCCGCTGCAGAGCCGGAGCCCGAGCCCGAGCCGGCAGAGCCCACGACGGCCGACCTCTACGCCCGTCGTCCCCGCAAGCGCAAGGCCGTCGTCGACCAGCTCGCTCGTGAGCTCGAGGCCGAGGACGAAGCCGCTGCCGCCGACGCCCCGAAGGGAGGCGATGAGTAATGCCTATCGGACCTGCGCGCATGCCGCTCTTCGATCACCTGGGAGAGCTCCGTCGCCGCCTGACCATCGTGGTCGTATCGGTGTTTGCCGCCGCCATCGTGCTGTATTTCGCCACGCCCGTGGTGCTCGACATCCTGGAAGACCCCATCCGCTCCTTTGTGCCGGACGGTAAGTTCTACATCACCACCACGCTCGGCGGCTTTGGCCTGCGTTTCTCGCTGGCCATCAAGATGGCTGTGGTCATGTGCACGCCCATGATCATCTGGCAGATTCTGGCATTTTTCCTGCCGGCACTGCGTCCCAACGAGCGCAAGTGGGTCGTACCCACGGTGCTCGCCTCGACGGTACTGTTCTTCCTGGGCGCCATCTTCTGCTACTTCATCATCATTCCTGCGGGCTTTGAGTGGCTCATCGGCGAGACCTCTGCCGTCGCAACTGCGCTGCCCGATCTGGAGAACTACGTCAACATGGAGCTGCTCTTTATGATCGGCTTTGGTGTGGCGTTTGAGCTGCCGCTCATCATTTTCTACCTGTCCGTTTTCCACATCGTGTCCTACGCGGCTTTCCGCGGCGCCTGGCGCTACGTGTACGTGGGCCTGCTCGTGGGCTCGGCTGTGATCACGCCCGACGGCTCGCCCGTCACGCTGGGCCTTATGTACGGTGCCCTGCTTTCGCTCTACGAGATTTCGCTCGCCATCGCTCGCGTGGTCATTACTGCGCGCGAGGGCAAGGAGGGCCTGTTCGTGAGCCGTCTGGACCTGTTCTCGGACGACGAGGAGTAAATAGGTATGCACGAGGTTGGCATTGTCAACGGCATACTCGATACAGTGATTCGCGCGGCGCGTGGGGCGGGGGCCTCGCGCGCCGTTTTGGTAACGCTGCGTATCGGGGATATGACCGAGGTCGTGCGCGAGGCGCTCGACTTTGCGTGGGAGACATTTCGCGACGAGGACCCGCTCACGCGAGGCTGCGAGCTTGCCGTGGAGGAGGTCCATCCACAAAGCGAGTGCCTGGACTGCGGCGAGGTCTTCGACCACGATCGCTTCCACTGTCGCTGTTCCCAGTGTGGTGGTGCCAACGTGCGCCTACTGCACGGTCGTGAGCTCGACATCGCCAGCATCGAAATTGAGACCCCCGACGATTAATGCGCCAGCCACTTGGGAGTGGGCATAAAGGTGTGGAAGTAAGGAGTGCCGAGTATGGCCGAGAAAACGATTGATATCGCATCGCCGATCCTGTCGCGCAACGAGCGTCTGGCAGACCAGCTGCGTCAGCGATTTAATGAGGCAGGCACCTATGTGATCAATGTACTGTCGAGCCCCGGTTCGGGCAAGACCACCACGATCCTGGGCACCAACGAGCGCCTGCGTGACAAAGCCGGCCTGCGCTGTGCCGTCATCGAGGGCGATATCGCCTCGGACGTCGACGCCATCATCATGAAGGAAGCCGGCATGCCCGCCATCCAGATCAACACGGGTGGTCTGTGCCACCTCGAGGGCAACATGATCATGGAGGCTGTCGATGCCTTCGACCAGGCTGTGGGTCTGGAGAACATCGACGTCATCTTTATCGAAAACGTGGGTAACCTGGTCTGCCCGGTCGACTTTGACCTGGGCGAGAACCTGTCCATCATGATTCTCTCGGTGCCCGAGGGCGACGACAAGCCCATCAAGTATCCGGGCATCTTCCAGCACGCCGGCGCGCAGCTGCTCAACAAGGTCGACGTGGCCCCGGCTTTCGATTTTGACATGGATAGGTATACTAAGACACTCGATGACCTCAATCCGCAAGCGCCGCGGTTTGCCGTGAGCGCGCGCAAGGGCGAGGGCATGGATGCCTGGTGCGATTGGCTCATCGGGCAGATTGAGCAAGCAAGGGCGTAAGTCGGCCGCCATACGGGCGGGCGTAGCCGCAGAGATACGAGATAGGAGCCTCTTTTGAAGCTCATCATCGCCGAGAAAAACGATGCCGCGCGTCAAATCGCCGAGCGGCTGTCCACGGGTAAGCCCAAAAAGGACAAGGTGTACAACACCGCCATCTACCGTTTTGAGTGGAAGGGCGAGGAGTGCGTGACCATCGGCCTTGCCGGTCACATCCTGGCACCCGATTTTTGCGACAGTGTGCTGTTCGATAAAAAGCTGGGTTGGTATTCGGTCACCGAGGACGGCGAGATGTTGCCGGCCGATATGCCCGATGGCCTGGCCCGCCCGCCGTACGACACCAAGCGCAAGCCGTTCCTTGCCGATGGTATCTCCATCAAGGGCTGGAAGCTTGAGAGCCTGCCTTACCTTACCTGGGCGCCCGTCATTAAGCTGCCGGCCGAGAAGGAGCTCATTCGTTCGCTCAAGAACCTTGCCAAGAAGTCCGACAGCGTCATCATCGCCACGGACTTCGATCGCGAGGGTGAGCTGATCGGCTCGGACGCCCTCAACAAGGTGCGCGAGGTCGCGCCGGACTTGCCGGTCGCCCGCGCTCAGTATTCTTCGTTTACCAAGGCCGAGATTACGCAGGCCTTCGATAATCTTGTCTCGCTCGACCAGAATCTGGCCGACGCCGGCGAGAGCCGCCAGCACATCGACCTCATTTGGGGTGCGGTGCTCACGCGCTACCTGACGCTCGCCAAGTTTGGCGGCTTTGGCAACGTGCGCTCCGCCGGCCGCGTGCAGACGCCGACGCTTGCCCTGGTGGTCGAGCGCGAGCGCGAGCGCATGGCGTTTGTGCCCGAGGACTATTGGCAGATTCGCGGCATGGGTGCCGCTCAGGGTGCTGCCGAGGATGACCGCTTTAAGATTGCGCACAAGACGGCACGTTTTACCGATAAAGATGCTGCCGAGACGGCGTACGGCCACGTCGACGGCGCTACGACGGCAACCGTCGCCGCGGTGACCAAGCGCTCCCGCAAGCAGCAGCCGCCCACGCCGTTTGCGACGACCTCGCTGCAGGCTGCCGCCGCGGCCGAGGGCATCTCGCCTGCGCGTACGATGCGCATCGCCGAGTCCCTCTACATGGCGGGCCTCATCAGCTATCCGCGTGTCGACAACACCGTGTACCCCGCGACGCTCGATCTGGGCGCCGTGGTGAGCGACCTGGCAAAGATCAACCCGGCGCTGGCGCCCGTGTGCAAAAAGGTACTCGCCGGCCCCATGAAGCCCACGCGCGGCAAAGTCGAGACCACCGACCACCCGCCCATCTACCCCACGGGCGAAGGCGATCCGTCCACGCTCGATGGCGGCCAGCGCAAGCTCTACGACCTCATCGCCCGCCGCTTCCTGGCGACGCTTATGGGTCCCGCGACCATCGAGAATACCAAGCTCGAGCTCGACGTGAACGGTGAGCCGTTCGTGGCTTCGGGCGATGTGCTCGTGACCCCGGGTTTCCGCGAGGCGTACCCGTACGGACTCAAGCGCGACGAGCAGATGCCGCCGCTGGAGCAGGGCGACACGGTCGACGTGTTCGACATTAAGCTCGAGGCCAAGCAGACCGAGCCGCCCGCGCGCTACAGCCAGGGCAAGCTCGTGCAGGAGATGGAAAAGCGCGGCCTGGGTACCAAGTCCACGCGCGCGAGCATCATCGAGCGCCTGTATGCCGTGCGCTATCTCAAAAACGATCCCGTTGAGCCGAGCCAGCTGGGCATCGCCATCATCGACGCGCTGTCGCAGTTTGCCCCGCGCATTACGAGCCCCGATATGACCAGTGAGCTCGACGGCGACATGACCCGCGTGGAGCGCGGCGAGGACACCGAAGAGCATGTCGTGACGCACTCGCGCGCGCTGCTGGCCGGCGTGCTCGACGAGCTGCTCAAGCACACGCAGGAGCTGGGCGACGCCATCAGCGACGCCGTCACGGCCGATGCGCGCGTGGGCGCCTGCCCCAAGTGCGGCAAGGATCTGGTTATGAAGACGAGCGCCAAGACCCGCGGCAGCTTTATCGGCTGCATGGGCTGGCCCGACTGCGACGTGACCTATCCGGTGCCGAGCGGCGTTAAGGTGAGCCCGCTCGAGGGCGAGGCCGCCGTGTGTCCCGAATGCGGCGCGCCGCGCATCAAGTGCCAGCCGTTCCGCCAGAAGGCCTTCGAGATTTGCGTGAACCCGACGTGCCCCACCAACTACGAGCCAGACCTTAAGGTGGGCGAGTGCAAGGTGTGTGCCGAGGCCGGACGCCATGGCGACCTGATCGCGCACAAGAGCGAGAAGAGCGGCAAGCGCTTTATCCGTTGCACCAACTACGACGACTGCGGCGTGAGCTATCCGCTACCGGCGCGTGGCAAACTCGAGGCAACGGGCGAGACCTGTCCCGAGTGCGGCGCCCCCATCGTGGTGGTCAACACGGCGCGCGGTCCGTGGCGCATCTGCGTCAACATGGACTGCCCGACCAAGGAGAAGAAGCCAGCCCGCGGCCGCAAGACGACGACCAAGGCGAGCACGACAAAGAAGACCACGGCGGCCAAAAAGACGACGGCTAAGAAAGCCGCTGCCGCCAAGAAGTCGACCGCGAAGAAGTCGACTGCCAAGAAAACAGCCGCCGACAAGTAACGGCGCAGTCGAAACATTGCCCAAAAAAACGAGCGAGGACCCCGCGATCCTCGCTCGTTTTTTTGACCGGCAGTTAGGGACGTTCCTTTTCTGCCGGCAGTTTAGGAACGTCCCTAACTGCCGGCTCGGGAACGACAAAGCGCTAGTTCACTTCGACGGGTTTGGCGCCGGGATAGCGCTCCTCAAAGTCTAGGCGGTACTTATTGTCATTGGTGCCCGCCACGTTGTCGCGCGACAGCGGCGCCACGATCTCATTCTTGTGGTCCGCAGGCTTGGCGTATTTCAGGCTGATCTCCCAGGCATCACAGATTGCGTCAATGCGGTGATCCAGGTCGTCGTACAGGGCGATGATATCCTTCCAGGAGCTGTAGTTCTTGGAGCTCGTCGGGACGTCCAGGTCCTCGACGATGTCGTAATACTGCTCGATGGTGTCCTCCGTGCGCTCGGCGACGTCGGCGAGATTTTGACGGGTGGTTCGATCCTCTTCCAGATAGCTGCCGTTGAAGTTCTGTGCGCAGCCACGGACCTGGCTGTCGAGGTCTTCGAGCAGGTCGTAGTATTCGCTCAGGCGACGGTAGAGGTTTTGCTCGGAGAGCGTTACTTCGCCGTCATCCTCGTCGTCATCGTCATCCTCGTCGTACAGGCTGTTGGGATCGCCGAGAGGCTTTAGGTCATCGTCGTCGACGTCATGGTGCAGCTTAGCTACCTCGGCAGGCGTCTGCGTGGCGGCGTTGTCGAACGGTCTGATTGCAAAGAAGATGACCAGGGCGATGATGATCGCCACCAGCACAACGATAACGGCGATAAGCGGCCCGGTGCCGCTCTTTTTGGGAGCGGGGGTCTGTGGCGAAGTGGGAGCGTATGCGGGAGCCGGCTGCTGTTGGGACGAGCTGCTCGCGACGGGTATGCGTTGCGTGGTCTCGACGGCCGCGGGGCTTGCGGCGGGGTCGGGGCGATAAGCGAGGGGGTCGTCCGCCTTGGCTTGCGGCGTATCAAGGGAGCCGGTCTGCTCAAAAGCGGGCTGGCTATCGCTCGCGGCTGTTTGCTCAACGGGTGCACCGCACGAGGTGCAGAACTTGGCATCATCTGCAAGAAGCTTGCCGCACGAGGCGCAATACCGAGACATTGCCACTCCTTTCGCCACATTTCAATGCAATACGACGATTATACCCACTGCCCCAAGAAGCCGGCAGTTAGGGACGTTCCTTATCTGCCGGCAGTTTAGGAACGTCCCTAACTGTCGGCTAATCGTTGGGACGTGCCGAGCACTGGGGTATCATGACTTGGTTGATATATCTGCATTTACGCGCCTTGTAGGAAGGGGCTGCGCCCATGGCTTTTGAGCCTGCTCAACATAGCTTTATCACGCTCGAGGGCGTCGACGGTGCCGGCAAGTCCACGCAGGCGCGCCTGCTTGCTCGCGCGCTCGAGCTCGCTGGCCACCAGGTTGTGAGCCTGCGCGAACCGGGCGGCACCGCCATTAGCGAAAAGATCCGCGCCCTGCTGCTCGACCCCGCCAATATGGCGATGGGCGATACCTGCGAGCTGTTGCTCTACGAGGCCGCGCGTGCCCAGCTGGTGCACGAGGTCATCGCGCCCGCCCTCGCTGCCGGCAAGGTGGTCCTGTGCGATCGCTTCTACGATTCCACGACCTGCTACCAGGCGTTTGCCGACGGCCTCGATCGCCAGATGGTGCGCGACGCCAACAACCTGGCCGTCGCGGGAACGCACCCGGCGCTCACACTCGTCTACCACATCACGCCCGAGCAGGCGGCGCTACGCATGGCAGCCCGTGGCGCGGCAGATCGCATGGAGGCTAAGGGCATGGCATTCCAGGAGCGTGTCTACGAGGGGTTTTGCGCCATTGCTGCCGAGGAGCCAAACCGCGTAAAGCTCATCGACGCCACTACGACCGTCGAGGAAGTTTTCGAGAAGACGGTCGAGCAGGTTCGCGCGTACGGTCTCGATATCCCCCAGGATGCTGTCGCCGCCGCGCTTGCCAAGGAGGCCGAGTAACATGGCCCCCGCTCAGGCAAGCCTGCTGGCCAAGCTCGACACCCAAGAGCGCGTGCGCGACTTTTTGACCAACGCCGTCGCCAGCGGCCGCGCATCGCACGCCTACCTGTTTTTGGGCGCTCCCGGCGCGGGCAAGCTCGACGCCGCATGGGCACTCGCCCAGGCCTTCCTGTGCGAGCAGGACGGCTGCGGCGCATGCGATAGCTGCGTGCGCGTCTCTCGGCACACGCATCCCGACGTGCACTATTACACGCCCGAGAGCGCTACGGGCTACCTCATCGCCCAGACCCGCGAGCTGCTCGATGACGTGCCGCTGGCACCCATTCGCTCCAAGGCCAAGGTCTACATCATCGACCGTGCCGAGCAACTGCGCGCCAACACCGCCAACGCACTGCTCAAGACACTCGAGGAGCCGCCCGAGGGCGTTATGTTCATCTTGCTGGGCACCTCGGCAGACGTGATGCTGCCCACCATCGTGAGCCGCTGCCAGTGCGTGCCGTTTCGGCTGGTGTCGCCCGCCGTCGCCGCGCAGGCCGTGAGCCGCGCCACCGGTCAGGACCCTGCGCGTTGCCGCATGGCGGTCGCCGTGGCGGGAAGCCCCACACGCGGCATCGAGTTTCTTAAGAGCGCCGAGCGCCAGGACGCCCGCCGTCAGATGGTCCGTGCCATCGACTCACTCATTGCCGCCGACGAGGCCGACGTGCTCAGTCGCGCCAAGTCGCTCATCGTCGCCGTCAAGGCGCCGCTCGCCGAGGTCAAGTCCACGCAGGAAAAGGTACTCGAGCAAAATGCCGACTACCTGTCGCGTGGAGCATTGAAGCAGCTTGAGGACCGCAACAAGCGCGAACTCAACGCGCGCGAGCGTTCGGGTATCATGGAAGCGCTGGCGAGCGCGCGGACGCTCATGCGCGACGTGCTGCTGACACTTCAGGACGAGGCAGCCGACGTGGTGAACGAGGATGTGCGCGACACGATCGGTCGGCTTGCCGCCGCGACCAATGTTGCGGGTGCCACCCGGGCGCTCGAGGCGGTCGCGACCGCCGAGCGCAACATCGCCAGAAACGTTACTCCCCAGCTGGCCATCGAGGTCATGCTGTTCGATATCAGGAAGGCACTGAAATGCCGTTAGTCGTACCCGTTAAGTTTACCTACGCCTCGCGCGACCTGTGGTTTGACCCGCAGGACCTGGATATCCTCGAGGCCGATTATGCCATTTGCTCCACCGAGCGCGGAACCGAGATCGGCTTGGTTACGGCCGATCCCTTCGAGGTGCCGCAAGACGAGATCGGTCAGCCGCTCAAGCCCGTGCTGCGCGTGGCGAGCGACATCGACCTGCAGCTTGCCGACGATCTTGCCATCCAGGGCGACGAGGCCATGGTCGATTTCCGCCGTCTGGTCAAAGAACTCGACCTCGAGATGAAGCCGGTGGGCGTCGAGTACCTGTTTGGCGGCGAGAAGGCCGTGTTCTACTTTGCGGCCGAGGAGCGCGTCGATTTTCGCCAGCTCGTCAAGGATCTGTCCTCGACGTTGCACATTCGCGTCGACATGCGCCAGATCGGCGTGCGCGACGAGACTCGCCTGGTGGGCGGCTATGCCCAGTGCGGCCAGGAGCTCTGTTGCACGCGCTTTGGCGGACAGTTTGAGCCCGTCTCGATCCGCATGGCAAAAGAGCAGGACCTGCCGCTCAATTCCTCCAAGATCAGCGGCGTTTGCGGCCGCCTGATGTGCTGCCTGCGCTATGAGTTCGAAGCGTACAAGGACTTTAAGAGCCGTGCGCCCAAAAAGAAGACGCTCATCGATACGCCGCTCGGCAAGGCGCGTATTCAGGAATATGACACGCCGCGTGAGCAGCTGGTGCTGCGCCTGGAGAACGGCAAGGTCTTTAAGGTCAACCTGGCCGATATGACCTGCTCGGAGGGCTGCAAAAAGAAGGCCGCCGAGCAGGGCTGCAACTGCCGCCCCGACTGCGTGACGCGCGACGTGCTCGAGCGCATCGAGTCGCCCGAGATGCGTCTGGCGCTTATGGAGCTCGACCGCGAGAACGGCGTCGACGTGGGCGATGGCCTGTCGAGCGCCGACCGTCTGGCCGGTACGTCGGTGCCCAAGCGCCGTCGTCGCGATGCTGAATCCGATGCTCGCGCCGGTCAGGGGCAGGGCGAGGGCCGTGGCCGCGGAAAGGGTCGTGGCAATGCCGCAACGTCCGAGGCCGAGGAGGCCGCTGGCGGCCGTCGCCGCCGCAAGCGTGCGGGCTCTGCCGATGCCGGCGAGGCCGCAGCCGCCGGCAAGAACGGAGCTCGCGAGCGCGAGGTTCAACAGCCCCAGCAGCAGAATCGCGGCGGTGGCATGAACCCCACGCGCCGTCGTCGCCGTCATCTGTCGAGCGAGGAGCGCGAGGACGCCTTCCGCGCCGCAGCTGCTCGCGAGGCCGGTGCCGCTTCCAAGGGCTCCTCGGGTTCCGATGCGCCTGCCGACAAGGGCGGCAAGTCACGTGGCGAGGAGGAGCGCGCACCGCGTCCGCGTCGTCGCCATTCCTCGGGCGCGCAGCAGAAGCCCTCAGTGCCCTCCGTTGCCGATCAGGTCTCGGATGGCGAGGTCAAGGTCACGCGCCGTCGTCCCGGAGATGGCGGGGGAGCGGCTGCCAAGGCTTCGCGTGGCGCCGCTCGCGACGAGCGCGAGCCGCGCGAGGATCGCGGTGGCGAGGGCTCGGCCGACCAGGGCCAAAAGCGCCGTCGCCGTCGCCGTTCCCGCAAGCCGCGCCAGGATGGTGGCGAGGGCTCGACCCCGTCTTCGTCTGCACCACAACCGCCTACCGGCGAATAACGCCCGCGAGCGGATTTAACCTGCCTGACCCCAAACGCGTCGGGGTACCATAGCGCTGAATCAACAACCCTCCCTGCGACCGAACGTAGGGAGGGTTGTGTCTTGAAGAGTCATCTGAACATATTGAGTCGTCTGCAGGGTCCCGGCGCCCTACCGTTTGCGGACGGATTGCTACCGTTTGCCGAGCGGGTGGCACGCGAGGCGCTCGAGGCATTGTCGCCCACGCGATGCGCCGGCTGCGAGCGCGCCGGTGCGCTTATTTGCCAAGACTGCCTGGCCGCGCTTGCGCTCATCGACCCACGTCATAGCTGCACCCGATGTGGCGCCCCGTTTGGGGATTTGCTGTGCACTGAGTGTTCGGTCGAGGGCACGTCCTCGGCAATGGCGGAGGCACTCGACCGGTGCCTGGCGTGCTCCGTCTATGCGCATCCGCTGCCGCGCATCATTAAAGCGTACAAGGACGCGGGCGAGCGACGCCTGGCGCCGTATCTGGCGGAGCTGCTCTACGACACCGCCCTGCATGCCCAGGCCGTAGCGCCCGAACGCTTGGGAGGTGTGCTGTCCGGTGCGGACGCGGTGGTATTTGTGCCCGCGACGGCAGCGGCGTTTCGGCGTCGTGGATTCGATCACATGGAGGCCATTGCGCGCCCATTTTGCGAGCTGTCGGGTGTTCCCCTGCTCGATGCCCTCGTCAAGTACGGGCATGGCGACCAGCGCGAACTCGGTCGTGAGGAGCGTCGCGAGCGTGCCCAAGGCATGTACGAGACGGTTGAGGACGTGCACGGCCGCCGCCTACTGCTTATCGATGACGTTATCACCACGGGCGCGACCATGGCAGCAGCCTCGGCGGAGCTCAAGCGTGCCGGCGCTGCGGCAGTCGATGGCCTTGCTATCGCACGTGTTTGGTAGGGGTGGTTTTGTGGCAGTGAAGATTGAGCGGCGCAACGAGCCGACAGGCGAACAGCTAGCGGCTTCCGTAATCCTAACAGGCGCTTCAGCGCTGCGCATGATGCGCGCCGAGCGCCGGCAGATGGGCTATATCAGCTGGAAGGACCTTAATCCCGATGAAGAGCGCCGTGTGCTGCGCACGTCGTCGCCCTCGACCGAGGATATCTATCTTCCTGACTTGGTGCGAATTGGAGCCAAAAGTGGCGAGGTGCAAGAAGATCTGTGCTTGCTGGTGGGATCTGCGACGCAGCGCCGCCGTATGCCTGGCGTAGGCTGGTCCGTGTGTTCCAGGTTGCCCGCCGACTCGATTCTAGAGGTGGAACCGGGGGTGTACAGCCTATCTCCCGAGGCCCTTTGTGTTGCCGTTGCGCGCGAGGTCGGCTGCATCCAGGCGTTTGCCCTGGCCCAGGAGCTGTGCTCTAAGATTTCACTGAGCGACCGCGGGAAGTATCTGCCTCCTTACACCTCGCCTGTTACGAATAAACTTGCAAAGGACAAGGACCAACCGGCAGACGTGGGCTACTTTGAAGTCGAGCCGGTGCTGATGCCCGATCGTCTGGCAGATTATCTCGCGGTATACAGGGGGAACACGGCCAAACAACTGCAGCGTCTGTTTCCCTATCTTTCGGAAAACCTGCGCTCACCCATGGAGTGCATCATGCTCGCTTTGTTTTCGCTTCCGTTTTCCTATGGCGGATTTGCCTGTGGTCCCTTTAAGACCGACTACAAGATCGAGTTCGATGACCGCGCGCAGGCAATCTCGGGGATGCCTCATGCAGTTTGCGATGCGTATCAAGAGGCAGCCCGGTTTGACCTGGAGTACAACGGTGAGCTGGGCCATTCCTCCCGGAGGGGACGTATCCATGATGAAAAACGCAACATGGGCTTGATTACTATGGGAATCGAGGTCGCGACGGTCAACAACGAAATGCTCTGCGACATGGAAGCGATGGAAGCACTCGCATGGCGCATGCACCAGCGTATGCGAAAGCGGTACCGGAATCGTGTCGATGCCCGCAGGAAGAAGCAAGAGGCGTTGCTTAACACGCTGCGGGCGTGTTTTGGGCTTAAGCCGGTCTAATTCACGTCGAAAATAGGGGGTTAATCATATGCTCTGGCCAAAATATGGCAAATATGAGTACTGTCACTAAATCAGTAACAGCAAAATCAAGGAATTTAGGACTCGGAGGCGGCATAAAGTAAGAAGATAATAAACAAATGTGGAATAACTAAGCATCAGGTTGGCGACACTGAGCGCAAAATCTGTCCGTGAGGCCAAAATTGCCTGTTACTAAATTGGTGACAGTACTCATATTTGCCATTTTTTGGCCACGGCACCCCAAGAAGGACGCTCCGGAGCTCCCCGTAGGGGGGCTCCGGGCTTCATAGGGGCACGAATAGCCCACTCCGACCTGCGAAATCTGTACTCGCGATGCGAATGACGCCCCTAACCTTAAACTTTAGCTTGAACTTAGCTATAATGCGCTACGTTCCTACCAGGCTGTGGTTGCGGACGGACGAAATGCCCGCCCTAGTCCAAGACAGACGCGGTCAAAGGGATCCACGTAAGCGACCGCGTGCGCGCGGCGCGATCATGGCGCGTCCTAGATGTAAGCCGCACCGTCCGTTCTACTTTCTTTGGGGCAATACCGCCTCGCGGGCGAGCGGGCCAGTCGTGAAGGTGGCTGCGGCCTCCCGAGCAAACACCCCGGTGCGCAAGTGTGGGGTCAAATACCAGGTCAGCTGGTGGGAACAATCTGATATTCCGCGCAACGCACGGATCGTATACGACACAGAAGGCAGGGTAGTGGACATGGTGAGGGGCAGCTTGATGCACGCGGCTCGGTTAGGTGCTGGGACCGCAGCGGTCATCGCCGTTTTGGGCCTGAGCGGATGCGCGTTCAACCCGCTGTCTACGTTCACGACTCCCACGATCGACCAGATCGAGTACGAGACCGTCACGCCCGCGGTGTCGGATGATGCCCTGGTCACCCCCGGTACCCTGACGGTTGCCCTCGATACCTCCGATGCGCCGCAGGCCATGCAGGGCGCTGACGGCGAGCTCACGGGGTATGCAGTCGACGCTGCCCGCGCCCTCGCAAGCCGCATGGGCCTTAAGGTCGCCTTTGTCGATGCGTCCTCGGCAGGTTCCGCGCTCGGTGACAAAAAGGCTGATATCTTTATCGGCGAGATCAACTCCACGGATGGGGACGTTAGCTCGCTCGGCACCTGCCTGTACGATGCCGCTTCCGTGTTCGGTAAAACCAGCGATGGTGGGTCGCTGAGCGTTTCCACCGATACCCTTAACACGTCTACTCTGGGTATCCAGATGTCCTCGGCCTCGCAGGAGGCGCTTGCTAAGCAGAGCATCACCGCCAACCAAAAGACTTACTCCAACATCAACGAGTGCTTTGAGGCGCTCGAGTCCGGCGAGGTCGACTATGTGATCTGCGACTCCACGGCTGGCGGTTACCTTGCGCGCCTGATGAGCGAGATCTCCTATGTCGGTGCGCTCGAGGCGCCCTCGACGCTTGGTGTTGCGGGCCTCTCGTCCAATGACGAACTGTGCCGTGCCGTGAGCGATGCCCTCGACGGTATTACGGCCGACGGCACGCTCGAGGCGGTCCACTGCGTCTGGTACGGCACGATGCCCTACGACCTCACCACTAAGACGGTTTCGGGCGCTAACGTGCAGCCGGGCGACTCTGAGTCCAGTGAGACCACGTCTTCCGGCAGCGAGTCCTCCGATTCCAACAATGAGACCGCATCCTCCGAGGACAAGTCGTCCAGCCAGGAAGGCACCATCACCGACGACGACATTAACAAACTTAATAGCTAGTTATTGCTAGGGGTGGTGTCTCCTATACGTTGGAAAGGACACCTCTTCACGGTTTCAACACGCACTGCCGGGCTTCCCCAATAGGGGAGCCCGGCTTTTTCATCCCAATAAAACCAGCAGGTCAAAGCCAATTTTCAGGACCAAATACAAAGTCGCCGGCTCCCTCCTATAGCGCACTTTGCCACAGAAAAGTGCGAGACTTCGGTATGCGGTATCAAGCAATCGTTATTCGGGTCTTTGAGAATCCGCGTGATTAAATGCACGGCAATGGGTACATAGCCAGTACAGTAAGTCCCCGAGGCAGATTGGAGCCACGTATGGATATCAAGGTTTCTGGACGCAAGACGACGGTAACCGATGCTCTGCGTGCGCATGTGGATGAGAAGATCGGCGAGGCGCTCAAGGTTTTCGATATCGAGCCCATGACGGTCGACGTTGTACTTCGCTATGAGAAGAACCCCTCGAACCCCAACCCGGCAATCGTCGAGGTTACGGTTCGCGCCCGCGGTTCGGTGATTCGCGTTGCCGAGCACGGTGCAGATATGTACGCCGCCATCGACCTCTCCGCCGATAAGGTCACCCGCCAGCTGCGCAAGTTCAAGACCAAGGTCGTGGACAACCGCCAGGGTGGTGCCAGCGCAGCGGATGTTGCACCGGTCGAGCGCGTCGAGGATCTGGCCGACCTGCTGCTGCCCGAGGAGGAGGATGACCTGCTCGTCCGCGAGAAGGTTATCGACGTCACCCCGATGACTGAGGAGCAGGCGCTGGTGCAGACCGATCTGCTGGGCCACGACTTCTACGTGTTCGAGAACGCGACGACCGGTCTCATCAATGTGGTGTATCACCGTAAGAATGGTGGATATGGCATCATCAAGCCCCGCATCGAAACACTTGACGAGTAAAATACGTTAACTTGCATGAGTTAACGGTTGGCGGCCATCCCATGCGGGTGGCCGCCTTTTTACGTAAGGAGTCGCTTTGATGGACAAGGCCGTATCCGCCGGTCATTCGGACCGTTGCCGCATCGTTGTCGATACCTGCTGCGACTTTAGCCCCGAGGTCGCCGCGAACCTCGATGTCGATATCTTGGGTTTCCCCTTCATTATCGATGGCGAGGAGCGCACGGACGACATCTGGTCGAGCATGAGCCCTAAGGAGTTCTACGACCGCATGCGCGCCGGCGCCCGCGTGTCCACCTCGGCCGTGTCGCTCGGTCGCTATATCGAGTTCTTTACCGAGTGCGCCAAAGAGGGCACGCCCACGGTCTACCTGTGCTTTACCTCGGCGCTGTCGTCGAGCTACAACTCCGCGTGCCAGGCGGCAGATGCCGTGCGCGCCGAGTATCCCGACTTTGAACTGTACGTGGTCGACAACGCCCTACCCTGCGCGACCGGCGGGCTCCTGGCGCTCGAGGCCGTGCGCCAGCGCTCGGCGGGACTGACTGCCAAGCAGCTGGTCGATTGGGCAAACGAGGCCAAGACCTACGTGCACGGTTACTTTACGCTCGAGAGCTTCGATGCGCTGGCTGCCGGCGGCCGCATTCCGCCCGCGGCGGCGCAGCTCACGGCAAAGCTCGATGTCAAGCCCGAGCTCTCCTACGACCTGGCCGGCTCGCTGTCGCTGATCGGCGTCAACCGCGGCCGCAAGAAGGCGCTCAAGTCCATCCTCAAGTCGTTCCGCGAGAACTACGTGCCCGACCGCACCATGCCCATCGCCATCATGACGGCCGATGCCGATAAGGACGGCGACTGGCTCGAAGCCGCCATCCGCAAGGAGGAGGGCTGCGCCGACGTCACGATCATTCGAAGCTCCGTGGGCCCTACCATCGGCTCGCACGTGGGTCCCGGCATGGTGGCCTGCGCGTTTTGGGGTAAGAACCGCGCCGACAAGGCGTCTCTTTCCGACCGCATCGCTCGCCGCGTGCGCGGGCAGTAGGCAAGTAACGCGGTCGTAATCGATCCCAACTCACAGCCCAAACGCTGGCACCGAGTATTCAACCTGGTAATAACACCCAACCCAAAAGGAAAGGTTTCATGGCAAATAAGCTCTCTGTCGCATTTATCGGCACCGGAATTATGGGTGCCCCCATCGCCGGCCACATTCTGGACGCTGGCTATCCCGTCACGGTCAACAATCGCACCAAGTCCAAGGCCGCAGCGCTCGTTGAGCGCGGTGCCGTCTGGGCCGATACGCCGGCAGATGCCGCGGCGAACGCCGACGTCGTCTTTACCATGGTGGGTTATCCCTCCGAGGTCGAGGAGCTCTACCTGGCGGGTGACGGTCTGCTCGCGTGCACTAAGCCCGGTGCGGTCCTGATCGACCTTACCACGAGCTCGCCCGAGCTGGCGCGCGATATTGCCGAGGCCGCCCAGGTCTCCGGTCGCATGGCGTTTGACTGCCCCGTCACCGGCGGCGAGTCGGGTGCCATCGCCGGCACGCTCACGGCTATCGTGGGCGCCACCGAGAACGACATCGCGCCGGTCCGCGACATCCTTTCCACTTTTGCGGCAACCATCTGCTGCTTCGATGGCGCCGGCAAGGGCCAGGCTGCCAAGCTCGCCAACCAGGTGTCGCTGGGCGCCTGCATGGTCGGCATGGCAGACGCGCTGGCGTTTGCCGAGCTGAGCGGCCTTGATCTTGAGAAGACCCGTCAGATGATCCTGGGTGGCACCGGCAAGTCCGGCGCCATGGAGAGCCTGGCGCCCAAGGCGCTCGACGGCGACTACAAGCCCGGCTTTATGGTCGAGCACTTCATTAAGGACCTGCGCTTGGCGCTCGCCTATGCCGACGACCGTGAGCTTGCGCTGCCCGGCGCCGACGTGGCCTTTACGCTCTACGACATGCTCGATGCCATCGGTGGTGCCAAGCTGGGCACCCAGGCCGTCACGGTCCTCTATAAGGAGGAGGCCGATGCCATCGCCGCCGGTCTGGACTGGTCGCAGTATCGTCCCGAGGAGCACGGTGCTCACGAGGAAGGCTGCGGTTGCGGCGAGCGTGGCGACGACCACGAGTGCGGTTGTGGACACCACCATGGCGAGGACCACGAGTGCTGCGGCGGTCACGGTCATGACGACGGCCACGAGTGCTGCTGCGGCCACCATCACGGGGAGTAGCGCCTATGAGCTTGACGTTCGTGGTGCTTGCGCTGGTGCTCTTTCTCTTTGCGATCTACATCGGCTTTTTGTGCGGCCAGTGGGCGTGCGAAAAGCGCGTCATCACCAAGCGCGACTACTGGATTGCCAACTTTGCGGGAGCTGCGGCAGTCGTCCTGCTGACCTGGGTGTTCTCGCTGTTCCCGCTGGTGCAGTTTGCGCCGATCGGCTGGCTCGGCGGCTTTATCGCCGGCCTTAAGATGAGCTTTGGCGAGTCCGTCGGTCCGTGGCGCAAGCACGACGAGGTCTTTAACGTCAACAAGGCACACCGCGCCGCCGCCGACGCGGGCGATGCCGAGGAACGCCGCCGTGCGCGTCGTAATGGCGCTGCCGACCGACAGCTCATCTCGGTCACCGATGACAGCAAGGGTGCTGGCAAGCACGCTAAGAAATAGTAAAAAGAGGTAACTATGGCAGAAAACAAAGACGAACAGCTCACCGACGAGGAGCTGGCACAGCTTCAGCTGGCAGAGGAGAACGAGAATGCCGTCGACCGCCTGGTCCAGGAGCTCGGCTGCCCCACGCGCCGTATCCGCCAGTTTGCCGCCCGCGTGCTGCACCTGCTTGCCGAGCGCGATCCGCAGCGCGTGGTGCCCTGCGTGCCCGCGCTGATCGAGGCGCTCGACCGCCCCGAGGCTCAGACCCGCTGGGAGGCCCTCGATGCCCTGACGGCGCTCGCCACCACCTGCCCCGAGCAGCTGGGCGATGCCTTTGAGGGCGCCGAGACCGCACTGTTCGACGAGATTTCCTCCACGCTGCGCTATGCCGCCTTCCGCCTGCTGTGCGTGTGGGGCGCCACGAGTGCTGAGCGTTCACGCGAGGCTTGGCCCATCCTAGACGAGGCCATCCAGTGCTACCACGGCGACCTTGAGTATCGCGATATGCTCGGTTGCCTGTACGAGTTTGGCCAGGGCGAGATCGACGCCGAGGTCGCCGAGAAGCTTGCGCTGCGCCTTAAGTTCGACGCCGAGAACGGCAAGGGCAGCTATCTCAAGGCCCGTTCGAGCGAGATTTGCGAAATGCTTGTTAAACGTTTTGGCCTGGATCTCTCCAAAAAGAAGAAGCGTGCTAGCGTTAAAAAATCTGACGACGCCGAAGACGAGGAGTAACAGATTATGGCGCACGATGTAGTCCTGATTCCCGGTGACGGTATCGGTCCCGAGATTACGCAGGCCATGCGCCGCGTGGTCGAGGCCACCGGTGTCCAGATCAACTGGAACGTCCAGGAGGCAGGTGCCGGCGTCATGGACGAGTTTGGCACGCCGCTGCCCCAGCACGTGCTCGATGCGGTCGCCGAGACCAAGGTTGCCATCAAGGGCCCCATCACCACGCCGGTCGGCACGGGTTTCCGCAGCGTTAACGTGGCCCTGCGCAAGCACTTCGACCTGTACGCCTGCGTGCGCCCCTGCCTGTCGCAGCCGGGCGACGGCTCGCGCTTCCGCGACGTCGACCTGGTCATCGTGCGTGAGAACACCGAGGACCTCTACGCCGGGATCGAGTTCGATGAGGGCGCTGCCGAGGTCGAGGAGCTCTCACAGCTTGTCGAGCGCTCGGGTCAGAAGACCTTCGCCGCCGATTCCGCCATCTCAATTAAGCCCATCTCCATCGCCAAGAGCCGCCGCATTGTGGAGTACGCCTTTGAGTACGCCCGCCGCTGCGGCCGTAAAAAGGTGACGGCCGTGCACAAGGCCAACATTATGAAGGCGACCGATGGCCTGTTCCTGCGCGTTGCGCGCGAGGTGGCCGCCAACTATCCCGATATTGAGTTCAACGACAAGATCGTCGACGCCACCTGCATGGGCCTGGTCCAGAACCCCAACGACTTCGATGTCCTGGTGCTGCCCAACCTGTACGGCGATATCGTCAGCGACCTGTGCGCCGGCCTGGTAGGTGGCCTGGGTATGGCCCCCGGCTCCAACATCGGTGCCGACTGCGCCATCTTCGAGGCAACGCATGGCTCCGCGCCCGATATCGCTGGCCAGGATATCGCCAACCCCACGGCCGAGATTCTGTCTGCGGCTATGATGCTCGATCATCTGGGCGAGAACGATGCGGCCAATCGTATCCGCGCCGCCGTGTCCGCCACGCTCGACGAGGGTAAGCAGGTTACCGGCGACGTATGTCGTGCCCAGACCGGCTCCGTCGAGGGCGCCGTGGGCACGCAGGCCTTTGCCGATGCCGTTATCGCGCACCTGGCCTAAGACATGCAGGCTGCAAACGCCTAAATGGTACTTAAGTGTTTGCGTATAACCTAAGAATCAATACGCCCGGCACTCTGTCGGGCGTATTCTATTGAAGACTATGTTTCCTAACAAGGAGTAACTGATATGGGTCTGATTCAAAAGAAGGACGAGAAGGACGAGATCGACGGCATCCAGATCATCGAGCGCGGCGAAGGCCCCGACGGTGACGAGGACGAGAAGATCGATCTGGTCGCCGGTACGTCTGCCGAGCACATTGCCGCCGGCACGACGGCTGAGGAGGAGGATGCTCGCCTGGAGGCAAAGATCGCCGCGGACGCCGCCGACGAGAACCTCATGCCCGAGGAGCAGGACGAGGACGACGATATCCCGGCATCCAATGAGGGCGGTTGCGCATCCAAGCACAAGAAGACGATGATTGCCGCCTTCGTGGTCGCAGTCGTGATCGCTGCCGTGGTCGGCTTCTTTATTGGCAATGGTGGCTTTGGTGGCAAGGGCGTCGGTTCGTCGACCCTGACCGAGGATCAGCTCGATTCGACCGTGGCAAGCTATAGCTACAACGGCAAGAAGAGCGACATCACCGCGCGCGAGGCTATCGAGAGCCAGTACAGCCTCGATACCGTCAAGGATAGCGATGGCAACTACACCGCTCCCTCTGCCGACGTCATCCTGTCCTATGTGCGCAACAAGATTCTGCTCGATGCTGCCGAGGACGAGGGCATCACCGTCTCTTCTAAGGAGATGAAGCAGTACGCCGAGGATTCCATCGGCACTTCTGACTACAAGACCATGGCCACGCAGTACGGCGTGTCCAAGGACCAGGCCAAGCAGATCGTCCGTCAGTCCGCGACGCTGCAGAAGCTCTACAAGAAGAAGGTGGGCGATAGCTCCGCAAGCATGCCGACCGCCCCGACCGAGCCTTCTGACGGCAACGAGGAGACCGCGAGCAAGGATTACGCCGATTACATCATCAACCTTGCCGGTGACGAGTGGGATAGCGAGAAGGGCACCTGGAAGGACGCCGATAGCACCTACGCTAAGGCCTTTGCCGACGATGCCTTTACTGCCGATAGCGCTACCTATAAGCAGGCCATGACCGCCTATTACACCGCCTACCAGCAGTACTCCTCGCAGGCTTCGAGCGCCAGCTCCAAGTGGACCGAGTATGCTAACGGCCTCTACGCCAAGGCCAACATCAGCATCTACGGCCTGTTTGCGTAAGGTTTGCCTGCACTACTGCGCGCTAGCCGATCTGCCTGATTTAGCCCGCTAGAACGGACAACGTTCTAGCGGGCTTTTTGCTGCCGAAACCACTGGGGTAGGCCTTGCGCCCGCGCAAGCGCTCCATTGTGTTTCCCTAATTCATATGGGAAAACAACTGCAAACGATTGCAAGTAACCGGTGAACGGTCGAAAACTACCGTTCACCGATAATCTCAAAACTGGTTCTAACTGGTATTAAGTCAAAAAGACCAATTCACATATCTTCACAATGACCTGCAATTTTTCAACACGCTATTTTTTGCCGCCCTGCGTTGTTTAGACACAAAAAAAGTTCCGATCTTTTGCCAAAGCGTTTCGAAACGGTTTCAAAACCGCAGGTAGAAGTGTTAACGAGCGGTAAACGGTCGATTTATCACCGTGAACGGTGCAAAAACGTTTTACCGTATGAATCAACGGAAGCGGCCTCTTCTGGGGTGATATAGTGACAACAACACGTCACGTGGTTACTACCAGTTTAGAAACCACTGGTCTTCAAAGAACGCTTTCCAAGAAGCTTTAAGGGCGAGCGCCCGCTGGCTTCCGAAAATCATCGGACTCAGATTGTACACACCTTCGGAAGGGAAATTTGAATGGTTGGCTTTATTCTTACCGGTCATGGACAGTTCGCACCCGGCCTTGCAAGCGCTATCGCGATGGTTGCTGGCGACCAGCCTGCTTTTACCGTCGTTCCTTTTGAGGGCGACCAGGCCGCATCCTACGGTGAGGATCTCCGCGCCGCTATTACCGCCATGCGCGAGGAGTGCGATGGCGTGCTCGTCTTTACCGACCTGCTTGGCGGCACCCCGTTCAACCAGTCGATGATGATTGCCCAGGATGTCGACAACGTCGAGGTTCTGACTGGCACCAACCTTCCCATGGTTATTGAGCTTCTGTTCCTCCGCGGCAATGCCACGCTCGCCGAGCTTGGCGAGCAGGCCGTGACCGTTGGCCAGACGGGCGTCACCGCCCAGACGGTCGCATCCGTTGCCGGCTCCGAGGAAGAGGATATCTTCGGCGACGAGGACGGCATCTAATGGCCGATTTCGGAGCCAACGTCCTGAGCTCCTCGGTCGCCCTTTTAGGCCTGCTTGTCATCATGGGCTTGATTTACACCATCTGGTCGCAAATCAACATGAAGAAGAAGCAGAAGTACTTCAAGGAGCTGCACACCGAGCTCAAGCCGGGTCAAGAGGTTCTTTTCGCCGGCGGTATCTACGGAACCGTCAAAGGCATCGAAGGCGAGAAGGTCCAGATCAAAGTCCGATCCGGAGCCGTCGTAGATGTTTCGCGTTACGCGATTCAGGAGATCAAGTAACTGTCGTCAGCAAATAACGAAAGGAAGCTGATCAACATGGCAGAACCCAACATTCTTCTTACCCGCATCGATAACCGACTGGTTCATGGTCAGGTTGCCACCCAGTGGAACTCCACTCTGGGCTCCAACCTCATCCTCGTCGCCAACGACGACGTGGCGTCCAACACCATGCGCCAGAACCTCATGAAGATGGCCGCTCCCGCCGGCGTCGCTACGCGTTTCTTCTCCCTGCAGAAGACCATCGACGTCATTGGCAAGGCGAGCCCGCGCCAGAAGATCTTCATCGTGGCCGAAACACCGGAAGACGTGCTTACGCTCGTCAAGGGCGGTGTGCCTATAAAGAAGGTAAACATCGGCAACATGCACATGTCGGAAGGAAAGCGCCAAGTCGCCACCTCCGTCGCAGTTAACGACGAGGATGTCGCTGCGTTTAAAGAGCTGCAGGAATTGGGGGTGGAGTTGGAGATCAGGCGCGTTCCGAGCACGCCTGTTGAGGACACGAGCAAGCTCTTCTCGTAATCCTCGTGATCCACGTTGTCAGGAGTGAAACCCTGACGTTCTGTACGTGATATCCAAAGTGCGTACATACATTTTGAAAGGAGGAGCAAGATGGAATACTCGATCATCCAGATCGCTCTGGTCTTCGTCGTCACGTTCATCGCGGCAATCGACCAGTTTGACTTCCTCGAGTCTCTCTATCAGCCCATCGTCACCGGCGCCGTCATCGGTCTTATCCTTGGCGACCTCAACACCGGTCTTCTCGTGGGTGGTACCTATCAGCTCATGACGATCGGCAACATGCCGATCGGAGGCGCTCAGCCGCCTAACGCCGTCATCGGCGGCATCATGGCAGCCATTCTCGCTATCGCTACGGGTCTCGAGCCCAACGCGGCAGTCGGCCTTGCCATTCCGTTCGCCCTGCTTGGTCAGCTCGGCGTTACCCTGGTCTTCACGCTTATGTCCCCGCTTATGTCCACGGCCGATAACATGGCTCATAACGCGGACACCAAGGGCATCGAGCGCCTGAACTACTTCGCCATGGCTCTGCTCGGCCTGATCTTCGCTGTCGTCGTCACCCTGTTCTTCATCGCTGGCGCTACCATTGGTCAGACCATCGCTTCTGCCATCCCGACTTGGCTGCAGACCGGTCTGTCCGCTGCAGGCGGCATGATGCGCTTCGTCGGCTTCGCCGTCCTGCTCAAGGTTATGATGAACCGCGATATGTGGGGCTTCTTCCTCATGGGCTTTGGCCTCGCGCTCATCACCGTTGCCAACGATTCGCTGGCAACCCCTGCTCTGCTCATCCTCGCTCTCATCGGCTTCGGCATCGCTTTCTGGGACTTCCAGCAGCAGACCGAGCTGAAGGGTGCAGCTGTTTCTGACGGAGGTGACTTCGAAGATGGCATCTAATGAGTATGTGATCCCGGAGCACTACGAGGATCTCACTCCTGCTCCGCAGCTCGACCAGAAGACCCTCAACAAGATGGCTTGGCGCTCCTGCTTCCTGCAGGCATCGTTCAACTACGAGCGCATGCAGGCCGCTGGCTGGCTCTACTCCATCATCCCCGGTCTGGAGAAGATCCACACCAACAAGAACGACCTCGCGGCTTCCATGAGCCACAACCTGGAGTTCTTCAACACCCACCCGTTCCTTGTCACCTTTGTTATGGGCATCGTGCTTTCGCTCGAGCAGAACAAGGTTGACATCCCCACGATCCGCGCCGTCCGCGTCGCCGCAATGGGCCCGCTCGGTGGTATCGGTGACGCCCTGTTCTGGCTGACGCTCGTGCCTATCACGGCCGGCATCACCTCCAACATGGCCATCAACGGCAACGCCGCTGCACCGATCATCTTCCTGGTGATCTTCAACGTCGTCCAGTTCGCTCTGCGCTTCTGGCTCATGAACTGGTCCTACAAGCTTGGCACCAGCGCTATTGACGCTCTGACCGCCAACATGCAGGCCTTCACGCGTGCCGCTTCCATCATGGGCGTCTTCGTCGTCGGTTGCCTGGTCGTCACCATGGGTGGCACCCAGATCAACCTCCAGATCCCCAACGGCACCACCCGTGGTCTCTCCGCTACTACCGTGATCGTCTCCGAGAAGGAGGCCGAGAACTTCACCGGTATGGAGGGCATCGATACCGAGACCGCTGAGGCCGGTACCATCGCCATGACCGATAAGGACGGCAACGCCCTTACCGCTTCCGATGCCGACGGCAACGCTGTCGAGTGCGGCGTCACCGATCTGGGTAACGGCATGGAGTCCGTGACCTACGGCACCGTTACCGAGGATCCGGTCAACTTCTCTGTTGCCGACACCCTCAACACCATCGTCCCGAAGCTCGTCCCGCTTATGCTTACGCTGCTGCTTTACTACATGTTCGCTAAGCACAGCTGGACCCCGACCAAGGGCATTCTCCTGCTCTTCGTCCTTGGCATCCTGGGCGCTGGCCCGCTTGGTCTCTGGCCGAGCATCTGGTAAGGCTCTAGCTTGAGGGGTGTGTCCCTACGCGGCTCACACCCCGACCCCTTAAGCCATGTGTATGTTAAAAGCCGCGTGCTCGAAAGAGCGCGCGGCTTTTGTTTTCTTAATGATTCGGGTGTGGCAGACAGATAATGCATAACACCCTAGGTAGTTAGCCGAATTCGAGCAAAAGGGAGGATAGGATGGCGATCGGAGCGCGTAAGCAACCGCTGTACGATCAGCTGGTCGATATTCTGACCGAAAAGATTGACCATGAATATCGCGCCGGTGACATGATTCCTTCCGAGCGCGAACTTTCGGAGCGCTATGGTCTCTCGCGCACTACGGTACGCCTGGCTCTGCAGGAACTGGAGCGTTTAGGACTGGTGGTTCGGCAGCACGGTCGCGGTACCTTTGTGACCGACCGTTCGGCAAAAGCAACCAATCTTATGCAGTCCTACAGCTTTACCGAGCAGATGCGCGCGATGGGTCGAGAACCCGAGACCACGATTCTCGAGTTTTGCGAGATGGAGGCCGATAAGAATCTGGCCGAGCATATGGGATTGCGCATCGGTGATCGCATTTTTAAGCTCAAGCGCCTTCGCTCTGCCGACAACATGCCCATGATGGTCGAACGCAGCTATCTACCGGTTCGTCAATTTCTGTCCCTAAAGCGACCGCTGCTGGAGCGTAAGCCGCTTTACGATGTGATTGAGCAGGACTTTCAGCAAAAGATTCGCGTGGCCGAAGAGGAGTTCTATGCGAGCATAGCCCGTCCCACCGATGCCCACCTTTTGGGAATTGTCGAGGGCTCGCCTGTGCTCGATTTGGTCAGGACTACGTATAACGAGTCAAACGAGGTAGTGGAGTACACACTCTCGGTTGCTCGTGCCGATCAGTTTAAATACAAGGTTTACCACCAGCGCAGTAACTAGTGCTCGCATCGTTTCCATATGGTGATTCTTTGCATTTAACTGGTTACTACCAGATAACCAACCGAAGTGTATAATTGCACGTCAGAGGATTACTTCTAGAGAGAGGTATTAGAAATGTTCGAGAAGAGTGTCGAGGAGCTCACTGAGCTCGGCGCCCAGATCACCACGGCCGAGATTGCTCAGCAGCCCGAGCTTTGGCGTGATACGCTCAACATCTATCGCGAGAACAAGGAGGCCATCGAGGCCTTCCTGGCCGAGGCTCGCGCTATGGGCGAGGGCCGTCTGTCCGTTGTCTTCACCGGTGCCGGTACGTCCGACTACGTTGGCGATACCTGCGCTCCGTACCTGCGTCACGCTGGCAACACTGATCTCTACGACTTTAAGCCCATCGCCACGACCGACATCGTGAGCGCCCCGCGCGACTTCCTGCGCGCCGAGGATCCCACGCTCGTGGTTTCCTTTGCCCGCTCTGGCAACAGCCCCGAGAGCCTTGCCGCCGTTGCCGTTGCCAAGGAGCTCGTCCACAACGTCAAGTTCCTCAACATCACCTGCGCTCCCGAGGGCAAGCTTGCCGTCGAGTCTGCCGATGATCCCAATGCGCTGACGCTGCTCATTCCGCGCGCCAACGACAAGGGCTTCGCCATGACCGGTTCTTATTCCTGCATGACCCTGCTCTCCACCCTTATTTTCGACACTGCCTCTGACGAGCAGAAGGCCGAGTGGGTCGAGACGATTGCCAAGATGGGCGAGGAGGTCATCTCCCGTGAGCCTGAGATCGCCGATTACCTGGCTGGCGATTTCACCCGCGTGACCTACTTGGGTTCTGGCTCCTTCGGTGGCCTTGCTCAGGAGAGCCAGCTCAAGATCCTCGAGCTCGCTCACGGTCTGGTCGCTACTTCCTACGACACCTCCATGGGCTATCGTCACGGACCTAAGTCCTTCGTCGACGATAAGACGCTCGTCTTTGTGTTCGTCAACAACGACGCCTACACCCGTCAGTACGACATCGACATCCTCAACGAGATCGGTGGCGACAAGATCGCTCAGCACACTGTCGCCGTTCAGCAGGAAGGTGCCACCGTCTACGAGGGCGAGTCCTTCACCTTTAAGGGCTACGAGGCGCTTCCCGAGGGCTACCTTGCTCTGCCGTTCGTGATGTTTGCCCAGGCTATCAGCCTGCTCAACTCCGTCCGCGTGGGCAACACGCCCGATACGCCGAGCCCCACCGGCACGGTCAACCGCGTGGTTAAGGGCGTGACGATTCACCCCTTCACCGCTTAATCGCGTCCCCCTGTAAGGGCGCCCGTCCGCTCATAACGGCGGGCGGGCGCTTTTTGTTTTACGTGAGCTGGGTATAAGCATTACCACAGTCAACTGCTTTAGAAGCGAGGAGTGCATATGAGCACGTACGCAATTAAGGCTGACAAGTTCTTCTTGCCGGCAGGCCCGCAACTGGGCGGCTATCTTATGGTCGAGGATGGCGTTTTTGGCGCCTGGCAGGCCGACGAGCCCTCTTGCGAGATTAAGGACTACACGGGATCGTGGATCGCACCGGGTATGGTCGATACTCACATCCATGGCTTCTACAACCACTCAACTACCGATAACGATCCCGAGGGCATCGATATCAGCTCAACCGAGCTCGCCCGTCGCGGTACCACCAGCTGGCTGCCCACGACGTTCACCGATGGCGTCGAACAGATCAAGGACGCCTGCGCTGCTATCGCCAAGGCGGACGAGGGCCGCGGCCCCGACTTCTGCGGTGCCCGCATTCAGGGCATCTACCTGGAGGGCCCCTTCTTTACCATGAAGCACGTGGGCGCGCAGAACCCCGCTTACCTGATTGACCCCTCCGAGGAGGTTTTCGACCAGTGGCAGGAGGCTGCGGGCGGTCGCATCGTTAAGAGCGCCATGGCCGCCGAGCGCGACGGTGCCGCTGCTTATGCGGCTGCTCTGAACGCCAAGGGCGTGGTGACCAGCATCGGTCACTCCGACGCCACCTACGATGAGTGCATCGCCGCTATCAATGCCGGTGCCAGCTGCTTTACGCATACCTATAACGGCCAGCGCGGTCTGCATCACCGTGAGCCCGGTGTCGTGGGTACTGCCATGTCTACGCCCGAGACCTACGCCGAGATCATCTGTGACGGCAAGCACGTAAACCCTGCCGCCATCAAGGCGCTGCTGCAGGCAAAGGGCTGGCAGCACACGGTACTCATCACCGACTGCCTGGGTTGCGGCGGCATGCCCGAGGGCAGCTACACCAGTGGCGGCATGGACGTCATCATGAAGGACAACCTGTGCTGGCTCGCCGACGGCAAGAGCATTGCCGGCTCGGTGCTCACGCTTGCCCAGGGCGTCAAGAACATCGTCGACTGGGGCATCGCCAGCGCCGATATCGCCATTCGCATGGCAACTGAGGTGCCGGCACGCTCCGCGCACATCGAGGATAAGTGCGGCAGCATCATGCCGGGTCGCGACGCCGACTTTGTCGTGTTCGACCATGAGCTCACCCTCGTCGAGACGTATGTTGGCGGCCAGAGCGTCGGCAACGCCTTTACCGAGTAACGATAGAAAAGACGGCGGGCCCGAATCTGCTCGGACCCGCCGTATGGGTTAAACGCTCAAAAGCACCTTTACAGTTACAGCTTGCTAGCGATCTTCTTTGCCGTGCGCTTAACGCCGGCTACCAGGCCTCCTGCAGGATGCTCTTTCTCGTATGCTAGGCGCTTCTCGCGCTTGGCGTACTCTTCGACGATGATATCGCCGTACTCATCTTCGATTTTGTCGAAGAAATCGACGGCTCCCTTAATCTCTTCGGCAGTTGGGTGTCCCTTCTGGACGCCGCCGGCGAGCTTGAACGGCCCCCACGTATCAAAGCCGGGGCAGCCGTAGACACCCATAAAGATGGCCTGCCTCATGCGGCAGATGCCATCGATATCCTTGCCGTACCACTTGTTTTTGCCACCGTAGGTCATAAGGCCAAACACCTTGTCCTGCGGCTGCAGCACGTTCGTGAGCACGCGCGCCATATCTTTGTCGATCTCGGAGTAATAGATGCCCGTGGCGACGCCGATCAGATGGTATTCGTGCAGGTCGGGGTACTCGTTTTTACCGAGTGACTTCACGTCGAGGGTATCGATCTCGGGGTGCGCCTCGACGATGGCGTCCACGAGCTTTTTCGTATTGCCGTGGTGGCGTGAGGCATAAAGGATGATGGTTCGCATAAGAAGGCCTTTCAGCTGTAATTGCATCAATGTCTGTATGGTACCCCGTTGCATGGCTGGGAAACCGGACGCATCGATGAACGTGCGGGTTTGTCCTTTGGTCAGGGCCGAGACGGGTTCTTGCGAGCAAAAAGCAGTTGTTCGAAAGGATGGACAATGGAATACGCTCTCTCCAACGATTCGATTTCTATCAAGGTCTCCACGGCCGGCGGCTCGTTTACCTCGATTGAGGCTGGAGGTCGCGAGTACTTGTGGCAGGGCGATCCCGCCGTGTGGTCCGGCCAGGCACCGATTTGCTTCCCGATTTGCGGAGGCTTGCGCGATAACAGCGCCATGACGTTTGCCGGACATCATGTGAAGCTCGCCCGCCACGGCTTTGCGCGCAAGCAGGAGTGGAAGCTGTTGAGCCAAAACGTAAACGAGTTGGCGATGTGCCTGGCATCCGAGGATAACGCTGCATTGCTGAGCGATTATCCGTATCCGTTTAAGCTTGTCGCCCGCTATACGCTCGAGGACGCCGCCGTGCGCGTCTCCTATGAGGTTACTAACGAGGGCACCGAGGACATGCCGTTCTTTATCGGTGGACACCCCGGCTTTAGGTGTCCGCTCGACGAGGGCGAGGCCTATACGGACTACGAGTTGCGTTTTGAGAAAGACGAGGCTGCGGAGCTCTGCACCGCCGTTCCCTCGACCGGATTGATTGATGTGGACAGGCGCTCCAAGAACCCCATGGTGGGAAAGACGCTGCCTTTGTCGCATGAGCTCTTCGATTTTGCGGAGACCATCTTTGACGTGCTCGAGAGCCGTCAGGTCACGCTTTCCAAAAAGGGCGAGGACAAGGGCGTTCGCCTGAGCTTTGAGGGCTTCCCGTACCTCATTGTGTGGAGCAAGCCCGAGGGTGATTTTGTGGCAGTTGAACCCTGGGGCGGCCTCTCGACCTGTTCCGATGAGGATGACGTGCTTGAGCACAAGCGCGGCTGCCTTATCGCCAAGCCCAAAGAAACCATCGTGCGCTCGTTCACAATCGAGATTCTGTAGTCGCATGTAGCCAATTCGTTTTGCAAGGCATAAGGAGCCTGCGAGATAAGGAGCTAGAAATGATCCTCACCGTTACGATGAACCCGTCCGTCGATACGCGCTATCAGCTCGATGAGCTCATTATCGACGACGTCAACCGCGTGACGCCCGAAAAGACCGCCGGCGGTAAGGGCCTCAACGTGGCCCGCGTCCTGGGCCAGCTGGGCGACGATGTCGTGGCAACCGGCCTGCTTGGTGGTCATATGGGCGCCTATATGGCCGAGCTCATGGATGCCAACGGCATTAAGAATGATTTTGTGCCCATCAAGGGCGAGACCCGCATCTGCCTCAATATCCTTCATGCCGGTAACCAGACCGAGCTGCTCGAGAGCGGCCCGACGATTGCCCCCGAGGAGCTCGATGCCTTTACCGCCAAGTTCGCCGAGCTTGCGAGCAAGGCCGATGTCGTTACCATCTCGGGTTCGCTGCCCCGCGGCGTCGAGGCGGACTACTATGCCAAGATCACGGGCATTGCCGAGAACGCCGGCGCCAAGGTGCTGCTCGATACCTCGGGTGCCTCGCTTGAGGCTGCGCTCAAGTCCGAGGTCAAGCCCGAGCTGGTTAAGCCTAACCTGACCGAAATTAACGGCCTTCTGGGCACGAGCTTTACCACCGACGATGTGGACGAGCTCCGTTCCGCGCTCGCCTCTGACGCCCGCTTCTCCGATATCCCCTGGGTCGTCGTATCCATGGGCGCTGCCGGCTCCGTTGGTTTCCATAACGGCCGTGCGTTCCGCGCCAAGACCCCCGATATCCCCGCCGTTAACGCTACGGGCTCTGGCGATTCGACCATTGCCGGCTTCGCACATGCGATTGCTGCCGGCGCCGACGACGAGACGGTGCTGCGTACCGCCAACACCTGCGGCAAGCTCAATGCCATGGATCCCATGACTGGCCACTTGGTTATGGATCGTTGGGACGAGGTTTACAACGGCGTTGTCGTGACCGAGCTGTAGGAGCTTGTGCTGCGGCCCCGGCATCGGTTGCTAGCTCATGTCGACGACAAGTGCAGTAGCATTATGCCGGGGCGCGACGCCGACACTGTCGTGTTCAATCCCGACCTTACCCTGGTCGAGACGTATGTGGGTGGCAACAGCGTCGGTAATGCGTTTGCCGAGTAGCCGCCAAAGAAACGATCCGAGAGGGGATTTAGATGATTTACGGTGCACTGGGCGATATCGAGGAATACCGCGGAATGCTCAAGGGCCTCGACGTGCTGATCGATTGGCTCGAGGAGAACGATCCGGCGGAGCTCGAGGTCGGCAGCCATCCGATTCTGGGCGACAAGGTCTTTGCGAACGTCATGGCTCCCACGACGCGTCTCGAGGCCGAGGCTCACTATGAGACGCATCAGCGCTATCACGACCTGCAGATTGACGTCGAGGGTCGCGAGGCCTTTAAGGTTGCCACGGGCAGTCTGACGCTCGTTCAGGAGTTTGACGAGAAGGACGACTACGATCTGGTCGATTCCGACGCCTCAATCGCCGGCGATCTTGCTGACGACAAGTTTGCGCTGTTTGTTGCCGGCGAGCCTCACATGCCCACGCTCGAGTTCCCGGGCGATGGCGCACAGCCGGTCAAGAAGATCTGCTTTAAGCTGCTTGCAGATGCCTACTGGGAGGAGTAGCGAGCTGCCCGGCTGAGCTGTTCGTCTGATGGCGTGATTTCCCTAGGGGAATCACGCTAGGACCCCGCCAAGCGTGTTTTCCCTAGGGGAATCACGTTTGGCGGGGTTTTCTGTTTATGAATAGGGGAGCTGAAGCCGTGACGATGCTTGGGTTGGCGTACACACACTCAAAATCGGCAACAAAAAAGCCGCCCGAAGGCGGCTATCTTGTGCAATGGAGCCAGCGACCGGGCTCGAACCGGTGACCCCCGCTTTACGAGAGCGGTGCTCTACCAACTGAGCTACGCTGGCGGCCATGTGGTGACGCAACTGAGGCGTCAACGGCTGTCTATAATACGGGACATCGCACATCCGCGCAAGTGTTCTGACGGCTTTTCTCACTTTAAATGCACTAATATTAGAGGCGTGATGTCTGCGGTGCCCATTTGGTGCTTGACCTGCTGTCGAGTTGGTGGCCGACGTCCCGCTCGTATGGGTCTCAAACAGAATGGGGCAGCCATGGCTCAACTCAAGATCCTTCTCACGCGTATCGACGACCGTTTCATTTACGGGCAAGACGTTGAGCTGTGGAACGGGACTGTGGGTTCCAATCTTGTCTTAATCGTCAACGATGAGATCGCGGCGGATTCGCGCCAATGGGCACCCATGAGGGTGGCGGCGCCAGAAGGCGTTTGGATGCGGTTTTTCTCGGTGCAAAGGGCCATCGACATCATACATACCGCAACGCCGCGTCAATGGATTCTGATTATGGTGGCCTCGCCCGCCGATGCGCTCGCGCTGGTTAAGGGCGGTGTGCCGATCACCAAGATCAGTATCGGCCATATGCAGGTAGGGGAGGGCAAGCACCCCATAACGCCCGCAGTCGCCGTAGACGACGCAGATGTCGCCGCCCTCAAAGAGCTGCAAAAGCTCGGAGTGGAGCTGGAAATTCGCTATCTCCCCAGCTCTAATCCCGACTCCATCCAACTGGTCATTTAAGAATGTCCTCAATGACTAGGTAGCAAAGCGCCCGTCGGCGGTGGTGCCGGCGGGCGCTGCTGTGCGAGATGTCGCGTTGTGGGCCTAGTGCCTCATAAAGTGGTATTCGATCATATTGCTGTAGGGGTGACCCGGACCCACAATGCCCTGCGGGAACAGCGGCTGGTGCGGCGTGTCGGGGTACATCTCGGCCTCGAGGGCAAAGCCGGCGCCCCAGCCATAGTTGGCATCGTCCTTGGCGTGCTCGTCGCCCAGCCAGTTGCCGGTGTAGAGCTGCACGCCCGGGGCGGCGGTGTAGTAGTCCAGCTCACGACCGGTCCACATCTCCTCGACATGTAGGGCGCGACGCAGATTGCGGCCGTACTGATAGCCATCGATGCACAGGCAGTGATCGTAGCCACGGGCCTGCTTAATCTGCGGGTCGTCGGCCTCCATGCCGGGTGCGACGGGGCGCAGCTCGCGAAAGTCAAACGGTGTTCCCTCGACCGGAGCGATTTCGCCGGTGGGGATGTTCTGCTCGTTAATGGGCAAGTAGTGGGCAGCGTTGGCGATAAAGAAGTGCTCACAGTCCATGCCGGCGTTATGGCCGGCAAGGTTAAAGTACGTGTGGTTGGTCATGGACACGTAGGTGGCGCGGTCGCTCTCGCAACCATACTCGATGCGGAAGACGCCGGTGCGCGTAACGGTAAACACAGCCGTAAAGGTTCGGTTGCCGGGCAGGCCCAGCTCGCCATCCTTAAGCGAGGTGGTCATGCGCACGGCGTTGTGAGTCTCGTCGAGCTCAACGTCCCACACGCGTTTATGCAGGCCGTGCTCAAGATCGCTGTGCAGGTTGTTGGCGCCCTCGTTGGCCGGCATATGCCAGTCCGTGCCGTCGATGGTGATCGTGGCACCCGCGGTGCGGTTTGCCACGGGACCGATGGTCGCGCCAAAGCAGGCGGGGTTGTCAAAGTAATCCTCGAGCTTATCGAAGCCCAGCACCACATCGCGCACGTTGCCGGGAATGTCGGGCACATCGATACCAAGCACGGTGGCGCCATAGTCCATAATGCGAACGCAGATCTCGGGCCCGTTGAGGGTGTAACGGTGAACGGGGGTGCCGCACGGCGCGGTGCCGAAAAGCTCGGAAGTGATCATTTGGTTCCTAACATCGAGGTATTTCGGACAAACTGTAGCGCGAACAGGCGAGATTATCACTACACCCCACTAAAGCAGGGGGTATTTTTCTCAAAAAAAGTGATGATTGGAGCTGTGCGGGTGTTCATTTTTGACGCGCACGAGTCTGATACAATTTGTTCGTTACTGTTTGAATGATATGCGCGCAAAGAACGGCGAGGATTCATCGTGATTAAGGCAGAACGACAGGATAAGGTTCGGCAGCTGCTCGAGGAACAGGGCACGGTCTCGGTCAAGGAGATTTCGGACGCGCTGGGCGTCTCGGATATGACGATTCGCCGCGACCTTGAGGAACTTGCGAGCCTGGGCGAGATTGAGCGCGTGCACGGTGGAGCCCGTAGCGCGCAGGGCCGTCCCCACGCTATGTTGCGCCACGAGTATTCGCACAGCGAAAAGCGCACTAAGCATGCCGAGGAAAAGCTGCAGATCGCGCGCCGCGCCGTTGAGCTCATCGAGGAGGGCTCGACCATCTTTTTGGGTACGGGTACCACGGTTGAGCAGATGGCCTCGATGCTGCCGGCGTTTCGCCTGCGCATCGTGACCAATTCGCTTTCGGTGTTTAACTTGCTTGAGGCGCGCGAAGACTGCGACCTGTGCCTCGTGGGCGGTATGTACCGTCGCCGCACCGCCGCTTTTGTGGGACCAACGGCCGAGGATACCCTGCGCGCGCTGGGCATCGATGCGGCGTTTATCGGCGCCAACGGCATTCTGGATGGTGACGTGTCTACGTCCAATATGGATGAGGGCCGTATCCAGCAGCTCGCTTTTAGCAAGGCAGACTCGCGCTATCTGATCGCCGATTCCAGCAAGATCGGCAAGCGCGACTTCTACACCTTCTGCCGCTTGGACAGCCTGGACGCCGTGGTGTGCGAACCGGGTATCGCCGCCGAGAATCGTGCCGCCATCGAGGAACACACGCAGGTCATCTGCTAGCTAGCGCTGCAGGCGATGCTTCTGCCCTCTGCCGGCGCGGGGGTTATTGCATCAATATGGCGTGCAGAATGACACATAAAAGTTAAAACGTCATTTACGCGTCAAAAAATATGAGACGTAAAAATTTGCGCGTCATTTTACGCGTCAATGTGACGTGAAATGACACGCAAATGCGCTCGGGCCAAGTATTCAGCTTGTGGGCTATACCAGGCGGGCGTAGTCCTGTGACTGATGAAAGATGTGGGCGATATAGATTGTTTCGTGCTCAAACTTGTATAGACACACGTAGTTGTTGACGGGAAACGATCGGTAATTACGTGCCGCCAGCTCTTGCATGTGCGAGAGGGGACGTAAAAGCGGCTGCTCGCGAAGCAGGTCAAGCTGATATTCAAACTCAGCGACAAAATTGCCTGCTGCACGCGGATTCTTGAGGATTTGAGCAAGGTATCCGACAATACTCTCGTACTCATATCGCGCGCTTTTGAGGATTACGACGTTATAGGCCATATTTGTCTCGTATCGAAGCCGCGAAGGATTCGTAGTCGCTGTAGTCGCCTTGCGATATTTCGTCTTCTGCCAACATCATACGAGACAGCAGTTTTGCCTTGGCGATTTCTTCTTGCATGAGGCGATACTGGTCGCTGCTGATGCAGTGCATGGCCTCGTAGCCGTTCTTAGTTACGGTGACGTCGCGCTCAGACTCAACAAGCGTGGTGAATGCAGCAGTGTCCTTCATATCTCGGACGGGCACACAAGCTGACATGGGTACCTCCTTTGCGTTGGGACACAATTGTACCACGGTATATTAAAACGTCGGCGTCGTCGAATTATCTTAATCTGTAACAGTTGGGAGTAGAAAACCGGGTTAGATGTTACAGATCGAGATATTCTGCTTCGGGCTACCCGTTTGTCTCGATCTGTAACAGGTAGACGTGAAAAAACGGGCTACGTGTTACAGATCGAGATCTTCAAGTTCGGGCCGCGCGTTTGTCTTGATCTGTAACAGGTAGGACCAAAAATCCCTGCTAGATGTTACAGATTGAGACAAACGGCCTGCTCGGGCCGAGCCAAAATAAAAAAGGCCGCATGCGAACCCGTGGAGGGATTCGCATGCGGCCGACAGGGGGTACGCGGCTTGAATTAGGCCATGAGCAGGCCGGTCTCCGCGACGTTCTTGTACCAGTACGCGCTCGCCTTGGGATAGCGCTTCTGGGTCTCGAAGTCGATGTAGAACAGGCCGTAACGTTTGTTGTAGCCGTTGGTCCAGGAGAACTGGTCCTGTAGCGACCACACAAAGTAGCCGTCGACGTTCACGCCGCCGTCGATTGCCTTGAGGATCCACGCGAGATGCTGGCGCATGTAATCGATGCGAGGGGCGTCGTCGATAAAGCCGTCCTCAAAGTCGTCCTTATAGCCCATGCCGTTCTCGGTGATGTAGATCTTCTTGTAGTTGGGGTAATCGTTCTTAATGCGCAGCAGCAGGTCGTAGAGGCCCTCGGGATAGATAATCCAGTCCCAGTCGGTGGTGGGTACGCCTTCGCGCACGCATGACTCGCCCACGCCCTTGAGGAACCAGCGCGAGGAGCCCTTGTCGCCGGTGCCATTGTGGTTGATGTCGTTTTCGCCCTCGGCGGCACGCAGGAACTGGCACTTGTAGGTGTTGACACCCAGGCAATCGTTGTAGGGGAGCGCGGCGGTCAGCGCGGCGATGTCCTCGTCGCGGACGTCGAGCTCGCCGCCGGCGATATGGGCCAGCTTGGTCGCAGCCTCCATGGTGTCGGCTGCATAGTGGCCGCGGAAGGTGGCGTCGAGTACCCAGCGGTTGTTGATGACGTCGGCCATGCGAGCTGCCTCGCAGTCGGCGGCGTTGTTGGGGTCGAGGGGATACTTGGGCTCCAGGTTCTGGACAATGCCGATCTCGCCCTCAAAGCCGCCCTCATGGAAGGCGACGACAGCCTTGGCGTGGGCCACCATCATGTTGTGCATGAGCTGGAAGGCCTTGTCCAGGCGATACTTCTCGCCGTGCGGCCAGTTGCCAACAATAAAGCTGCCCTCGGCGGTCGCGGGAATCTCGTTAAAGGTAAACCAGTGCTTGACCTCGGTGAACTCGGCAAAGCAGAACTTGGCGTACTCGACAAAGGCGTCGATGGTCGTGCGCGTCAGGAATCCCTCGCCGCCGCCCTGGTAGAAGGCCTCGGGTGTATCAAAGTGATCGAGCGTGACATAGGGGATAACGCCGGCTTTGTTGCAGGTGGCAAAGAGCTCGTGATAGAAGGCGACGCCCTCGGGGTTGATCTCGCCGGTGCCGTTGGGGAAGATGCGGCTCCAAGCGATGGAGACACGGATGCCGTTGATGCCGAAGCGCTGGCACAAGTCGATATCGACCGGATATTTGTTGTAGAAGTCGCTTGCAGGATCGGGGGAGAAGCGACCCTGAGCAGCCAGGAAATCGTCCCAGGGCACTTTGCCCTTGCCGTGCGTGCGGGTTTCGCCCTCAACCTGGTAAGCGGCGGTGGCGCCGCCAAACACAAAGCCGTCGGGGAACTGCATGGGGTTGGTCATGAGTCATCCTTTCTGTGGGATACGAAAAGGGAGAGGTGCCCAAACTGGGGGTCCGGGCACCAACAGAGGGAGGAACTAGTCGAGGTTCTCGCGGAGCCACTTGATGGCGCCAGCGGGGTCGCGGGTAAGGTCGATATATTCCTTACCGCGCGGGGCGAGCAGCTTAATGCCCAGGCGATCGGTGTCGGCCTTCATGTCGTTGTAGTAGCTACGAACCTGCGGGGCAAGCACGATGACGTCGTACTGATCCATGATGGCAGTGTGCTGGCCATAAGCGCCGGCAGAGGAAGCGATGTTCTCTCCGGTCTGCGCAGCGCCTTCCTTGATGGCGTTGGCAAGCATGGCAGAGGTGCCGGCGCCGGCGCACAGGACGAGGACCTTCAGGCCATCGACGTCCTTTTTGGTGGATGCGTCGGCGGCGGGCTCGAGCTGATCGGCGACAGGCTTGCTGTCGGCGACAGCGGCGGTCGGCTCGACAGAAGCGGTAGTCTGCTCGACAACGGGCGCAGAGGCGTTGGCGGCGATGGCGGCAGCACCATCGGACTCAAGACCCAGCTCGGCGGCGCGCTCGGCCTCCTGGTCGCAGAGCAGCTTATCGTATGCCTTCAAGAACGGCAGGTAGATGATGGCGTCCAGCAAAATGATGATCGCGACAAATACCAGGGCAATAAGCTGGAAGTTCGTGGTGATGAAAATGCCGATGGGGGCGGGGGTGGCCCAAGGCACCACGAAGGAGAAGCCGTTCATGCCCACGTTATCGATAAAGAACTTGGCAACACTCACGTTGACGCAGCCGGCGGTAACAAAGGGGATGAGCATGTAGGGGTTAAGGATCATCGGCGCGCCAAAGAGCAGCGGTTCGTTGACGGCGAAGGCAACAGGAACAATCGAGGCCTTACCGACGGCCTTGAGCTGCTTGGACTTCATAAAGAGAATCAGCAGAAGCGGCACGATGAACGTGGCGCCGGTGCCTCCGAACTCACCCACGAGCGACATGTTAAAGGTGAGGGAGTGGGCGGGGTGGCCGCCTGCCAGCAGAACCTGCAGGTTCTCGGCCTGGTTGGCAAGACGGATGGGGTCGATGCCCGGCTGGACGATCGAGGGGCCGTGGACACCGATGAACCAGAAGAACGCGGTGGCTGCCTGGATAAGGATAAGGCCAGGATAGGTTTCTGCAGCGGTAAAGAGCGGGGAGAGCAGTTTGATAAGCAGCTCGGAGAACGGAACGCCCATGAGGTTGCGCACGATGACATCGATGATGCCGCAGATGATGACGGCGCCGCCAAAGGGGATGATGTCGCGGAAGTTCTGAGCGATGGCGCCCGGGACCTCCTTGGGCAGCTTGATGGTCAGATCGCGCGAGACGCAGAACTTATAGACCCACACGGTAATGAACGCGGCGATATAGGCCGAGAACAGACCGCGCGTACCCATGCTGGTGCAATCGAAGACCGAAAGCTCGGAGCCGTCGAGCTTGGTGGTGAACTGCGTGACTGCGAGCAGCAGCATACTGCATTGGGCGGCCACCATGGTGGAACCGTCGTTGAGCACTTTGCCGGCGGGCATGCGACGGTTCATGGATGCCGTGAAGTTCTTGGCGGTGGTGCCGGCAACCATGATGCCCATGACGCCCATGGTGAAGTTGTACAGCTTGTTGCACCAGTCGAGGAGCGGCTGGGGCAGCGTGATGCCGACCACGCCGGGAAGCGTGGCGATCAGCAGGAAGATCGAAGAGGTGAGGACAATGGGCATGCACCCAAGGAATCCGTCCTTGATGGCCTGGAGGTAGATGTTCCTCGAGATCTTCTCAAAGAACGGTTGATGCTTTTCGAGCATCTTTACGATGGCGTCCATAGAGCTCCTTTGCTGCTTGATGCGCGATGCATGTGGATGGAACTGGTCGTCGATGGATGGTCAGGACTGCCCGGAAACCTTCCTGCTTAAGGAAGGCATTGCGAAATGACAACGTTGTCATTTCGTTAATGACAACGTAAGACATTTTTGGAAGAGCAACAAGGATTTACGGGTGAACGGTCGATATTGTCCGATAAACGGCTGATTTGTCAGTCGGGCAGGTAGTGTATGCTAGAACACAAAAAACAAGCGATGCAAAACCAACTGGAGAAGTAGTGGCAACGATGGACAAGAAAAATGTCTCGATGAACGATGTGGCAGTTGCCGCGGGCGTTTCTCTCAAGACGGTGTCGCGCGTGATCAACGAGCCCGATAGTGTGCGAGAGTCGACGCGCGATAGGGTCCATGCGGCCATGGAGGAGCTTGGGTTCCGGGCGAACTTTGCCGCGCGTTCACTCAAGTTGGGCCGTTACGGGTGCATCGGCGTGGTGGTGTTCCACTTGTCGGGCGGCGCCGTGGACATGATCGACGGTATCGCCGATGCCGCCGAAGAGCGAGGCTTTGCTCTCACGGTGATCAAAAAGCGGGCGGGGGAGAAGATGACCCTTGCCGAAGCGGCGCATAGGATGTCGCAGCTTCCCGTCGACGGCATGATTTTCAACCTGCGCCAGATGGTCGATGACTTTGATACCTTTGAGGCGCCGAAAGACCTCAAGACGGTGATTATCACACCGATGGAGCATCCTACCTGCTCCACCGTCAGTGACGATCAAGAGGGCGGCGCGCGCATGGCGTGTGAGTACTTCTTGAATCACGGGCACAAGAACGTGTACTTCGTCTCTGGTAAGAAAGAATCGCTGTCGAGCCAGTGTCGTATGAAAGGTTGGCGTGCGGCACTCGAGGCGCGTGGCATTGAGCCGCCCGAGCCTCTGCAAGGCGATTGGAATGCGGATAGTGGCTATGCCGCGGGCCTTGTGCTTGCCGATAAACCCGATTGCACGGCGGTCCTCGCTGCTAACGACTGCATGGCAAACGGCGTGATGATGGCTCTACGTGACAAAGGGCTCAGTGTGCCCGAAGACGTGTCCGTGATCGGCTTCGACGATGAGCTTTACAAGACGATACCCAATTCGATTCTGACGTCGGTGAAGTTTCGCCACCGCGAGCTGGGCATCCGTGCGCTTAACGAGGTCGTCGCAGGTCTGGAAGCCCCGAGCTCCAGAAGCCGCACGCTCGTCTCGGGCGTGTTGGTCGAGCGTTCCAGCGTAAAGGACCTGCGGGCATAGACGTGCTCGGCTCGTTCATCTCGATCTGTAACAGGTAGGACCAAAAATCCCTGCTAGATGTTACAGATCGAGACAAACGGCCCTCGAACCGCCCAAAAACAAAAGGCTCTGTTAGACCGGAATTGACACGACCGGCCGCTCCCTTGCCCTCAAGTTGATCTATCGCGGCCGTTGGGGCGAGCCGGTGCCATCCTCGTCGGCCTTCTCGGCGGG
>NZ_CZAQ01000009.1 GCF_001404695.1 Collinsella aerofaciens | reverse complement strand
GCCCGATCGGCGGCCCCTCGGGGCTTGCCCGTATCGTAGGCAATGCGCCGAATGCTCGCCATCGAAATTTATCGGTGGCCCACTTCAGACTGTAATGGGGTGATTTGTGGCGGTATGGAGCGTGTTTGCTACTGACGCGAGGTCTGGTTGCGGCTCTTGCTGTGGTCTCATGGAATGTGTCCAAGCTGTTCTTTGGCTAGAACGGCTTGGGCACTAGCGTTTTGGTGGGATGCGGTGTTTGTTTAATTAGCCACTGTTGAATATTGCGAAGCAGCACCGTGGCATTGCGCCTAGGCACCGGGGCCGACATGAGTCCCGGCGCCTTCTTCTTGCTAACGTCCGGTTTCGCCCCGCTGCCGCATGTTGACTTCGCTCATTGTTGGTACGGGTCGTATTATGCACGTCTTTGTCCGTGACGGCTGTTTCTTCTAGGATGAAGTGGTCGAACGATCGGCTCTTATGCTAATGAGCTGAGGCTATTTAATAAAATCCTTCCTCCTGATCCGACCAAGGTGGCGGTCCAGTTCGTATATAGCGTCAATGAAAAGCTCGGCAGAATCGCGTATGTCTCGCATGTCGAGGCAGCATCTTTCAAAGTGCAGCTTGCCTTTTTGTTCTTTGGCGCTGCGGATATTGCGACATGTCATCAATGCGATGTCATTATCGCCCACGCAGTTGATTCTTGAAAATCCTTTTGGTGTGATGCGATAAATAACTGCCTTAGGAAAGGAATCAAGTAGGCTTTTCCCTCTTATGTCAATGCAGATTCTTCCTTCTGATCCAAAACCATAATCTTGATGTCTAGTTGAATTGAGGGGGTGGGCAATAACTGCCGAGCGAACAACTTGGAGATATTTGCTCGCGTCGTCGAGTTCACTTTGTTTAGAGAACTCAAAATCGTTTTCGATCTCTTTTCGAAGACAGTTCCCTTTAATTTGCCAGAAGCATCTTTTATCCAAGTAGCAAGTGCCACAAGATAAACGGTGTCCTTTGGGTTGGGCAAGAAGCCCCCGCCGATAGTGGAATTGAAATCTTGAATGCTGTATTTAGCCTTAAGGATGAGATCGGACATTAATTCATAATGATCGGAGTCCTTCCAGGGCCATTTCTTCCATATGCCGCCTCCGTGTTCACCTAAATCATCGGTGGTCTTTAGTTTTTCGATCGCTTGCATGTCACTCCTGTCTATTCGATTTGTTGCAGCGCTTCTTTTGTTGTCTTGATGTCAACATGGTGCCCATTAATGGCTATAATCTGCCAGCTATCCAAAGAATGAGTCCAAAGGTTGATTTGGAGGATTGGCGGCATAGGATTGACGGACCCGGAGTTCTCCCTTAAAGTAAGTCTTGTGATGAGGCCTTGCGACGGTACGTCCGGCTTGGTCCGTGGGAACCGCCGAAAGGCGGTTTTCGCGTTTAAGGGGCCCAAATGGATAAACCATTTAAATCTATTGATGAGCAGATTGCTATTCTTGAAAGCCGTGGACTCGAATGCGATAACAATACTCGTTTAGTTTTGGAACGCGAGGGATACTATCCGGTTATTAACGGCTACAAGGATTTGTTTCTCGACCAGCGTGGAGATTCTTGCCACGAGCTATTCGTAAAAGGTACGAAGTTTTCTGATATATATCGTTTATTCGAATTTGACCGTTCATTGCGTCTGCTCATGTTTGAATACTTTAACAAGGCGGAAGCAGTGCTTAAAACCGTCTGTTCTTATCGTTTCGCAATGGCCCATAAAGATAGCCCGGAGGCATACCTGGATAGAAGATCCTACCGTGCCGATGCTGGTTATCGAAAAAAGATCGACATGCTTATTGGTGATTTCGAGAAGGTGCTGTGTAGGTCTCAAAAATGGAAAAGCGATTATAAAAGGGACTACATTCGGCATTATGAGAATAATCACGACAATACGCCGGTATGGATTCTTATGAATTATTTGATGCTTGGTCAGGCATTCAAGTTCTATGAGTTTCAGCCAGAAAGCATGAGAAATTCCATTGCCAAGTCGTTTTCTGATCTTTATTCCGAGACGCATGAAGTCGATAAGCGCATCAGCCCGCGTAGGCTAAGACTTGCATACGATCACATTAAAGATTTTCGAAATATCTGTGCGCATGACGAACGTCTATTCTGCGCCAGGGTGTCTCCGTCTCACGATGTCAATCTAGTAGGGGTTTTAAGCGATCTTGAGCTAGTGCTGACTGAGGATGACTATAAGATGTTACGACGAAATATACTGCTTGATGCACTTAAGTTGAGCGACGAGCTCAGCAACGATGCCAGCGCAAAGGTGCTTTTCGCTATGGGTGTTAACGATTTATCGAGTGTGTTTCCTAGGGAAATATTGGGGTCGTAATCGACGCGAGCGATGAATTTACTCTACAAGTTGGATGCGCATGAGATTGCGCAGAGCGGGCGGGACGTTGCCCATTGGTGGCGTCCCGCCCGCGCTTCGTTGGCTATACGTGATGCGGCAGCTCCAGCATGAGGCCGTCTCGCGCTTCTTCGAGACTCGCCTGGCCTGCCTATGCGTTTTGCTAGGCGGGCCTTCTTATGCCGCGGGTGTGGATAGCCTTACCATTGTGGGGCAGACCTTCGACGAGCCGGGTGTCTCGGGCCCCGGCTGGGTGGCGCGCACGTTGTTGCTGCTGGCGACGGATCGGTCGATGATTGTCGCTTCTTTGGTGTGTACGCCTCCGATGGCCAGTTTGCCATGGACGCCTCCTGGGTGTACGCGACCGGCGCCATAGCCGATGTTGTCTGCGAGAGTGGCTCACTTACGTCCGCGCAGTTTGTGACGCCGGCGGGCGGGGCCTTTGGTACCGCCTGCGTGATGGACGCCAGCGGGGCCGTAGCGCTGCGTGTGGTAATTGAACCCGCGGGCGCCCTGCCGCCGGCGGGGAAGACCCAGCCCGGTACCGATGAACCTGCCGGTGGCAATCCCGCGGGGGATACAAAGCCCGGAAGCGAAGGAAAGCATAGCGACGAGAACAAGCCCAGCGAAGATTCCGCCCCCACGCCTGATTCGTCGCCCAAGTCGGACGCCAGGCCCGCGTCCGCGTCCATCAAGACGCCTGCGACCAAGACCACCAAAAAGACCAAGCCCACAACAACGCAAGCCGCCGCGCTCCCTAAGACCGGCCACGGCGACTGGGCGGTTGCGTGCCTTGCCTTCGTCTTCCTAGGTATGTTATTGGTCACCATAAAAGTTCGGGCTCTTCGCTGGGGGCCTTATGTGCCAATGTAGTTTCTACTGCCTCTTTCCCGCATTTCTCTGAGTCAATAATGCAGATTGCTTGAACTCGGCTTGGGGCTTGCCATGTATTTGAATTTGGCTAAACTTAACCTATAAGTTAACCACATTTGGTTTTATCTGAGGCGGAGGGGGTGGCCTTTGGTTAGTGACTATGGACTTGTCGAATATGCTGATCCCGAGGGACGACCTTTTTGGGAACAAACCACCTCCCCTGAGAACTCTCAATTTCAGAAGATGATGTCTGATCCTAAAACGAAGTTTACCGCCCGTAAAATGATCAATCAGATTTCAAAAGTCTATGACTACGGGCTAAAGGATGTCAGTGGAACGTCAAAGCTTCGATGTATCGAGCCTAAGATTGGACTATACGAACTCAAGGGTTTTGATGGGGTTAATCGAGAAATGGTCTACGCGATTTGCCAAGGCGTGGACAAGATTGTTTTGCTTTTTTGGTTTAAGGGCCATCAAGGCTCGGGAAATATTTCCAAAGAAATTAAACGCGCAAAACAGTTGGCCCCGATAGCAAAGCAGCTTTTGGAGTCATAGCGTCGGCTTTTTTGCCCGCTTACGAAACGGAGACTTGTAATGGTTAAGGTCGATTTATCAGACTTTTACGCGGAAACGGAAACGAGCGAAACCCGTGCCTATGAGCACGCACTAGATATTGAGTTTATTGTTCATCGCGAGATGCAGCGCTCGGGCTTGAGTAAAAGTGAGCTGGCAAAGCGTATGGGCGTGAGTCTTCAGTCGCTTTCGAAATTGTTGAATTCTCAGCCCAACATGACGCTGAAAACAATCGCAAAGTTTGAGCTTGCGTTGGGTATCAAAATCATTCCTCAGGTCATTTCCAGTTATTCGAATGAGGCGCCGTTTTCTTCGTCTAATAACTCTGTCCGAGAACAATGGTCTTCATTTAACAGCGACTGCTCGGCGAAACGATTGAACTTTGAGATGATTCCGGGAGGTTTGGCTGCATGAGCAAGGATTTCATTGCGCCTATTCAGGTTGTTCATTTGTTTGTTGTCGACTCAACTTTTCATATCGAGAATGAGCCCTCCCAGAATATGGATTTAAAAGTTGACGTTAGCTATCAGGACGTCCATCTATTGAGGAACAAGGCGGGCGAGCGTGCAGACTTAAAGCTGTATGTGTGTGGCAGTCTGATTGATAGGGACGATGCAAAGGAAAAAATGCGCGCTGATGTGACGGTTGCTATTTCGGTGTCAACAAAAATGCCGTTCGACATTTCAGACGATGAAGCGCGCCGTTATCTTCTCTCTAATGCGATTTCCATGGCGTATGGTCACGCTAAGAGCTATCTGATGGTCGTTACTGGACTTTCGCCCATGGGGGCTTTGACGCTGCCGGCAATTCTTCCTTCGGAATTGGCAGCGGACAGCGATGCATCTTTCCAAAGTGAGTAAGTTGTTCTCGAGTTGGATTTTGCCTGCCGCTGTGTGCAAATGTAACGGGGTGCCGAATCGGTAGTCTGACTGATTCGGCATTTATATTTCGAAGTTTCTAGTTGAAGCCCTGCGATGCCCGTGCTGCGACAGCTAAATTGACCGTGACGTCCCGTCTTGCGACACGCATGTAGCTCCGCACGGGTATCATGGTGAAAGCGATTTCAACGACAGGGGTGCTCGTGGTAAAGATGAAAGATGTGGCCGAGCTGGCGGGCGTTTCGAGCGCCGCCGTCTCGCGCTACCTCAATGGTGGGTATATCTCGGCGGACAAGGCCGAGCGCATTAAGCAGGCGATTGAGCTGACCGGATACGTGCGATCCAGCCAGGCTCGCGCGCTGCGAACCGGTTCCACCAAGCTCATCGGCGTCATCGTGCCTAAGATTAATTCCGAGTCGGTGAGCCGCATTACGGCGGGCATCGGGCAGGTGCTTGGCCGCCGCGGCTACCAGATGCTTCTTGCCAATACCGATAACGTCCCCGATCGCGAGCTCGAATACCTCGATTTATTCCAAAACCATCCGGTCGATGGCATTGTGCTGGTGGCAACTATGATTACCGGCGAGCATCGCCGGGCGATTGAGTCGTGCCGTGTGCCCATTGTGTTGATCGGCCAACATGTCGAGGGCGCGGCGTGCGTCTATCACGACGATTACGAGGCCGCTTTCGAGCTGGGTCAGGCACTCGCGAAGCGTGCTGAGGGCAAGATCGCCTACATCGGAGTTGCCGAGGAAGACCGTGCCGCCGGTTATGACCGTCGTCGTGGTTTTGAGGCCGGCTTGCGCGCCGCGGGCGTGGCACTTGATTCGAGCCTGATTTGCCAGGGGTCCTTTACGCTCGACTCGGGCTATCGCGCTGCACGCGAACTGCTCTCCGTCGATCCCGATGTTTCGCTTATCGCGTGCGCGACCGATACTATGGCGGCCGGCGCCCTGCGCGCTCTTGACGAGGTTCGCGGCATGGGCGAGGGTGTGCGTCGCGTGAGCGGTTTTGGCGACAACGCATTTTTGCGCGCGCTGACGGGCGGCATTCCCACCGTGCATTACGGCTACCTGACCAGTGGCGTCGAGGCGACTAATATGTTGCTCAATACGCTCGATGGCGTGGAGGGGGAGAGCGGTCTCAAGACACTCAAGCTCGGTCATCAGCTTATGAATGTCTAGGTCTTGGGCATGTCTGTCTGCCTCTGAGCCCTTATGTTTGTCTCAAAACTACCATTCACCGGCTTTTTCCTACCGTTCACCCTACTATGAAAACGATTGCAGACATATGAAACTGAAATCGATTACAGTGTAAGTGTCAAAGATGGCCGGGTGTAAATGCGCCCGTTGGAGGAAAGGGAAGTCATGGACTACCGCAAATCAGCCCAAGAGGTGCTCGACAACATCGGTGGCGCCGACAACGTTGTTTCGGCCGCGCACTGCGCCACGCGCCTGCGCCTGGTGATTGCCGATAACACTAAGGTTAACAAGGAGGCCCTCGAGAACGTCGACGGCGCCAAGGGCGTCTTTGAGGCCCAGGGCCAGCTCCAGATTATTTTTGGCACCGGCACCGTCAACAAGGTCTACGAGGAGTTCATCGCGCTCAGCGGCGTCGAGGCTGCCACCAAGGCCGAGGTCAAGGAGGCCGCGGCTCAGCAGCAGAACATCTTTATGCGTGCCATTAAGGTGCTCGGCGATGTCTTTGTCCCCATCATCCCCGCCATCGTGGCTTCGGGCCTGCTGCTGGGCATTATGAGCGCCCTCAATTTTATGGCCTCCAACGGCTTTATCGCGCTCGATACCAATAACTTTATCTACAAGATTGCCGACCTGGTCTCGGGCACGTCCTTTGGCATTCTGCAGATCCTGATCGGCTACTCCGCCGCTAAGGCCTTTGGCGCCAACCCGTATCTGGGCGCTGTCGTCGGCGGTGCGTTCATCAACTCCTCGCTGCAGAGCGCTTACACGGTTGCCTCCGAGAGCGTTCAGACCATGGTCACCGTCATTCCCGGCGTGTACAGCTTTGAGTGGGTCGGCTATCAGGGCCATGTGATCCCCATCGTCATCGCCTGCGCCATTCTGGCCTTCCTCGAGAAGCGCCTGCACAAGATCGTTCCCGAGATGTTCGACCTCTTTGTGACCCCGCTTGTCTCCGTGTTCGTGACCGTGCTCGTGACGCTCGTTGCCGTCGGCCCCATCTTCGTGTGGGCCGAGAACGCCATCCTCGGTCTGATCCAGGCCCTGCTGACCCTGCCCTTCGGCATCGGTTCCTTTATCGTCGGTCTGTTCTATGCCCCCACGGTCGTTACCGGTATCCACCAGATGTACACCGCCATCGACCTGGGCCAGCTCGCCCAGTACGGTGTGACCTACTGGCTGCCCATTGCCAGCGCTGCCAATATCGCCCAGGGTGGCGCAGCGCTCGCCGTTGCCTTTAAAACCCGCGATGCCAAGATCAAGGGCCTGGCGCTTCCTTCGGCTCTGTCCGCCTTCATGGGTATTACCGAGCCGGCCATCTTTGGTGTGAACCTGCGCTTCTTTAAGCCCTTCATCGCCGGCTGCATTGGCGGCGGTTGCGGTGCCCTGGTCTGCGCGCTCACCTCGCTTGCTGCTTCCGGCACGGGCGTCACCGGTATCTTCGGTATCCTGCTGTGCCTGGCCCAACCCGTGCAGTACGCGATCATGTTCGCGGTCGCCGCGCTGGTTTCCTTTGGCGTCTCGTTTGTCCTGTACAAGGACGAGCCCAAGGCTTTCGAGCAGGCCTAAGAGCTTTTGATTGAGGGAATGCCCGCGGGCTGTATGCTCGCGGGTGTTTCCCGCATCTGGCGCCTTGTAACTTTCGATCCGTTAGGACTTTGATATGTCTAATGCACTTGGTCGCGACCTTGCAAAGCTGGTCGCCGCTGTTGACGCCGCCGCCTCTGAGTGCGGTCATGGCGCGTATGGCCAGCGCTTCCACATTATGCCGCCGGCGGGTTGGCTCAACGACCCCAACGGTCTTTGCCAGGCGGGCGGCGTGTTCCATGCCTATTTTCAGTATGCGCCGTTTGATGTCGAGGGTGGCGTTAAGGTCTGGGGCCATGCGACGAGCCGCGACCTTATGAAGTGGGAATATGTTGGAGCGCCGTTGCTTCCCGACGAGCCGTTCGACTGTCATGGCGTGTATTCGGGCTCCGCGCTTGCCGAGGACGGTCGCATTCGCGTGCTGTACACAGGCAACGTGAAGCTATCCGATGCGGACGGGACGTACGACTACGTCAATACCGGCCGCCGCGCCGATACTGTTTATGTCGAGAGCGTTGATGGCCTTGCCGGTCGGGAGTTCAGCCAAAAGCGCGTGGTGCTGGCGTCCGATGATTATCCCGAGGATTTGACCTGCCATGTGCGCGATCCCAAGGTATGGCGTGACGCGGACGGGCGTTATCACATGGTGCTGGGCGCCCGTCGTCGCGTGGATGGGCCGCATGTCGAGAGCCGTTTTTGTGCGATGCACGGCGAGGGTGCCGGGCGCGATGTGGGCGAGATCCTGGTGTATGGCTCGGCCGATATGCTGAGCTGGGAGCTCGAGACCCGTGTGTCTACGCCCGAGCGTTTTGGCTTTATGTGGGAGTGCCCGGGGTATCTTGAGCTTAAGGCCGATGACGGTGTGCCGGTGAAGTTCCTGTCCTTCTCTCCTCAGGGGCTCGAGGGCGGTCGTTGGGACCGCGGCAACGTATACGCTGCTGGCTACATGCCTGTAACGGGCGACATTACCGGTGGTGACGGTACCTATGAGCCGGGCGAATTCCGCCTGTGGGACGCCGGTTTTGACTTCTATGCTCCGCAGGAGTTCACGGCCGAGGACGGTCGCCACATTCTGATCGGCTGGATGGGCATGCCCGATGAACCGACCTATGGCAACGCACCCACCGTGGTGTGCGGCTGGCAGCACTGCATGACGGTGCCGCGTGAGCTTACAGCCGGTGCCGGCGGCGTGGTGCTGCAGCAACCGGCGCGTGAGATCGAGCGCCATTATGCCTCGGTGCGTGTGGGGGAGGGCTCGTTGGAGGTTGCCGGCGATACCTGCTTTGACGTTATTTCTAGCGGTATCGACGGCGCATTTACCGCGACCGTTGATGGCGAGCTGCAGCTGGCGTTTGTGCCCGCCGAGGGCGAGCTGCCCGCGCGCTTTGAGATGCGATTTACCGATGAGAGCCGCGCTTCTGCCGGCTGCGGTCGCACCGTGCGTTGGGAGCCCGTCGACGAGGTTCGTAACGTGCGCATTGTTGGCGATGTTTCGTCGGTCGAGGTGTTTGTGAACGATGGCGCACTCGTGTTTTCGACGCGCATCTATCCCGAGGCCTATGGCGTGTCCGTTGACGCTCCGGGTGCGAGCGTGAACTATCATGCGCTCAGCATCTAGGCGATTCGTCGCATATCGGCGCTATACTGCAGCCGTTGCCCACGATGCGGGGAACACCCGCATCGTGGGTTTTTGTTTATGAAGGGACGGTGCCGTGTGGATGTGCAGCAGCTAGAAGAGACTTGGGCTTTGAGGGCCGGCGCGCGTGAGGCGCGGTTGCTTGCGGGCCCGCATGTGCCGGTTGCTCTGTCGCAGCTGGGAATTGTGCGTCCCGGTGACCGCCTGGTCGCGTTTGCCGATGACTTTGCCGATACGTTTGCGAGCGGCTTTGATGCCTGCGACGTGGCTATGGTGGGTGAGCCGTCGGTTGCAGCGTTTGTCGCCGCGTCCGAGAACTTTGATGCTTCGTTTGATGCCGAGGGGCCGCACCTGTGGTGGTTTGTGAACTCAATCGGCGGCTTTGGCCTGTGTGTGCCCGATCTGCGTGCGCTGGGTCGGGCGGCGCGTGAGGCCCATGCGTTGCTGGTTGTGGACAACACCGTGGCGTCGGCTTTTGGCTGCGATCCGCTGCGTCTGGGTGCTGCGCTGTCCCTCGAGGCGCTCGACCGCGTGTGCGCCGGTGATGCTTCACGCAAGTTGGTTGCCGTATCGGTTGCGCGCTCGCAGCTTAAGCGCCATCGTGTGGATGCTGCCGCCGCGTGCACATATGCCCTGTTTGAGGACTGCGGCTTGGCAAAGCTTAATTTGCCTGCTGACGAGGCCGGTGTGCTGGAGCGCGGGCTGGACTCGCTCAATACCCGCATGCAGGCACACTTCGACCGCGCCCGTGCGCTGGCCGAGTATCTGGTCGCCAACGAGATGGTGCGCAACGTGCGCTATCCCGGACTGAGCTCGCATCCTGACCATGCGGTTGCAACGGGAATCCTCGAGCATGGTTTTGGCCCGGCAGTTGAATTTGACCTTATCGAGCGTAGCGCGGGAGAGCTGTTCGACGCTTTGCCGGGGGAGTTTCGCACATCGCCTGCCGGCGGCGCAACGACGCGCCTTTCGGCCCCACGCGGCAAGCAGGGGGGCACCATCCGTCTCTTCGCCGGCACCGACGACCCCTTGACGGTAGCCGCCACCCTAGATAACGCCCTCCGCCAATTAGCTACTCTTTGATGCTGGCGATGAGGTCGTTGGCTTTGGAGGCAATGACGTTGTTGATGTCGGCCTGCAGCTCCTCGTAGACCGCTATGGCTCGCTCGCCGGCGGGGGTGAGCGTGGATCCGCGGGCGCCGTCGCGCTCGATGAGCTTGCAGCCCAGCTGGCCTTCGGCCTCGTTCACAATGCGCCAGGCCTTGGAATATGCCATGCCCATGCTCTTGGCGGCACGGTTGAGCGAGTGCTCGCGGGCGATACCTTGCAGCAGCAAGACGCAGCCGTGGCCGAAGACGCCCGGCAGATCCTTGTCGCACGCTTGAATGACCAGCTTTGCCGTCGTCTTGTACTCCATGTGCTCCACGTCTCCCCGCTAAAGTGTTTGCTGGGCAAACGCAAAGCCTGCGTCAAACCCTCGTGTGCTCTTCTTAAATCATGCATTGTAGCAGTCAAAGTGCGTTAAGATACTTCCCCAGTATTGGGCGCCCAAGGTTGGGCTGGGTCCTACGAGGCCTGCAGCCGACCGGTCGCATGGAAAAAGGAGAAACATGGCTACGTTCTTTCCCGGTGAGTCCCACACGTTTTCGGAGTATCTGCTGGTCCCTGGCTACTCGTCCTCGCAGTGCATCCCCAACAACGTCTCTCTTAAGACGCCGCTAACCCGCTTTAAGCGCGGTGAGAAGCCGGCAATCACCCTGAACATCCCCATGGTTTCCGCCATCATGCAGTCCGTCTCGGGCGTCGACATGGGTGTCGCGCTCGCTACCGAGGGTGGCCTGTCCTTCATTTACGGTTCCCAGAGCGCCGAGTCCGAGGCCGCTATGGTCAAGGCCGTCAAGGATCACAAGGCTGGCTTCGTTCAGTCCGATTCCACACTGACCCCCGACATGACCATGGAGCAGGTCATCGAGCTCAAGGAGAAGACCGGTCACTCCACCATGCCGGTCACCGACGACGGCACTCCCAAGGGTAAGCTCCTGGGCATCGTCACCAGCCGTGACTATCGCCCCAGCCGCGATGACCACCAGACGAAGGTCTCCGAGTTCATGACCCCGCGTGAGCAGCTCATCGTGGGCGACAAGAACATCAGCCTCAAGGTTGCCAACGACGTCATCTGGGACAACAAGCTCAACGCCCTGCCCATCGTCGACGACAACGATCACCTGATGGGCATCGTCTTCCGTAAGGACTACGACAGCCACAAGACCAACCCCAACGAGCTGCTCGACGGTGATAAGCGCTACATGGTCGGTGCCGGTATCAACACCCGCGACTATGCCGAGCGCGTGCCGCTGCTCATCGAGGCCGGTGCCGACGTCCTGTGCATTGACTCTTCCGAGGGCTTCAGCGAGTGGCAGAAGCGCACCATCGAGTGGATCCGCGCCAACTACGGCGAGGACGTCAAGGTCGGTGCCGGTAACGTCGTCGACGCCGAGGGCTTCCGCTTCCTGGCAGACTGCGGTGCCGACTTCATCAAGGTCGGTATCGGCGGCGGTTCCATCTGCATTACCCGCGAGACTAAGGGCATCGGCCGTGGCCAGGCCACCGCGCTGATCGACGTCTGCCGCGCTCGCGACGAGTACTACGAGGAGACCGGCGTCTACGTGCCCGTGTGCTCCGACGGTGGCATCGTCTACGACTACCACATGACTCTCGCCCTTGCCATGGGTGCCGACTTTATGATGCTGGGCCGCTACTTCGCTCGCTTTGACGAGAGCCCGACCGAGCGCGTCAACGTCAACGGCCAGTACATGAAGGAGTACTGGGGCGAGGGTTCTGCGCGTGCCCGCAACTGGCAGCGCTACGACCTGGGCGGCGCCGCGAAGCTCAGCTTCGTCGAGGGCGTCGACTCCTACGTTCCCTACGCCGGCTCCCTTAAGGACGGCGTGGGCGGCACGCTCTACAAGGTCAAGTCCACGATGTGCAACTGCGGTGCCCTCTCGATTCCCGAGCTCCAGGAAAAGGCACGCCTGACCCTGGTGAGCTCGACCTCGATCGTCGAAGGCGGAGCCCACGACGTTGTCGTGAAGGATTCTCAGCAGAGCGTTTCCTATCGATAAGCGGCTTTCCCAAGAACCGCACCTTGCCGTCCAAACCGTCGCTCGCGTACCAAAGTACGCGTCGCTCCTCTTTCACGGCAATCTGCGGCACTTGGAAAACCCGACCATATTTGGGCGGGTAACAATTAGCGGTTGATTCACAACCACGTTATTTAGATAAAGCGAGATGCCTGCAAGTCGCAGGCATCTCGCTTGTCGTATTTGCTATCATCAGTCAAGTTAACCTTAGGGTCGGTCGGCTTGGCTTTGTTCGCTACAAGTTCCGCACGCAAAGAAGAGCACTAAATGTGCTCTTCGTCTTGCGCAGGACTGTTCGCAGTAGCGAATAAAGCCAAGCCGACCGACCCTAGCTAAGATTAAAGGAGCTGATATGTGCGATTGCACAGATCATAAGGACGAGATCCCTGCCTACGACGCGCAGGCCATTGAGTCCAAGTGGATGAAGGCCTGGGAGGACTCCAACCTCTTTGCCGTCGACACCGACGACAGTAAGCCCAAGAAGTACGTGCTCGAGATGTTCCCGTATCCGTCGGGCGACCTGCACATGGGTCACGCTCGCAACTATACCATTGGCGATGCCATGGCCCGTCAGGCCCGCATGCGCGGCTACGACGTGCTGCATCCCATCGGCTTTGACGCCTTTGGTCTGCCTGCCGAGAACGCCGCCATCAAGCACAATACGCAGGCTGCCGCTTGGACGTACAAGAACATGGACCAGGCGCTCGCCACGATGAAGCGCATGGGCTTCTCCTACGATCTGGATCGCATGGTCAAGACCTGCAGCCCCGACTACTACCGCTGGGGTCAGTGGATCTTTGAGAAGCTGTGGGAAAAGGGTCTGGTCTACCGCAAGAAGAACCCGGTCAACTGGTGTCCCACCTGCAAGACCGTTCTGGCCAACGAGCAGGTCACCGAGGGCAAGTGCTGGCGCTGCGGCACCGAGCCCGAGAAGCGCGACCTTGAGCAGTGGTACTTCAAGATCACCGAGTACTCCCAGGAGTTGCTCGACGACCTGGAGAAGCTCCCCGGCTGGCCCGAGCGCGTCAAGCAGATGCAGGCCAACTGGATCGGTCGCTCAGAGGGCGCCGAGGTCGACTTTACCCTGTGCGACCAGGATGGCGAGCCCATCGAGGGCGACGAGGGCAAGATCACCGTCTTCACCACGCGTGCCGATACGCTCTTTGGCGTCTCCTTCTTTGTCCTTGCTCCCGAGTACGCTCGTCTGCACGAGCTCGTCGAGGGCACGGAGTACGAGGAGGCAGTGACCAAGATCGTCGAGGACTCCAAGCATATCTCTGCCGTCGAGCGTGCCCAGGGCACCCTCGAGAAGCACGGTGCCTTTACCGGCCGCTACGTGGTGAATCCCGTCAACGGCGAGAAGGTCCCCGTGTGGGTTGCCGATTATGTCGTTGCCGACTACGGCACCGGTGCCGTCATGGCCGTTCCCTGCGGTGACCAGCGCGACTTTGAGTTTGCCCGCAAGTACGACCTGCCGATCGTACCGATCATCCTGGACGATGACGATCGCGCTGCCGTCGAGGCCAGCGGCGAGACCATCGATACCTTCCATGCCGAGACCGTCGACTGGGATTGCGCCCACGCTGCCGAGGGCACGCTGGTCCAGTCCGGCAAGTACACCGGCATGCGCGGCGGTAAGCACTCCGAGGGCGAGGCTGCCATCGTGGCCGACCTCGAGGCCATGGGCTGCGGCCGTCGCAAGGTCGAGTTCCGCCTGCGCGACTGGCTCATCAGCCGCCAGCGCTATTGGGGCAACCCCATCCCGGCCATCCACTGCGAGCACTGCGGCATTGTGCCCGTGCCCGAGGATCAGCTGCCTGTGACGCTGCCCGAGAACCTGGACTTGGGCGCCGGCGAGACCCTCGCCGAGTGCAAGGATTTCTACGAGACCACCTGCCCGGTCTGCGGTCGCCCGGCCAAGCGCGAGACCGATACCATGGACACCTTCACCTGCTCCAGCTGGTATTACCTGCGCTATACCGACCCGCACAACACCGAGCTGCCTTTCTCCCGCGAGGCGGCAGACCGTTGGATGCCCGTCGATAACTACATCGGTGGCATTGAGCACGCCATTCTGCACCTGCTCTACAGCCGCTTCTTTACCAAGGCGCTGCGCGACCTGGGCCTGCTGAGCGTGGATGAGCCCTTCACCAACCTGCTGTGCCAGGGTATGGTCAAGGACGAGAACGGCGACACCATGTCCAAGTCCAAGGGCAACGTCGTGCCCCCGAGCTCGGTTATCGAGCCCTACGGCGCCGACACCATGCGTCTGGCGATCCTGTTTATCGCCCCGCCCGAGAAGGACTTCGACTGGGATCCCAAGGCCGTCGAGGGCGCCAACCGCTTCATCAAGCGCGCTTGGCGTATCGTGTGGCAGCTCGTCCAGTCGGGTGACGCCAACGTGGCCTTCGACAAGTCCGTGCTCGACGAGACCGCGATGAAGCTCTACCGCGAGCGTCACCGCACCATTGCCAAATGCACCGAGGACTTCGATCGCGGCCAGTTCAACACCGCGATCTCGGCCGTCATGGAGCTCGTCAACGCGGCGAGCGCCTACCTCAACGCCACCGAGGGTGCTGACCGCGACAAGGCCCTGTGCTACGGCGTGGCCAAGGACATCGTGAGCGTCCTGGCGCCCATCTGCCCGTTCTGGGCTGACGAGCTGTGGCACGAGGCACTCGGCTGCGAGGGCAACGCCTACACCGCCGCCTGGCCCGAGTTCGACCTGGCCGAGTCCGTCGAGGACACGGTGCAGATCGTCGTCCAGGTACTCGGCAAGGTCCGTGGCCGCATCGACGTGGCCCGCGATGCCTCCAACGAGGAAATGCAGGCTTCCGCTGAGGAAGCCGTCGCCAAGTGGCTCGAGGGCAAGACGGTCGTCAAGGCTATCTGCGTGCCCGGCAAGCTGGTCAACCTGGTGGTCAAGTAAGCGCTGCGAGCATAACTGACGCATAAAAGACGAGGGGCGATCCGGTTGGGTCGTCCCTCGTTTTGCGCTGTGTGTCCTGTTTGGCTGATGCCTAGCGCCACCTTCTACGGAATGTGCACCAGGTCCCTAAAGTAGACGTTGCCCGTCTGCTCCTCGAACATCCAGATGTTGAGGTAGATGTCGTTGAGGTCGTTGTTCACGTCAAAGTCCGGATCGTCGAAGGTGCCTGCAAAGGTGAGCATCGCGGTCGCTTCTTCGCCTGCGGCGACGGGCTGGCGCATGCGCACGTCGCGGACGACACCGTTGACGTAGGCATAAGCATCAACATCGCCAAGCATCATGTCGACATCGGTGTTGTTTGTCACCGCAAAGACCAATACGGCGTCGCCGTAGCCATCCGTGTCCTTGCCCACGCAGGTAACATGGACGTTCTCGTCTGCCTCAAGGTCGATGGGGAACTGTTCTTGAGGGTCTGGACCTAAGCCCTGGGGGTCGACTCTATCTTCGTCTATTTTGTCGAAGCGCTCCGATGGCGTCGTTTTCTCGATGGCTTTGGTGCTGCCGAGATCCGGCTCGCATGGCCCGGTTTTACCATCGACGTTGCTGCAGCCCGCCAGAGCGAACGAGCAGGCCGCAATGGCGAGCGCGGTCGCGCAGAGGGTGCCTAGGCGTTTCATGGATCCTCCTTGCCGTAGAGATTCTGGAAGGTTGTGCGGTCAATGCGTGCGGCAGGCTTTCTTGCTACAGAATGCCTTTCAGCTCCAGTCTGGCCGATGCGCGACCAGGGATGGAATGCCCATAGGGCCCGATTTGGCCGGCGCGCTGGGACGCATGGCCCGTTTTGGGCCATTTGGGTGGGCGCCGCGCAGGAGTCATCGCCTAATTGTCCTATTCTTGTGGAGAAGCTGTGGGCGCGCTGACCTGCGAATTTCTTTGACGCTTGCACGTTTTCGCAGGTATTGGTATAGTTTGCTTGCAAATGAAGTTGTAATTGAAAGAAGTGGGGTTTCGGCCCCGCTTCTTTTTTGTATGGACGGAGGTGCCGCAATGGTCAAGACCAAGACCGAGCAGGCGATCATCGACGCGCTCGAGGCCGTCGCTCCCCAGCACGATGTCGACATCGTCGACGTTGAGCTCGTGGGCGCCACCAAGGCCCCCTGCGTGCGTGTGCGTATCGAGGGTGCCGAGGGTCAGAGCTTGTCGCTCAACGACGTCACGGCCAATACCAAGTGGGTCGGCGACGTCATCGAGGAGCTCGACCCCATTTCTTCGAGCTACACGCTCGAGGTGTCGAGCCCGGGTATGGCGCGCCCGCTGCGCCGTCCGCGCGACTTTGCCCGCTTTGTGGGCGAGGACTGCGAGCTCACCTCCACCGCCACCGAGGGCCGTCGCAAGTACTCCGGCAAGATTGTCGCCGCGACCGAGACGAACGTGACCCTCGAGCTCGAGGACGGCGAGTCCGTCACCCTCGATTTCTCTGATGTTAAAAAGTGCAAGTTGAAGCCCACCTACGACTTCAAGCCCGCGAAGGAAGGAAACTAACATGGCAGCATCCGACATGATGTCCGCCCTGATGGAGCTTTGCCAGGAGAGGCACATCGACCAGCTCTACCTGATCGACCGCCTGGAGCAGTCGCTCGCCAAGAGCTATGCCGAGATCTTGCATCTTGAGTGGGGCGCCAAGGTGACCATCGACCGCACCACCGGCAAGATCTACGTTTACCGTCTGGAGCCGATCGACGATTCCATGGACGAGGAGGGCAACTTCACCGAGTTCGAGGAGATCGACGTCACCCCCAAGAACACGAGCCGCATCGCCGCTCAGCACGCCAAGGCCGAGATCAACGCCATCGTGCGTAACTCCGCCCGCGAGCAGATCTACGAGGAGTTCTCCGGTCGTATCGGTGACCTCATCAGCGGTACCGTGCTGCAGTCCACGCCCGACTTCACGATCGTAAAGATCCGCGATGGCGTCGAGGCCGAGCTGCCGCATTTTGACCAGCGCCGTTACGAGAACGAGCGCAACGAGCGTCCGATGGGCGAGCGCTATCTGCACAACCAGCACATCAAGGCCGTGATCATCGACGTCCGCGATCCCAACTCCAACCTGCAGCCGGTTCGCGGCGAGCACAGCCGTCCGCCGATCGTCATCTCCCGCACCCACCCCGAGCTCATGCGTCGTCTGTTTGAGCAGGAGGTGCCCGAGATCTATGAGGGCACCGTCCAGATTAAGTCGATTGCCCGCGAGCCCGGCCAGCGCTCCAAGGTCGCCGTCCACTCGCTCGACGACCGCCTGGATCCCGTGGGCGCCTGCGTCGGCCCCAAGGGCAGCCGCGTTCGCGCCGTCGTGGGCGAGCTCCGCGGCGAGCGCGTCGACGTCATCCTGTGGGATGCCGATCCGGCCGTCTACGTCGCCAACGCCCTGTCGCCCGCCAAGGTCACCCGCGTCCTCATCGACGAGGAGAAGGCCTACGCCGGCGTCATCGTGCCCGACGACCAGCTTTCGCTCGCAATCGGCAAGGAGGGCCAGAACGCCCGCCTCGCCGCTCGCCTGACCGGCTGGCACATCGACATCAAGTCCGAGACCCTTGCCGCCGACATCCTCAAGAACGTCCCCGTTCACGAGGAGCCCGCCGCCGACCTGATCGGTGACGAGGACGACGACGTCCGTCGCTGCGAGTACGTGTCCGAGGACGGCATTCAGTGCCGCAACCAGGCCCGCCCCGGCTCCCGTTTCTGCGGTGTCCACGACACCGACGCCTTCGATGATGCGGAGGACCTGATCTAGCGCGCGGTCGCGCCGGGCGGGTCCCGGCGCATCTCCCACGCTCGTTCAGTCTCTAGGCACCCAAGGTGCCAGAAAGGGTAGGTGAAGTCATATGGCAAAAGTCCGTGTGTCCACCCTGGCCAAAGAGTTCGGCATGACCTCCAAGGAACTGATGGGTCATCTCACCGAAATGAAGATTCCCGCTAAGTCCGCTTCCTCCGCTCTGGAGGACGCTTATGTCGCCATGGTCCGCAAGCAGCTCGCCTCGGTAATCGAGGCTCGCGCCAAGGAAGTCGAGGCCGCCAAGCAGGCCGAGGAGGAGGCAGCCGCCGCCGAGGAGGCAGCGCGCGCTGCCGAGGCCGAGCGTGAGCGCATCGCCGCCGAGAAGGCACGCGAGGAGGAGCGCCGCCAGTTCGCCGCCGCCCAGGCTGCCGAGGAGGCCGCCCGCGCCGAGGCCGAGGCCAAGAAGAAGGCCGAGCAGGAGCGCCTTGCCCGCGAGAAGGAGGAGGCTGCCCGCGAGGCCCAGCGCCGCGCCGTCCCCGCTTCCGACTCCGGTTCGCGCTTCCGTTCGCTGCTCGACCAGATCGCCGCACAGGAGACCGTGCTCAAGGAGAAGAAGGACGCCGAGGAGAAGGCCAAGGCCGAGCGCGCCTCCGAGCGCGGCAACCGTCGTGGCGGCAACAACGACCGTCGCGGTGGCCGTCGTAACGATCGCAACGCCTCCGACAGCAACTCCGAGCGTAACGCCTCCGAGAGCCGTCCGCACAGCCATCGCACCAACGCCAGCAACAACGTCGCTGCCGGTATGGACTTCCCCAACCCCGATAAGCAGGGCAAGGGTAAGAAGCGCAAGGGCGGTCACGGCAACGATGAGGACCACTACAGCCGCATGGCTCGTGAGGCCGAGGAGTACAGTCGCGAGAAGGTGCTCGAGGAGGCTCGTGCCGCCGTCGAGGAGGCCTCTCGCGAGTCCACTGGTCGCCGCAAAAAGCGCAAAGAGAAGCGCGAGCGCGAGGCCGCAAAGGCTCAGGAGGAGCGCAAGATTGAGGAGGCGCTGGCCCAGGGCGTGAACCCCGAGGAGCTCGACGCCATCAAGGTCTCCCAGGGCGTTACCGTCCAGGAGCTCGCCGAGGCGCTCGACGTTCCGGCCAACGACATCATCAAGCGCCTGTTCCTGCTGGGCACGCCGCTTACCATGACGCAGTCCATGTCCGACGACCTCGTCGAGCTCGTTGCCGACGACCTGGGTCGCCAGATCAAGATCATCACCCCCGAGGAGGAGAACACCTTCTCGTTCTATGACGATCCCGCCGACCTTAAGCCGCGCGCCCCGGTCGTCACCGTCATGGGCCACGTCGACCACGGCAAGACGAGCCTGCTCGACGCCATCCGCCACACCGGTGTCGCTGCCGGCGAGGCGGGCGGCATCACTCAGGCCATCGGCGCTTCGCAGGTCATGATCAACGACCGCAAGATCACCTTCATCGATACCCCGGGCCACGCCACCTTTACGGCTATGCGTGCCCGCGGCGCCAAGGTGACCGACATCGTCATCCTAATCGTGGCTGCCGACGACGGCGTCATGCCTCAGACCATCGAGTCGATCAACCACGCCAAGGCCGCCGGCGTACCCATCGTCGTCGCCGTCAACAAGATTGATAAGCCGGGCGCCAACCCCGACCGCGTGCGCCAGGAGCTCACCGAGTACGGCATCATCCCCGAGGAGTGGGGCGGACAGAACATGTTCGTCAACATCTCGGCCAAGCAGAAGATCGGTATCGACGACCTGCTCGAGACCGTGCTGCTCCAGGCCGACGTGCTCGAGCTCAAGGCCAACCCCGACACCTTTGCCTCCGGTAACGTCCTCGAGGCTAAGCTCGACAAGGGCCGCGGTTCGGTTGCCACGGTTCTCGTGACACGCGGTACCCTGCACGTGGGCGATACGCTGGTCGCCGGCCTTACCTACGGCCGCGTCCGCGCCATGCTCGACCCCAAGGGCAATGCCGTCACCGAGGCCGGCCCCTCCGACGCCGTCGAGATCCTGGGTCTGCAGTCCGTGCCCAACGCCGGTGACGAGTTCCGCGTGTTCGAGGATGAGCGCGAGGCTCGCGCCCTGGCGGATGAGCGTTCGCTCAAGGCCCGTATCGAGGAGCAGAGCCGCGTGAAGCACGTCACGCTCGAGAACCTCTTCGAGACCATCGCCGATGCCGAGGTCAAGGAGCTCAACCTGATCATCAAGGCCGACGTCCAGGGTTCCATCGAGGCCCTTCAGGACTCGCTCGACAAGATGGATCAGTCCGAGGTCCGCATCAACACGATCCACTCCGCCGTCGGTGCCATCAACGAGACCGACGTCGTCCTGGCCGACGCCTCCAACGCCATCATCATCGGCTTTGGCGTGCGTCCCGACGGCAAGGCCCGCTCCGCAGCCGAGCGCGAGGGCGTCGAGATTCGTTGCTACGACGTTATCTATAAGTGCCTCGAGGAGCTCGACGCTGCCCGCATCGGCATGCTCAAGCCCACCGAGGTCGAGGTCTCCACGGGTACCGCGACCGTCCTGGACACCTTCAAGGTGCCCAAAGTCGGCATCGCCGCCGGTGTCCGCGTCGAGGAGGGCGAGATCGCCGCGACCGATTCCGTGCGCCTGGTGCGTGACGGCATTGTGGTCTTCAACGGCAAGATTGCCTCGATGCGCCACTACAAGGACGAGGCCAAGAGCCTCAAGAGCGGTTCCGAGGGCGGCATTGGCCTGGAGAACTTCCAGGACATCAAGCCCGGCGATCAGATCGAGGGTTACCGCATCGACCAGGTTGCCCGTACCGAGTAGGGGGTAGCGCTATGAAGCAAACGCAGGCAACCCGCCGTTTGGGCGAGCAGCTTCGCGAGAAGCTTGGTTATATCCTGCTCTTTGAGGTTTCCGATCCGCGTCTCGACCTGGTCACCCTGACTGCGGTCGAGGTCGCGGTGGACCGTTCGTTCGCACGCGTGTACGTGTCGTGCGATGCGAGCCGCTACGATGAGGTCATGGAGGCGCTTGCCAGCGCCAAGGGCCGTATTCGCAGCCTGTTGGCTCGCTCGCTCGATTGGCGCGTCACGCCCGAGCTCGATTTTCGCATCGATCGCTCGACCGATGAGGCCGAGCGCATCACGCGTGCGCTGGAAAACGTTCCGGCCACGCTTGCGATCGAAAAGGACGAGGACGGCTACCCCATAGCGGATGCCGCCCAGGAGGCAGCTTTAGATGACTAATTCCGCCGATCTCGCCTCGTGCGAGTCTGCAGATATTAAACGACGCATCCTCGAGCTCATCGAGGGTGCGTCCTCCATTGCGATCTCGGGTCACACCTCTCCCGACGGCGATGCCCTGGGCTCCGTGTTGGGCCTGGGCCTTTCGCTTATGAAGGTGTTCCCCGACAAGGACATCGCCCTGCTGCTGGCAGACGACGATCCCGTTCCGCGCATCTACCGTTTTATGGAGGGCGCCGATCTGCTGGTGCCGGCATCTGCCTACACCGGCAACCCGGACCTGTTCATTTCGGTAGACGTGCCGGTCGTCGAGCGCCTCAATAATTCCGCCGAGGTGTTGCGTCGTTCGGCTCACGTGGCGTGCTTTGACCATCACCCGGCACGCGAGGAGTTTGCCGAGGTCAGCCTTAGGTGTGTCAATGCCGCTGCTTGCGCCATGATCATCGACCGCTTTTTGGCCGATTGCGGTATTACCGCAAGCGACAGCATCGCCACCTGCCTGCTGTGCGGTCTGGTCACCGACACCGGTCGTTTTCAGTATCAGAACGCCGATGCTGCAGCGTTTCATGCCGCCTCGCGTCTGGTGGCGCACGGTGCCGATCCGGCGCGCGTCGCGCTCGAGGTCTACCAGAGCATGCGTGTCGAGTTCTTGCACCTCAAGTCCATCGTCATGGGTCGCATCAAGACGGTCGCGCGCGGGCGCGTGGCATATAGCTACGCGTACGAGAGTGACCTCAAGGAATGCGGCGTCACCTCGGATGAGTGCGACGGCCTGGTCGATGTGGTGCGCTCGGTGATGGGCGTCGAGGTCTGCCTGTTCCTTAAGGGCATCGAGGGCGATACTAAGGTGCGCGGCAACCTGCGCTCCAAGGGCGATCTTGATGTTTCCGAGATTGCGGCCAACTTTGGCGGAGGTGGGCACCACGCTGCCGCCGGCTTTACCAACGCCGGAACGATTTCCGAGACGCTCACCGCGGCACTTCCCATGCTGGCCGAGCTGGTAGGGGAGGATCCCGCTTCGGTGACCGTCGAGCTCTAACTTTTTGGATGGTACATGGCTCGTCGTACACCTTCTCAACTCAATATGCTGCTCGCCGTCGATAAGCCGGTGGGCTGCACGTCCCACGACGTGGTTTCGCAATGCCGACGCGCCCTCCATGAGCGGCGCGTCGGTCATGCCGGAACGCTCGACCCCATGGCATCGGGTGTCATGGTGGTGGGCGTAGGCCAGGCAACGCGTCTGCTGGGCATGCTCACGCTCGATACCAAAAGCTACGTCGCCGACATTTCGTTTGGCGTCGAGACCAATACCGATGATGCGGAGGGCGAGGCCGTCCGCACAGTGCCCATTGCCGCCGACTTGCGCGATCCGGCCTATGCCCGCGAGCGCCTGTGCGCCATGCTGGGCCCTCAGATGCAGGTGCCGCCGGCGTTTTCGGCCATTTCGGTCAACGGCGTGCGCGCCTATAAGTCTGCGCGCGAGGGCAATGCCGTGTCGCTGCCCCCGCGTCCGGTCGAGGTGTACTCCGCTAACCTGATTGCCGTGAGCGGCGAGGGCGAAGCGTGCGTTTGGACCGTGGCGTTTTCGGTGAGTAAGGGCACCTATATCCGTGCGCTCGCTCGCGACCTGGGTCGTGCCTGCGACAACGCGGCGCATATTTCTGCATTGCGCCGTACGGCCTCCGGTGTTGTTTCCATCGGTGCCTGTCATGCGGTCGAGGAACTTTCTGCCGAGTCCGCTGCCGGCTTTGCCCTGGATCCCATTGCGGCACTGGGCGCCACGCGCGTCGACTTGCCGGGTGATCTTGCCGACGATCTGCTGTGCGGACGTCGTATTCCTATTGAGCGCGCGCTTGCGAGCTTCGATGCGTCGAAGGCGCCGTTTGCGCTGGTGCTCGATGGCGGGCTCAAGGCGCTTGCCCGTATCGAGGGCGGCCGCTTTGTTATGGAGCATGTCTTTCCGCAGGCGATCGGCGGTGTTCGATGATGCTGGCCTCCCACGAGCTCGCGCGTATTTTTTTCGCGGGCGAGTCGGATGAGGCCCGCATCGTCGCCGCCGATGCATTTGATGATTGCGCGTGCCTGGGTGCCGCGTCGATCGCCATCGGCGTGTTCGACGGCGTGCATCGGGGGCATCGCGAATTGATCGACGCGGTCGTTCGCGATGCGCGTGACCATGGCTGCAAGGCGGTCGTGGTCACCTTCGATCCCGACCCGGACGTGGTGGTGAGCCCTACGCCCGCGCAAAAATTGATGACGACGGCTGACCGTCTGCATGCCCTGGCTCTCACCGGGGTCGATGCGGTCGTGGCCGTTCCCTTTACGCCCGCGGTGGCGGCACTCGACCACGTAGGCTTTCTTAAGCTGCTGTCGCGCGTCGTCGATATCCGCTCGATTCGCGTGGGTAGCGACTTTAGGTTGGGCCGCGGCGGTGCCTCGGGCGTTGCCGAGATGCAGGCATGGGGAGCCGAGCGCGGCGTTGACGTCTATGGCCACGAGCTGCTGTGCGTCGATGGGCAGACGATCTGCGCCACCCGTATTCGCCAGGAGCTGCGCCGGGGTCATGTTGAGCTTGCCGCCGAGCTGCTCGGCCGCCCGTATATGCTGCGAGGTATTGTTGCCGGCGGTCGTCACCAGGGCTCCGACATGGGTTTTCCCACGGCAAATATTCAGGTGCCCGAGGGCATTCAGGTGCCTGCCGATGGCGTCTACGAGGGCTTGGTGCTGGTCGACGATACCGTATGGCCTGCCGCCGTCAACGTGGGCCTGCCGCCGACGTATGCCGACGATGCCGCCTCGGCTCATCTCGAGGCCAACTTGATCGGGTATGCAGGCGACCTGTACGGCGCCTCGGTTTCGCTGGCGTTTACACGTTGGCTGCGCCCGTCGCGCGTGTTCGATTCGCTGGACGAGCTTATCGCGACCGTCGAGGGTAATATTGACGATATCCGTCATCATTTGGGTGAGCAGGGGGTGAGCATCCGTGATTAGCGATGAGGAAAAAGACCAGGTGCGCGCTGCGTCCGACCTGGTTGCCATCGTGCAGGAAACGGTTGAGCTCAAGCCCCGCGGCCATGAGTTTTGGGGTTGCTGCCCCTTTCATGGCGAAAAGACCCCGTCGTTTCACATTATCCCCGCCACGCAGGTGTGGCACTGCTTTGGCTGTGGCGAGGGCGGCGACGTCTTCACCTACATCATGAAGCGCGAGAACCTGAGCTTCCCTGAGTCGATTCGCTACCTGGCCGACCGTGCCGGCATTGAGCTGCACGATACCGGCGCCTATCGCGAGCGCGGCACCAAGCGTGCCCGCATCTACGACCTGTGCGCCGAGACCGCCCAGTTCTACCACACCATGCTCATGCGCGGTAAGGACAGCCGTCCGCGCGAGTATTTCGCCAGCCGCGGTATGGGCGGCGACGTCTGCCGCCGCTACTGCCTGGGTTTTGCGCCGGGTCGCAACGCGCTGGTGTCGCATCTGTCGCAGGCAGGCTTTACCCCGCAGGAAATGATCGATGCCAACGTGGCCGTGAGCCGTGGGCGCGGGCAGCTTGCCGACCGTTTTTACGACCGCGTGATGTTTCCCATCTTTGATGAGCAGGGTCATAACATCGCCTTTGGCGGGCGCATTATGGGCGACGGCCAGCCTAAGTACCTCAACACCGCCGAGACGAGCGTGTTCCATAAAAAGCGAAACCTCTACGGCTTTAACTGGGCTAAGGAGTTTATCGTCGCGCAGGATACCGCCATCGTGGTGGAGGGATATACCGACTGTATCGCCTGCTGGGAGGCGGGGATCAAAAACGTCGTCGCCACGCTGGGTACGGCGTTGACGGAACATCATGTAAAGACGCTCACCCGTTTTGCCAAGCGCATTGTATATATGTTCGATGGCGACGCTGCCGGTCAAAAGGCCGCGCGCCGCGCGATTCAGTTTATCGAGCAGGATTCGATGGACCTGCGCTGCGTGGTGCTTCCCGACGGCAACGACCCCATGGAGTTCATCACCGCGCATGGTGGCGAGGCGTTGCAGGCGCGTATCGACGCCGCCGAGCCCCTCATGGACTTTGTGTACCGCTCACTGCAGGAGTCGAGCGACATTTCCACGCCGGGCGGTCGTGCCAAGGCGCTCGAGGATGCGCTGACGCTCATCTATCCGCTGCGCAATAGCTACATGATCGATACGTACTTTATCCAGATTGCCGACCTGCTGGGGTTGGACTTGGAGACGGTGCGTTCGAGCTCGGGCCGTGTGTTTCGCGATGTTGCCAAGCGCGAGGACGCCGAGCGTCGTCGCGAGCAGAACTACGAGCGCCAGCGGGCGCAAACCGAGCGTGCAGGCAGCGCGGGCGTTCGGGCATCAGGTTCGCAGGGGGTGTCTCGCGGTGTCTGGGCGTCGGGGGTGACGCCGCCGGTGTCCGCACCGGTCGAGGAAGAGCCGTATGACTATGTGCCGCTTGAGGCCTACGGGGCCGCGCCGGCCGAGGTCGTCGACGATATGCCGCCTATCGATGTGCCGGCTGGTATGGATGGCGCGGCGCCGGCCGCCGATGCTTCTGGCGCGTCCGCGCCGACGATGCCAATCGTGCTGACCGACCTGGAGCGAAAGTCTTTGGCGGGGGAGCGCGAGCTGCTGACGATGCTCACGAGCTATCCCGACCTGTTCCGCACGTATGCCGACCGCATCTGCTCGATCGAGTGGGTAGATCCGCGCCACGAGTCCATCGCATGGGCCGTGCTCGCGACGCCGCCGGGCACCGACCCCACGGCGTGTATGGATGCGGCGCGCGCGGTGTGTCCCGAGGCAGCGTCGCTTGTCAGCGCCGGACGCATTTCGTCGACGAGTAAGCATCCCACCGAGACGAACATCGTGTTTATGCTTGATACCCTTGAGCTCTACACCATCAAGCGCCGCATGCGCGCCGCGCAGGCAAAGCTTCGTCAGGACCGGTCGCTCGACGATGAGGCGCGCCGTGTGCTGACGATGCAGGCGATGCAAGATTCTCAGCGCCAGCGCGAGCTCCAAAAGTCGATCGGCGGCGTGGCTGACCCGTTCCGTTTGATCGGTTTGGAGACAACGGGTGCCGATCAGGCCTAGATGTTGTGGTCAACCAGCGTATTTGCGCCTATATCCAGTCTGATTTTTGGGTATAGACGTCAATGTGTGTGCTAAAGTAATGAGTCCTGTGGACTATGAAGGGAGAATCTGTGCCAAAAAAGAGTGAGAGCACGGGTACTGGGCTGGAATCCTACGTTGCAAAGCTCATGGGCAACGGCTCAAACAGGACTTCGGTAACCGAGGACGAGATTCAGGTCGCCCTGAAGGATATCGATGTGTCTGACGAGCAGCTCAACGCGGTGTATTCCGCGCTGCGCAACAGCGGCATCCAGATTATCTCCGCGAGCGGAAACGACGACGCCCCCATGGACGTCGACGATGACGATAACGATAGCGATACCGATGATTTCGATGACGACGAGCACGATTCCGGCTCGCTCGACGATCACGAGCTTAAGATGGCCCGTCAGGCCGACGCCGAGATGGGTTCTTCCAAGAGCAAGAAGAAGCGCACCGTGCGAACGTCCCGTTCGCGTTCGCGCGTGCGCGGCATCGATGCCTCCACGGTGATGCTGACCGGCGACCCGGTTCGTATGTACCTTAAGGAGATCGGTAAGGTCGACCTGCTGACCGCTTCCGAAGAGGTCGATCTGGCCATGAAGATCGAGGCCGGCCTTGACGCCACCGAGAAGCTCGAGGCTGCCGAGGCGGGCGAGATCGAGCTCACCCGCGTCGAGATGCGTCGCCTGACCCGTATCGAGAACGTGGGTCTCGAGGCCAAGCAGGCGCTCATCAGCGCCAACCTGCGCCTGGTCGTCTCCATCGCCAAGCGCTATGTCGGTCGCGGCATGCTGTTCCTGGACCTGATCCAGGAGGGCAACCTCGGTCTGATTCGCGCCGTCGAGAAGTTCGACTACCAGAAGGGCTTTAAGTTCTCCACGTACGCCACATGGTGGATCCGTCAGGCCATCACGCGTGCTATCGCCGACCAGGCCCGTACCATCCGTATTCCCGTGCACATGGTCGAGACCATCAACAAGCTCGTCCGCGTGCAGCGCCAGCTTCTTCAGGACCTGGGTCGCGACCCGACCCCCGAGGAGATCGGTGCCGAGATGGACATGAGTGCCGACCGCGTCCGCGAGATCCAGAAGATCTCGCAGGAGCCCGTGTCGCTCGAGACCCCCATCGGCGAGGAAGAGGATTCCCAGCTGGGCGACTTCATCGAGGACTCCCAGGCTATCGTTCCGCCCGATGCCGCCAGCTTCTCCATGCTGCAGGAGCAGCTCACCCAGGTGCTCGACTCGCTTGCCGATCGTGAGCGCAAGGTTATCGAGCTACGTTTTGGCCTTGTCGACGGACATCCCCGTACGCTCGAGGAAGTCGGCCGCGAGTTTGGCGTCACGCGCGAGCGCATCCGCCAGATCGAGTCCAAGACTCTGGCCAAGCTCCGCCATCCCAGCCGTTCCAGCAAGCTTAAGGACTACATCGAGTCTTAACCTCGCAAGCAAGAAGCGCCCTCAAGCACATCCGCTTGGGGGCGCTTTCATGTAGTCATTGGGGACGTCCCCAATGACTAGGTCGGAAAAATTCTCAAAAAAGTTCTTGCCCTAAGCTGATTCGTCCGTATAATAAACTTCGTTGCTTGAGAGCACGCACCTATTCCTCGGTAGCTCAATGGTAGAGCACGCGGCTGTTAACCGCGCTGTTGTAGGTTCGAGTCCTACCCGGGGAGCCAGATTTTTCAGCCCATTCCGTTGGGCTTTTAAATTCCTCGGTAGCTCAATGGTAGAGCACGCGGCTGTTAACCGCGCTGTTGTAGGTTCGAGTCCTACCCGGGGAGCCAGGTTGTAAAACCCGTCGCTTATGCGGCGGGTTTTTTCATGCCGCGATCTCCTAGCGCGAACGTTGCCATATCAACATTTCGTGTCGAGGATGTAATCCCGCGGCCCACCACCTCAACACGGCGCGGTCGTTGTAGAATATTGCAATGATTGCTCCCACGAGATGGTGCCGCGAGCACCAGATAAGGAGATTCTTGTGTCTGAGACCATTAACGGCAGCCTGAGCGTCTCGAACGACGTTATTGCCGATATTGCCGGTTATGCCGCGATGACGTGCTACGGCGTCGTCGGTATGGCCGAACAGCTCCAGGGCGCCGAGAGCGTGCGCCTGCTTGCCGGTCAGCGCCTCCGCAAGGGCGTGCTTGTCTCCGCCGACGAGAACGGCCTTACGGTCGATCTTCACGTCGTGCTCGAGAGCGGCGTCAACATGAAGTCCGTCTGCCACAATCTTTCGAGCTCCGTTGCCTTCACCCTGCAGGAGATCGCCCAGATCGATCCCGCCAGCCTTAAGATCGGCATCCACATCGACGCGCTCAAGAGCCGTCTGAACTAGCATCCGAAAACGGAGATTCAAATACCCATGATTGCAAAGACCATTCGCACCTGTTTTCCGATCGCTGCGGCTGCCGTTTCCGACAAGGCCGAGGAGATCAACAAGCTCAACGTCTTCCCCGTACCCGACGGCGACACCGGCACCAACATGTCGCTCACGCTCGCCTCGGTGACCAAGGAGCTTTCCGCCCTTCCCGCCGATGCCGATATGGAGGCCATCGCCGGCGCCATCACCCACGGCTCCCTGATGGGCGCCCGCGGCAACTCCGGCGTCATCACCTCGCAGATCCTGCGCGGTGTTGCCGAGGGTCTCGTTTCTGCCGATGAGCCCATCACGTCCGCCAACATCGCCTTCGCTTTCCGCCGCGCCGTCAAGGTCGCCTTCCAGGCCGTCCGCAAGCCCATCGAGGGCACGATTCTCACGGTCCTGCGCGATGTCTCGACCAAGGCCGACGAGTGCGAAAAGAAGAAGTTCTCGGCCGAGGACGCGCTCGACGCCATCGTCGTCGAGGCCTACCAGTCCGTCGCCCGCACGCCCGACCTGCTGCCCGTTCTGAAGGAGAACGGCGTGGTCGACTCCGGCGCCTTTGGCTTTGCCATCTTCCTGGAGAACTTTGTCGCCGCCGCGCTTGGCCGCAGCACCGTTGTCGAGGATTTCTCCGCCACGTTTGATTCCGCTGGCTCTGCCCGCGACGCGGCCCTCGGTCGCGTTGAGATTGAGGCCAACGACGATTGGGAGGGCTCGGAGTTCCGCTACTGCAACGAGTTCCTCTTTAAGGCCGACGCCCCGTTTGACGAGGACGAGTGCCTTAAGTTCCTGGGCTCCATGGGCGACTGCGAGCTGCTCGTGGGTGCCTACCCCGACTACAAGATCCACGTGCACTCCAACACCCCCAACCTGGTGCTCGAGCACATGCTGCAGCTTGGTCAGATCTACGAGGTCTTTATCCACAACATGGAGATGGAGGCCCACGACCGTACCGCCAAGATTCACGAGGACCAGGAAAAGGCCGCCGAGCCCGCCAAGGCGCTGGGCTTTGTCGCTGTTGCCGCCGGCTCCGGTGAGGCCGATATCCTCATGTCCCTCGGCGTCGACGTGATCGTCTCGGGTGGCCAGACCATGAACCCCTCGACCGCCGACCTGCTGGGCGCGGTGGACCAGGTCAACGCGACCTCGGTCATTATCCTGCCCAATAACGGCAACATCCGCATGGCTGCCGAGGCCGCTGCCTCAGCCTGCACCGACAAGAAGGTCGCCGTCGTTCCCACCAAGACCGTCCCGCAGGCGTTCTCCGCACTGTTCGCGGTCCTGCCCGATTCCGAGCTCGAGGACGCCGTTGCCGCTATGGTCGACGCCATCAGCGAAGTTCGCGATGGCGAGGTTACCCGTGCCGTGCGCGATTCCAGTGCCTCTGACGGCTCTCCGATTCACTCCGGTGACGTCATGGGTATCATTGCCGGTTCCATCGACGTGGTCGGCTCCGATGTTAAGCAGGTCACGCTCGACTGCATCAACCGCATGCAGGAGGAAGAGGAGGGCGATGCGCTGACGATTCTGGCCGGCGAGGAGCTGTCCGATGAGGCCTTCCAGGAGATCGTCGACGCCATCGAGGAGGCTCAGCCCGACTTGGAGATCGACGCTCATCGTGGCGAGCAGCCGCTCTATCCCGTGATCTTCTCGATCGAGTAGGCATCTGCCCATGTCCGAGCTGTGCTCCGTGCCGCGCGTCTCGGAGCGCTTTGCCCAGAGCAATGCGCTCGACGAGGATATCGCGCGACTCAAATATGTTTCGGGTAAACGTGAGGAGGCCCTTCGCCGTCTGGGAATTCGGACGGTGGGGGACCTCCTTCTCCATATCCCTCACCGATATCTCGACTTTACGCGCTCCTGGTCCATTGAGATGGCGCCCATCGGTACCGTGTGCACGATTGTCGCCACGGTCGATCGTATCGTTCAAAAGCAGCCCCGTCCGCGTATGCAGGTGACCGAGGTCTCGCTGGTGGACGAGACGGGGGTGCTGCAAGTCGCCTTTTTCCGTCAGCCCTGGATTGCCCAGCAATTTAAGCAGGGCGACCGCCTGGCCGTGATGGGTAAGGTCGAGTTTGCCTACGGCTTTAAGCAGATGGCCTCTCCGCATTTCGAAAAGCTCGAGGAAGGACGTGCCGCGGGTACTATCCTGCCGGTCCATTACGTGAGCGATGGCGTGAGCCAGGCATGGATGCGCCGCATCGTTAGCGGTGCGCTCGAGGTTGTCGGCAATCCCTTCGACCCGATTCCCGCCCGCTTACGCGCCAAGCGCCGCCTGATGAGCAATGCCCGCGCGCTGCGCTCAATTCACTTTCCCTCGAGCATGGCCGAGCGCGATATCGCGCGCCGCCGCCTTGCCTATGAGGAGTGCCTCTGCCTTCAGCTGGCGCTGCGCCTGCGCAACGACGGCGGCTTGGTCGAAGTCGCTCCCTACGCCCATACCGCGGGCGAGCACCTGGCGGCGCTCAGGGAAGCCCTACCGTTTTCGCTGAGCGACGAGCAGGAGGGCGCGTTCCAAGACATCCTGAACGATATGCGTGATGGCGGGCGCGTGATGAACCGCCTGCTTCTGGGCGACGTCGGTACCGGCAAGACGGCCGTCGCCGCCTGCGCGCTGGCTGTCGCGGCCGATTCGGGCACCCAGTCCTGCGTTATGGCGCCAACGGGCGTGCTGGCGCGCCAATATGCCGATAAGACCGGCCCCTTGCTCTCGCAGGTTGGCATGTCCTGGGCGCTCCTGACGGGTGCCACGCCGGCGGCCGAGCGCGAGCGGATCCATGCGCAGCTGGAATCGGGCGAGCTCGACGTGCTCTTTGGTACCCACGCGGTCCTTTCGGATGACGTGGCGTTTAAGCATCTGTCGCTTGTCGTCATCGACGAGCAGCACCGCTTTGGTGTGGGCCAGCGCAATGCCCTGCGTGCCAAGGGCCCGGGCGCCGACCTGCTCGTTATGACGGCCACGCCTATCCCGCGCACGTTGGCGCTCTCGGTCTATGGCGACCTGGACACGAGCATCATTCGCCATCGACCTGTTCCGGGTGCGGGTGTTACGACGCGCGTGCTCACCGAGTCGAGCCGCGACCTGGCCTACGGCGCCATCCGCGAGGCACACGAAAAGGGCCACCAGGCCTATGTGATCTGCCCACTTGTGGAGCCGAGTGACTCGGCCGATGAGCTGGAAGACGTGCCCGGTATCGCTCGTGACGACGAGGGCCGCGTGACTGTCCCTGTGCCGCTGCACGATACGGCAACCGAGCTCGACCGACTGCGCCTGGCGTTGCCGGGACTTACCATCGAGCGCCTTCACGGCCGCATGCCGGCGGGGGAGAAGGACCGGGTCATCGATGCCTTTAAGCGCGGTGAGATTGATGTGCTCGTCTCGACCACGGTGGTTGAGGTGGGCGTCGACGTGCCCAACGCCACCGTCATGGTCATCGAGAATGGCGAGCGCTTTGGATTGGCGGCCTTGCACCAGCTGCGTGGTCGCGTGGGCCGCGGCAGCGTGTCGGGCACCTGCCTGGTCATGACGCACTCCAAGGGCAACGGCGGCGCGTCGGCGGCGCAAGAACGCCTCCAGTCGCTCGAGAAGACCTCGGACGGCTTTACGCTCGCTCAGATGGACCTGCGTCTGCGCCATGAGGGCGAAATCTTGGGCTACCGTCAGCATGGCGGCGTGACCTTGCGTTTTGTGGACCTGGACGCCGATGAGGATCTTATCGAATGGGCCCATTTGGACGCGGTCGAGCTCTTGCGGTATGCTTGCAACCTTGACTCCGTGGCGACGCGCCCCTTGCGCGATGCGGTCGCCACGCGCTATCGACATATCTTTAAGGAGGTCAGCGGAGGATGAGAATCATCGGCGGTGAATGGCGCGGCCGCAAGATCGAAGAGCCGCGCGGGCGCGATGTTACCCGTCCCACGACCGATCGCGTGCGCGAGGCATGTGCATCCATGGTCATGTCGGCGTTCGATTTCGATTTGGACGAGGTCCGCGTACTGGACGCCTTTGGCGGCTCCGGTGCTCTGGGAATCGAGATGCTCTCGCGTGGCGCCCGCTCGCTCACCACGTTCGAGATCGATCGCAATGCCGCCCGTCTGATCACCAAGAATATCGAGTCGCTGTGCCGCGACCGCTCGCGTTGGCGCGTCGTTACCGGCGATGTGCTGGCGAGCGCCCCGCGCGGCCGTGTGCCGGGTGGTCCTTTTGATCTGGTCCTGCTCGATCCGCCGTATGCCTTTGGCGCCGAACCGGTTGAGGGGCTGCTGCTAAATCTTGCCCAGCAGGGTCTGCTGGCGCCGGGGGCTTTTGCTCTGTTTGAGCATGCCGCATCCGATGCGGGCGCTCATCCAGCTGGTTTTGAGACCGTGCGAGAGAAGCGCTACGGCATAACCTCTGTTGACTTGCTGCGCTGGGTTGGCAACGGCGAGGATGCTGGCAACGATAACGATGCACCCACGGAGGACACCCATGAATGACACCATCAACCGCGTGATCGTCCCGGGCACCTTCGATCCCATCACCTTTGGCCATATCGACGTGATCCGCCGAGCCCGCCGCATCTTTCCCAGCGTGATCGTCGCCGTGGCCGAATCGCAGGGTAAAAACGGCGTGGGTACCACCTTTATGCTCGACGAGCGTGTTGCGCTGGCTCGCGAGGCTCTCGGCGATTTGGACGGCGTCGAAGTACTGCCCTTCACCGGCCTGCTGGTCGACTTTGCACGTGAACAGGGGGCAGGTGCCGTCGTTAAGGGCCTGCGCGCCATGACCGACTTTGAGTACGAGCTACAGCAGGCCGACCTCAACTATCGCCTGGATAGCGAGCTGGAGTCCATCTTTGTCATGAGTGCTCCGCAGTACGGCTACATCTCGAGTTCGGTGGTGCGTCAGATCGCATCGCTTGGCAGTGACGTTTCGACGTTTGTGCCGCCTAACGTGGTCAAAGCGCTCAAACATCGCTTTTCATGACGTTTTTTATTGCCTGGTGGCATGTGGTAAACTAACACGATGATATGTTACCTATGAAAGGAGACCGGATGCCGGGCGAGAATTTTCCTGGCGACAGGATCGTGAGTCTTGTCGACGAGCTCGAGGGGCTCATCGAAGAGGCTAAGACGCCGTTCGGCAAGAACGCCCAGATGAAGGTTATCGACGCCGACGTCTTCTTTAACATCCTCGATGAGATTCGCATGAGCTATCCCGAGGAGTGGCAGAAGTCCCGCCGTATCCTCAAAGAGCGCGAGGAGCTTATGGCCTCCGCCGCTGCTCAGGCCGATTCCATTATTGCCGATGCTCAGCAGCAGGCGCTCACCATTGCCGGAGAGCAGGAGATCGTCCGCTTAGCCCAGCAGCAGGCCGACGACATTCGCGACCGCGCCCAGCAGTACGAGCGCGAGACGCGCTATGCCGCCGAGGATTACGCCGAGCAGGTCTTTACGCACCTCGAGGAGAACCTTAAGAGCCTGACCGGCACCGTCACCCGTTGCCGTCAGCAGCTCAACGAGGGTGCCGCCCAGCAGAACGGCCAGTGGTAATGGCTGAGTTCCCGAGCGTTACCGTCGATCTTTCCGAGCAGCTCGAGTTTCCCGGAGACTCATATCCCCTGACCGGCAAGGTCGATGTCGCCACCTACACGGTGGGCGAGAAGGAGTACCAGCTGCAGGACGGCATTGCCTACGACGTGGTCTTTACCAACGCCGGTACCGGCGTTCTGCTCTCGGGCATGGTTCGCGCCCACGCCACCGGCGAGTGCGACCGCTGTCTGGAGCCCGCCTCATTTGATATCGCAGGCGAAATCGAGGAGTTCTACCTCTTTGAGGAGCCCGAGGACCCCGAGGCCTACGAAGACGGCTACGAGTTGTTGGGCGAGGATCGCATCGTCGATCTGGGTGAGCCCATCAACGACGCGGTCGTCATGGACACGCCGTTCGTCGTCCTGTGCAAGCCTGATTGCCGCGGCCTTTGCCCCACCTGCGGCATCAATCTCAACGTCGAGCAATGCGATTGCGCCGTCCAGGCGGAGGCCGAATGGGCCGCTGCCACGGAAAATCCATTTGCAGCATTGAAGAATCTCAAGCTTGACGAGTAAAACTGTGGTAGTATCGCTACTTGCGCGTAATCGCCACACTGGATAGTTCATAAGGAAGGTCACTATGCCCGTACCTAAACAAAAGCAGGGTCGTATCCGCACCCATACCCGTCGTTCCGCCAACATGAAGATTTCGGCTGCGGCTCAGTCCACGTGCCCCCGTTGCGGCGCTGTTAAGCTCCCGCACCACGTGTGCCCCAGCTGCGGTTTCTACAAGGACCGCGAGGTTATCGTTACCGAGTAACTGTATACTCTGGATACGATGCCGTTCCAACTGGAACCACAATGGCCGGCTCAATGAGTCGGCCATTTTTGTATAAGGAGCATATGAAATGAGTAACGTTCGCGTTTGTGTAGACGTTGTGGGCGGAGACGAGAAGCCCCAGGTTGTTCTCGATGGTATCGAGGCTGCGCTTGCGGCGGATCCCGAGATCGAGGTCTTGGCCGTCGGTCCCGCCGAAATCGTCAACCCCTTTGCTGCGGCACATGCCCGCGTGGAGGCCTTGGAGGCCCCCGACGTCATCAGCATGGAGGACGATCCCATCCGCGCCGTGATGACCAAGCGCAAGTCCTCGATCGTGCTTGCCTGCCGCGCTATCAAGAAGGGTAACGCGGATGCGTTTTTCTCGGCCGGCTCGACCGGTGCCATGACTGCTGCCGCCACGGCCTATGTGACGCCGTTTAGGTATTTGGCGAAGGGCAAGAAGCAGCCGGTTCGTCCGTGCCTGACCAACGCGCTCCCCAATCGCGCCGGTGGCCTGACGGTGCTGTGCGATATGGGTGCCAATCCCGATGTCACGGTGGACGATATGGTGCGCTTCGCCCAGATGGGCGCTGCCTATGCCCGCGTGGTTTTGGGCATCGAGCATCCTCGCGTGGGCCTGCTTGCCAACGGCACCGAGGACGAGAAGGGCTCCAACTTTACCAAGTCGTGCTTCCCGGCCATGAAGGCCGCGGTTCCCGGCTTTGTTGGCAACTGCGAGGGTACCGATCTTACGTCGGGCAATTTTGACGTCGTGGTCGCCGACGGCATGTCGGGCAACATCGCGCTCAAGGCCACCGAGGGCGCTGCCAAGTTTTTGCTGCAGGAGCTCAAGGGTGCCTTTATGTCTTCGCTCGGTACCAAGATCGCCGCGCTGCTCCTCAAAAAGCAGATGCGCGAGATTAAGGCCAAGCTTTCGGGTGATGCCAAGGGCGGCGCGATCCTGCTGGGCCTGCGCGGCGTCGTGTTGATCGGCCACGGTGCCACGTCGGTCGAGGCCGTCAAGAACGGTACGCTTGCCGCGGCCCAGGCCGTACGTGCCGGGCTTGTCCAGGATGTTGCCAATTCCATGGACGGTATCGTTTTGTAAGAGCCCTGTTACGTGGCTCAACCTGTACCGTGTGGGGTAGAATCGGAGCCGTATTACAACACGGCTCCGATTGCCGTGTTGGGTTGTGTTCCATGACATACGAGAGGAAGCGCTATGGATCGCTCCGAAATTTTCGATAAGATCGCCGAAGTTGCCGCTGACGTGCTGGGCGTCGATGTTGCCGACATTAGCGATGAGACCACTTTTGACGATCTCGATGCCGATTCGCTCGAGCGTCTGCAGCTGGTGACGGCCATTGAGGACGAGTTCGACCTCGAGATTGATGACGAGACACTGCTGTCGCTCAACTCTGTCGCCGACGCCGTCGACGCGATCGAAAACGCCAAGGAGGCCTAAGTCTTGGCTTTGTCTGAACGACTCACGCGTGCCCAGGAGATTCTGGGCCATGAGTTCAATAACAAGGTGCTGCTGCGCGCGGCGCTCACGCATCCCTCGGCCGTCGAGGGCCTGCCGGTCTCTGCCAGCTATGAGCGCCTTGAGTTTTTGGGCGATTCCATTTTGGGCGCCGTGGTGGCCCGTTCGCTCTTTGAGTCCTATCCCGAGTTCGATGAGGGCAAGCTCACGCGCCTAAAGGTGTCCCTTGTCTCGGGCGCCACGCTGTCCGAGGTGTCGCACGAGCTGGGTATCGACGACATCATCATCTTTGGCGCCTCCGAGACTGGTACCGGCGCCCGCGGCCTGCATTCGGCGCTCGAGAACGTCTATGAGTCGCTCGTGGGTGCGCTGTACCTGGATGCCGGCTGGGATGCGGCGGCGGAGTTCATCCACCGTACGCTTAAGCCGCACCTGGCCTCCGAGCGTGCCGAGCACCCTGCGAACCCCAAGTCGTTCTTGCAGGAGTGCGTGCAGGCTGACGGCCACGAGCCTCCCGCGTATAAGCTGGTCGGCTCCGAGGGCCCCGCGCATGCGCCCACCTTTACCGCTGTGGTGCTCATCGACGGTATTCGTCAGGGCCGCGGCACCGGTTCCTCCAAGAAGGAGGCCGAGGGAGCCGCTGCACTCGAGGCGCTCGACCGCATGGGCTACACCACCAACGGCGTGATTCTCAACAAGAAGCCTGTTTAAGCGAGGAACCGTGTATCTCAAGTCCCTCACGCTCAAAGGGTTCAAGTCGTTTGCCGACCGCGCCCATATGTCATTTGAGCCGGGCCTGACCGTCATCGTCGGTCCCAACGGCTCGGGAAAATCGAACATCTCCGACTCGATTCTGTGGGTCCTGGGCGAGCAGAGCGCGAAGCAGCTGCGCGGTCAGGCCATGGAGGACGTCATCTTCTCGGGCTCGTCGGCGCGCAAGCCGGTGGGTGTGGCCGAGGTTACGCTGGTGCTCGATAACTCCGACCATATGCTGCCCGTCGACTTTGATGAAGTCGCCATCACCCGTCGCATGTATCGCTCGGGCGAGAGCGAGTACCTCATCAACTCGAGTCCGTGCCGCCTGATGGACATTCAGGACATCCTGCACGATTCGGGCCTGGGCAAGGATACGCATTCCATCATCAGTCAGGGCAAGCTCGACGCCATTTTGCAGAGCCGTCCCGAGGAGCGCCGCGCCCTCATCGAGGAGGCCGCCGGTATCTCCAAGCACAAGCGTCGCAAGGAGCGTGCGCTTAAAAAGATCAAGTCGATGGACGAGCACCTGGCCCGTGCCCGCGACATCAATAAGGAAATCGCCCGTCAGCTGCGCCCGCTTGAGCGTCAGGTCGATCGCGCGCGCAAGTATAAAGAGCTGTCCTCGCGCGCGAACGAGCTTACGCAGATGCTGGCCGTCGACGAGCTTCGTTCGCTGCAGTCGCAGTGGAACGACCTGGAGAGTCGCTCCAAGGAGGGCGCTGCCGAGCTTGAGCTTGCGCAGTACCGCCTGGGTGAAAAGGAGCGTGAGCTCGAGAAGCTCCAGGTCATGCTCGAGGAAAAGGGCCTGTTTGTGGGCGATCTGGGCGAGCAGCGCCGCCATATGCAAGACGTGGTCGGCCGCATTAACTCCGATATGCGCCTGCTCGAGGAAAAAGGCCACAACATGGTGTCGCGCCTGTCCGACATGCGCGGCCAGATCTCGAGCTCCGAACATCAGCGCCGTCGCGTGGTCGAGGAGCTCGAGGATGCACGTGCCCAGCTTGAGGAAGTGACCGGTGCGCACATGCAGGCCCAGGACGACGTTGACGCCGCCGGACCTGCCGCCGCCCAGCTCTACGAGCGTCGCGTTGCGCTTGACAATCAGATTTCGCAGCTCACGCGCGAGCAGCGCGATGTGCAGCGTGTGGCCGATAACGCCGCGCTCGAGCTCGCCAAGGTGAAGGACTCGCTGAGCAATGCTGAGGTCGAGGACAACATGTACGCCTCGCGCCTGGAGCAGATCGACGAACAGCTCGAGGAGGTCACGGCATCGCTTGATAGCCGCCGCAACCGTGGTGAGGAGCTCGAAGGCGCGCTCGATCAGGCTCGCCAAGCCCAGGTCGACGCGCGCGAGGCTACCGAGGTCGCCCGTGCGGCGTTGAAGGACCTGCGTAATCGCGAGAGCGAGGCACGCAACAAGCTGTCCGAGGTGCGCTCGGAGCTTGCCAGCCAAAAGAAGCTCGATGCCCGCATGGCCGACAGCTCGCCGCTGGTGAGCCGTCTGATGGGCGCGCTGGGCGATGATGTCTCGGGTCGTCTGGGAGATGTGCTCGAGGCTCCTCGTGAGCTTGAGGGCTTGGTCGAGCAGCTGCTTGCCGGCGATATCGACGCCCTGCTGTTTGATGACGCCGCCACGCTTGAGCGTGCCGGTCGTGCGGCACTGGACCAAAAGAAGGCCTCGGGCGAGGCACTGCTGATGGCGCGCGGCGTGAGCGGCTCTGCTGCTGCCGAGGGCGCTGCCGGTTCGCGTCTGGTCGATCGCCTGTCCGTGCGCGCCGGTTATGGTCCGGTTGTCGAGGCCCTGCTCGGCGGCTATTACGTGGTCGATGACTTGGCAGCCGCGCTAGCCGCGCCTGTCGTTGACGGCGTGACCTATGTGACGCCCGATGGCGCCCGCGTGAGCTGTGGCGGTCTGGTGCGCGTGGGGCTCGATGCCGGCGAGGCTTCGGGTGCCCTGGAGCGCAAACGTCGTATTCGTGAGTTGGAGGGCCTGGAGCCCGATCTGGCTGCCGTGTTTGAGCATGTGTCGGATCAGGTCGTCGAGGCCAATGCGGCCGTCGAGGAGGCGCGTGCCGCCGAGGGCGATGCCGCCGGCGAGATTGCCCGTCTTGAGGGCGAGCGCCGCTCGCTACTCTCCGAGATCGGCCGCCTGGAGCAAAGCGCCAACAACGCCGAGGTCGAGCGCGTGCGCATCTCCAAGCGCCGCGAGCAGGCCGCCGAGGCCGTTCGCGCTGCGCGCCCGCGCGTGGACGAGCTCACCCGTTCGCGCGACGAGGCCCGTGCGCAGGCAAGCGACCTGGGTCTCCAGATTGCCGAAGCCAACGACGAGCTCGATCGCGTGCGCCGTGACGATTCCGAGGCCGCCGGCAAGCTCGCCGATGCCAAGGTGCGCCTGGCCCAGACGAGCGAGCGTCTGCGTTCGCTGAAGGGCCGCGTGCCCGACCTGGAGCATCGTCTGGAGGGCATCGACCGCCGTATCCGCGGAACACGCCAGGCCTCGCGCTCTCTCGAGCTGCTGCGCCTGCGCGTCGACCCCATGCACGAGCGCTATTCGGCCCTGCTGGAGCGCGCGTCGGATTGGGCCGCGCGTCTGCGTGACCAGGCTTCGCTCGAGGAGGCGGACTCGGCCTCGCTTAAGAAGACCATCGAAGACGCCAAGGCCGAGGTTGCTCGTGCCAAGGAGCGGGTCGATGCCGCCACGGCGACGCAAAATGAGTTCAAGGTCTCCCGCGGCAAGCTCGAGGTGCAGGTAGAGGCGGCCATCAAGGCCATTACCGCCGATGGCACCACGGTGCTCGAGGAAGCGCTCATGCTTCCTGCGCCCACCGACCGCGATGCCGCCGAGCGCGAGCTCAACCAGCTCGTGCGCCAGATCAACAACCTGGGCCCTGTGAACCAGGTTGCCATGGAGGAGTACGAGCAGCTCAAGCGCCGCGCCGATTACATCGAGGAGCAGCTGGCCGATCTTGAGAGCGCACGCAAGGCGCTCACCAAGATCACGGCGGCCATCGACCGTAAGATGCGTAAGGCCTTCCTGGTGACCTTTGAGAAGGTCGATGCGAACTTCCGCGAGATCTTCGCCATGCTGTTCCCGGGTGGCCAGGCGCATCTGGAGATGACCGACCCCGAGCATCCTGCCGAGACGGGCATCGAGGTCGTGGCGCAGCCGCGCGGCAAGCGCATCACCAAGATGATGCTCATGTCGGGCGGCGAGAAGAGCCTGACGGCGCTCGCCTTGCTCTTTGCCGTGTATCGCACGCGTACGGTGCCGTTCTATGTGCTGGACGAGGTCGAGGCGGCGCTCGATGACGCCAACCTGTCCAAGCTCATCGGCGCGCTCGATGTTTTGCGTTCCGATACGCAGCTCTTGGTTATCTCGCATCAGCGCCGTACTATGGAGGACGCTGACGTCCTCTACGGCGTCTCGATGCAAGCCGACGGCGTCAGCCGCGTCGTCTCGCAAAAACTCGATCGCGAAACCGGAAAGGTCGTGAATGCATAATGGGATTCTTCGATGCTCTCTCGCGCGGACTTGAGCGCAGCCGCGAGGCCCTCAACGAGGTCTTTTATTTTGGCGGCGAGGTCGATGAGGATTTTTGGGAGGATCTAGAGGACACCCTCGTCATGGGTGACATGGGCGCCGAGGTCGCCATTCAGGTCTCCGATGACCTGCGCGATACCGCGGCCAAGAAGAACCTCAAGACCGCTCCGCAACTCCGTCGCGCCCTGGCCGAGCAGCTCGAGCAGCATTTTGTGCCCGCCGAGCGCGATCCGTTCTCCGACACGCCGAGCTGCGTGCTGTTTGTGGGTATTAACGGTGCCGGCAAGACCACGACGGTCGGCAAGATCGCGAGCGCTATGGCTGCCCGCGGCAAGAACGTCGTGATCGGTTCGGCCGATACCTTCCGCGCCGCCGCCATCGAGCAGCTCGATGTGTGGGGCCAGCGCGCCGGCGTTCCCGTCATCAAGCGCGACCGCGGCTCCGATCCGGCGAGCGTGTGCTATGACGTGCTCGATGAGGCCGACAAGCGCGGCAGCGACCTGGTGCTTATCGACACTGCCGGCCGTCTGCACACGAGCCCCGAGCTCATGCGCGAGCTTGCCAAGGTGGTCAACGTGACGCGCAAGCGCGCCGCCAATATGGCCGCCGGTCCCATGCCGGTCTCGGTTGTCCTCGTGATCGATGCCGCGACGGGCCAAAACGGCCTGAACCAGGCGCTCGAGTTTAACGAGGCGTTGGGTCTGGACGGTATTATCATGACAAAGCTGGACGGCACGGCTAAGGGTGGCATCGCCATGGCCGTGGCCGAGAAGCTCAAGCTCCCAATCCTGCGCATTGGCGTGGGCGAGCAGGTCGATGACCTGCAGGAGTTCAATGCCAAAGATTTCTGCCGCGCCCTGGTGGGCGAGTCCAATTAAGGAGTGACTAGTGTTTGATTCTCTGAGCGATCGCCTCAACGACACATTTGACCGCCTGCGCGGCAAGGGTAAATTGACCGAGGCCGATATTACCTCGGCCATGCGCGACATTCGCATGGCGCTGCTCGAGGCCGACGTCAACTTCAAGGTCGTCAAGGAGTTCGTCGCCAAGACCAAGGAGCGCTGCATGACCGCCGAGGTCATGGAGTCGCTGTCGCCGGCGCAAAACGTCGTCAAGATTGTGCTCGACGAGCTCACCGAGATGCTCGGTTCCACCGAGAGCAAGCTCGTCTTTAGCAACCGCATTCCCAATGTCATCATGCTCGTCGGCCTGCAGGGCTCCGGTAAGACTACGGCTGCCGTAAAGCTGGCCTACCTGCTCAAGAAGCAGGGCCGCTCGCCGCTGCTCGCCGCGTGCGATGTCTACCGTCCCGCCGCTGCCGACCAGCTGGCCACGCTCGGCGGAGAGATCGGCGTGCCGGTCTTCCGCGGTGACGGCGAGCACCCGGTCGATATCGCCAAGGGCGCCATTCAGGAGGCCGTCGACCACCTGCGTGACGTGGTCATCGTCGATACCGCCGGTCGTTTGCAGATCGACGAGCAGATGATGCAGGAAGCCGTGGACATCAAGAAGGCCGTCAAGCCCGATCAGGTGCTGATGGTCGTCGATGCCATGACCGGCCAGGATATCGTCAACGTCGTCTCGACCTTTGCCGAGCGCACCGACTTTGACGGCGTGATTATCTCCAAGCTCGACGGCGATGCCCGTGGTGGCGGCGCGCTTTCTGTGCGCCAGGTGACCGGTAAGCCCATTAAGTTCGTGAGCATGGGCGAGAAGCCCGATTCGCTGGAGCCGTTCTACCCCGACCGCATGGCCAAGCGCATCTTGGGCATGGGCGATGTTGTCGGCATCATCGAGAAGGCCCAGGAGGCGGCCGACGCCGAGCAGCTCGAGGCTGCCGAGCGTATGCTGCGCGAGGGCTTTACCATGAACGACATGCTCGACCAGATGAAGGCCGTCAAGAAGATGGGCGGCATGAAGGGCATTCTGGGTATGCTTCCCGGCGGTCAGCGCGCGCTCAACCAGATGGGCGGCAACCTGGACGAGGGCATCTTCGATAAGAACGAGGCCATCATCATGTCGATGACCAAGGAGGAGCGCCTGCGTCCCTCCATCATCAACGGCCAGCGCCGCGCGCGTATCGCCAAGGGCGCCGGTGTGACCCCCACCGAGGTCAATAGCCTTATGAAGCAGTGGGGCGAGATGAACAAGATGATGGGCCGCATGCGCACGATGGCCAATCAGGCACAGGCCGGCGGCAAGAAGGGCAAAAAGGGCAAGAAGGGCAAAAAGATGCGCATGCCCAATATCCCTGGGCTGGACGCTATGGGTCTGGGCGGTATGGGCGGCCTGGGTACGGGCGGTCCCAAGTCCGATATGGAGCTGCTGCGCCAGATGGAAGCGCAGATGCGCAATAAGAAATAGGGCTGTAATTCCAGCTTGATATGGCAAAGGCCACTCGGAAGTTACCGGGTGGCCTTTGTTGTTGGCTTTGATAGTTGGGCTGCGTTCAGTGTCGCGCCCCGAGCTCGCGGTGCCGTGCCGTTAGTGGCAGCCGCAGCCCTCGTGGCCCTCGTGCTCGTGATGGCCGTGGCAACTGCAGGACTCGCCATGTTCGTGGGCGTGGTCGTGGTCATGGCCGTGGCAGTCGCAGGTGGCCTCGCCGGTCTGCGCGAGCGTACCGGCAATGAGGGCTTCGACGCAAGCGTCGCAGTTGCCCTGGGCTCCTGCATAGACCGTGATGCCGGCCTGGGCGAGCGCGTTGATGGCGCCGCCGCCGATGCCGCCGCAGATGAGCGTGTCAACGCCACCGTTGGCAAGCAGGCCCGCCAAGGCGCCGTGGCCGGTGCCACCGGTGTTTACGACCTGCTCGTTGAGCACCTTGCCATCCTGGATGTCGTAGATCTTGAACTGTTCGCTGCGGCCAAAGTGCATAAAGATATTGCCGTCGTCGTACGTCGTTGCCACCCTCATGGTGTCGACCTCCTTTGCTGGCCATGCGGCCGTCGTCGTGGTGATGGGGGAATACGCGATGTTGCCGCCTTCGATGACAATCGCCCGTCCATTGACCAGCGCGTTTGCCACCTTGCGATGTGCGCGGCTGCAGATGGCCGCCACGGTGGCGCGAGCGATACCCATTTGTTGGGCGACTGCCTCCTGATTGAGTCCTTCCAGGTCGCACAGTCGCAGGACCTCGAGTTCGTCGACCGTCATGTCGATGGCATCTCCGCTGGCAAGGCCGTCGGGGGTAAAACCGCGATATTCGGGGATGATCCCAACGCGGCGCAATTTTTCTCGTCTTCCTGCCATTCACTCTCCTTATCTGACATATGTCAACAATAGAATATCGAACGTGCGGATATGCGCAAGGAATTTCTGGCATATGTCAGAAAATGAGGGCTTATGTTTGGGCTGTGGGGTCGCGTGCGCCTAGGCTACAATGAATTTCGCTTATAGGCGACTGACAGGAGGGTCAATGAGCAAGGCTGATCAACAGTTTGTAACCATGTGCCGCGATATCTTGGACCATGGCACCACCACCGAGGGCCAAAAGGTCCGACCGGTGTGGGAGGACGGCACCCCTGCCTATACCATTAAAAACTTTGGCGTTACGGCTCGCTACGACCTGCGTGAGGAGTTTCCCGCGCTCACACTGCGTCGCACGGCGCTTAAGTCTGCCATGGACGAGATCTTGTGGATCTATCAAAAGAAGTCAAATAACGTCCGCGACCTCAACAGCCATATTTGGGATGAGTGGGCCGACGAGACTGGCTCCATCGGCAAGGCCTACGGGTACCAGATTGGGCAGAAAAGCCATTATGCCGAGGGTGACTTTGACCAGATGGACCGCGTGCTGTACGACCTTAAGAACACGCCGTACAGCCGCCGCATCATGACCAACACGTACGTGTTTAGCGACCTGTCCGAAATGCACCTGTATCCGTGCGCGTACAGCGTGACCTATAACGTCACGCAGCGCCCGCAGGACGATAAACCCACACTCAACATGATTCTCAACCAGCGCAGCCAGGACATTTTAGCCGCCAACAACTGGAATGTGTGCCAGTACGCCATTTTGCTGATGATGGTCGCGCAGTCGGTCGATATGATTCCCGGTGAGCTGCTGCATGTGATTGCCGATGCCCACATTTACGACCGTCATGTCGATATTGTCCGTGAACTTATCGAGCGTCCGCAGTTTGCGGCGCCCAAGGTAACGCTTAACCCCGACGTGCACGATTTCTATGCGTTTACGACCGATGACCTCATCGTCGAGGGCTACGAGCACGGCCCGCAGGTCAAGAACATTCCCATTGCGGTGTAGGTGGCGCTCATGACGTGTAAGCTTTCTGCCATCGTCGCCGTGTGTGACGACTGGGGCATTGGATGTGAGGGCGACATGGTGGTTTCCAATCGCGCCGACATGCGCCATTTTGTGGCCTGCACCAAGGGTTGCCCGGTCATTATGGGGCGCAAGACGCTACTGAGTTTTCCTGGTGGGCGTCCGCTCAAAAACCGCCGCAATATCGTGCTCACCCGCGACGAGAGCTTTGCTCCCGAGGGCGTCGACGTGGTGCATAGCATCGACGAGGCGCTCGCTGCGGTTGCCGATGAGCCCGTTGCGTGGGTGATCGGCGGCGGCGATGTCTATCGGCAATTTTTGCCGTACTGCGTGGAGGCCGAGGTCACGCATAACCACTGCGTCCATCCCGTGGACACGTATTTTCCCAATTTGGATGCCGATCCTGCATGGGAAGTTTCGCGGGCTGGCGGGGTTGCCACGATTGCCGCGGGTGAGGGCGACGAAGGTGTCGATTATGAGTTCGTGACGTATCGTCGCGTTGGGGCGTAAATCGCCTGGCGCGAACGGTATCATCGGGTTGATTGAATGCATGGGGCGGCGCTTAGCGTCGCCTCGTTTGGTATAGATGTGCTGTAAAGAAGGGTGCGGGCAGGCTGCTATGACTGATGCCGTTGAGGTTCTGCGAATTGATTCGCTCGAGGACGAGCGGCTCGATGCCTACGTGCGACTGACCGAGCGCGAGCTGCGCTGCGTGCTGGAGCCGCAAAAGGGCATCTTTATCGCCGAGAGTGCCAAGGTTATTGAGCGCGCGGTGCGTGCCAGATACGAGCCGGTGAGCTTTCTTTTGGGCGAACGCTGGCTCGACCAGATGACGCCGCTGTTTGAGCGCCTGGTTGTGCGCGAGGGCGCAGGTCCGGTTCCTGTGTTCGTGGCTTCCATGGAACTCATGGAGCAGCTGACGGGCTTTAACGTGACGCGCGGTGCGCTCGCGGCGTTTCGTCGCCCGCGACAGATTCCGGTTGATGAGTTCTTGGGTGGCGTCGTCGAGGCGGCGGGGGAGCGCCCGGTGCGCGTGTGCGTGCTCGAGGGTATTGTCGACCACACGAACGTGGGTGCGATTTTCCGCTCGGCCGCCGCGCTCAATGTCGACGGTATTTTGGTCAGTCCGACGTGCTGCGACCCGCTGTACCGTCGCTCGGCCCGCGTGAGCATGGGCACGGTGTTTCAGGTGCCGTGGACGCGTATTGGCAGCGAGGCTCGTGTGTGGCCGCACGATGGCCTGGCGGCACTGCACGAAGCCGGTTTTTCGTGCGCTGCGATGGCGCTGACGGACGACTCCGTTTCGCTGGACGATGCCGCGCTCCAGGAGATTGACCGCCTGGCAATCTTTATGGGCACCGAGGGTGCTGGCCTGGGCGCCAAGACCATCGCGGGCTGCGACCGGGCCGTGCGCATTCCGATGGCGCACGGGGTCGATTCGCTCAACGTGGCCGCGGCGAGTGCCGTCGCCTTTTGGCAGCTGTGCCCGCATGTGAGCAATGAGTATCACTACCAGCCGGGTTTGTATCACTAAGCAGATAGTTCGCACCGGGCTCTGACTCGGGGTGTTTCGGTCGACGCCGGTCGGTGCTAAGCTGCTATTGGTTTTGGCCTTAAATTGCCGTTTTGTTGTTTGACGTATGCTGGTGGGGAGGGCGTGTGGCTAAGAAATCTACGGCTATCGATGTAACGCAGGGTGTTATTTGGCAGCAGCTGCTTTCGCTGTGCGTTCCCATCTTCTTTAGTTCGTTTTTTCAACAGGCCTACACGCTTATCGGTACCTATATCGTCGGCCAGTTTGGCGGCAAGCTTGCACTGGGTGGCATTCAGGCCACGATGGTGCTCACCGAGCTCTGCATTGGCTTTTGCGTTGGCGTCGGCGCCGGCTGCGCGGTCATTACCGGTCAGTATTTTGGCCAGCACGATGATGAGCGACTGAGTCGTTCGGTCCATACGGCCATGACCCTCGCGCTGGTGGGCGGTATCGTTTTCTCGATTCTTGGCATAGTGTTCGTTGAGCCCATGCTGGTGCTTATGAACACACCGCATGAATTATTGGCCGAGGGAGTGGCCTATGCTCGTTGCTATTTTGCCGCTATGGTTGCGGCGCTGCTGCTCAATATGGGAACAGCACTGCTGCGCGCCGTGGGCGACACGCGCGGACCTGCTGTGATCATCGCTTCCGGCTGCCTTGTTAATGCGGTGCTGGATGTCATCTTCGTTGCCGTGCTTCATATGGAGGCTCTGGGCTGCGGCATCGCGGTGGCGCTGACCATTTGCTCCAACGCCACGATGATCGTGATTCGCATGATGCACGCACCGGGTGCGTGGCGGCTTTCGCTGTTCAAACTCGGCATTGATCCTGGCATTTGTAAGAGCATGATCTCGTGTGGTCTGCCGCTTGGCTTTCAGTCTGCTGCGTATTCGATTTCCAACGTTTTGATTCAGGTGTCGGTCAACTCGTTTGGCGCCGATATCACCACGGCGTGGGGTCTTTCGGGCCGTTTGGATGGCATTGTCTGGATGGTTACCGAGGCGCTTGGCGTGTCGATCACCACGTTCTCGGCACAGAACTTTGGCGCGCGCAACTACGAGCGCATGCGCAAGGGCTACCATACGTCGCTCGTGCTGTCGTTTATGCTCATTGGTGGCCTGTCTGCCGTGCTGCTGGTGTTCTCGGGTCCGTTGTCGCGTCTGTTTGTCGACGATGCTTCGATTTCGGCGTACACCACGACGATTCTTCATTTCATCGCGCCGTTCTACGCAATCTTCTCGATTATCGAGAACGCGTCGGGCTCTATCCGCGGCGCCGGCGTGAGCTTGCAGCCCATGCTGCTCACGATTTTTGGCACCGTCGTGCTCAGGGTGATCTGGGTGTTTGCGATTATGCCGTTCGATCCGTCGCTTGAGCACCTGCTGCTGGTTTACCCCGTAACCTGGCTCATCACAGCTACGATGTTCACCATCTACCACCACAGCGGCAACTGGCTCGGCCGCGCCACTGCCTAATGACCCGTAGGGGACGGAGGAAAACGGATCATTGGCCCGGCGATAAGGCGAAACGATCCGTTTTCCTCCGTCCCTTTCGGGTCATTTAGTATTCGATGCCTTGACGGGCTAGGAGGCCTTCGTCGAAGTAGTGTTTGACGGGGCGCATTTCGGTGACCAGGTCGGCAAGATCGGCCAGTGGCAGCAGGCCTCGGCCGGTGAGCACGAGTTCCGTGGTGGCTGGCTTTATAGCGATCAACGTTTCGACATCCTCGCGCGTCACGAAGCCGCGGCGCATGGCCTCGCCGAGTTCGTCCAAAATCAGAACGTCGACCTGTGATATCTGCTCGCGTGCGAGCTCCATGATCTGCTCGGCGCAAGCCTCGGGTGTGTCGCGATCGGCCTGTACAATGCGCAGTCCCAGGCGCGGTGCGGCATCGTGTTCGGCGCAGTGTAGCTTCTTGGCAAACTGCAGCATGAGCACGTTAAGTCCATAGCCCGTGGCGCGCAGCGCGAGCCCCAGCGCAGCCGTCGTCTTGCCCTTGCCGTCGCCCGTATAGATTTGAACCTTGCCGACTTCCAGTGATGCCATCTCTGTCCTTTCGTGCCCGGAGTCGGTTTATCGCCGTCCGGGTTGGGTATTCTAGATAGCATTATCAACCCCAGTAGATGGAGTTCAAGCAGATGGAGATGGATGACAACAAACGTAGACGGAATATGATCCTCTACGTGCTCATCGCCTTCGTCGTCTACCTCGTGCTCTCGACCGTTCTGTTCCCCAACATCGGTCACACGCAGCAGATTACGAAGACCGATTATTCGACGTTTGTCAAAGCGCTCGATAAGAAAAGCGTCGACAAGGTCGAGTACAACACGGATGATTACACGATTTATTACACCAAGAAGGGCGAGGACGAGAATATCGCCTACAAGACGACCGGCGTGCCGAATGATGCGGGTTTTACCGATCGCGTGCTTGAATCCGGTGCGTCCCTGGAGTCGGTCGTTCCCGATAAAAACTCGGGTCTGATGACCTACTACCTTCTTACACTCATCCTTCCCATGGCGATTTTCTTCCTTATCGGTTGGTGGCTCAACCGCCGTATGAAGAAGGCCATGGGTGATGACGGCCCGTCGATGAACTTTGGCGGCGGCTTTGGCGGCGGCGGACTGGGCAAGTCCGGCGCTCGCGTGATTGCCTCCAAGGATGTTGGCGTGACCTTTAAGGACGTCGCCGGCCAGGAAGAGGCCAAGGAGTCCCTCAAGGAGGTCGTCGACTTTCTGGAGAATCCGCAGCGCTACGAGGAGATCGGCGCCAAGCTTCCGCGCGGTGCTCTCCTTGTCGGTCCTCCGGGTACCGGTAAGACCCTGCTTGCCAAGGCTGTTGCCGGCGAGGCGGGCGTGCCGTTCTTTAGCATTTCGGGTTCTGAGTTCGTCGAGATGTTCGTCGGCCGCGGTGCCGCCAAGGTTCGTGACCTGTTTAAGCAGGCCAAGGAAAAGGCCCCGTGTATCGTCTTTATCGATGAGATCGATACCATCGGCAAGAAGCGCGATGGCGGCGGCTTTAGTGGCAACGACGAGCGCGAGCAGACGCTCAACCAGCTGCTGACCGAGATGGACGGCTTCGATAACCACAAGGGCATCGTCGTCCTCGCTGCGACCAACCGTCCCGACAGCCTCGATCCCGCCCTGCTGCGCCCCGGTCGTTTTGACCGCCGCATTCCCGTTGAGCTGCCCGACCTGACTGGCCGCAAGAACATCCTCGAGCTGCATGCCAAGAGCGTGAAGACGCAGCCGCCGATCGACCTGACCGCTATTGCCCGCGCCACGCCCGGTGCCTCGGGGGCCGACCTTGCCAATATCATCAACGAGGGTGCCCTGCGCGCTGTTCGCGAAGGCCGCAAGCGCGCGACCCAGGACGACTTCGAGGAGTCGGTGGAGGTCGTCATTGCCGGCCAGCAGCGTAAGTCCACGGTGCTTTCCGACCACGAGAAGCAGGTCGTTTCCTACCACGAGATCGGTCATGCCATCGTCGCTGCCCGCCAAAAGGGTTCCGCGCCGGTTACCAAGATCACCATCGTGCCGCGCACGAGCGGCGCTCTGGGCTACACCATGCAGGTCGAGGAGGACGAGCGCTTCCTGACCACGCGCCAGGAGGTCCTGGACAAGCTCGCCGTCTACTGCGGTGGACGTGCCGCGGAGGAGCTCATCTTTGGCGAGATGACGACTGGTGCTGCCAACGATATCGAGCAGGCCACCAAACTCGCCCGTAACATGGTGACGCGCTTTGGTATGTCCGATGAGTTTGGCATGATGGCGCTCGGTACCGTCCAGAACGCGTACCTCAACCAGGACACGTCGCTCACCTGCGCCCCCGGTACGGCCGAGCGCGTGGACGCGATTGTCGCCAAGCTGATCGAGGACGCGCATGATCGCGCCCTGCAGATCCTGAAGGAGAACAAGTTCAAGCTCCATGAGCTGGCTCGTTATCTGTACAAGAAGGAGACGATCACGGGCGAGGAGTTCATGAACCTCCTCACACGCGAAAATCCGCTGATGCCAAAGCAACAGTAACGTTGCGTTCGGGACAGTAAATATCGACGCCCCATTTGAGTGCCTATCTCAAATGGGGCGTTTTGCTTAGGAGGGATGCACATGAAGATCGTGGTGAGCGCCTGCTTGATGGGCGAGAGCTGCAAGTATAACGGGCTCGACAACTATCATCGCGAGTTGGTCGAGGCCTGCGAGCGTACAGAGACCGAGGTCCTCTTGGTGTGCCCTGAGGTCTTTGGGGGCCTGCCCACGCCGCGCAAGCCGTCCGAGATTGTGAACGGCGAGGTCCGTACCTGCGAGGGCGTGTCGGTCGATCGCGAGTTTCGCCTGGGCGCCCAGCGCACACTCGATATGTGCGAGCAGGCGGGTGGCCCGTCTGAGATTGCCGCGTGTATTCTTCAGGATCGCAGTCCCTCGTGCGGTGCCGGCCGCATCTACGATGGAACATTCAGCGGCACCCTCACAGCGGGCAACGGTGTTTTTGTCGATCTACTGCTGCGTCACGGGTACCGTGTGATTCCGGCTAGCGAGTTCGATCCCAGCATGCTGGAACATTGTCCATAGCACTCGAACCCAACACTTCCTCACGGGTGACCGTTTTGGCATCATCCGTGAAGTTGATATTGAGTACGACCCGGTCATCAAAGACGTAGACCGAGTTGACAGGCGCCGTACCCAGGCAGCCCCTCCCCGCGGCCCTCGCGCAGGAACGCGCACACGGCCTTCCCGTCTCTTGCGCCCCTCCCGGAACTGTCCACATCAGTGTAGCCAATCCAGTCCGCCAAGGGCTGCAGCCCGGACAACGCGGCGATGGAGGGCTTCTTCGGCCTGCTCAAGAAGGAGTTCTGGTACGGCAGGGACTGGTCGGACTGGACCTCCGCCAGCTTCATCGAGGAGCTCGGGGGCTGGATCGGTCGATACAATACGGAGAGGCGCAGCGATGCGCTCGGTGGCCGCACGCCGGCCGAGTTCCGCTCCGCGCTGGGAAGGGCCGCGTAACGGTTCAAGAAATCGTCCGCAGTCCCCATTCTTGCCCCTTTGGGACAGCTTCTTGTTGGGGCGTGCCTGCCCCAAACCCTGCTAGGAATGAGTACAGCAAACTGAAATATTCAAATTAGTCTTTGCAAATTACCTTTGAACCTTCACCATCAATTACAATTCCCTGACGGTTGTTAATTGGGCATAGATTCAAATCCGAAAACTCAGTCATTATTTTCTCGGTATCTTTCTTAAATGGTGCTGTAAGATAATGCGGAAGAACATAGAAATCAATCAAATCAAGACCTGCATCATCTTCTTGTGAGTAGTCCTCCGGCTTTTCATCCATTTGCTCGATATATTGGATGCTTGGAGCGCATACAATCGCACCTGCCGATTCACCAATCATCAGTTTTCCCTTTGCCAATTCTTTCTTCAACAGCTCATCCGTTCCCGTTTTACGGAGCTGGTCTATAAGGAAAAAAGAATTTCCGCCGGTAAAATAGATCACATCCGCATCTTCAAAAAGAGACTGTATCGTTGAATAAGCCTCCGTTGAAATATCAATTTCAGTTACGATTGCTCCCAACTTTTTGAATAATTTTCGAGCCGAGCCGACATAACCGGTGTAGCCTTCACGCAGCGAAGCTGTTGGAATAAATGCGACTTTTTTATTTTCAATTTCTTCCTTTATCAGACTTCCTACACTTGAAAAGTGAGAACATAAAAACAGTTTCATCAATATTCTCCTTTATCTATAAATTCTTATTTGTTGAACTAAGCCGTGTATACCATACTCTCCAATGAAAGAACGCCCTGATATAGCGAAATTTTGCCGTTTTCCTGCGTACGTGCGTACACACTCCACAGGAATTCTAAGGGGCCTGCCCCCTTAGCACACGGACTTTGGAACAAAGTCTAGTGTGTTACGCCTTGCCTGAGGTGTACAGGCTCCCGGTATGCACGTACGAAGCAATTGCCATCAATGCGCCATATAAGTGGCGAACAAGTTCGCATAAAGCGACCTTGATCCCGCAAAACTAAAGGCAGGATACCATCACCACGATGATACCCTGCCTCTGTTCGTTCCTGTTTACCGTTCCGAGTAGTCCTTCCGCAGAATTTCCGATAAACATAAAACGTACTCGAACCCTTTCTCGTAAAGAATCGGGTTCGAGTACGAACTGAATGCTGGAGCAATAAAAAACCACCAGAAAGGTGCCTGTCTCCTTTGTGGTGGTTTTGGGCCAGTTCTAGAGTGTGTGGCCGTAGGTGTTGGCAGCCTTGATGGCGGCGTCGAACTTTTCGTCGGTGAAGGGCTCGGGGTTTCCCTGCTTCCACTCGTTGGTGGCGTGCGCATACTCGCACAGGGCAGGGATATCGGCCTCGGAAAGCCCGATCTGCTCAAGCGTCACGGGCAGCCCCATCTGCTTGTTAAAGGCGGCGTAGCGCTCAAGGTTCTTGGTATCGCCCGTGTAGGCGAACAGCACGAGCACGCCCAGGCTCACGACCTCGCCGTGCAGATAGGTTCCCTCGCGCGGAATGCTGCACGTGGCGTTGTAGAATGCATGCGCCACGCTCGAGTTGTAGTAGTAATCGTTTTGGTTGGTCAGGTTGGAGACGTAGCCCGTGTTGACCACGATATCGAGCGCGATTTGCTTGACGGCCTCGGTCGACAGGTTCTGGCGAACGTCCTCAAGACCCTGAACGCCGTAGGTAAACAGCGGATCGGAGCAGGTATGGGCGAGTGCCAGGCCAAGACCGGCGGTGTGCTCCAGGTTGCCGGCGCTCGTGGCGTACTCGACCTCGGGCTGCTTGGACAGGGCATCGCCTACGCCGGCCCAGAAGTACTCCGCCGGAGCCTCGGCGATGATCTTGGGGTTGATGAAGATGTGTGCGGGGCGGTTGGGGTACGAATAGCCCTCGAGCGAGCCGTCGTCGTTGTAGACAACGGCAATGGCGGTCGCGGCCGAGCAGTTGGAGCAGATCGTCGGTACCGTAAAGACGATCTTCTTGAGCTCGATGGCTGCGGTCTTCACGGTATCGAGCGCCTTGCCGCCGCCGCATGCGATAAGAACGTCGGCTTCTTGGCAGGCAAGGGAGTTCACAACCTTGTCGATATTGGCGCGCGTACTGTTGGTGCCGTAGACGCGCGTCTCCAGAATCTCGACGTCGGTGCCATCCAGCGCCGCTTCGATACCGGAAAGCGCCGCTGCCAGTGATCGTTTACCACCGATAATCGCGACCTTGGTCGCTCCGTACTCGTCCAGTGCACCGGGCAGCTCGTCAAAGCAGTCCTCGCCGACGGTGTAGTCGCTCATTCCAATCGTGCGCATAGCAGCCTTCTTTCGTTAGATAAAGTGCTTTCAGGTATTTTGCTCCAAGTGAGTGCTTGCGACCTCGAGAAATTTCTAACGTATAAAACCAGTGTTGAGGGTTTTTCGTCGGCGTTGACCGTGCTACCATACAGCGCATAAGCGTTGATGGGGACGAGTAGTCGGCCGTCCGCATGCTACAGAGAGCGGGGAGTGCTGAGAGCCCGTGCATGCGACCGATGAAAATCACCCCGGAGCTGCGATCCCAACGGACGTGCCTCGCAGGCACGTCTTAGTAGATATCGCCGAGATGGTCGTCGATACAGGCCAGCCGAGTAACGGATGCGAGCGCGCGATATCGCGGGCGAGGGCATCTAAGCTGGGTGGTTAAGCGAAGAGCTTTTGCGGGCACACGGCCCGTTTTGTGGCGCTTCGTCCCAGCTTGCAGGGACGGGCGCTTTTTTGGTGCCCAACGGGCGTGCGCGCCCACGACATGAAAGGGGTACCGTGGCAAACGAGTACAAGCAGACGATGAATCTGCCCAAGACCGGTTTTCCCATGCGTGCCGGTCTTTCCAAGTCCGAGCCCAAGCGACTCAAGGACTGGCAGGACAACAAGGTCTACGAGCAGGTTCTGAAGAAGAACGAGGGTCACAAGAAGTTCGTGCTGCACGACGGCCCTCCGTACGCCAACGGCCCGATCCACATCGGCCACGCCATGAACAAGATCTCCAAGGACATGATCAACCGTTACTGGATGATGCAGGGCTATGAGGTTCCCTATGTCCCTGGTTGGGACTGCCACGGTCAGCCGATTGAGCACAAGGTCGAGGAGAAGCTCGGCACCGAGAAGTTCAACCAGACTTCCACGGCCAAGATCCGTGAGCTCTGCAACAAGTTCGCTGTCGAGAACATCGAGCTGCAGAAGGCCGGCTTCCGTCGTCTGGGCGTGCTCGGCGACTGGGACAACCCCTACCTGACGCTCTATCATCAGCATGACGCTGCCGACATCGAGGTCTTTAAGGCCATGTTCGACAAGGGCATGATCTATCGCGGCCACAAGCCGGTTCACTGGTGCAAGCACTGCCACACCGCACTCGCCGAGGCCGAGATCGAGTACTCCGACGAGACGAGCCCCTCTATCTTCGTCCGCTTTGAGATGACCTCCAAGCCCGCCGGCCTCGAGAACTTCGACGGCCCGGTCGACTTTATCATCTGGACGACCACGCCGTGGACCATCCCCTCCGACCAGGCCGTTTCCCTTAAGCCCGGCGCCGCCTATGTCGCCGTTGAGCACGATGGCCGTGCCGAGGTCATGCTCGAGGACCTGGCTCCCAAGTGCTGCGAGGAGTTTGGCTGGGAGTACACCCCGGTCATGGTCGACGGCAAGCCCTACGTGGTTCCCGCCGAGACCTTCCACCACATCCACTACAAGCAGCCGATCTTTGATGGCGTTGAGGGCGTGGCGCTGCTGGCCGATTACGTCGGTGTCGATGACGGTACCGGTATCGTCCACAACTCGCCCGGCCACGGCGTCGACGACTACTTCGCCTGCCTCAAGGAGGGCATCACCGACATCTGCATGCCGGTTGATGACGACGGCAAGTTCTACACCGGCGAGGAGTTTGGTACCGGTGGCCCCTTCAGCGGTATGGACACCGATGAGGCCAATCCGCACATCATCGAGTTCCTGCGCGAGCGCGGCACCCTGGTCCTCGAGAAGAAGATCACGCACAGCTATCCGCACTGCTGGCGCTGCAAGCACCCTGTGCTCTTCCGTGCTACCGACCAGTGGTTTGTCTCGATGGACAAGACCGGTTTGCGCGAGCAGGCTGGCAAGGAGGTCCGTGAGAACGTCAAGTGGTATCCGGCCCACGCGGCCAACCGCATCGGTGCCATGGTCGAGCAGCGTCCCGACTGGTGCATCAGCCGTCAGCGCAACTGGGGCGTGCCTATCCCCAGCTACACCTGCGCCGACTGCGGCGAGAAGGTCATGAACGACGCTACGCTCGACGCCGTTATCAAGCTCTTCCACGAGAAGGGCTCCGACGCCTGGTTCACCGATGCTCCCGAGAGCTACCTGGGCGAGGCCTGCGTCTGCCCCAAGTGCGGCGGCCATCACCTCAAGGCCGATAAGGACATCCTCGACGTGTGGTGGGACTCCGGTGTCTCCTGGAAGGCCGTCTGCGAGTATCGCCCCGAGCTGGAGTATCCGGCGGATGTGTATCTCGAGGGCTCCGACCAGCACCGCGGTTGGTTCCAGAGCTCGCTGCTCACCTCGGTGGGTGCCAACGGTCACGCTCCGTACAAGGCGGTCGTCTCGCAGGGCTTCACGCTCGACGGCCAGGGTCGCAAGATGTCCAAGTCGCTCGGTAACGTCATCGACCCCAACAAGGTCTGTGACGAGATGGGCGCCGACATCATCCGCCTGTGGGTCGCCTCCGTCGATACTAGCTCCGACGTCTCCATCGACCACGAGATTCTCGCCCGTACGTCCGATGCCTACCGTCGCTTCCGCAACACGCTGCGCTTCCTGCTCTCCGAGCTCGAGGGTCAGTTTGAGCCCGAGACCGACGGCGTCGCTTTTGCCGACCTGCTGCCGCTCGACAAGCTCATGGTTGCCCGTCTGACCCAGGTCCAGGCCGAGGTCGACGACGCTTACTCTTGCTACGAGTTCCCGCGCGCTTACCGTGCGCTTTACGACTTCGTGGTTACCGAGCTTTCCAACGTGTACCTCGACGCCCTGAAGGATCGTCTGTACTGCGACAAGCCCGGTTCGCTCGAGCGCCGCAGCGCCCAGACCGTGCTCGCTGAGCTCTTCTCGATGCTCATGCGCGATCTGCAGCCGATTCTGTCCTACACCGTCGACGAGGCCATGGCCTATGCGCCTGCCGGCTGCGTCGATCACCAGAAGTACGCCGCGCTGCTCGATTGGTACAAGTCGCCCATCACGGTCGACGAGGCCAACGAGTTTGAGGGCGTGCTCGAGGCTTCGCTCGAGCTCCGTAGCGCCGTGACCAAGGCCCTTGAGGATGCCCGCTCCGCCGGCACCTTCACTAAGAGTCAACAGGTCCGCGTCAAGGCGGTCGTTCCCGCCGAGGTGTATGCGCTGCTGACCGGCGACAAGGCCGTCGACCTGGCCGAGTTCTACATCGTCTCCGCTGTTGAGCTGACCCAGGGCGAGGAGCTCTCCGTTGCCATCGAGGCTGCCGAGGGCGAGTGCTGCGATCGTTGCTGGAACTACCGCACCACCGTCGGCGAGTACAACGGTCACGCACATATTTGCAAGAGGTGTGCGGAAGCCCTTTAAGGCACGGTAACTCGGCATTTTAGTTATAGGGAGTATTTGGGCGCCCTCGCCCCTTTTGCTCCGCTGAATAAAAGCGGCATTCTGTTTTTCGGAATGCCGCTTTCTTTTTATGCTGGTTATTTAGCTTGCGTTGGTGGATATGTCGTGCGTTCTGCGTGTGTCAATATAAGATGGTTAATTGCGTTAAATGTAATTCGATGTTCTTGAGGGTAGGGGATTTCTTTGAGTCGTACTGGGGATATGACGCCGCCTTTGCGTTGGCGGTTGGGTGTTGCTGGTAGCGTGGCGTTGGCCGTGCTGCTTGTTGACCAGCTGACCAAGCTTGCGGTTCGTGCCGTTGGCGATGCTCTGCATGTGACTGTTATCCCCGGTGTGATCGACTTCCTTTTTGTGCGTAACATCGGTGCTGCCTTTAGCATGGGCGAGGGACATGGCCTCGCGTTTGCCGTGCTGGCGTTTGTCGTTATCGTTGCGATCGCGGTGTACTTGCTTCGCGCGCCCCAGCTTGCTCGCTTTGAGGTTGTGGGCATGGCCATGGTCGTGGGCGGCGCCATTGGCAATGCGATCGACCGTCTGGCTTTTGGCTTTGTGACCGATTTTATTGCCATCACCTTCATCGACTTCCCCGTCTTCAATGTGGCCGATGTCGGCATTACGGTCGGTGTGATGCTTGCCCTCATCGGCTACATGTTCTTGAGTCCTGCGGCCCGTGAGGTCGACGCGACCGCCGAGCTCAACGCCCGTGACGAGGCCCGCGCTAAGCGCAAGGCCCAGCAGCGTGGGGAGCGTGCCCGCAAGATTCGCGAAAGGAGCGAGCGCTAATGGCCGACATCCATATCCTTGTTGCCGACGATGCCGCTGGTCAGCGTCTTGACGCCTATCTGGGCGCTAATGACGGCTGCCCTACGCGCTCTGCCTGCGCGCATATGATCGAGGGCGGTGCCGTTGCCGTCAACGGCGAGACATGCCTGTCAAAAAAGTATGCCGTGCGCTCCGGCGACCGTATTTCGGTCGATTTGCCCGAGCCGCACGATCCCACCGATGTGATTCCCGAGGCCATTCCCCTCGATATCCGCTACGAGGACGACTACCTCATCGTGCTCTCCAAGCAGCGCGGTCTGGTGTGCCATCCCGCCCATGGCCACGAGAGCGGCACCCTTGCGAACGCCTTGGTCTATCACTGTGGCATTGACCATCTGGGCACCGTGCAGGGCGAGGACCGCCCCGGCATCGTGCATCGCCTGGATCGTGACACCTCGGGCCTTATGCTCGCGGCAAAAGACGACGACACCCAGCGCGCGCTCCAAAATCTTATCCGTACGCGCACGCTCGACCGCCGCTACATTACGCTCGTTCACGGTCATATCGCCATGGATGAGGGCACCATTAACACCGGCATTGCCCGTTCTACACGTGACCGTGTCAAGATGGCGGTTTCCGATGATCCTTTTGCGCGCCAGGCCATCACGACCTTTAAGGTCCTTGAGCGCTTTGATTCCACGCGCTTTGATGACGGCTACACACTCGTTGAGTGTCACCTGTTTACCGGTCGCACGCATCAGATTCGCGTGCACATGCGCCATATCAACCACGCCTGCGTGGGCGATCCGCTCTACGGTAAGTGCGATGCGCGTGCCGATCAGGGTCTGACCAGGCAATTCCTCCATTCCTGGCGCGTGGCGTTCGCTCATCCCGTGACGGGAGAGCGCATTGAGTGCCGCGACGAGCTGCCGTGGGATCTCGCCGCCGTCCTCGACGACTTAGCCCCGCGTTCGCTTGGTCGCACTGCTGCCGGCGACGAAATCGTACCGCAGCTCGGCCTGCTCGAAGCCTAGCCAGTATTAGGTGGTTTCTTGAACTCGGTTAGCCTACGGTAAGATATACGGTTGTTTACGTAACGCGTTCTCGGGAGCCTGCATGCTCGCCTTTTTACAAACTAACACGCCCATCGTGATCTTTAACCAGATTGTGGTTACGCTACTCACGGTCTGCTTTCTGTACCAGGTGGTCTTCTTTGTCATTGGCGCTCTCCGTGGCGAGGTCGCTCCTCCCAAGGCCAAGAAGCTCCATCGGTATGCCTTCTTTATCGCGGCTCATAACGAGGAGGCCGTGATTGCCAACCTCGTTCGCTCCATCAAGGACCAGGATTATCCGTCCGAGCTTATCGAGGTCTTTGTGGTCGCCGATGCTTGCGCCGACAACACAGCGCAGCTCGCGCGCGAGGCGGGCGCCATTGTGTACGAGCGCAATGACCTGGCCCGTAAAGGCAAGAGTTGGGTTATGGACTTCGGTTTCGACCGTATTCTAAACGAGTATCCCGATACCTTCGAAGGATACTTTATCTTTGATGCCGATAACGTTATCGCCCGCGATTACGTGTCTAAGATGAACGATGCTTTTGACCAGGGCTTCCACGTGGTCACGAGCTATCGTAACTCCAAGAACTTTGGCAGCTCGTGGATTTCGGCAGCCAATGCCACCTGGTATCTGCGCGAAGCGCGCTTTCTGAACAACGCGCGCAACATCTGCAAGACGTCCTGTGCCGTCTCGGGTTCGGGCTACCTCATCTCTGCCAGTGTTATCGAAGGCATGCATGGCTGGCAGTTCCATACGCTGACCGAGGATATTCAGTTCACTACATTCTGCGCTATTCATGGTATTCGTATTGGCTATGCGCCGGCTGAGTTCTTTGACGAGCAGCCTGTGACGTTTAAGGCATCCTGGAAGCAACGTATGCGTTGGACCAAGGGATTCTACCAGGTGTTCTTTACCTACGGTAAACATCTGGTCAAGTCAACCTTCCGCTATCATCGCTTTGCCGCCTACGACATGTTTATGACGATTGCGCCCGGCATGCTGCTATCGCTGATCTCGATGCTCGCCAACGCCACGTTCCTGATCGTCGGCGGTCTTTCGCACGGCTTTTTGGCTACCGAGGTCGAGATGCAGGCATGCGCGGCGTCGCTCATCATGACCTTCGCCATGATGTACCAGACCTTCTTTATCCTGGCGCTGCTCACGACCATCTTTGAATACAAGCACATTCACTGCGCACAAAAGTGGCGTTTGGTGACCAACCTGTTCACCTTCCCGATCTTTATGTTCAGCTATATCCCCATTACGGTGGCCGCGCTGTTCCTCAAGGTCGACTGGGTCCCGACGCAGCACGCCGTAAGCGTCACCCTCGACGAGGTCATGCAGGGCGCTAAATAACCACCACCAAAACCACCACAAGGGGGACAGGCACCTTTGTGGTGGTTTTGCTTTTGACCGGCCGCTCCAGGGAGGTATTCGATGGTCTATATCCCGTTTTGGATCTGCGCCTTTGCCGGCGCGGTGATTGATGCTCGCGAGCGAAGGTTTCCCAACGCGCTTGCGGCCGCATGCGCGGTGGCAGCGCTTGCAGGCGTCTGGCTGGATAGGGGCTTGAACACAGCCCTTGACCACGCAGGCCTTGCGGTCATCGTGTACCTTTCCCTTGTGCTGACCGAGTCGCTTTGGCGGCGTTATCGCCAGGCTCCTGGTATTGGCATGGGGGATGCCAAGGCGCTCTTTGCCCTTTGCACCTTCGATCCTCTGGGCGCCCTTGTCGCCTTTGCCGCTGCGCTCCTGTCCCTTGCTGCCGTCTGCCTCATCGCAAAATCGCGCTCCTTGCCATTGCTCCCGTTTTTGGTGCCGATATTTGCCATAATCGAGGTCGTGGGCTGCACATTGTAACCGATTGCGCATCCTTCTTAAGGAGCATGCCATGGCAACTAATCAAGAAACGGCCGTCATTAAGGCGCGCATGGACCGTATTCCCTCGGCGTTATCGCCCGAACTTGTCGAGCGCATTGCCGCAGATCGTGCTTCGGGCTATGTCAACCCGTATCGTTGCAACGATGACCAGGTCATTCGTCGTATTGATCGCGCTGCCGACAAAGGCACGCTCATGCGTCCGGCATTTATGCGCGATGCTGAAAAGATTCTTCATCTTCCGGCGTACACGCGTTATGCAGGCAAAACGCAGGTCTTTAGCTTCCGTAGCAATGATGATCTGTCGCGCCGTGGTCTCCATGTACAGCTTGTCTCGCGCATCGCACGCGATATCGGTCGCGCCCTGGGGCTCAACTGCGACCTGATCGAGGCGATTGGCCTGGGCCACGACTTGGGTCACACGCCCTTTGGCCATTCCGGCGAGCGCTTCCTCAACGATATCTATCACGAGCGTACGGGGTGTTATTTTTTCCATAACGTGCAGTCGGTGCGCGTACTCGATGCCCTGTACGGTCGCAACGTGTCGCTCCAGACGCTCGACGGCGTGCTATGCCATAACGGCGAGTACGAGCAGCGCGTGTTTGAATTGTCGGATATGGGCTCCTTTGACCAGTTCGATCAGGCGGTCGAGGACTGCATCGCCACGGGCTATGGCGCCATTGGGCACCTGCGTCCCATGACGCTCGAGGGCTGCGTCGTTCGCATCTCGGATATCCTCGCCTACGTCGGTCGTGATCGTCAGGACGCCATTGCCGCGGGCCTGCTGTCGCCCGACGCTTTTGACGATGGTCGGGGCGGCGCCTATAACAGCTGGATTCTCACGCACGCTTCCATCGATATCGTTGAGCATAGCTACGGCAAACCGCGTATCGAGATGAGCGAGGACCTGTTTGAGGAGATCCGCCGAGCCAAGCGCGAGAACTACGAGAAGATCTATAGCAAGGGCGGTATCGAAGGCGATTCCGAGGAGGAGCTGCGTGAGGCGTTCGAAAAGCTCTACGACCGTTGCCTGCAGGATATAAACGAGGGTGACGAGTCCTCCTACATCTTTAAGCACCACATTTCGCGTATTGAGCAGCAGCTTTCCTATTATGGCCGCATCTATGCTTGGCAGGACGACAAGGATCAGACTGTCGTCGATTACATCGCAAGCATGACGGATGGTTATTTCTGCGAGCTGACGAGCAAATTGTTCCCAGGTCTAAAGTTTCCGCACCGCACCTATATTAACGAACGGTAGTTCGTATCCTTTCGGTATACTGTTGGTCAACAACGATTTTGATTGATGCACGGGATGGCTATGGACGACCTTTTTTCTGCTTCGACGCGCGAGCGCTCTTTTCAGAATGCCCCGCTTGCGGTGCGTATGCGCCCCAATTCGCTCGACGAGTATGTGGGCCAGCAAAAGGCCGTCGGTAAGGGCTCGTGGCTGCGCGCCGCGATTGAGCATGACGTGCTGTCGAGCGTGATTCTGTACGGCCCGGCTGGCACGGGCAAGACGACGCTGGCCCACATTATCGCCAACCATACCAAGAGCGAGTTTGTCGAGGTCAGCGCCGTGACGGGCACCGTAAAGGACTTGCGCCGCGTGATTGACGAGGCCAAGACGCGCCTGAATACGTACGACCGCCGCACCATTCTATTCATCGATGAGATTCACCGCTTCTCTAAGTCGCAGCAGGATGCCCTGCTGCATGCAGTTGAGAACCGTACCGTCATTATGATTGGCGCTACGACGGAGAATCCGTACTTCGAGGTCAACTCGGCGCTGCTCTCACGTGGTCGAGTCGTGGAGCTTGAGCATTTAAAGGACGAGGATATCGCCATGCTTATCGAGCGTGCGCTCGAGGCACCTCAGGGCCTGAACGGTAAGTTCTCGGCCGATGAGGATACGGTCAAGACCATTTGTACGCTGGCTGCGGGTGATGCACGCTCGGCCCTGACGACACTTGAGCTGGCGAGCGAGATTGCCGTCACGCGTCCCGATACGGAGGGAACGCCAGCGCCGGCGGCGGGGGAGCGCTATCCCATCACCGTGGATGACGTAAAGATTGCCAACCCGCGTCGTGGCTTTTCGTACGACAAAAACGGCGACATGCACTACGACATTATCAGTGCGTTTATTAAGTCTATGCGCGGTAGCGACCCCGATGCTACGATCTATTGGCTCGCGCGCATGATTGATGCGGGGGAGGATCCCAAGTTTATCGCTCGCCGTATTATGATTCAGGCTTCTGAGGACGTTGGCAACGCCGATCCGCAGGCGCTTTTGGTGGCGCATGCCGCGTTTAAGTCTGCCGAGGTCATTGGCTATCCCGAGTGCCGTATTAACCTGGCTCAGGCTGCACTCTATGTGTGCTTGGCGCCTAAATCCAACGCGTGTGAGGCTTCGATCGATGCGGCGCTTGCCGATATCCACTCTAGTGGGCTTCGCGAGGTGCCGAGTTATCTGCGCGATCGCCATCGCCCGGGCAGCGATGAATACGGTGTGTATAAGTATCCGCACGATTATCCCGAAGGCTGGGTCGACCAGCGCTATTTGCCCGAAGGCTTAGAACGCGGTGCATTTTGGCGGCCTGCCGGCCGTGGTTGGGAAGAATGGCGCGTAGAACAAAGCGAACGTGACCGTAGCGGGAATGCACCGAAGTAGCTGCTGATAATTTTGTCCCACGTTGCTGCTCTTGGCATGTTCGGTCCCCTTTGGGGTACCATGGAAAGCGTCTGTATTTCGATTCCTTTGGGAGGCTTGTATGAGTCCCATTCAAATCGCCTTGCTGCTGCTCGCCGTTGCCGGCGTGTGGGCTATCGTTGAGCTCGCGCTTACCCTGCGCAAGACCCGCAACGTTGTCGATTCGCTCGATAAGACCGTGAACGACCTCAACAACACCATCGCCGAGGCGCAGCCGGTGGTGGCAAAACTCGACGGTGCTGTCGACGAGCTTACGCCGGCACTTGCCCAGATGGAGCCGCTGCTTAAGTCGAGCAAGACCGCCGTCGACGCCCTTACCTCCAATCTCGTAGAAGTTGAGGCCGTGGTTCGCGACATTTCCGAGGTTACGGGCAGCATGGCCGAGGCCAGCAATGCTGTGTCGAGTGTAACTGATTCCGCGGCAGGTGCCGTGCAGAAACTCATTAACAAGGTGAAGGCTCCCGCGGCCGACGCCGAGCGCAAGCTTTCCTCTGCCGCCGAAGCCGAGCAGCCGACCGAGCGCGTCTTGATTGGCGAAGCCGGGGACGAGGCCGCCGCGGGCGACGATGATTGCCATAAGCATGTTGGCAAGCCGGCTCAGTATTACACCTATACGCCCGCCGAGTCCTCTGAGGAGTCCTGCGATGAGTAGCGAAGCAACCTGCCCCATCACGCTGACCGTTGCCGGCGACCCGCGTCTCGCTCGACTTGTGCGCATGACGGCGGCCAACGTTGGTGCCCTGTGCTCCATGTCTGTCGATCGCATCGAGGACATCCGCATGGCTGCCGAGGAGGCTTTCATCTTTGGGTGCACCGCGGTCGACTGCGACGACATCACCATCAAATTCGATGTCGATGAGACTCACGTTGGCATGACTATTACCTTTGGAGACCAGGCTACGGTTGATGAAAACGACCAGGCTGCGGTGTATGCCGAGCTCATCCTCGCGAGCGTGTGCGATTCCTACGAAAAGACTGCGGCGCCCTTAACGCTTTCCCTCGACCTCAAGGCGGATATCTAATATGACCGAACGTTCCCGGAGCGGCAAGGCCGCTTGGGACAAGGAGAAAACCCGCGAGCTATTTCGTCGTTATAAGGAGACCGGTGATCCGGAAGCCCGCGAGCAGCTCGTCATGTCCCATATGAACCTGGTAAGGTTTCTTGCCAACAAATTTAAGAATCGCGGCGAGCCGCTCGACGACCTGATGCAGGTTGGCTATTTGGGCCTGCTCAAGGCGATCGACCGCTTTGACCCTGAGCGCGGGCTCGAGTTCACCACGTTTGCCACGCCCACCATCTTGGGCGAGATCAAGCGTCACTTCCGTGACAAGGGCTGGAGCGTGCGCGTGCCTCGTCGCCTGCAGGAGCTTTCTGCCAAGGTTAACCAGGCTACCGACAAGCTTACCAACGAGTTGCAGCGCTCGCCCAAGGTCGAAGAAATCGCTGAGTACCTGGACGTGACCGTCGACGAGGTCCTGGAGGCTATGGAATCGTCTTCGGCCTATACCTCGGTGCCCATCGAGGCTCCTGGTGCGTCCGATTCCGACGATGCGCCCTCGATTCTCGACCGCTACGCCGACGACGACAACGAGCTCGACTTTACCGATGACCGTCTGGTCATTGAAGAGGCCATCCGCGATTTCTCGCCGCGCGAGCGCGAAGTCATCGAGCTGCGCTTTGTGAAGGGCATGACCCAGATTGAGATTGCCAAGAAGCTGGGTATTTCTCAGGTGCAGGTTTCGCGTCTGCTGCGCCGCACGCTTAAGAAGATTCAGGACAAGATCGACCCCGACGGAGTGATGATTCGTTCATGAGTGAGCACCCCCAACAAACCGATCGCGTGCTGCGCGACACCCGCATTCTGACGCTGCGCATTTGGGCCGTTGTCGGCTGCATTGTTATTGCTGCTGTCATCTTTAACCTTATGGGCATCCTGGCACCGGTTATTGAGTTTCTTGCCGTCGGCTCCATCATTGCTTTTGTGATGTCCCCGATCACCAATTGGCTCGAGCACCATGGCGTGAATCGCGGCATCGGTTCGCTTATCGCGCTTATTGTTGTTGTTGCCGTGCTCGTCGGCGTCGTTTGCATCTTGTCGCCGATTCTCTTTGGTCAGATCATGGAAGTCCTGAGCCGCCTGCCCGAGCAGCTTCGTGTTGCAGGTGGCGATCTCAACGAGATGATCTCGCATGCCAAGACGCTCAACAACACGCCGCTCAAGGAGTATTTGGACGATAATCTTTCGTCGCTGGTTGCCGTGGCATCGAAGTATGTGTCTCAGATTGCTGCCGAGCTTGGCCGCGGTGTGTTCCCGCTCATCACCAATACGGCCTCGCAGTTGTTCGTGATCTTCCTTGGTCTGGTGCTTGCCTACTGGATGGCCTGCGACTACCCTCGCATGCATCACGAGATTTGCACCATCATCGGTCAGGAGAAGGAGACCTCGTACCGCTTTATGGTCGCCATCCTTTCTCGCTCTGTCGGCGGCTACATGCGCGGTATGGTCGTGACGTCCATCTGTGGTGGTTTCCTCGCCTTTATCGGTTTTATGATCATCGGCCATCCGTATGCGGCGCTCATGGCTATCTTTACCGGCATCATGCATTTGGTTCCGGTCGTCGGTCCTTGGGTGAGCGCAGCAATCGCCACAGTGCTTGGTTTCATGTTCAGCCCCATGTTGGCGTTATGGACGCTTATTGTGACGATGGTCGCGCAAAACGTCACCGATAACGTGATTTCGCCTAAGGTTATGCAGAGCTCGGTGCAGGTGCATCCCATCATGAGCCTCACGGCGCTCGTTATTGGCTCGGCACTCATGGGCCCCATCGGCATGATTATTGCCATCCCGCTTTGTGCGGCCCTCAAAGGTATCTTCGTGTACTACTTCGAGAATGAGACCGGCCGCCAGCTTGTGGCCTATGACGGCGCCGTGTTTAAGGGCACACCGTACCGCGATGCCGATGGCAACCCGGTCGCCGCCTACGACGCGCTCGGCGACGACACCTTCATTTACGAGTCCGAGCTCATCGGCAACGAGACTGCGCCCGAGGCCCAAGCGATGCCTAAGCCCGAGTTCGATAATCCCTGGATCAATGCTCATGTACGGTAAGGAAGCAAGCAACCGAAAACAAGAGATAGACCGCCAGCACTACACTATTCCGAACCAAAGACCAAAAGATAAGCATTGTGGGAAAATCTAAACTTTTGGATTTTCCTACAATGCCGACTACGGCGGAATCCTTCCCACTCCTTATATCTTTATTTCCGTATACATTGAATTTGTATTTAGTAAATGCTATAATGTCCTTATTCAAATTATAAATGTGTTGAATTAGTTACATGTACATATTTTTTGTGCCGCATAAATACCCTGTTGAGGTTGTCGTTCTTTGTCCAGATGTGGAAATAATAAAAGGAAGGGAACGATACAGGGAGAAAACAGGCTATTCCGGCTTTACGGTTGAAACCTTATACGATACATTTATGCAGACAACACCACGGATCGGCTTTTGGCTGGACAATTCCAACCAAACACCACAGCAGACAGCAGAAACCATTCTGAACGCTAGGAAGCCGGTATGATTGTTACATATAAGGGGAAGAAAAATTTCTTTTAGGTACTTGCTTTCCTAAAACTGATGTGATACAATGATTTAATCCAGAAAAGGAGTAAAAAATATGCGGCAAGGTATTCTTAAATAAAATTTGATAATGGGCGCAAAAATGATTGCCCCTTGCAGGGGCTTAGTTTTTGTACCCAATTTAAGAATACTTTTGCCTTTTTAGTAAATATCGTGACGGACAGCGGCTCATGTAAGCCGTCATACTTCTGTTTGTCCGAAGTCATGATCCCCAGCGGTAAAAGTATTAGCCGCTGGGGATTTTTGCGCCCATTTGGGCCTTGTATGGAGGATAGACATGAACATTATCAATATCGGGATTCTTGCCCATGTAGACGCTGGAAAGACAACCTTGACGGAGAGCCTGCTATATGCCAGCGGAGCCATTTCAGAACCGGGGAGCGTCGAAAAAGGGACAACGAGGACGGACACCATGCTTTTGGAGCGGCAGCGTGGGATTACCATTCAAGCGGCAGTCACTTCCTTCCAGTGGCACAGATGTAAAGTCAACATTGTGGATACGCCCGGCCACATGGATTTTTTGGCGGAGGTGTACCGCTCTTTGGCTGTTTTAGATGGGGCCATCTTGGTGATCTCCGCTAAAGATGGTGTGCAGGCCCAGACCCGTATTCTGTTCCATGCCCTGCGGAAAATGGACATTCCCACCGTTATCTTTATCAATAAGATCGACCAGGCTGGCGTTGATTTGCAGGGCGTGTATCAGTCTGTTCGGGATAAGCTCTCCGCCGATATTATCATCAAGCAGACGGTGTCGCTGTCCCCGGAAATAGTCCTGGAGGAAAATACCGACATAGAAGCATGGGATGCGGTCATCGAAAATAACGATGAATTATTGGAAAAGTATATCGCAGGAGAACCAATCAGCCGGGAAGAACTTGCGCAGGAGGAACAGCGGCGGGTTCAAGACGCCTCCCTGTTCCCGGTCTATCATGGCAGCGCCAAAAAGGGCCTTGGCATTCAACCGTTGATGGATGCGGTGACAGGGCTGTTCCAACCGATTGGGGAACAGGGGAGCGACGCCCTATGCGGCAGCGTTTTCAAGGTGGAGTATACAGATTGTGGCCAGCGGCTCATCTATTTGCGGCTATACAGCGGAACGCTGCGCCTGCGGGATACGGTGGCCCTGGCCGGGAGAGAAAAGCTGAAAATCACAGAGATGCGTATTCCATCCAAAGGGGAAATTGTTCGGACAGACACCGCTTATCCGGGTGAAATTGTTATCCTTCCCAGCGACAGCGTGAGGTTAAACGATGTATTAGGGGACCCAACCCGGCTCCCTCGTAAAAGGTGGCGTGAGGACCCCCTCCCCATGCTGCGGACGTCGATTGCGCCGAAAACGGCAGCGCAAAGAGAACGGCTGCTGGACGCTCTTACGCAACTTGCGGATACTGACCCGCTTTTGCGCTGCGAGGTGGATTCCATCACCCATGAGATCATTCTTTCTTTTTTGGGCCGGGTGCAGTTGGAGGTTGTTTCCGCTTTGCTGTCGGAAAAATACAAGCTTGAAACAGTGGTAAAGGAACCCACCGTCATTTATATGGAGCGGCCGCTCAAAGCAGCCAGCCACACCATCCATATCGAGGTGCCGCCCAACCCGTTTTGGGCATCCATCGGACTGTCTGTTACACCACTCCCGCTTGGCTCCGGTGTACAATACGAGAGCCGGGTTTCGCTGGGATACTTGAACCAGAGTTTTCAAAACGCTGTCAGGGATGGTATCCGTTACGGGCTGGAGCAGGGCTTGTTCGGCTGGAACGTAACGGACTGTAAGATTTGCTTTGAATACGGGCTTTATTACAGTCCGGTCAGCACGCCGGCGGACTTCCGCTCATTGGCCCCGATTGTATTGGAACAGGCATTGAAGGAATCGGGGACGCAGCTGCTGGAACCTTATCTCTCCTTCATCCTCTATGCGCCCCAGGAATACCTTTCCAGGGCTTATCATGATGCACCGAAATACTGTGCCACCATCGAAACGGCCCAGGTAAAAAAGGATGAAGTTGTCATTACTGGCGAGATTCCCGCCCGCTGTATACAGGCATACCGTACTGATCTGGCCTTTTACACCAACGGGCGGAGCGTATGCCTTACAGAGCTGAAAGGATATCAGGCCGCTGTCGGTCAGCCGGTCATCCAGCCCCGCCGTCCAAACAGCCGCCTGGACAAGGTGCGCCATATGTTTCAGAAGATAATGTAACGTCTTGCGCAATGCAAGCGTTCATTGCTGGCTATTGCGAAATATACCTGCCCGAATGACCGCCCGACCTATCCGGCGCAATGCGCAAACGCCGGATAGGAACGGCAAAATTTTTGGCTCTGTTAGACCAGGAGTGACATAAATCCGATGTCACCGCGACGGGCTATCCTTCATTAACGTTGAAGGAGGAACCATGGACGCCGACGATCTTGTCATCAGCCTGAAGATGGGCCTATCCCGGCTCAGCAAGTCCGAGCGCCGCCGCGCAATCGAGTCGGTGCGCGACGTCATCCGCGCCGCCATGTTCGACGACGCGGCGGGAGCTGGCTACGAAATCCGGCGCTGCCCACGTTGCGGTTCGGTCGCTATCGTGGTAGTGTCGAGAAAGTTGGTGTAGCGCCCGATCCGAAGCGAGTCGGCCCGGCGTCCTGGAACCTGGAACACGGTTGATATCCTATGCCGCCTCG
>NZ_CZAQ01000008.1 GCF_001404695.1 Collinsella aerofaciens | reverse complement strand
GTTGCTGGAGCTCGGCGTGGGCGAGATGACCCCCGGCATCATCACGCTCCCGTTCTGGAGCATGACCGCGAAGCTGCCGGATGCGCACCTGTTGAGCGTCAACATCTCGAACGGCTCGGCTCCGCTGCAGCTCGGAAGCAAGGCAGGGGCGATTCAGGCAGATTTGGGCGCGCTGCTCTCGGCGGCGCGGACGGGCGACGGTGCTTAAGCCTCCTTGTTGGTCGCTTTAAGGTATGCATCGTCGCCCACGGGCTCCAGCCACTCGTTGGAGGTCTCCTCGCCCGGAACCTCCAACGCGAGATGCGAGAACCAGCTGTCGGGCGCGGCGCCGTGCCAGTGCTTCACCCCCGGGGCGATGTTGACCACGTCGCCGGGGCGCAGCTCCTGTGCCGGCTTTCCCCACTCCTGGTAAAACCCTCGACCAGCCACGCAGACGAGGATCTGCCCACCGCCGCTTTTGGCGTGATGGACGTGCCAGTTGTTGCGGCAGCCGGGCTCGAACGTCACGTTGTGGACACCGACCTGCTCGGTGGAAAGGGGCGCGAGGTAGCTTTGCCCGATAAAGTACTTCGCGAAGGCGTCGTTGGGGGCACCGATGGGGAAAACCATCTCGTTTTGGTGCTGAGCCCTTGCGTCGGCGGCATCGTCGGCCGCCCAGACCTCCTTCGCCATGCGGAAGGCAGCCCACGCCTTGGGCCAACCCGCATAAAACGCCGCGTGCGTAAGGATTTCCGCTATCTCCGTCCTGGTCACTCCATTGTTCTTTGCGGACATCAGGTGATATTTGAACGAAGAGTCCGTCAGCCCCTGCGACATCAGGGCAACCACCGTCACCACGCTGCGGTCGCGCAGGGAGAGCTCACTCTCTCGGCTCCACACCTCGCCGAACAGCACGTCGTCGTTGAGCTGTGCGAATTTGGGAGCGAACTCCCCCAGGGCGTCTCTGCCTGCCGTCTGTTTAACTGCCATGATCGATTTCCTCCTGTCGATAGTTTTGGCACAAATCTGTTTCCGCGCGGCCAAACAGCCCGGCTAGATTCCCATGCCCATTCGCCGCGCCTGCTCCAGAGCGGGATGCCCGGCGATTTCGCCCACGCCGTTCACGCCGCCGGCGAAAACCGTTCCAGCGAGCGTGCAGCGGGAGAAACAGTCAACCCATCCCTGCATCGCCTTTTTCGCCCCGTCGAAGGTCGAGCGCCCGTTCTCCGCCGCCGTCGCCAACAGATATGCCTCGGTGAATGCATAATCGGAGCCAAAAAGCGGGTTAGCGCGGTCCAGCATGGTTTTGAGCTGGCCGCAGACGCTGTAGTAGTAGACGGGCGTTGCAAACACCAGCACATCCGCATCGTGCATTTTGGCGGCAATTTCCACGGCATCGTCTTGGATGACGCAACGCCCCAACTTTAAGCAGGCAAGGCAGCCCCTGCAGAAGCCCATTTGCTTCTCGCACAGACGCACGGTCTCAACGCTGTGACCTGCCTCCCGCGCGCCGTTGGCGAAAGCCTCCGCCAGCGTCTCGGAATTGCCATTCTTTCGTGGACTTGAAGAAACTATCAAAACCGTTTTGCCCATTACGGAATACCCCTTGCGCTCCCGATTTACATTGACGAGAATGAAGGTAATACCTAAACCTGACTTTAGGTCAAGGAATGAATTCGACATTGTTTCGGAGGAGCCATGTACACAATCGGACAGGTGGCGGAAATGTTCGGTTTGCCCGCTTCAACGCTGCGATATTACGACAAGCAGGGATTGTTCCCGGGGCTGGAGCGGGCATCCGGCATTCGCCGATTCAGCGATACGGAACTCGAAGCGCTTCGGGTCATCGAATGCCTAAAGAAGGCTGGAATGGAGATCAAGGACATCCGGCTGTTCATGGAATGGTGCGCAGAGGGTCCCTCAACATACCCCAAACGCAAGGCCATGTTCGAGGAGCGCAAGGCCCACATGGAGTCGGAGATCGTGAACATGAACCGCGCGCTCGACATGCTGAAGTTCAAATGCTGGTACTACGAGCAGGCAATCCAAGATGGCAACGAGGATAGAGTGAAGGCGCTGATTCCCGATAATTTGCCAGAAGAAATCAAAGATACCTACGATAACGCCCACACTCAATAATGCCGCCCGATGCTCAAGGGGCTTTGGCAAGGAGTCGTTTTAGGCAGATATGCAAAAAGATAGCCTCCGAACCAGAGGGTCCGGAGGCTTTTATTCCCGTTATTTCGCTGGTGGCTTTACTCTATGGCGACGCCGAAACAGCATCAGGCGGTACTCGACGGTATCAAAACGCGAGTTCAAAAGCCAGTTCCCGCTATTCCCGCTCAGTGACTAATCCAGGCCGAGTGTTGTCGATGCGTGTCGCGTCGTACCGCCTAAGGGCCAATTCGTGCGCAATTTGGGCGAATCAGGCCCTTAATTCGCGATTTTGTGAATGACTCAATTGATTCGCAAAACCGCAGGTCGCCTTTTTAATCACTCCCTAGTTTCCGCCGGGGTTCGTAGCGGGTGGCGTGAAAAGGGGTGATTCAAAGGGTCGGAGAGATGTCTATAGCGCAATCTTCTGGTATTGGCGCAGTGAGGGACTTCTCACCTCCATCAGTCCAAATCGTCAAGCTCCGAAAGACGTCGAGCTAGAGAAAAGGACCTATTTCCCGTCATGGATTGGGTTTACCTGCATGACTAGAGCCCTGGTGTAATTGGCTGGATCACCGTTCCGGGAACCGGTATCGACCTACCTGTCCGCCAAGCTCCTTCTTCAGCTCCAGCTTAGTATCTGACTCACACCGTTATAAGCAAAACCGAAGAGATGCGTCTTGGCCAAGAAATAAGGTTAGCCTTATCTTACTGCATGATTCGTGTGTTATAGTTAGATTGCTCTAACTGTTTGGGGGGCGATAGCCATGCACGAACGCAAGGGCTTCTGGGACAAGAATGCCGGTCGGTACGACCGTTTCATGCGAAAGGACCGGGCGGCGTATGAGAAGATGTATGGGCTGATCAGGCCGGTGGTGAAAGCAAAAACCGTGCTGGAGGTTGCCACCGGCACGGGGCTTATCGCAAAGAGCATCGTGGATGCGGCGGCGCACATCGAGGCTACGGACGCTTCTGCAAAGATGATCCTTGAAGCAAAGCGGGACAATCAATCCGCAAAGCTGCACTTTTCCGTACAAGATATGTTCCGCCTGCCCTATGCACAGAAGTCCTTCGAAGTGGTGATCGCGTCCAACGCGCTTCACATAGTGCCGCATCCGGAAAAGGCACTGCAAGAAATCAGGCGGGTACTGAAGGACGACGGCGTGCTCATCGCGCCAACCTTCACCCACGCGGGGAACTCGGTTTCCGGCAAGGCAAAAGCCTTTTTCATGAGTATGGCGGGATTCCCCCTCCACAGCAGGTGGACAAGCGAGGAATACCTGCGTTTCCTGCGTCAAAACGGCTGGGCGGTGCAGAAAAGCGCGGTGCTGAAGGCCTCGTTCCCATTGACCTATGCGGAATGCACGAAATCGGAGGGGCCAGATGTCGTTCTTTGAAAACACCCGCAAGCCCGTGGGCCTCGGCGGAAAACTTATGGTTGCCATGATGAATCTGGGCCACAGCCCTGTGGCGCGGTGGGGACTTCGATTTCTACGACTTGCGCCAAATGCCAAGGTGCTGGATTGCGGCTGCGGCGGCGGGGCGAACATAAAACGGCTGCTGAAAAAATGCCCGCATGGCGTCGTCAAGGGCGTCGACTATTCGCCCGTCAGCGTGGAGAAGACTAGAAAGCTCAACCGAATTGCAATTCAGGAGGGGCGTTGCGCCGTTCTGCAAGGCAGTGTGGCGGATATGGTGTTTGAGGATAGCTACTTCGATGCCGCCACGGCCTTTGAGACCGTCTATTTTTGGCCTGATTTGCCCCGATGCTTCCGTGAGGTCTGGCGGACGCTGAAGCCAGGCGGGACAATTCTTATCTGCAACGAGAGCAATGGCGATACGGACAAGGACGAGAGGTGGACGCAGATCATCGGCGGCATGACCATCTACAAGGACATTGAATTAAAGGCATGTCTGGAGCAGGCGGGTTTTCACGAGGTGCAGATACACAAAAAGAAAAAGTGGCTCTGCGTCACGGCGCGGAAGTAGGGGTATCAAGCACGGGCATTTTTGCATCCATCCTGCACATGGCGATAGGCATGACGGTCATAGCGGCTATGCTGGCGGCAATTATGACAGTTTTTATTCACTGAGGAAGAAACCTATGAAATGTAAAATTGAGAAAAACACCGTGCAGGAGACGCTGATCCTCCCGCTGTATTCCCGGAAGCTGTGTACGGAGTTGTACCCGAACCTTTACAGGGATGAAACAGCGGTTCGTCTGCTCGACCAGATCGACTACGACTTTTCAGAGGCAGAGAAAAACTCCCGCAGCCTGATACAGCGCTTTGGTGCGCTGGAGGTGGCCACACGGCAGAGTGATCTTGCTTTCGAGGTGCGGGATTACCTGAAAGGCCACCCCAATGCGGCGGTGGTCAATCTGGGCTGCGGGCTGGACAACACCGGCAGAACCTGCGACAACGGTAGATGCAAGATCTACAATCTGGACTTCCCGGATGTGATTGCCTTGCGGCAGCAGCTACTGCCCGCCGGGGATCGAGAACAAAATATCCCCTGCGACCTGAAAGACACCGCATGGTTTAGCAAAATCGATGCCTCCCGCGGGGCGGTGTTCTTTGCCTCCGGGGTGTTCTATTACTTTCTGACCCAGCAGGTCCGGGAACTGGTGCGGGGGATGGCGGACGCTTTCCCCGGCAGTGTGCTGGTCTTTGATGCTGCCAATCGGACGGCGGTAAAGATGATCGCAAAAACATGGCTTAAGACTGCAAAAATCAAGGATGTGGGGGCATATTTTGCGGTTTCGGATGCCGCCAAGGAAATCGGCACGTGGGACAGCCGTCTGCAGGTCACAAGTCGCGGCTATATGCTGGGCTACAACGATTTGAGAGACTCTTCTGTCAGCTGCTTTTTCCGGTTTCTCGCAAGGGTCGGTGACAACGGGATGAAAATGCAAATCGTGAAAATAAGATTTTGAGAGGCGAAAACGAAGCGCATTCACTTTGACGTCGAAGAAGACGGCTTTTACGGCGCATATTGGGCGTGCAAGGACACGCATACAGCAGCGGGCACGGATTCAATTGAAACCGTGCCCGCTATCTGATACTATATTATTTTATCGAACGTATGTTCTATTCCCACTCAATCGTCGCGGGCGGCTTGGACGTGATGTCGTAGCACACGCGGTTGGCGCCGGGAACCTCGGCCACGATGCGGCCGGAGATGCGGGCCAGGACGTCGTAGGGCAGCTTGGCCCAGTCGGCGGTCATGGCATCGCTGGACTCGACGGCACGCAGGATAATTGGGCGCTGGTAGGTGCGCTCGTCGCCCATAACGCCGACGGACTTAATGTCGGGCAGGACGGCGAAATACTGCCAGCAGCTATGCTCGGAGTTGCGCTCGCCGGTCTGCTCAAACAGACGCTGGTTATAGGCGTCGAGCTCCTCGCGCACGATGGCGTCGGCATTCTTGAGGATCTCGAGCTTCTCCTTGTCGACCGCACCGATGATGCGGATGGCCAGACCCGGGCCCGGGAAAGGCTGGCGGAACACGATATGACCCGGCAGACCGAGCGCCAGACCAAGCGCGCGGACCTCGTCCTTAAAGAAGTGGTCGAGCGGCTCAATAAGGTCGAAGTGCACGCCCTCGGGGAACGGGATCAGATTGTGATGGCTCTTGATGGTAGCCGTCTTGCCGCCCGTCTTGCGAGCGCCGGACTCAATGATGTCGGGGTAGATGGTGCCCTGAGCCAAGTACTTGACCGGCTTGCCATCGGTCTCGAGCTGCTGCGCCACGGCGAAGAACTCTTTCCAGAACTGCGTACCGATGATACGGCGCTTCTCCTCGGGCTCGGTCACGCCGGCCAGAAGCTCGGCATAACGGTCCTCGGCGTGGACGTGGATAAAGTCGACGTCAAACTGCTTGGTGAAGACCTCCTCCACCTGCTCGGGCTCGCCCTTGCGCAGCAGGCCGTGGTTGATGAACACGCAGGTCATCTGCTTGCCCACGGCGCGAGCGCCCAGCGCAGCCACGACGGAGGAGTCGACGCCGCCGGACAGGGCCAGAATCACGCGGTCGTCGCCGACCTTCTCGCGGAACTCGGCTGTCATGGTCTCGACCAGGTTATCCATGCTCCAGTTGGGCTCCAGGCCGCAGATCTCAAACAGAAAGTTGCTCAGCAGCTGCTGACCGTACTCGGAGTGCTTGACCTCGGGGTGGAACTGCGTGGTGAAGATCTTGCGCTCGACGCACTCCATGGCGGCAACCGGGCACACGTCGGTGCTGGCGGTAACGGTAAAGCCCTCGGGCACCTCGGACACGGCGTCGCGGTGGCTCATCCACACGGTCTGCTCCATAGGCGTGGAGTTAAAGAGCTTGGCGCCGGCCGTACGCGTGATGGTGGCGCGGCCGTATTCGCCCACCTCGGAGTGACCGACCTTGCCGCCGAGCGTCACGGCCGTGATCTGATGGCCGTAGCAAAAGCCCAGAACGGGAAGGCCCAGGTCAAAGATGGCGGGATCGATGGACGGAGCGTCCTCGGCATACACAGAAGCCGGGCCGCCAGAGAGGATGAGCGCAGAGGCGTTCATTTCGCGAATCTCATCGGCCGAGATGTCGCAGGGAACGATCTCGGAATACACGTTGAGGTCGCGGACGCGACGGGCAATGAGCTGACCGTACTGCGCACCAAAGTCGAGTACGAGGACCTTTGCGGAAGCCTTTTGATCCATGGTTTCCCCCTCTTGTTGGCGGGGAGCCTGTGCCCACCCGCGCGAATAAACGAAAACAGCTTACATAGTGTACACGTTATATGGGGTTTCTCGTCCCTCGCAGCCATCAGCGCACGGCAAACGCACGACCGGGGCCTATTTGACGGCAATTGAAGTGTTACCAAACGTTACAGATGATGTAATACGTTTGAACATTGGACGCCCTGTGCCACAATACTGCCGAACGACTCCGCCTCTGCGGCGGCAAATACGATAGGAATACCAGCATGAAGCGCATCCTTCTCATCGCCACGGGCGGCACCATCGCATCGACCGAGGACGGCAACGGCCTCTCCCCCGCCCTGACCGGTGAGGAGCTCGCCCAGAGCGTCCCCGAGATCTCGGGCCTCTGCGAGCTCGACGTCGTGCAGCCCATGAACATCGACAGCACCAATATGCGTCCGAGCGACTGGATGCGTATCCGCGACGTCATCGTCGAGGGTTATGCCGACCACGACGGCTTCGTGATTCTGCACGGCACCGACACCATGAGCTACACCGCGGCGGCGCTTTCCTATCTGATTCAGGACAGCCCCAAGCCCATCGTACTCACCGGCTCGCAAAAGCCCATGGGCAATCCCTTTACCGACGCCAAGCTCAACCTGTACCAGAGCCTGCTCTATGCGCTCGACGAGCATTCGCACGACGTCTCGATTGTCTTTGGCGGCGTAGCCATTGCCGGCACGCGCGCCCGCAAGCAGCGCACCATGAGCTTTAACGCGTTCATTAGCGTCAACTATCCGCCCATTGCCTACATCCGCAACGACCGCATCGTACGCAACGGGCTCCACGGCACTCACCTGAACGAAAATCCGGTTCGTTTCTACGACAGCATCGATCCGCGTGTGTTTGTTCTTAAGCTCACACCCGGCGTGAACCCAGGCATACTGGACGCCCTTGCCGATAGCTACGACGCTGTAATCCTAGAAACCTTTGGCATTGGCGGTATTCCCGAGTTTGGCGAGTCCGGCGAGTCATTCCAGGAGGCAATTTTCCGCTGGGTCGATTCGGGCCGCACGGTCGTTATGACCACGCAGGTTCCCGAAGAGGGTCTTGACCTGGGTGTTTATGAGGTCGGCCGTGCCTACGCCGACCATCCGGGCATTTTGCGCGGCGACGACATGACCACCGAGACGCTCGTGGCCAAGACCATGTGGGCGCTCGGCCAGTCACGCGATGCCGCCGAGATCCAGCGCCTGTTCTACAGCCAAGTCAACCACGACCGCATCCCGATGGCCTAATTCAGTTGTCGACGGGTATTCCCTATTCGATACCCTCGAGAAGCTCTGACACCGTCATGCCGAGTGCGGGCGCGATCTTAAATAGAACCTTGAGCGTGAAATTTGCCGTCCCATCTTCGATTCGGTCGAGGTAGGGTCGGCTGATTCCTGTCGCCACACAAAAATCGACCTTGGAGATACCAAGGTCCCTGCGCGTCTGCTCGACTCGCTTGCCAAGAATCTGTTTCGCACGTTCGTCCATGCAGCCGAGTTTGAAATGGAGCTGAACAAAAACGTAAACTATAGTTTACGTTTAAACGAATACACAGGAGTTTTCTATGTCGGGTTCTTCGGTCCGCATGTACCGAGCCATGCTTCGCACAAACAGCGCACCGCCCAAGCTCGTCGTCGTTGAAGCCGAATGCCTTTCGCCCGATGAGCGCACAGCATTTGCATTGCTATCAAGTCGCGTCGCCGCCGTTCTGGTCCCTTGCCCGGCGCAAGGTGAACTTGCCATCCAATGCCAAGCGCACAGCTGCTCGCTCAATCAGGCTGCCGTAATCGCAACCAGCCAACGTGGTCTGCCCCTTCTCCTGGAAGCCGGTATCGCACTTGCCCTTCGCGACGCCGGATACGAAAACGAGGCCGCCGCCGATGTGGTCTTTCAACCACGATCGAGCGGCGGCCTCGCAGCAGCCATCGAATATGCTTGCAGGCTCGTTGCCTACTAGGACAAGCTAAAAGCCCAGACCAAAGCCTGTGCCGGTAATCGCCGAATACATAAAGTAGACGTTGATCACGTTGAGGAATACACCCGTGATGCAGCCGTTTCGCAGGTAGCGCTCGCACACGATGCGCGCCATGGCGGCGGAGTCCTCATTGTTCTTGGCCTGGCGTCCCGCCGTAAAGTAGGTCGCCACGCTCAGCAGCAGGTTGAGTACCGGCAGCGCCAGCAGCTCGTAGCTCTTGCCCCAGCGCGTCACCTCGCCGGCCGCGTTAAACTTCGTTGCCACCTCGGGACCAATGTTGGGGAGAACAAACGCCGCAACTACCAGCGGAAGCACCGCGAGCACCAGCAGCGCGATGCCCATGTAGCCGGCTTTTTTGCCATATTTGAACATGTGCATTGTCCTTACACGTTGAAACGGAAGTGCACGACGTCGCCATCGGCCATGACATACTCTTTGCCCTCGATGCGCAGCTTGCCGGCAGCCTTGGCGCCCTGCTCGCCGCCGAGCTCGATATAGTCGTCATAGCCAATGACCTCGGCCTTAATAAAGCCGCGCTCAAAGTCGGTGTGAATGACGCCGGCGGCCTGCGGAGCGGTCGCACCCTGACGCACCGTCCAGGCCTTGACCTCCATCTCGCCAGCCGTAAAGAACGACTGCAGGCCGAGCAGCTTGTAGGCTGCCTGTGCGAGCACGTCCAGACCGGGCTGCTCCAGGCCCAAGCTCTCCAGGTAGTCGGCAGCATCCTCGGGATCGAGCTCGGAAAGCTCAGCCTCGATCTTGGCGCAGATGGGCAGCGGCTTGACGCCGTCGATGGGCGCCAGGTCCTCGTTGAGCATGTCCTCGTCTACGTTGGCCACATACAGGATGGGCTTCATGGTGAGCAGGAATAGGCCCTTGGCGGCGGAACGCTCCTCGTCAGTCATCTCCATGGATGCGGCGCGCTTGCCCTCGTTGAGCCAGGCAAGCAAGCGCTTGGCAACCTCGAACTTAGGCATGAGCTCCTTGTCGCGCTTGGCCTCCTTCTCGAGCTTGGGCAGCTGCTTCTCGAGCGTGCCCATATCGGCCAGGATGAGCTCGGTCATGATAGTGTCGGCATCGCCGGCGGGATCGACGAACTCGCCCGTGCGGCCCACCTCGCGCATAACGTTGGGGTCCTTAAAGTAGCGCACGACCTCGCAGATGGCGTCGGTCTCGCGAATGTTGGCCAAGAACTGGTTACCCAGACCCTCGCCCTCGTTGGCGCCCTTCACCAGGCCCGCGATGTCGACAAACTCGACCGTAGCCGGCACAATGCGACCCGGGTTGACGATGTCGGCAAGCTTTTGCAGGCGGCTATCGGGCACGTCGACGATACCCACGTTGGGGTCGATCGTAGCGAACGGGTAGTTGGCGGCAAGGCCAGTCTTTTTGGTAAGCGCGGTGAACAGCGTCGACTTGCCTACGTTGGGCAGGCCCACGATACCGATGGAAAGGGACACGACAGCTCCTTTTGGTACAAGCATTTCAAACTGCATAAGTATAGCGCCGCCGCAGCATCTGGGCGAACCCGGACGCCACGGCGGCACGAATGAAGCAGAGATAGGGGTCGCTGACTAGTCCGCGAGCTTCTCCACCTGATCGAGCATCTTGTCGAGCTTGGCCTTCGCCTCGGCCTTGACCTTCTGGGCTTCTTCGTGGGCCTTAGCCTTCTGGGCGGCCTTTTCCTCGGCTTCGGGATCGACGACGACCAGATTGGACGCGTCGTGCTCAACCAACTTGAGCGCATGCTCAGGGCACACCTTGACGCAGGCACCACAGCCCAAGCAATACGTGGACTCCAACGCAAAGCGGCCGCTTCCCACCAAATCACAGGCAGATGTGGGGCACGCATTGACGCACTCGCCGCACGACGTACACTTGTCAAAATCGCATTCCGGCGTGCTCACCTGCATGTTCTGGGCAAGCTCGGGATGGTTTTGCAGCGTCGAGAGCACCAGCTGCCGCCCATGGGTGAGCGAACGGCGACGCTTAGTCGTCGTGGTGCCGCACATGGTGTTGAGCGTACGCTCAAGCTGCGTGATCTGGTGACGGTGGGCCTTCAACTTCTGCGTCACTGAGGCCAGTGCCGCAGTCGCCGGGTTGAGCTTAGTCACGGTTAGGCCCGTGGTGCGGGCGATCTTTTCCATATACTCCTTGCGCTCGTACTCGCGAAGCTTATGGCACTTGAGGCTCTTGGGGTCGACCTCCAGGCCCATGCCCGTACCGGCCCACTCCTCGGCGGTAGCGATTGCCTCGCCCAGAATGTCCTCACCGCCGGTGTTGCGGCATTTATCGCACACGCCCAACGGCAGATACACACTCACGTTGGGATAGTCCGCCAGTACCGAGAACCAGGTCTCGGCCGTAATATCGCCCACGCAGGCAACGACGACCTCGTTCTCGCGCGGCATGCGCTTAAGGGCGCGCGTGCAGGTGACGTAGGCGGTCTCGTGGCTCGTAGCTGCCGAGACAATGTCGTCATACAGGTTTTTGGGCGCCAAGCGCGGCGAGATGATCGCCTCGGTCGGACAGGCAGCGGCGCACAGGCCGCACTTGCGACAGGTATCGAGGATCTCGATGGCGTCTTCCTCGACCTCGATGGCGTTGACCGGGCACACGTCCATGCACGCGGTGCAGCCGCTCTTTTCGTTTTTGCAGGTCAAGCACGGAATGGTGTTGCCGCGCGGACGCTCCTTGTAGTCGGCAGGATTCCACTGCGGCGCCGACGGATCGAGTGCATCGGTCACACCGCCAAGCGGGTTTTTAAGAAAGTCGAAACCCTTGCTGATCTCGATAATGTCATCAAATAGATCGTGTTCCTGCGCCATGCGCGGCCCCTCCCTGAGCAGTGCAAACAAGCAAGAGATAATGATACGCTATCGGCCCGTGCCTCGGGCAAATTACACGCGGAGCACCTTTGCGGCAAATAGCCTATGGCCTATCGCCGCCCCGATTGCACAAGGTCGATCAAGCGCCAAACTATGCCTCGCGCATGAGCTCGACGAGCTTTTGCTTGGTCACCTTGGCCTGCTCGTTGGCCATATTGCGTTCGTTTCTAAAGGCCGCATCCGCAACGCTCATCAGGTCGGCATCGGAAATCTCGCCAAGGCCCAGCTCCTCGAGCGTCGTCGGCAGACCAACGCGCTGACAAAACTCGAGCACCTGTTCAAGCTCGGGCGCACGCTCCAGACGAAGCTGGACCACCAGACCAAACGCTACGGCCTCGCCGTGCATAGCCTTGCACTCGGGCAAAATCGTCAGGCCGTTGGCGATGGCATGCGCCAACGCCAAACCGCCACTCTCAAAGCCGACGCCCGAAAGCAGGATGTTGCACTCGATCAGGCGCTCAACCGCCGGCGATGTACGCCCCTTTTTGAGATCGCGCTTGGCAGCGACGCCGCATTCCATAAGCGTGTCGTAGCAGGCACGTGCCGCGACCAGTGCCAAGTGCCCCGGCGCGCCACCGTGCTCGTTCGCACCTCTCGCCGCGGCGCACGAACGCGCCTCGAAGTACGTTGCCAGCGCATCGCCCATACCGGCGACCGTCATACGCAGTGGAGCCGCCGCGACCACGTTGGTATCGACCACGACCAGGTCCGGATTCTTCTCGAGCATCAGATAGCGATCGAACGACCCATCCTCGTGATACAGCACCGAAATCGCGCTGCACGGACCGTCCATCGAAGCCGCCGTGGGACATACGCACAACGGCAGCTCGGCATAAAACGCTACTGCCTTGGCGATATCGAGCATTTTGCCGCCGCCAATACCCACCACCATGTCGCAATACTCAGCCTGGGCTTCCTGAGCCATTTCGACAACGGCCTCTTCCGTACACGGACCGTCATAAATCTTAAAGAACGGCTCGCTTAGATCTTCGTCCAGAAATCCATCGACAATCTGCCTGCACAGCCGATCCTCGGTGCCCTGGTCAAACAAGACATAGGCAGCACAACCCAACCATGACAAATACCTGCCCTGACGCGAAAGTTCGCCCGGCCCCTGAACATACCGGCCGGGACCGCCATAAACCATAGGAAGCGCCATACGAGAATCCGCCCTTCATCAAACAACGATTGGTGCAAAGTAACCTGACCCCTTTGCACCAACTTGGTGCGATGGGGTCAGGTTAGTTTGCACCATAGCAAAAAGGGGCAAAGCCGTCTGTCGGCTTTGCCCCTTCTTTAGCTTGATTTACTCATCCATGAGGTAGTAGTGACCCAGTGCGTCGGCACCCAGGATGGCGTTTGCGACCATCTCGGGCGTCACCTCAAACGGCATGTTGCACATGGTGTCCTCGGGCGCGCAAGCGGCCTCGGCAACGACCATGGCCTGCTCGCGCGTAAGCTCGGCAACGCCAAGCTCCTTCATCGTGACCGGCAGGCCCAGCTCAATGCAGAAGCCCAAGACTTCCTCGAGTTTCTCAGTCGGAGCATCCTCGAGTACCAGCTGGACGATGGTGCCAAAGGCGACCTTCTCGCCGTGATACATGCCATGGCACTCGGGCAGCATCGTCAGGCCATTGTGGATGGCATGAGCAGCAGCAAGGCCCGAGCTCTCAAAGCCAATGCCCGAAAGCAGCGTATTGGCCTCGATGATATGCTCGACTGCAGGCGTGAGCGCACCCTTCTCCAGCGCGACCTTGGCCTTGACGCCATCGGCCATAAGCGTCTCGTAGCAGAGCTTGGCGAGCGCCAGACCGGCCATGACGCCCTTGCCGCCAGCGCAGGTGCCACCGTCGGCATCATGCGTCGCCTGGGCCTCAAAGTAGGTTGCGAGCGCATCGCCCATACCGGAAACCGTCAGGCGCACCGGGCTCGCCGCGATAACCGTCGTATCCATCAGGACAATGTTGGGGTTTGCCTTAAGGAAGAGATATTTATCGAACTGGCCATCGTCGGTGTAGAGCACCGAAAGCGCCGAACACGGGGCATCGGTCGAAGCAATGGTGGGGCAAATGATAACCGGGGACTCCAGGTAATAGGCGACGGCCTTCGCGGTGTCGAGGATCTTGCCGCCACCGACGCCGACGATGATGTCGCAACCGTTGTCGCGAGCAAGCGCAACCAGGCGATCGACCTCGCCCTTGGAGCACTCGCCGTTAAAGTCCTCAAACAGCAGCTCGGCCTTAGCCTCGGCAAAACCGCCCTCGATCTTGGCACCGACGCGCTTCTTGCCCGAAGGCGTCACGATGACGAGAGCCTTAGCGCCGAGCGGCTCGACATAGGAGCCGAGCTTGGCGAGCTCGTCCGGACCCTGGATGTACTTGCTGGGGCTATTGAAAATTGCAGCCATAACTATCCCATTCTCTAAAGGAAAAAAGAAAGGGGCTCCGTACGGATACGTGCGGAGCCCCTCGTTACGATAACAAGAGTCGATTAGAAATCGATGTCGGTGTCGTAGTAGCAGGCCTTGAGAATCTTCTCGAAGTCGGCAGCCTTGGTCTCACGCGGGTTCTCCGGCGTGCAGGCGTCCTGCTCGGCGTTCGCGGCGATCTCGGGGAGCTTGGCGAGGAACTCCTCCTCGGAAACCATCTGCGGGTTCTCGGCGTCGACCTTCACGCCACCATTCGCGTAATCCTTGATGGACTGCGGAATGTTGAGCTGGTCGTTGAGGTCGCGGATCTTCTGGACGAGCGCAGCGATAAGCTCCTCGTTGGTCTCGCCGGGAAGGTGCAGGATCTCCTTGGCCACATAAGCGTAGCGCTCGGCAGCACGGGGATCCTTGGAGTTCCACTGGATGACCTTGCCAAGGTACATAGCGTTAGCAGCACCGTGGATGATGTGGCCGTTCTCAAAGGCTGCACCGGTCTTGTGAGCCATGGAGTGAACGATGCCCAGCAGGCCCGAGGAGAAGGCGATGCCGGCGATGCACTGAGCCTCATGCATGTGCTGACGGGCCTCATGGTCGCCAGCATAGGACTTGGGCAGCCACTCGACGATCTCGCGGATGCCGTGCAGGGCGTTGGCGTCGGTGAACATAGAGGCGAAGGTAGAAACGTAGGCCTCCATGCAGTGGGTCAGAGCATCCATGCCGGTGTGAGCGCACAGCTTGGCGGGCATGGTGTAGGTGAGCTCGGGGTCGACGATGGCGACATCAGGGGTGATGTTGAAGTCGGCCAGCGGGTACTTGATGCCCTTGGCGTAGTCGGTGATGACGGAGAAGGCGGTAACCTCGGTAGCGGTACCGGAGGTAGAGGAGATGGCGCAGAAGTGAGCCTTCTGACGCAGCTCGGGGAAGCTGAACGGCTGGATGATGTTATCGAAGGACTCCTCGGGATACTCGTAGAAGACCCACATGGCCTTAGCGGCATCGATGGGCGAGCCGCCGCCGATGGCGATAATCCAGTCGGGCTCGAACTCGCGCATGGCCTCGGCGCCCTTCATGACCGTCTCGATGGACGGATCGGACTCGACGCCCTCGAACAGCTTGACCTCGAAGCCGCCCTCTTTGAGGTCGGCCTCAACGTCCTGCAGGAACCCGCCGCGGCGCATAGAGCTGCCACCAGAAACGATGATGGCCTTCTTGCCCTTGAGGTTCTTGACCTCGTGACGAGCGCCCTCACCAAAGTACAGATCGCGAGGATTGGTAAAACGTCCCATACTGTGCCTCCTAAACAAGCCCCTCTTAGACTTGCATATATAACGGAGCACCCGATTGGCTCCGTTAGGACCGTTTTGTGCGTCGCCGGCGATAGCGACGCGCGATGTCTAAACGTCTCAACGCTCGGACACGCACTATTTTACCGTTTTAGTTGATTGATTATTCATCCGAAGTTTCCAATGATGAAACGTTTTTTCTATCCCTGAAAACCCTTGTATGGCATTTGTTGCCCCACGCTGGGCAAACGTTTTATGGTGGTTGGCCACCTATCCGGGATCGGCATGCGTCCTTCCAAAATGCACGCCGTTCGCCGCCGAAAATCGACCGTTTGCGTCATCGTGATACCACTTGGCCGCCCGGTGCGCAGGCGTCTGCAAGACAAGCGCCTTCGTGGTGCAAAGGTGCATGTCCAAGTGCGGCACCCCCGGTGTACCACATGCGGGTAAACTAGAACCTTATATAGAGACATTTGAACCCTAACCGCAGCAAAGGAGGCCCCATGGCATTCGATCCCATTCAAGAGGATTGCCATCGCCTCGTTCTTGAGGCCTTGCGCCGCGACAATATCCCGCTCACCGACGGCCCTGCCGTCGAGCGTCTGATGGAACAATTCACCCGCAACCCCGCGCCGCTCATCGTGCACGACCGCGACCGCGCCGGGCACCTGATCGCCAAGGTGGTCGAGGCTGTCGACTACCGCATTCCCTTTATCCCCGACGATGCCCAGGCAGAGCAAGAAGAGGCAGCTGCCGAGAACATGCTTCGCGAGGCGGCCGCGCTCGACCCGGCCAACTGGGATGCCCAGCGTATGCTCACCGCCCTCACCGCCAACTCCAACGAGGAATACGTACAGTACTTGGTATCCAAGTGCGATGAAGTCGAGCACGACCTGGCGCTCAAGATCGCCTCGGCGCAGGATCCCTACGAGCGCGAGGCCGCGGGCGACCTTACGCGCCGCCCCTATCTGCGCTGGCTTGCCGCCCTTGCGTCGCGTGCCCTCATTAGCGGCCGCTACCGCATGTCGTTGGAGGCCGCAAACCGCAGCCTGGACTTTGCGCCCAACGACCCTGCCGGTGTCCGCCACACCGCGATGCTCGCCATGGCAAAGCTCGAGTACCCCGCCGATGAGCTCAAGCGCTTTCGCTCTGCCCACTCCGTGCCCTATCTCGCCAACACGCCGCTGCGCCGCCGCCCCAAGGATGCGGAGCGCGACCTAGATCCTTGGACGCTCATCGCGCTGATGAGCGCTGCCTGGCGCGAGCTGGACTACGAGGGTGCCGAGCACTACCTGCGTATCCTTGTGCGCTCGTGCCCGCACGCAGCCGAGGCGCTCTACTTCCAAACCGAGTTTCCCGATGGCGTCTATGCCCGCGTCAACGTGGGTGCAGGCTCCACCGACGAGCTCGTCCTTGCGCTGTCCGAGGCGACGCCGGTACTGCAGGAGGGCCTGGGCGCCCCCGACAACGCCAGCTTTGCCGCCTGGGTCGCCACCAACGACATCGTGCGTTCCCAGATCGACGAGCGCATCCTGCGGGCGGCCGAGCAGGGCTTGCCGTTTAAGGGAGGAGACCTCTAATGGATCCGAGCGTCTACATCCCTGCCTACCTGGAGCGCGTCTACGTTGCGTCGCACCCCGAACTCACCGATGCAGCACGCGAGCTTGTCCATAACGATGTGAGCGTCAGCCCTCATAAGTATGCGCAGACCGAGCATACCCAGGCGCTGCTGTCCTATGCCGGCGTTCATCGCCACCTGCTCGACGAGCTCCATCGCATCGAGGACATGGGCAGCGATGAGGAGTTTGAGCAGACGCGTAACCGCCTGTTCGACGATATGCGCGATGAGCTGCTCAAGATCGTTCGCGTCGACGCGCTTGCCGTCGATGCCCAGCTGCTCGCCATCATTTTGGCGGACACGCCCGTCGACGCCTGCCTGGGCGACCTGATGAGGCTCGAGGCGACCACGGCCGACTACCTGCAGCAAAGTGTGCCCGGGTTCGACATGGAGGCCCCGCACTACTGGGCCAACAAGGTACTGGCAGACGGCGTGACGGCAGCCGACCTCACCGTAAGCGAGCCGGCTCTTATCGGATGGCTCCACACGCTCGAGGCCATCTCGCAGCTGTGCATGGCAAGCGCTCGCTACCGTGCCGCTGCCAACTATTCTCGCCGCGTTCTGAAGGCGGAAGGTTATCCCACCCGAGCTGCAGGCACCGTGCTACTTGCCCTCGCTCGCCTGGAAGACCAAGACGGCTTTTTTGCCCTGGCCCACCAGCTCGAGGAGCAGATGGGCGCCGATGCCCTCGAAAACTCCCCCTGGTATCTGCTCGCCCGCACGATTCTGCTGTTCAAAACGAACAAGATGCGCCCGGCGACACGCGCGCTGCGCGAGTTTGCCAACCGCTGCGAGGGCGGCGCCTTCTTTTTGCTGAACCCCATGTATCAGACGCCGTACCTTCCCTGCCGGCCCGAGCCGCACGACCCCTGGGACCTTTCGCACCAAGCGGTTTGGGAGGCCGACGGCATCATCTCGGACACCCCCGACTTTGCCTCCTGGGCCAGCGCCTGCGAAGACGTATCGCAGCTTGCCCAGGAATTTGCGCGCCGTTACGGCTTTTAACCGCGCAATCGCCACGACCATGTCACGTATGTTAGGAATGGCTTCATGAACTTCCGCTCAACTCTCGCCTGCGCCTCGAGCGATATCGCCCGCTGGGGGCTGCGCTCCGTCCTCAAGCGCCAGGGCGGCGTGCTTCCCGGCCGCATCGCCATGAAAATCGACCCCGAGCTGCTGAGCGACCTCGCGGGTCTTGTCGACCGCAGCGTGGTGATCACCGGCACCAACGGCAAGACAACCACGTCGAACCTTATCGCCGACGCCGTTGCCGCCAGCGGCGCCACCGTGGTATGCAACCGTGCCGGCAACAACATGGAGCCGGGCGTGGTAGGGGCACTCCTCGAGAGCCGCAGCGACCTCAAGCGTGCCGGCAGCGGCAAGCGCGTGGGTGTCTTTGAGTGCGACGAGCTCTACACCGTGCGTGTCCTGCCCAAGCTCAAGCCGACGTACTTTGTGCTGCTCAACCTGTTCCGCGACCAGCTGGACCGCTACGGCGAGATCGACCACACCCAAGAGGTCATCGCCCACGCGCTCGAGCTCTCGCCGACAACGATGCTCATCTATAACGCCGACGATCCGCTGTGTGCCTCGATCGCCGCACGCGTCCCCAACACAAGCATCGCCTTTGGCATCGACAGCGCCACGGGCACCGAGTCCGACCGCATCAGCGACTCGCGTTTTTGCTCGCAGTGCAACGCCCCGCTGGAGTACGACTATGTGCAGTACGGCCAGCTGGGCGCCTACCATTGCCCCTCGTGTGGCTGGGGTCGCCCCACGCTGCTCCGCCGCGTGACGGGCGTTGAGCTTGGTTGCGACGGCTATGGCTTTGACCTGGTCTTTGGACCCGAGGACGGCGCGCCCGTCACGCACATCGCCACGCGTTACAACGGCCTGTACATGGTCTACAACGTTGCCGCCGCCTTCTTTGCGGCGCACGAGCTGGGTGTGGACTCAGTGCATCTGCAGCCCACGCTCGATTCTTATGTGCCCGCCGGCGGACGCATGGGCCGCTGGAACATTGCCGGCCGCACCGTCGAGGCCAACCTGGCCAAGAATCCCGTGGGCTTCGATCGCCAGATCCAGTCCATCAAAACGGCAGGCGGCAGGCTCTGTGCCTTCTTCCTAAACGATAACGATGCCGATGGCCACGATGTCTCGTGGATCTACGATGTCGACTTCGAGCGCATCGCCGATACCCCGGGGCTTGTCGCCTTTGTTGGAGGCACGCGCGCACACGACATGCAGGTACGCCTCAAGTACGCCGGCATCGACGCCGCCATCATCTCTAATATCGAGCAGGCGATCGGCGCCGTGGCAGACGAGACCGCCGACGACACCTTCTACGCCGTCGCCAACTACACAGCCTTCCCGCCGCTGGTCAAGGAGCTCAACGGACTCAAGGGCGCCGACGCAAGCTCGGTTGTTTCCCGCGCCGTAACGCGTGCCGATGGCAGCGCTGCTCCCACCGATATTGCGCCGGTCGAGCTTTCGTGCCCCCTGCGCATCGTCTACCTGTATCCCGACGCCCTCAACCTCTATGGCGACGGCGGCAACGTCATCGCTCTCGAACGCCGCTGCGCCTGGCGCGGCATTCCCGTTCACGTGGACGAGGTCCGCATGGGCGAGACGCTCGATCTTTCCGATGCCGACATCGTCATGATGGGCGGCGGCGCCGACCGCGATCAGCTGGCCGTGGCGCACGAGCTGCTCGCTCAAAAAGACAAGGTCGCGGCCTATGTTGAAGACGGCGGTTCGCTGCTTGCCATCTGCGGCAGCTATCAGCTGCTCGGCCGTTCGTACTATATGGGCGAGGATCGCATCGAGGGCCTGGGCGTCATTGCCGCCGAGACCGTGCGCGGCTCCGACCGACTGATCGGCAATGTCGCCGTCAAGACCGACCTGGCACCCGAACCCTTTGTGGGATTTGAGAACCACGGCGGCCGCACCCTGCTCGATGCGCAGGCCACGCCGCTCGGAACGTCTGTCGTCACGGGTACTGGCAACAACGGCGACGACGGCTTTGAGGGCCTCATCTACAAGGGCGTTATCGGCACGTACCTGCACGGACCGGCGCTGCCCAAGAACCCCGAGCTCGCCGACTGGCTGATCGCCCACGCCCTCGAGCGCCGCGGCGACGCACAGGCCGTGGCGCTGCTGCCACTCAAACCCCTCGACGACGCCTACGAACACGCCGCCCACGACGCCGCCATGAAGCTCCTCCCCTAACACCTCAACCACCACAAAGGGGACAGGCACCTTTGTGGTGGTTTTTCAGTTTGCTAACGATATGTGAACGGGTAAAAAAGTCTGCTATACTCTTTCCCGCTGTCCCCATCGTCTAGCGGCCAAGGACGCCACCCTTTCAAGGTGGATATCACGGGTTCGAATCCCGTTGGGGGCACCATTTGAAATGCGAAGCCCGTTACCATTTCGGTGGCGGGCTTTTTTCTACTCCAACGCCGGGATTCGAACCCGGCAGGGTGCTCGCTATCAGATAAACAGCTCGCATTCTTTTCGATCCACGCAGGCTTTGCTCAACATCTTGGTAGCCGCAGAGAGCATGATGGGGTTTACCGCGCGAGCGGCATGCGGACACACGGCAACGCAGCGCATGCAAGAGATGCACGCCTTTTTGTCCACCCGCCTGGGATCGTCTTTATCGATGGCACCAACGGGGCACGCAGTGGCGCAGGCCCCGCAGTCGGTGCACTCCTTAGTGGCCTTAGGCACCATACCGGTGCCCCCAGCTTTCTTGTAGGGTCGGTTGCCGGGAATGGCAGGCTCAGAAGCATCTCCCTCAGATATCTTTTGCTGAATCTTACGCGCGAACCCAGCGAGCTGTACCGCGTCCTGTGCATCTGGTCGGTCGGCGGCAAACTGACGAACAACAGAATGCTCGGCAATGGCAGAAACCGCTGCGATCACCCGAAATCCCGCGCCCTTCGCCGCATCCTCAAGCTCGACCAGCGTGTCCTCATACGCGCGGTTTCCGTAAGCACAAACCAGAACCGCCCGTGCCCCGTTCCCTCGCACCATACCCAAGCGTTCCACGGCCACAGCCGGAACTCGTCCGCCATACGAGGGCACCGCTATCACGGCTACATCCTCTTTTGTCATCGCAACCGTACGAAAACCAAGCCCGCAATCGGTCAGATCCACAGCAACGGGCTCCCCTTCCAACGCATCGGCAATGTAGCCAGACACCTTTTCCGTTCCACCCGTCGGGCTAAACACAATCTCGAATATCTTCATCGGCAAGTCCTCCCCTTTATGGGCAAACGCCACAAGCGCGTCTATGCCAAAACAGGTTACATCTTATTGGATGCCTCGCACGAGGCACTCGCTCTGCAGCAAGCCCGCAGAAGATCTGAGCCGCAAAAAAGAAGGGGCCTCGCACAGGCGAGACCCCTTCGAACGCAAAATCGAACGCGTCTGTTACACGTAGAACAGAATGTCATCGTAGGTCGGAACCGGCCAGTAGTCGGCGGCCACGATCTCCTCCATGGCATCCACGGCGGCGCGAAGCGCGTCCATAGCGGGAACGACCTCGTGCGCGTACACGATGGCCTGCTCCTGGCCATCGAGGGCCTCGGCCTTCTGGTGCACGGCATCGAGAGCCTTGATGGAGTCGTTGATGGTGGTGATACCGTTGCAGAGCTTGTTGAGCGTGTTCTGCTCGCACTGCATGGCGGCCTCCGCACCAGCGGCACGAATAGTCTCAAGGCCCTTGGCGACCTTGGTGGCATAGGCGGTGATGACCGGACGATAGGTACGACGTGCCTCGCGAATCATCGTGGTGGCCTCGATGTTCATAAGCTTGTTGTACTTCTCAAGCTTGCAGTCGTAACGGCACTGGGCCTCGGCGCGGGTCAGAACGCCCGTCTCCTCAAAGAGCGCGATGGCCTTATCGGCAACGAAGGCGGGCAGAGCGTCGGCCGTGGTCTTGTTGTTGGCGAGGCCGCGCTTCTCGGCCTCGACGGGCCACTCGTCGGAGTAACCGTCGCCGGAGAACAGGATGCGCTGATGATCGGTCAGGACCTTCTTGCAGTACTCGAGCGCGGCGTCCTGGAACTTGTCCTCGGGCGTGCCCTCGAGCGCGTCGGCAAAGGACTTGAGCGACTTGGCAACGGCAGCATCGAGCACCAGGTTGGAGTCGGAAACGTTCTGCTCAGAACCGCAGGCGCGGAACTCGAACTTGTTGCCGGTGAAAGCGAACGGGGAGGTGCGGTTGCGGTCGGTGTTGTCCTGCATCAGCTTGGGCAGGGTGTCGGCGCCCAGGTCGAGCACGCCGCGCGTGGCATGGACGGAAGCCTTGCCGTCGATGATCTTCTCGACGACCTCAGTAAGCTGGTCGCCCAGGAAGATGGACATGATTGCCGGAGGAGCCTCGTTGGCGCCCAGACGATGGTCGTTGCCGGCCGAGGCGACGGAAGCGCGCAGGAGCTCCTGATAGTTATCGACGGCCTCGATCACCGCGGTGAGGAAGACGATGAACTGCAGGTTGTCGAGCGGTGTGTCGCCCGGATCGAGCAGGTTCTCGGACTCGGTGCCGAGCGACCAGTTGTTGTGCTTACCCGAACCGTTGATGCCCTCGAACGGCTTCTCGTGCAGCAAGCAGACCAGGTCATGGCGGGAGGCGATGAGCTTCATCTTCTCCATCATGACCAGGTTCTGGTCGATGGCTTCGTTGACCTCGCCATAGACGGGGGCGAGCTCATGCTGGCAGGGAGCGACCTCGTTGTGCTTGGTCTTGGCGGGAATGCCGAGCGCCCACAGCTCGTTGTCCAGGTCCTTCATATAGGCCGAGACGGTGGGGCGGATAGCGCCAAAGTAGTGCTCCTCGAGCTCCTGGCCCTTGCAGGGAGCGGCGCCAAAGAGGGTGCGGCCGGTGATGACCAGGTCCTTGCGCTTGCGGTAGGCATCCTTCTTGATCAGGAAGTACTCCTGCTCGTCACCCACGGAAGGAACGACCTTCTTGGGGGTCTTGCCAAAGAGTGCCAGCACACGCTTGGACTCACGCGAGAGCGCGGTCATGGAGCGCAGCAGCGGGGTCTTCTTGTCCAGGGCCTCGCCCGTGTAGGAGCAGAACGCCGTGGGGATGCACAGGACGTCGTCCTTGATAAAGGCGGGGCTGGTGGGATCCCAGGCGGTGTAGCCGCGGGCCTCGAAGGTGGCGCGCAGGCCGCCGTTGGGGAAGCTGGAGGCATCCGGCTCGCCCTGGATGAGGTTCTTACCCGTGAACTTGGTAATGGCGGTGCCGTCGTGGTTGGGCTCGAGGAAGCTGTCGTGTTTCTCGGAAGTGATGCCCGAAAGCGGCTGGAACCAGTGCGCGTAGTGCGTAGCGCCCTTGGAGATGGCCCACACCTTCATGGCGTGAGCAACGGCGTTGGCCACATCCAGATCGAGCGGCTCACCATCCTCGAGGGTTGCAGCAAGGCGCTTCCAAATGTCCTTGGGGAGGTAGTCCTTCATGACTTCCTCAGAGAACACCATGGTCCCGAAGCGGTCAGTAAGTTCGGCCATACGGAACTCCCTTCGTATCGGCACCGCGTGAGAAGCGGTGTTGATTACTAACGAACGAGTCATAGATTAGGCTCGCCGTGTTTCCGCGACATTACCGTTATGTTGCTGTCGCGAAACCAATCAATGAGGTTACCGCATCGCAGCGGCATTACCACCCCTAACAGCAAATGAACTGTATAAATTGCAGACCTCTCCGCATGGTTAAAGGGTAGTTATTTGGGACGGGGCTATTTTAGCTGCCTCGGCTGCCAGCGCTAGCGTTTTGCCTGACTGACGGTCGAGGTAGCTAAAATGGCCCCGCCGGGAACACTCCCGACGGGGCCATGATCAACAGCACCCTATGCGAACCCGTTTGCCGCTACAGGCAGACGCCGTCTTTCCAGATACCGATCTCGTGACAGCCGCGGCGCCGCAATAGCATGGGCCACCAAATTAATCCAGGTCGGCTCCGTTAGTCTCGATCACATGCTTGGCCCAGTAGTAGCTGTCCTTGAGGACGCGCTTGCCGGTACCGTGGCCGTAGTCATCGCGATCGACGTAGATAAAGCCGTAGCGCTTGGACATCTCGGAGCTCGAGCAGCTCACAATATCGATGGGGCCCCAAGCGTAGTAGCCGCGCACGTCGACTCCGTCCGCGATGGCCTCGCGCACCTGCTCAAGGTGCGCACGATAGAAGTCGATACGATACGGATCGTGAACGGTCCCGTCCTCCTCGAGCGTGTCGTAGCAGCCCACGCCGTTCTCGGTAATGTAGATGGGCTTGCGGTAGCGATCCCAGTACGCGTTGAGCGTAAAGCGCAGGCCGAGGGGGTCGATGCACCAGCCCCACGGATTCGCCGGCAGCTCCTTGTTGCGCTTGGCGTCGTAACCGTCCTCAAACGATTCCTTGCTCACCACGCGCACGTAGTAGTAGGAGAACGTGCAGAAATCGGCCGTGTTGCGCAGGTCCTCGATATCCTGGTCGGAGATCTGGACCTTGATGCCGTTGTCCTCCCAAAAGCGATATGCGGATCCGGGAACCTCGCCGCGCAGCAGCACATCCGAGAAGAAGAACTGCATCTGGTTGAAGCGCAGCGTCGCGAGCGCGTCCTCGGGTTTGCACGAAGCTGCATACGAGGGACCACCGCAGAGCATCATGCCGATCTGCATCTCGGGATGGTGCTCATGGGCATAGCGCGTCGCGCGACCGCATGCAACCATCTCGTTCATGACCGCCTGGTACTTTGCAGAAGGCAGATCGTCGACCTTGTCCTCGGCAACGCCCAGATGGTTAAAGGACTCATGCTCGATCAGGTTGATCTGGTTGACCAGAATCCAGTACTTGACCTTGCCGGCATATCGGTCAAACACGACCTTGCAGTAGCGCTCAAAGCAATCGATCGTCTCGCGCGAGTACCAGCCCGTATAGGAGAGGGTAAGGTTGATGGGCATCTCGTAATGCGAGAGCGTGACCATCGGCTCCATGCCGAGCTCGATCATCTTGTCAAAGAGCCGGTCGTAGAACGCAAGGCCTTCCTCGTTGGGCTCCGCATCGTCGCCGTTGGGGAAGATGCGCGACCACGCGATCGAGGTCCTAAAGGTGTTGAGCCCCATATCGGCAAGCAGCTCAAGGTCCTCAGGGTAGGTATGGTAAAAATCGATACCCTCGCGCTTGGGGAAGATGCGGTCCTTGCTCTCGAGTGCTTCCTTGATAAACGTCGTGGTGATCTCGCGGTTGTGCTTCTCACCGATGGGGATATCGTCGCGAAACTCGTTGATATCCGCCACGCTCGGGGCCTTGCCGTCGACGTCCCATGCGCCCTCGCACTGGTTGGCGGCAACGGCGCCGCCCCACAAAAAGCCCTCGGGAAACGTGCGGGGAACCTTATGCATGGCTCTCCCCTCCCTCAAGCGCGCTCAGGCGGGCATCGAGGCTCTTGCAGATCTTGAGGATCTGCTTGGTGATCACGATTTCGGAGTTGACCGTCATCAGGTGATCTTGGGCGTGGGTGAACAGAAGCGAGTACTCCTGCTCCCCGCCGGCGGCCTCCTCCTGGATCGCATCGGTCTGCGTTTTGTGGGCGGCGGTGATCTTCTCGTGCGCGAGCTTCATCTTGTCCTCGGCAGCAGCAAAGTCCCACTGGGCCATAGCCTCGAGCGCGTCTTTGTTTGCAAGGCGGGCGTCGCCGGCGTTGAGCACGATGGACATTGCTGCCTGGATCTTATCGTCAGTCATGATGTAACATTCCTTACTTGAGCAGGGCAGACAGGGCGTCGCGCCACGCCTGCCCAGAAAACAATACGTACCGTCCGCTTATGCCTCTGCGGAATCGAGGGCGTCCTTGTCGCCGGCCTCTGCGGCCTCCTCGGCAAGAACCTGCTTCTCGTACACCTTGAAGAACGGGTACCACACGAGCGTCGTCACCACAAAGATCAGCACGCACAGAAGCACGGCCTGGATGGAGCCCTCGGTGGCAAGCCAGGTGCTGATGGGAAGCGGGCAATACCACAGCTGGAACAAAATCTTGGGCACGGGGGCAAACAGCACGATCTTGGTGAAGAAGAACGAGATCAGGCTCGCAAGCACCGTGTTGATGCACATGGGGAGCATGAGGATCGGGTTCCAGACGATCGCGCCAAAGACCGTGGGCTCGTTGATGTTGAACAATGCCGGGACCACGACGGCTTTACCGAGCGCCTTGAGACGCTTGGAGCGCGAGAGGAAGAGCATCAGCGAAAGACCGAGCGTGCACCCCACGCCGCCGATTGTCAGATACGAGTAGTTGAACGAGCTCGTGAAGACGTTGGCGGCACCCGCAGTCATGTTGGCCTCGATGCCCGCAAGCCTGAGCGGCGTGGTGATAGGCGTGAGGATCCAAGCGGAGATGCCCATGGCGTAGAAGATGGTTCCGATCAGGTTGAACAGCGCAAAGCCCCACCAGGTCTCGACGAAGTTCTGCAGTGGCATGAAGATCATCAGAACCGTGTTGTACAGGTCAAACCCGAGGTTGAGCACGACGATCCAACCGAGCAGCACGATGGTGCCCAGGGGCAGCATCTGGTCAAACCAGGCGCGGATGAAATCGGGAAGCGAGGACTCCTCGCTAAAGAACGAGAACTTGCCAAACGCCCTGAGAATCAGGCCCGTGATAATGCCGCAGACGATGGCGGCAAACATTCCGCCCGCGCCGAAGGCGCTATGGGCAAAGCCGATTGCCTCATCGGCCTGCAGGCGCGGCGTGATGCAGATGCAAAAGAGGATGACGCCGCTGATACCGGCGATGATGCGCGATTTGCGCAGGCGGCTCTTCTCCATAAAGTTAAAGGGGATGAGAAACGCCATCATGAGTGAGATCAGACCCATGGTCCAGTTGGTGAGCTGGCCAAACTGCGGCCACCATTCCCATCCAAAGGCAGACCCTGGAATGCTCAGCAGCGAGAAGATCGATCCCAGAAAGATCAAGGGCATGGTCTGGTTGATAGAGTCCTTGAGCGTGATCACCCAAACGTTGTGGTTAATCTTGTTCATCATGGGGGTGAAGCTGGATTCCATCCAGTCGAGCAGCTTTTTCATCCGATCCTCCTAGCCGATATTGCTGAGCAGGTCGTCGAGCGCGGCGGCGCCGTCGAGCTTTGAGTAGTAGTCCGCCTTCATAAGGATCACCTTCACATCGGCGCCCTGCGTGTACTCATCGATGTCGTCGAGGATGTAGGCGAGGTGCGGACCGACCATGAGGGCATCGATCTCGTCGATATAATTCTCGATCTCGCTTTCGCTACGGGCGGTCACTGCGATATCAAGGCCGCGCTCTTTAATCACCTTGCGCATATTGGCAGCCATAAAGCCAGAGCTTGCGCCCGAGCCGCATACGAGCAGAACGTTGAGCTTAGACATGGTCGTATCCTTTCTTGCCACGCTTGTCCGCGTGATTTCTGTTTTGTGTCGCTGCAAGGGCCCTTGCCTTTTGACGCTTCAACCCTACCCCGTTGCACGCAAGGATGCATCTTGCGTTTTGCACGCCCGTTGTGAAACGCGCGTATCGGTCCCGATTCACCCCCTGCATGCAAGTCCTCACTTGCCCGCCTTTGCAATTTGGCGGAATATGAGGCGCAGGAAATCAAGGTAGAAGGAGCTATCGTGAGGGCGGTACATCATCAGCTTATCCGCAGTCTTGTCAGCAACTCGCCGCAGACGGCCGCGACACTCGCCGAGACGCTCGATGTGAGCGTGCGAAGCGTCAGGACCTATGTGCGCGAGATCAACACCTCATGCCCCGGAATCCTCACCTCAACGCCTGTCGGCTACACAATCGACCGCAACCTTGCGGCAGACGTCCTCAAGACGGACGACGGAGAGCGCTTCGGTTCTTCAAAGGAACGCAGCGACTACATCGTCAACCATCTGATCGTGCAGCCCGATGGCGACCCCATCGACCTGTGGGACCTATGTGACGAGATGTCGGTAAGCATGTCGACGCTCAAAACGGACCTCGCGCGCGCCAAGCGCACCCTCGCGCGCAACGACCTTGAGCTCGTTACCCACCGAGACCGCATCTCCCTCAACGGAACGGAGCGCAACAAGCGCAAGCTCCTCTCGGGCATGCTTCGGCAAGAGACAAACAACGGCTTCATGGGTACCGGCGCGCTCTCACGGGCCTTTCCCGATATCGACATCAAGTCCGTTCAACAGCTGGTGAGCGACACGCTCTATCGCCACCATCGCTTTATCAACGACTATGCGCTCTCGGACCTGCTGCTGCACCTCGCAATCTCAATCGATCGCATCCGCAGGTCCGAAAGTCTCGATGCCGGCGATACCGCGGACCTACCGGAGGAGGACCGCACCATCGCCTGCGACCTCGCGGACGCCCTGGGGGCTTCCCTCTCGATTGAGTTTCCCGCAGAAGAGCTTCGCGAGCTCACCCTGCTCATCATGGCGCGTTCGACCGATATCGACTACCGCTCGGCAACCGAAAGCAACCTTGCGGAGCTTATCGGCACGGACTGTATGGCGCTCGTCGAAAAGCTCACCGCGCAATTCAATGAGCTCTATGGCATCGACCTTTCTGATCGGGGCTTTCTTGTGCGCTTTGGCCTGCATGTGCGAGGTCTCCTTGTCCGGGCGCGCACCCAAAAGCCCTCGCGCAACCCGCTTACCGAAAGCGTCAAAACCGGTTGCCCCCTTATCTACGACGCCGCCGTCGCACTCGCATCGACCATCACCAACGATCTTGGCGTCACGATCAACGACGACGAGATCGCGTATATCGCCTTGCACCTTGGCAGCGCCGTCGGCACCCAGCGCGAAGCTGACGCCAAGGCTAAGGCAACCATTTTCTGCCCCTCCTATTACGATATGGGGCCACGCCTTGTCGAACAGCTCGCTGGGCGTTTTGGCGAGCAGCTCATGGTCACGCGCATCGCGACAGACGAGGCGGAGCTCACGGACTGCCCCGACGACCTCGTCATCTGCATCTCGCCCATCCAGAGCGTGCTCCAAGTCCCAACGCTCCAGATCGCCCCCGTGCCCTCAGGCACCGACATCGCAAACCTCAGAAGCAAGATCGAGGGCATCTTGGACGCACGTAAGCGCTCCGCGTTCAAAGACCTGCTGCACGAGCTCATCGATCCTGTGCTCTTTGAGGTTCGGGACGATCTTTCCGACCGCGCCGCCTGCATCGAACACATGGGGCGCGGCCTGGTCGACAGCGGTTTTGCGGATAGGCCCTATATCGACAAGGTATTTGAACGCGAGGAAATGTCCTCGACTGCCATGGGGGCATTTGCCATGCCCCATACCGTGGGACTCGTCGGCAAGCATTCCCGCATTTCCGTGCTCATCTCCAAAAAGCCCATCCAATGGCAGGATACGCAGGTCAACCTCGTTCTCATGCTGTGCTTTAGCCCGGCGGAGCGCTCGTCGTTCAACACGGTATTCGACCGCGTGGCGGGCTCTCTCATCGAACCCGCCAACATACGCCGACTTTTGGAATGCACGTCATACGAAGCCTTCGTCGACGCGCTCGCCAGCCTGGCCAATTAGGCTTACAGCAACCTTCCCGCTCGGCGGATACCTGCTGCGTATCGACGGCGCGGTTCTTGAGCGTACGCTTGGTCATGGCGCACCTCGCATCCTCGGAGCACGCAACCGCGTAGCCCGAGCCGGCTCAGGGAAACGGGACCGCTCTAACCGCACCAGACAGCGCTCGCAATACCAACCAAAAGCCCCGTCCAAAAATGAACTGCCCCAGGTACCTGGTTGATGGGAAAAAGCCCCATCCCAAATGAGCTACGTTGTTATAGGAAATGCCGATAGCGAAGCATCTTCGATTGCTATTCCCAAATAGCGAGTAAAACTCCACCGTGGCGTAGTGGTGCTGTAGAATCCTTACAATACATCGCACTAAATATCTAAAGGAGCACGATATGCGCGTCGACGAGGTTTTTAAGCAGGCAGCATCCCAGGGCACTGCACCCGTTTCGTTTGAGATGTTCCCGCCCAAGGGTGAGCTTACCCTCGATACGGCTCGCGAAGTGGCGGGCAATCTGTGCAAGCTTTCGCCGAGCTTTGTCTCGGTCACTTGTTCCGCTGGCGGCTCGGGCAACGGTGCCACCACCGCCCCCATCGCGCATATGATTTCGAGCGAATTCGACACGCCCTCGGTGGCGCACCTCACCTGTGTGGGCCGTACCCACGCCGATATCGCCGCCAAGATCGATGAGTACCGCACCGCCGGCGTGGAAAACATCCTGGCCCTGCGTGGCGATCTCCCTGCCGGTGCGACCGAGGACAACAAGCCCGCCTCCGACTACGCCTACGCCCGCGACCTCATCCCCGAGCTCGTCGACGCCGGCTTTTGCGTGGGCGCCGCAGCCTACCCCGAGGGCCATATTGCCTGTGAGGACCTCAACGCCTCGGTCGAACACCTCAAGCAAAAACAGGACGCCGGCGCGAGCTTCTTTGTGACGCAGCTCTTCTTTGATAACGAGTGCTTCTACCGTTTTCGCGAGCTTGCCGACAAGGCCGGCATCACCGTGCCCATTACCGCAGGCATCATGCCGTTTATGGGCAAGTCGCAGATCAGCCGCATGGTCTTTATGTGCGGCGCGTCACTGCCCTCCCCCGTCATCAAGATTCTCGCCAAGTACGAGAACGACCCCGAGAGCCTGCAGGCAGCCGGTGTAGATTATGCCGCCCGTCAGCTTTGCGACCTTAAGGAGCACGGCGCCGCCGGTCTGCACCTGTACACTATGAATCGTCCTGCGATCGCCGCGACCATTATGGAGCGCCTAGGGTAATGGAAAAACCGCACATCGATACAACCGCTGTCGAAGTGCCGGCCGACCTTGCGTCGCCGGCGCTTTACCGTGTCGATGCTGCGCACCATCCCCGTGTCGACCGTGCCGAGATGCTGCGGTATCTGGGTTACGGCGGCCAGCAGATTGAGCCCGAGCTTTCGCAGCGCATCGAACTTGTCGTTGAGCGTCTGGAACTGGATATTGAACCCCGCGGCGTGCGCCGCGTGTTTGCCGTCGATGCCGCGGGCGTGGACGAGCAGGGAGAACCCTGCATTCGCCTGGCCGGCACCAACGTTGAGCTGCGAGGTCGCGATATCTATCGACATCTCAAAGACGCCCGCTTTGCCGCGCTCATGGCATGCACCCTCGGCATGGACGCCGAGCGTCGCCTGCGTACCACGGGAGCCCAGCAGCCCCTGGAGGGAGCCGTGCTCGACGCCGCATGCTCTGCCTATGTAGAAGCCGCCGTTGAGCAGATGGACCAGCAGGTTAAGGCTGCGGCCGCCGCACACGGACTCGCCGGTAACTGGCGCTTCAGTCCCGGCTACGGCGACTGCCCGCTTACGGCACAGCGCTCAATCGTGGACGCGCTCAACGCCACGCGGCTCATCGGGCTTACCATCACGCCCACCAGCCTGCTCATGCCCACCAAGAGCGTGACCGCGGTGATCGGTCTGTTCGACGGCGAGGTCCACGACGCCCAGAGCCGCCCCACCTGCAATATCTGCCGCATGCGCGAGCACTGTCGCTTCCGCGCCGCCCACACCACCTGCTATTCCAGCCATTAGGAGCCCTCGATGTTTACTCCGCTTATCACTCATGATTCTGACGGCACTGCATTGGCGGCACCCGTTGATGCCGCACGTCGCAACGGTGCCACGTACAAGACGCGCACAATCGACGACCTTCGCATTAAGGACGATCGCCTGCGCGCCGCCATCGAGGGCACGGGGCATCTGCTGTTCGACGGCGGCATGGGCACCATGCTGCAGGCGGCCGGCATGAAGGCCGGAGCCCTGCCCGAGCTGCTCAACTTTGAGGAGCCCCAGGTCATTACCGACATTCAGCGCCAGTACGTCGAGGCTGGCTGCGACGTGATCACCGCCAATACCTTTGGCGCCAACGCCCACAAGCTCGACGGTGCCGCCGCCGTGGCAGACGTCTTTGCCGCGGCCGTCGCCTGTGCCCGCGAGGCCGGCGCCCGCTACGTCGCCGGTGACATCGGCCCCATCGGCGCGTTGCTTCGTCCCTTAGGCACCCTCAACTTTGACGAGGCCTATGACCTCTTTGCCGAGGAAGTGCGTGCCAGCGTCGATGCGGGCGTGGACCTCTTTATTATCGAGACCATGACTGACCTTGCCGAGATCAAGGCGGCGGTCCTCGCCTGCCGCGAGAACTCCGACCTGCCCGTCTTTGCCACCATGACTTTTGAGGAAGACGGTCGCACCTTCCTGGGCACGAGTCCCGAGGTTGCCGCCATCACGCTCGATGCCATCGGCGCCGACGTTTTGGGCATCAACTGCAGCCAGGGACCGGCCGAGCTCCGAGGGCTCGCCGCTCGCATGCTCACCGTTACGGACAAGCCCATCATGGTGCAGGCCAACGCTGGACTGCCCCGCGTGGACGACGACGGCAACACCGTCTTTGATATCCAAGCCCCCGAATACGCCGAGGCCGTCGCCGGCATGATCGCCGACGGCGTGAGCGTCGTGGGCGGTTGCTGCGGTACCACGCCCACGCACATGGCAGCGCTGCGCACGCTTATCGATAACCACACGCCCAGTCCGCGCCACCGCAAGCCCAGCATGTCGGTCACAAGCGCCCAGACCGTGGTGGACCTCCCCTGCGACGGCCACAAAATCGCCGTCATCGGCGAGCGCATCAACCCCACCGGTAAAAAACGCCTGCAGCAGGCCCTGCGCGACGGCGATCTGGACTACGTCGTAAGCCAGGGCATCAGCCAGCAAGAACAGGGCGCCGATATCTTGGACGTCAACGTGGGCCTGCCCGAGATCGACGAGGTCAAGGTCATCCAGCAAGCGACCGAGCAGCTCCAAGGCTCCACGCTGCTGCCGCTGCAGATCGACTCCACCGACCCCGCAGCCGTCGAGGCCGCCGTGCGCCGCTACGCCGGCAAGCCCATCATCAACTCGGTCAATGGCAAGCAGCAGATCATGGATGAGATCTTTCCACTGGTCGCCCACTACGGCACCAACGTTGTCGGCCTTACGCTCGACGAAGGCGGCATCCCCGATACCGCCGAGGCTCGCTTCGCCATCGCCGAGCGCATCGTGGCCGAGGCTGCCCGCTACGGCATCGGACCGGACCGCATCCTCATCGACTGCCTGGTCATGACCGCCTCGACCAACCAGCGCCAGGCCGAGCAGATCCTGCGTGCCATGTCCCTGTGCAAGGAGCGCCTGGGTGTCAAATGCGCGCTCGGCGTGTCGAACATCAGCTTTGGCCTGCCTGCCCGCCCGCTGCTGGGCTCGGTCTTTTTGGCCGCCGCCTTTGGCGCGGGCCTCGATGCCCCCATCATGAACCCGGGCTCCAAGCGCTTTATGGACACCGTCTACAGCTATCGCGTCCTGAGCGTTGAGGACGAGGGCTCGACCGGATACATCGAGCGCTACGCCGGCTGGACCGATCCGTATAAGATCGCCGCAAACCCGGCAGCAGCTCAGGCCGCATCGAGTGATGCCGTGCCCGCCGCTGGTGTCACCAGCACCGACGGCAACGACGACCCCATCCGCCACATGGTCGTCTCGGGCCGCAAGGGAGAGATCGCTGCCGAGACCGAGCGTCTGCTGGCAGACCACGACGCTATGGACCTCATCAACAATCACTTTATCCCCGCCCTCGACGAAGTTGGCGTCCTCTTTGACCAGGGAAAGTTCTTCTTGCCGCAGCTCATGGCCTCGGCCGAGGCCGCGCGTGTGGGCTTCGACACCATCAAGCGCCTGATGCCCGCCGGCGAGATTGCCGACAAGGGCAAGATCTGCGTGGCCACCGTCAAGGGCGACATCCACGATATCGGCAAGAATATCGTCAAAATGCTGCTCGACAACTACGGCTACACCGTCTTTGACCTGGGCCGCGACGTCGATCCACAGGAGGTGCTCAAGACCGTCAAGGAGCGCGATATCAAACTCGTCGGCCTCTCGGCGCTTATGACCACCACCGTCGTCGCCATGGAGGAGACCATCAAGCTGCTCCATGCCGAGGTGCCGGGCGTCAAGATCATCGTAGGCGGCGCCGTGCTCACCCCCGAATACGCCAAGCAGATCGGCGCGGACTACTACGCCAAGGATGCCGCCGAAAGCGCGCGCATCGCCGAAGAGGTCTTTGGGCAGTAACACAACGGAAACAACCGAGCACCAAAACGTGCCGCATGCGCCACTTGGCACGTGCGGCACGTTAGAATAGAAAAGACTATGCTCGTTTTGGCAGATAGGAGCGCAAGGATGGCGATCACGCCCGCAGAAATCGCGGAAACCCGCGGCATGGTTGAGGAACAGAACCTCGACATCAGGACCATCACCATGGGTGTTTCGCTCATGGGTTGCGGTGACGAGAACCTCGACCGCATGTGCACGAAGATCTACGACCACGTGACGCACACGGCTGAGCATCTGGTCGAGACCGCCGAGAACCTCGAGCGCGAGTACGGTATCCCCATCGTCAACAAGCGCGTTTCCGTCACCCCGGTGGCGCAGATCGCTGCGTGCTGCAAGGATGAGGACCTCACCCCCATCGCGCATGCCCTCGACCGCGCGGCCGAGACGCTCGGCATCGATTACCTGGGCGGCTTCTCCGCACTCGTCCAGAAGGGCATCGGCGACGCCGACCGCCGCGTCATCCAGTCCATCCCCCAGGCGCTCGCTACCACCAGCCGCGTCTGCTCCAGCGTCAACGTCGCCAGCCTGCGCGCCGGCATCAACATGGACGCCGTGCTCATGGCCGCGCAGACCATCATCGATGCCGCTAAACTCACGGCCGACCAGGATTCCGTCGGCGCTTCTAAGTTTGTCTGCTTTGCCAACATGGTCGAGGACTCCCCGTTTATGGCGGGCGCCGTCCACGGCGGTGGCGAGGCCGACGCCGTCATCAACGTAGGCGTTTCGGGCCCCGGCGTTATGGCCGCAGCCCTGGAGACGCTGCCCGATTCCGCATCGATGATGGAAGTCGCCGAGAAGATTAAGCAGACCGCCTTTAAGATCACCCGCGCCGGCGAGCTCATGAGCCGCGAGGCCGCCCATCGCCTGGGTGTCGAGAAGGGCATCGTCGACCTGTCGCTGGCCCCCACGCCCGCCATCGGCGACTCCGTTGCCCGCATTCTCGAGATCATCGGCGTGGGCACCTGCGGTGGCCCCGGCACGACCTGCGCGCTCGCCATGCTCAACGATGCCGTCAAGAAGGGCGGCGTCATGGCCAGCTCCAGCGTGGGCGGTCTCTCCGGCGCCTTTATCCCCGTGTCCGAGGACGCCGGCATGATCGCCGCCGTCGAGGCCGGTGCGCTTTCGCTCGAGAAGCTCGAGGCCATGACCTGTGTGTGCTCCGTCGGCCTGGACATGATCGCCATCCCCGGCGACACCCCAGTCGAGACCATCGCCGGCATCATCGCCGACGAGATGGCCATCGGCGTCATCAACAACAAGACCACGGCCGTCCGCGTGATTCCTGCTATCGGCAAGGGCGTGGGCGACTGCGTCGAGTACGGCGGCCTGTTTGGCCGTGCGCCCATCATGCCGGTGAACCCCAACGCCGGCACCGTGCTTGCCCATCGCGGTGGACGCTTCCCAGCGCCGCTGAACTCGCTGAAGAACTAGCCTAGGGATACGAGGCGAGGAGCCCCGCCGCCCGGCGGCAGACATATAAGGTCGCCTGCTCGGACAGTCCTGACTCGCACGGAGAGCACATTAAGTGCTCTCCGGCTCGTGCGGAACTCGCGATCGACCTTATATGTCTGCCGCCGGGCGGCGGGGCTCCCGCACATCTCAACCTTGGCTGAGTTCTGTCCCATGTTGCAGTTGCTTCGCTCCTGCACCACATGGTTGATACGGCGGTTTGGCGTTGGATCGGTTCTTTCTGATATATGCTGGTTGCGGCTCTTCTTTTGGGAGGAGTCGCTTTTTTGTTGTGAGGGGGATGGCCCGTGGCTGATGATTTGATTCGCTCTGAGCTTCTTTCTGCTGATTGGAATGGCGAATGGATGCGCCTGCAGGCTGATCGGCGGCGGGCTGATGATTCTTTTGAGTGGGATAAGCGGGCTCGGCATTTTCGGCCGCTTGAGACTGCTCCGTATGCCCGGGATTTTATGAAGCTGTTGGCGTTAAAGCCTGGTGAATCGGTGCTTGATATGGGGTGTGGGGCTGGGTCGATTGCTATTCCGCTTGCTCAGGCTGGGCATCCTGTGATTGCGGCTGATTTCTCCCCTGCCATGCTGGGCACCCTTGATGCTGGCATTGAGTATTACGGACTCGAGGATCTTATTACGCCGCTTGAGCTTGCTTGGGATGATGATTGGGATTTGGTTGGACCGGTCGCGAAAGCGGTGGATGTTGCCTTTGCCAGTCGGTCGGTTACGACGACCAATCTAAAAGATGCGCTTGCCAAGCTTGATCGAACGGCTCGTCGGCGTTGTGCTGTCACGATGGTCGCTAACTCCAGCCCGCGCTATGATCTGCACTTGATGAACGCTATCGGCGCCTCGGTTACCTGCAGCAATGGCTTTGTGTACGCTTTCAACATCCTCATTCAGATGGGTGCGTTGCCGCAGGTTACATACTTTGAATCGCCTCGTCGCGATACCTTCGATAGCCTTGAGGCAGGCGTGGCGGATTTTTCCCGTATGCTCGAGCATGGCAACGAGGATAAGATCGACTGCCTGCGCGACTACATCGCTCAACACATGATTGAGAATCCCCATGCCGGTGAGCCGGGCTCCAAGGGCGTGCCGCAGGGGCGCTATATGCTCGATCATGTCCGCAAGGTTCGCTGGGCGTTTATTGCATGGAAACCGGTCTCTGAATCCCGCTCGTAGCCCGTTCACAGCCCGAGCTGCCCATCACCTCGGCATCCGCATTCTTTGCGAACTGGGCAAACGCGCTCCACACCGCGCCGTTCCTGCGCTATCGTGGGACAGCTCACGTAGATTAAGGCCCCATCGCGGGGCGCCCATACATAGAAAGCGAGAACCCATGGCACTGACAGGAGCCCAGGTCAAGCAGCTTCGCAGCATGGCCCATCACCTCAACCCCGCCATCATCATCGGTAAGTCCGATGTCAACGAGGGCACCGTCGAGCAGACGGTCGCCTACCTGGAGAAGCACGAGCTCGTTAAGTGCTCCGTGCTCGATGGCTCCAGTCTTTCCGCCCGCGAGGCCGCCGAAGAGCTCGCTGAGCGCTGCCACGCCGAGGTCGTCCAGGTCATCGGCCGCAAGTTCTCGCTGTATCGCGAGTCCTCGCGCAAGGACATCGAGAAGATCAAGCTCGTCTAAGAGCCAATGATCCGACGAGCCAACACATAGCAAGCTTACGGGTGCCCAAGTACTTCGGGCGCCCGTTTTTTATCGCTCGACCAGCACGCGGTTGAGCCGACCCTCCACCAAGCGCTCGTATAGACGCCGCGTCTCGGGCTCGGGCACGCCATTGACCTGCTCCCTCAGATGGTGCATATGCCCGCTGTACAGCTCGACGATATCGCGCCGCCGCCCCGCCGCACTGTAGACGCGCATGGCGCAGCGCACCATATCCTCACGCGCTGTTTCCTGCCGAAGGCCCGACTCCGCCAGCCAAATCGCCGACTGCAGATCGTTTTCTTCTAGAGCGGCATTTGCTCCCTTAATCATGCAATCGATGTACTTTGACTGCATAATGCGTCGCATACGCAAAAAGTAGGTGGGGTTACAGCCATTGGGAACATACAGCGGTCCGGCATAAAGCTGCTCAATCTTAAGGCACAGCTCAACTAAATGGGGTCCGCGCGCACCCGTGCGATTTCCCAAAACCTCGCGGCTTATCTGGTCAAACAGCCGTACATCGGTCTTGACGTAGTCGCCGTTGAGTCAGATGCATTCATTTTGGATGAGCACGCACGACTTGCCATCCGGCGTCGGTCCCAAAGCCGACCGCAAGCGCGATATCGTAGAGTACAGGTTGTTGCGGGCGCTATTGAACTCGGCATGGGGCCACAGCTCCATGGCCAGCGTCTCACGATCGACGAGCGCATCCATGCCCAGCGCAAGCCGCTCGGCAAGTGTCGCCGCCTTCTTGCGGCGCCACATTTTGTCCGTGATGGGAAACCCGTCGCGCTCGGCGCGGAACGCACCAAACATGCGAATCTCGATATGGTCGATGGTATCAACGGCTTCAACCTCGCCGGCCTGGAACAGGCGCTCGCCCTCCCCTTCCAAATCGTCGCGCAGCGAGTACCGCGACAGCTCGCGCACGGGAAGCTTCTTGCGAATCCTGGTCGCCGGCTCGCCCAGACAATGCATGGCAAGGCGCGCAAAGAGCCGATACGATGGCTCCAGAATCCCCGCACGATTCATGGACATCCAGGCCGCAAGATCGCTGTCTCGGCCCGCACAGGCCAAATGCAGCGCCACCATCCAGGCCTCCGCTCCACCAACCTGCGTCTGGCTTATATCGAGTAGCTCCGCTTCCTCGCGCACCGAAACCATCGAGGTGTTACGCAGATATGCCGCGCGCTCCAGCAGCAATGCGTTATCGCGCATGTACGCAATCGACTCCTCGGCAAGTTTGAGCACTTGGACCGCACGGAACTTTGCATTAACCGGCCGTCCCTCTGCCAGCGACTGCCAGCCTTCTAGCAACAGGCCAAACAGCTGAATCTGGTTGTCGCGCATGCGCACGGCAAAACGATCGAGCTCGTTGAACGCCGCGTCGTCGGTTACCGGCAGGCCGGAAAGGAGCCGCCGTGCCGCCAACACCATGCGCACCCAGATAGCCATCGCCTTGAGCCCACGCACGTCGAGTGCCTCCCGCACCACCGTCATCTCGTCGTCACGCTCGTCGGTTCCCGCAAACGACCCGTCAAAGAGCTCCACCAGCATGCTATCGGCCCGTATAACAATCCCCGCAATGTCGAGCTCGCAGTCGTAGGCCTTGCACGTTTTGAGCTGCTGTAGAACGCCGCCGTCATCTCCCCGCTCGGTCAGACAGCGCTTGACCTCGATATGCGCAGACAACATATCGAGTGCGGTATGGGATGTCTCGATTTCTGGCACGGTCAGGTTCGTAGGAAGCCCAAGCCCGTTGTCCCCATAGCAAACAGCCGTCAGTGTCTGGGCCACCCTCCATGAAACAGGGTCTATTTCGCAGGCCGCCCGTTCGCCCCCGCGCTCGATGACCGATGCCATATAGCGAGCGAGCTTTGTATTGGACACGCTGACCGCTGCCAAATACACGCCGAGCGCCTCGGCAGGCGTTGGCTCTGGAGCCGGATCGTCGGCATCGATCGTGCCCAGCGCTGCTCGGCAGATATCGGCCCCGTGCCCCGTCAGAGCCAGATCGACCCCATACTGCCCAGCAAGTTCAAGGACCGCATCACGGTCCAAAAAGGCGTCCGCCAGGCCCATCGCCGCATCGCATCGGCCCGCCTTAAGCAAAATCCGGGCCGCCCTCGGAACAAGTTCGGGACGAACCTCGGCCACCAACTTACGCAAGCGCAAGCGTCCGTTATCCTCCGTGCCCAGACACGTAAAGCTCCGCTCGGCGGGGTCCAAGCCAAAGCTCGGGTAGTCGCGTACGAAGTAGGACTGGTCGACCATCGATAGCCTCACCCCGCAAGCCTCGAGTTCTGCGATATTGCCCTCGCCCATCAAAATCATGAGACATGCCACGCAAAACAGTGCATTATTGTCGAGCGAAGCCAGATCGACAAGTGCCGCGCCATATACGTTGACAATCTCGTTTTCGAGCAGACCGGCCACGTCGCCTTGGCCATACAGACCCGTCTGCAATGCCGAAACGAGCTCGGGCACGCCCTGCGTGAGCTGATAAAAGTCGAGCGATGTGCTGATCGAAAACGCCGATGCCCACGCCGAATACTCATAGGCATGCACCTTGAGCATCTGCGCATTGATCTTAACCGAATCGCCCAGCCCATGAATCAGTTGACGATTTGAAGGACGGCAGGAGATAAAGACCCCTACCCCCATAGCGCGCAGGCCGCGAATCCTGTCGATGAGGTCTTCGGTATCGTGCTGATCGAGGTTTGGCACATTATCAATCGCGATAAGGGAGTGCGGTTTGTCTTTGAGTTCTTCGGTAACCACCTCGAGCTGCATAAACACCTCGCGCCCAGTGGCGCGATCGGCCTCGATAATCCGCACGGGGCCTCGCGTCGGGTCGCATTTAACCTCATGGGTGTACTGCAGCAGTACCGAGGTCTTCCCAAACCCGTCGGGCGCATAAAGAACCACGATGCCGGCCTTTCGGCCCTTGGCGAGAAGCTCATTCATCAAGCGTTCGCGTCGCACCATATAGCCACCGCCCAGCGGCATCAGCTCGAGGTCGTCCATACTGCCCAAATCGTTTACCATGCCCGCTCCTCAACTCGACCGTATGGACACTGTAACCGCAAGACCATACAAGCCGCGCTATGAATAGAGCGACCTTGTGTTCTAGGTTGTCTTTTGGTACGCAAGCGGCAAGTTTTTGTACAGCGAGGGCCGATTGTTATTAATCCCCCGACTAATCGGTCTTTAAGCAGGTAAATGAGCTTGTCAGCTTGTCCCATCTAGGCGGCAGTGTAACGCAAATGAACAAGGTTCAGCTATGTCATTCAACTCGCCTAGCACCCGCTACCGTCTACGACCTTTTAGTGGCATTTTTGCATAGAATCTGGTATGGAATGAATCAAGCTGTTGGGCATCCGGCATTCGTCGAGCTTGCGGCAAGATTTTGGTCAAGCGGGCGGAGGGGGATAACAAAAAGGCCCCCGCAAAGCGGAGGCCTTAGGCAAGGCTATGTCGAGAGCAGGATTCGCGCTACTCGCAGAGCGAAAGGGCGGCCTCGTCGGCAACGACAACGCAGTTGGTGTGCAGCTGCAGGATCGAAGCCGGGCACGCGGGCGTAACCGGACCATAGCACATGTCATGCACGGCCTGAGCCTTGGCCTCGCCGTTGGCGACGACCAGGATCATGCGGGCATACATGATGGTCTGGGTACCCATGGTGTAGGCCTGACGGGGAACATCGTCGATGCTGTCGAACAGGCGGCTGTTGGCCTGAATGGTGCTCTCGGTGAGATCGACGCAGTGCGTGCCCTTGGAGAAGTGGTCATCGGGCTCGTTGAAACCGATGTGGCCGTTGTTGCCAATGCCGAGCAGCTGCAGATCCGGGTAACCGGCGGCGGCGACGATCTTGTCGTACTCAGAGCAGGCAGCGGCGGCGTCGGGGTTGGAACCGTCGGGCACATGCGTGTTGTTCAGGTCGATGTTGATGTGATCGAAGAAGTTCTCACGCATGAAGTAGTGATAGCTCTGGGGATCGTCGTGCGAAAGGCCGCGATACTCGTCCAGGTTGTAGGTGCTGACCTCGGCAAAGTCGACGTCGCCCTTCTCGTACCAAGCAGCGAGCTGCTTGTAGGCACCGATCGGGGTGGAGCCGGTGGCAAGGCCCAGCACGCAATCGGGCTTGAGGATAACCTGCGCCGAGATAATATTGGCGGCCTTGCGGCTCATATCCTCGTAGTCTTTAGCTTTAATGATCTTCATTACGCGTCCTTTCTCGTACAAGAGAGGCAAGGCTCCCCTTACAAGCACTTGCCCGCGGCCCGCGTCGGCCGCAACCAACGTGTGCGGCCACCAGGGCGAGGTCGCGTAATGTATGTGTCTCGTGTCTAGCCGCGTCGAGGCCCCTGCCCGTCCACGGTGACCCAAAGCCGTTTAGCTTCGGACAAATCCCATCTTGCCACGGAGGGNTCTTTCAAGGGCGCCCTCTTTCAAGGGCGCCCTCTTTCAAGGGCGCCCTCTTTCAAGGGCGCCCTCCATAAACGTGTTTGAATTGTAGGCTAATGGCCACGTGTACTTGCTAGCGCTCGCGAGCAACGATGAGCTGGTCCATCTCTTCGACATGCACGCCAACGGAGCCCTTGATGCTCGAGAACTCAACGGAGTTGCACACCAAGATGGGAACCGTCACATCATAGCCCTCGGCAGCAATTGCCTCGCGATCGAACTCAATGAGCACATCGCCCTTATGGACGATGTCACCCACTTGCGCATGTACGGTAAAGTGCTTGCCCTCAAGCTGAACAGTGTCCAAACCAACGTGGATGAGCACGTCCAAGCCATCGACCGTGTTAAGCGCAACAGCGTGTCCTGTGGGAAAAATGGCCTCGACCTTGGCATCAGCCGGTGCAATCACACGCGTGCCGGTAGGCTGAATCGCCACGCCCTGGCCCAAAAGGCCGGTGGCAAATGTCTGGTCATTGACCTCGGACAACGGAATGACGTCGCCCGAGATGGGAGCATCCAGCGTAAGAACTCGTCCACGCATACCAAAAGACCTTAGGACTTTAGTGAACATGCTCCCCCTCGGACATACCAATCGACCAAAATAGCTTTAACAGTTTACCACTTGGCACCCGTTTTTGACCATTAGGGAAGTTCGCGCTTGACAACCTCGACGATGTCGTCGACAACACGCTGAGTGAGCTCGTGCGTCTCCGCCTCGGCCATAACACGGACCAGCGGCTCGGTACCGCTCGGGCGCACCAGAATGCGGCCGCGGCCGTCAAGCTCCTTCTCGGCGGCAGCGACGGCGTCCCAAATGGGCTGGCAATCGTCCAGGCCGGCCTTGTTGTCGGAATGCACGTTGACGAGTACCTGCGGGTACTTCTTCATGATGCCGGCAAGATCGGTGAGGGTACGACCGGTGCGCTTGAGCACGGCCAGCAGCTGCAGAGCCGTCACCAGGCCGTCACCGGTGGTGTTGTGCTCCAGGAAGATGATGTGGCCGGACTGTTCGCCGCCGATGACGGCGCCATCCGCGAGCATGCGCTCCAAAACGTAGCGGTCACCCACGGCGGTCTGAACCATCTCGAAGCCCTGCTCCTTCATAGCGATGGAGAAGCCAAGGTTGCACATGACGGTCGAGACGATCTCGGAGTTGGCGAGCTTGCCGCGGGCGGCGAGGTCAGAACCGCAGATAGCCAGGATGTAGTCACCGTCGATCTCATTGCCCTCACTGTCCACGAACAGTACGCGGTCGGCGTCGCCGTCGTGGGCCAGACCGATGTCAGCATGGGTGCGCAGCACGAGCTCGCGCAGGGGCTCAAGGTGAGTGGAGCCGCACTCAACGTTAATGTCGGTGCCGCAGTAATCGGTGTTGATGGCATGGACCGTGGCACCCAGGCGCTGCAGCGCGGCGGGCGTAGTCTGGCAGGAAGCACCGTGACCGCAGTCGACGGCAACGACCAGGCCATCGAGCCTCAGGCCATCAAGCGTATCGATGGCGTGGTCGACGTATGCCTTGCGAGCGTCCTTCATCTTGATAATGTGGCCCACGCCGGCGCCAGTCGGCAGCGTATCGGCAGCCATGGCTTCCTCGGACATGACCCAGGCGCTGATCTCCTCCTCGACCGCATCGGGAAGCTTCATACCCTTGCGGCTAAAGAATTTGATGCCGTTGAACTCCGGCGGATTATGCGAAGCAGAGATGACGATGCCGCCGTCGAGCTCATTCTGGACGGTGAGCAGCGCCACGGCAGGCGTGGGGATGACGCCGCAGCAGTGCGGACGGCCGCCCTCGGCCATGATGCCGGCGGTCAGAGCGCTCTCGAGCATGGTGCCCGAAAGACGCGTGTCGCGGCCGACACAGATATCCGGACCAAGGAACTTGGTCGCCGCGCGGCCCAGGCGAAACGCGAGGTCACACGAGAGGTCGGCATTGGCGACGCCACGGACGCCGTCGGTACCGAAGATGTTCTGGGGCATAGGATCGCTCCTTCCCTAGCAGGCGATATGCAACCGCCCACCCTAGTCGAAAAAGAAAAGCGGGACCCGCCGAGGAATCGGCAGGCCCCGCTTGTACATTGTATCTCGAAAGGAGATAAAACCTTAGCGCTTGGAGAACTGGGGAGCGCGGCGGGCCTTCTTGAGGCCGTACTTCTTGCGCTCGACCACGCGAGCATCGCGCGTAAGGAAACCGGCCTTCTTGAGGTCAGCACGGTAGTCGCCAGCGTTCAGAAGAGCGCGAGCGATGCCCAGGCGCAGAGCGCCGGACTGACCGGAGATGCCGCCGCCATCGCACAGAGCGATAACGTCGAACTGACCGGCGGTGTCGGTCACCTTGAAGGGAGCAAGGGCGTTCTCAACGAGCTGATGACGGCCGAAATACTGCTCGGCGTCACGCTTGTTGATGGTCACCTTGCCGGTGCCGGGGACGAGACGGACGCGGGCGACGGCGTTCTTACGACGGCCGGTACCCTGGTAGACAACGGTGTTCTCAGCCATCTTTAAGCCTCCAGCTCAATCTTCGTGGGGTTCTGGGCAGCGTGCGGATGCTCGGCACCAGCGTAGACCTTAAGCTTGGTCATCTGGGCACGGCCGAGGGTGGTCTTGGGCAGCATACCGCGAACGGCGCGCTCGATGACCTTCTCCGGGTGCTTCTCCATAGCCTGGCGGAAGCTCTCAGCCTTGAGGCCGCCGTTGTAGCCGCTGTGGCGATAATAGGTCTTCGTGTCGGCCTTGTTACCGGTAAGCTGGACCTTATCGGCGTTGATGACGACAACGAAGTCGCCGCAGTCGCTGTTGGGCGTGAACTGGGGCTTGTTCTTACCGCGCAGGATCATTGCGATCTGGGTGGCAAGACGGCCCAGGACAGCACCATCGGCGTCGACGAGAACCCAGTTGCGCTGGACCTCGCCCTGCTTGGCGTAGTGAGTCGATTTCGAAATCACTTAGACTCCTCCATGTACAGTACGTGTTGTTACAGAGATTCACGGGGCTCTGCAAGTAACCCGTCCATATTACCCCGCTCGCCGTACGAGTCAACAGGTATTTTGGCTCCGACCAGAGTTTCTGCACATGTCATCCACGAGCCGTGATTTTTCCAACTCTTTAGCTGTTGTCATTTTTTGAGGGTTCGCCGTCGCTAGCGCTCAACGAACTCTTGGATTTCCGCGAGCAGGCGCTTTGCCTCCTGACGGCCCTGGATATACAGGTCCAAAAGCTTTGCCGGATCGTGCTCGACATGGCCGACCTCGACCGGCTTTTGCGGAGCGATGACCAGCGCGCGGCCCTCGCGCTCATACTTCCACAGGTGCATGCGCTGGAGGTTATAGCGGTCGTGGCGCGTCTCGATAGCCTCGAGCAGGTAGGGGTAGTCGGCATAGCGGGCGCGCGCGGCAGGCATAAACTCGTAGGGCTTTTTCTCGTACGAGCGGTCCTGGGTGACGATGACGACCGCACGGTCGAAGCCCGCCTCCTCGAGCACATGCTCGATAGGAACCGAATCGGCCACGCCGCCGTCGACGTATTTGTGCCCGTCGATCTCGACCGGCGGCGTCACCAGCGGCAGCGAGGTGGAGGCGCGCACAGCATCGAGGTCGAGCACGGCGCTTTTGACCGGCAGGTAGGCAGCGGTTCCAAACAGCATGTCCGTCGCGACGGCGTACATCTCGATGGGGCTCGCGTCGAACGCCTCGTTGTCAAAGGGATCCAGGCGGTCCTGGATATCGTTGAAGATAAAGTCGTAACCCACGATGGAGCCCGTGGATGCGAAGGATGCGGCACCCATGTAGCGGTTGTCATTGCAGAAGGTCAGGTTGATGCGATTGACGCGACCGATCTGGTGTGACTTGTAGTTGACGCCGTTGAGCGCACCGGCCGATACGCCATATACCGCCGGAATTTCGACACCGGCCTCCATGAGAACGTCGAGCACGCCGGCGGTAAACTGCCCACGAAAACTGCCACCCTCCAAGACGAGCGCGACCTTGCCGGCGTTCTTTGCCTTATCTTCTGCAGTCATATCGACCTCCTGCGATTGAGTTTTGGCTTTCTTCTACCCAGTTTTGGGATGGAGGGCGCGCAGGTTTTTCGAGGCGGCAGGTGAAGCGGAAAGTGCGTCCCAGTTTGAGGCGGGATTTCGGGATGGACTTTCCGCTTGGACCGCCGTTAGGAAAGCGTGTCCCGTTCTGAGCGCGGATTCCGGGATGAACTTTCCGCTAGCCATTCATTTGGAAATTGCATCCCATTCCGAATGAGGATTCCGGGATGCGCTTTCCGCTTGAAACGTCATCCGGAAACCGCATCCCAGTCTGAACCGGAATTCTGGGATGGATTTTCCGCCTGGGGCGACGTTGATGCGGGGCATGGCAGGCTGCAGTCCGATCGGCATCGCATCTGCATAGGGCTGAGGCTTTGCGCGGAGAATCCGCGTATTTGCTTCGCAAATACGCACCGGCTTCGGCCGGCTGCCGCCGCCCTCGCCCGCGGGCTAAAAACGCTTACGCGTTTTCTTTACGCCCGCGCCCTGCATAGAGTTCGATTCTCCGCGGATGAAGGGGATCTGTCGGCGCGGGGCACAGCCAGCAGAAATGCCGTCGGCAGCACATCTGTTTTGGGCTGGGGCTTTGCGCGGAGAATCCGCGTATTTGCTTCGCAAATCCGCACCGGCTTCGGCCGCCTGCCGGCGTCCTCGCCCGCGGGCTAAAAACGCTTACGCGTTTTCTTTACGCCCGCGCCCTGCATAGAGTTCGATTCTCCGCGGTACAAATTAGAAATAAAAAGGCAGGTAGAGATAAGTATCTACCTGCCTGTAACTATTGGTGGAGGCGCGGAGAATCGAACTCCGGTCCACGAAAGCCCCCTGATTGGCATCTCCAAGCTCAGTCGCTGGTTTAGTCTCGGACGCTTTGCGCGCAGCGACACGCTCGCGGCGTCCTAACCGGTTCGGTCTTAGCCTGCGCCATACCGATTACGTGCGCAGGAGCATTCCCCTAAAATGACGTCGCGCCGGTTTCGGGGAAATCACCGGGTTGACGCGCCGCTATAAATTAAGCAGCGAGAGCCATGGGCTCAAAAGAAGAGTTGTTGTCAATTCAATTTGACGGTACCCCTGTTTAACGAGGCGAGGAGACCTCGGCTTGCTTCCTCTCTCAGAGCTATCGTGTCGAAACCAGTCGCCCCCGAATGTCGGGAAAGTCTGGATGGCATTGGGTGCGAGCACCCAACGCCCGTCGACTTTTCAAGGAACATGCGGGGCGAGCCCCGCTTGTGGAGTGTTATCTTACCACGTTCTGAAAGCGGACAGCTGTTCTATGCACGAGCTGTGAAGACCCCAATGTGCGCCACACTTCGCACTTTTGCTACCGATCGCGTCACGTATATTTTCGCCAAGCAAAATTGACCCGTCGAAAGGACCGTTATGGATACCAAGCAGCAACTCGTCAATGCCCTCGCAGGCCTGGGCTCAACCATTACCGAAGCTATGGATGTCATCGAGGGCTTTGTCCCCTGCGGACATCCCGCCCTCACGGTATCGAACGCACTCGTCGCGCTGGACGTTGACGATGATGCAGCTCTCACTCAGCAGCTTGAGACCGTCGAGGGCTTTATCGACCACGTGAGTGAGAACCGCGGCGTGGCCGCCTACCACGGTATCGAGGTCGAGCTCGCGGGTCCCAAGGCCGATCTGTTCGCAGCAATCCGCGAGGTAGGCGCCCTTATGCAGACCGCAGGCGTCAAGAACACCCAGGTCAACGAGTGGGTCTACCGCAGTCTGGCAGCACTCGACAGCTCCAACGAAAAGGCAGCCGAGCAGCTCGCAGAAAGTCCCACCATCAAGGCCGAGCTTTTGTAAATAGCAGACGCGGGCCCCTTGGCGCATCGTCGTCCAAGGGGCCCGCGAACAGCTCACGTCAACCGATAGCCGTGCCGCCGCGTTTGGCCAAAGCAAGAATCGGCATCATTTGACGAGGTGTCTTTGCTGCAAGATCGGCATGTTCGAGCAGCTTGCGATCGTTGGTCACCAAGTAATCGACCTGCGCGCGCTTGCACGCGGCGAGCACCAAGTTGTCCTCGTAATCGCGATGGAGCGCTACGTATTTGTCGGCCAGCCAAAGGTCCGACGCATCTGCACCCACGGCCGTGGCGTTTTCGGTCATATTCCGAACAAACGCCAGCGCCGCATCGCCAATCGCGCGGGCAGAAGCCTCGTCGAGCGCTCCCCCGCTGGCAAGAACGCTACGCTTCAGTTCGTGCTGGACAACGTACAGCACGTCCTTGGCGATATGTACCGGAAAGAGCAACGTTGCGCCCGATTCCGTCGCCCGCCCAATAAACGCACGCGCGGCAAGCGACTCGGCATGGTCGACGCAAAACGAATCAACCCATACGTTGGCATCCACCATTATTTTGAGGGAAGCCCTGCTCACAGGATCATCCCCTTTTGGCGATAGCGCTCGTCCATGGCTTCGGAATAGATTGTGTCCCAATCGCGATCGTCGGATACGGGCGACGTAGCGATGCCCAGATCCGCGTAAAGCTGATCCGCCACCGCCCATGATGCGGCGAACGGTGCATCGGGCGCGACGGTCTGCTGCCGGTCGTCGACGGCCGCAAGCACTTCCTCGCACTGCCCGCCACCCTGCGCGACCTTAGCCACCACCTTTTTGATGAGCTCGGGCAGTGACCCACCCGAAAGCCGCAGCACCTCCTCGGCACGGTTCTTGACCTGGCGATCTACGCGAACGTTCACCTGCGCCATGCCGCTAACAGCACCCACGTCGATCCCGCTCCCTTCAATTGCTAGCCCTGCTAGCAACACTATATAGAGAAGCTAGCACATGGTCAAACGCAAAAGGCCTGCGCTCGGACGACACCGATGCCGTCTGGGCGCAGGCCAGATAACGTGGGCGAACACGTCTGCTAACGCAGGTACGCCTTTGCGTTGCCCAGGCTGTAGGCGATCGTTGAGCCGTTGTGCAGCAGTGACGACGTCTGCGGAGTGATCATGCCGGTAATACCCAATGCCAACAGCGCCGAGTTGGTGAGCATCACCTTAGAGTAGGAGCTCGTCAGACGATCAATGAGGCCCTGACTCATGCGGCGCAGGCGCACGATTGCGGCAAGATCCGTATCGGTCAGGATGATATCGGCGACCTCCTTGGCGATGTCGCTTCCGCCACCCATCGCCAAGCCCACGTCGGCCAAACCGAGCGCCGGCGAATCGTTGACGCCGTCGCCCACCATGGCAACATGGCGCCCCTCGCTCTTAATGCGCTCCACATAGGCGTACTTGTCCTCGGGCAGCAGTTCGGCCTTAAACTCGTCGACACCCGCCTCGTGCGCAATGCGCTCGGCCGTGCGCTCCGAATCGCCCGTGAGCATAACGACATGCTTGACGCCCAGCGCATGCAGGTCGGCGATGGCCTCACGGACCCCGGGCTTGAGCGGATCCTCGATGCCGAGCACGCCGACGACCTTGCCATCGACCGCCAGATACAGCGGTGACAGGCCCTGCATCTGAGACTCAATGCGCTCCTTAATGTCGGAATCGAGCTGCGCGGCCTCGTCCTCAAACACAAAGTGTGCCGAGCCGATAATCGCGCGACGCCCTTCAATGGACGAAGCGATGCCGTGCGCCACGATGTATTCGACAGCAGCATGGCGCTCGCGGTGCTCGAGCCCGCGCTCGCGGGCGGCGTTGACCACGGCACGCGCCACCGGATGCGGGAAATGCTCCTCCAGGCAGGCAGAAAGGCGCAGGACCTCGTCCTCGCTCCAGCCGTCGGTCGTCAGCACGCAAGCCAAGCGCGGCTGCGCCTCGGTGAGCGTGCCAGTCTTATCAAACACAATGGTGTCGGCCTTGGCAAACGACTCAAAGTACTTTGCGCCCTTGACCATGACGCCCATCTTGGCAGCATCGCTCATAGCGGTCATGACGGCGACGGAACCCATGAGCTTGAGTGCGCACGAGTAGTCGACCATCAGCGCCGCCGAGGTCTTGATAAGGCTGCGCGTGGTGAGCGCAACCAGGCCCGCGAGCAGGAAGTTCCACGGGACGATCTTGTTGGCGAGGTCCTCCATATGCGACTGGCCCTCGGATTTGAGCGAGTCGGCCGTCTGCACGAGCGAGACGATCGAGCGCAGTTTGGTCTGCGCCGTGTTGGCGCGCACGCGCACCAAGATGCTGCCGTCTTCCACGACGGTACCGGCGAACACGTCGTCGCCCACGCTGCGCTCAACGGCCAGCGGCTCGCCGGTCAGGGTCGCCTGGTTGACCATAGCGCTCCCCCGCTCGACGACACCGTCGATGCAAATGGACATGCCAGTGCGCACGGCGACCAGATCGCCGGGCTCAAGCTCGGTGGCAGCAACGCTTACCTCGGTGTCGCCGACGACCTTTTGCGCCTTGTCGGGTACATCGAGCAGCGAGTTGATGAGCTCGTTTTCGCTCATGGCGCGGGTGTAGTCCTCGAGCAGCTCGCCCACGTTGAGCAGGAACATTGTCTGGCCCGCGGTGTCGACATCACGCTTGACGAACGAAATGCCGATGGCCGAAGCGTCGAGCACGGGAACGGTCAGGCGCGGCTGCGCCAGCTCATGAAGGGCAGCGCGCAAAAATGCCATGTAACCGGCCACGACAAACACCGCACGCAGAGGCGTCGGCAAGAACCAGCGGCGCGCGTAGTGGGCGCCGACGAGTGTCGCCAGGTCCATAACGAGTTTGTGCTTGCGCGGCTCAAGCTGCATCACATAGCCCGACTTGGCATCGGCGATAGCTTGAGCATCGAGTGCGCCCAAGGCGTCGAGCACGCTCGCGCGACGTGGCTCGTCGTATTCGAGCGCCATCTGGCCAATACGGCCATATACGCGCACCTTGCGCACACCATCGATTTCGCCACTGAGCTTTAGAAGTGCATCGAGATCGCTCTCTGGCACAGGACCCGCCAATTGAAGACGGGTCCTGCCGGGGATCTCGCTAATAATCGAGAATCTCATAGTTTGTGCCTGGGAGCGTTACTCGGCTGCCTCGTCAGCAGCGGCCTCGCTCTGGGTGATGTAAGCAGCCTCGGCAACCATGTCGTCGACATTAGCCTTGGCCTGCTCGACCATGTCCTGGTAGCCGTTCTTGATGCGCATACCGCACGCAATACCCTGCACGCAGGCATTCTTGACCGGAGCGCTGGTAAGCAGCTTGATGCCGGCCGTGCCAAGCAGAAAACCGCCACCGACAAGCAGGGTATTGAACGTCGACTTCTTCATGTTGCTTCTCCCTTTTGCCGCATTGGACGCGGCATGGTGCTTCAGCACCCGAGTAAACAAGTTTGCTCGAGCACGCTTTTGAAATATCTCAATTTTATCTAACTATCTAGGTCAGCCATGGCTAACCTTTTGAAAATTAACGATGCGGAGTAACCGATTGTCAATGTGAGAAAGGGACTGTCCCTTTGCCCCTTCTTACAACTGCCAGGTAGCTGCTTCCTTTTGCAGCGCCACCATGCGGGCGAATTCTCCACCTGCCGCCTTGAGCTGCGCCGGAGTGCCCTGCTCGGCAACCACACCATCCTTGAGTACAACGATTTTGTCGGCATTTTCCACCGTACGCATACGGTGGGCAATAACGATAACCGTCTTACCTGCAAGCAGACGGGAGAGCGCCTGCTGAACCACGGTCTCGTTCTCCACATCCAAACTCGCCGTCGCCTCGTCCAACAGCACGATAGGCGCGTCTTTGAGCAGCGCACGGGCGATAGAGATGCGCTGGCGCTCACCGCCGGACAGCTTGGAGCCGTTCTCGCCGATCATGGTGTCATAGCCCTGCGGCATGCGGCTCACAAACTCGTCGCAGTTGGCGGCACGCGCGGCAGCAAGCACTTCCTCATCGGTGGCATCGCGACGACCAAGACGGATGTTTCCCATCACCGTGTCGTCAAAGAGCAGCACGTCTTGGAACACAATGGCGTAGTCGCGCAGCAGCACCTCGGGATCCACGCTCGCAACATCCACGCCGCCCACGGTGACCGTGCCCGCGGTGGCATCCCAAAAGCGCGCGGCCAGGCGGCTCACCGTGGACTTACCGGAGCCCGAAGGACCGACCAGTGCCGTGACCTCGCCTTCCTTGGCGGTAAAGCTCACATCGGTAAGAACTTTCTCGCCGGCGCGGCCGTCCTCGCCCGCACCATAGCCAAATGCCACATGATCGAACACCACATCGTGGCCTACGGGCTCAAACTGCTCGCTGCCCCGCGCCACGGGCTCTTCCATGATGGAACGCATGCGCTTGGCCGACGACTCGGCGGCAAACAGCTCGGACATCAGCATCAGCGCCTGATCAAAGGGCGCATAGATGCGGCTCACCATAAGCAGGAAGGCAAACATCATCAAAAAGTCGGCCTGGCCGGAGGCGACCATTGCAGCGCCCGTGACCAACGTGGTGGCAATCCCCAGGCGCAGGATGGCAAAGGCGGAGTTGACCAAAAGCCCATTGGCGAGCTCGCCCTTGGTGGTCTCGCGCTCCTCGGCATCGATCACGGCGTTGAGCCCCTCAAGATAATGAGCCTCCTGGTTGGTGGCGCGGATCTCGCGCACGCAGTCGAGCGTCTCCTGGATCGCCTCGGTAACCTTGACCTTCTCGGCACGCACATGGTCGAACACCGGGGTCATGGGGCCGCGTGTCAGATACAGCACGGCAAAGGCCACGGGCACGCTCCAAAACGCCGCGATCGCCAGCTGCCAGCAAAAGAACAGCGACGCCACGAACACAATGGCGCTTGCGATGATGGCACCCCAAAGCTCTCCCAGCACGTGGCTGTAGGCGTGCTCCATGGCCTGGACGTCGCCCATGATGGTCTCGGTTAAATCGGCCAGATCACGACGGCCAAAAAACGACAGCGGCAGCTTGCGCAAGCGCTCGGCAATCTCCATACGCTGCTTGCCGCACTCCTCGTAAAAGATGCAGTAGGTGTAGTAATACTGCTGCCAGTTAGAGGCAAAGAGCAACACGAAAAAGACCAGGAGGCCGCCCACAATCGGCAGGGCATCCGGCAGGTCGGCACCGGTGGCGAGATGTTCGACAAAACCGGCCATGACCAGGAACAATAAGCCCATGCCGGCCATGGTAATGAGATTGGTGAGCGCGGTCCAGAAAATGCCGCGTTTTACGCCGGCGACGCCTTTATCGGATAGGAAATACTTCTTTTGGAATGAGGCGAACATTTAGGCCTCGCCTCCCTTCGTGACGGCGGCATCCGCGGTCGCTGCAGTGATCTTCCAGCTCGCGGCCTGTTCGTATTCGGCCCACATCTTGGCATACAGACCCTCTTGGGACAGCAACTCGGCATGGGTGCCGGCCTCCTGCACGCTACCTTGGTTGAGCACCACGATCTTGTCGGCCCCCACCACGGTCGAAAGCCGGTGCGCGATCATAATGACTGTGCGACCCGCCGCCAGCTTGCTAAAGGCACGCTGGATGAGCGCCTCGTTCTCGGGATCCGCAAACGCCGTGGCCTCATCGAGCACCACGATAGGCGCGTCTTTAAGGATCGCGCGGGCGAGTGCTACGCGCTGCACCTCGCCGCCCGAAAGATATGCCCCTCCAGCACCGAGCATGGTGTTAATACCCTGCGGGAGCTTGGCCACAATGTCGTCGCACTGAGCTGCGGAGAGGGCCGCACGCACTTCGTCGTCAGTGGCCGTGGGCTTGGAGGCACGCACGTTATCGGCAAGTGTTTGCCGGAACAGCTGGTTGGTCTGGAACACGAAGGCAACCTGGTCCATAAGCTCGTGCGGGTCCATGTCGCGAACGTCCACACCGCCCACAAGCACGCGACCCGAGGAAACATCCCAAAAACGCGGGATCAGGCTTGCGCAGGTTGACTTACCGCCGCCCGAGGGACCAACCAACGCAAGGGTGCTACCTGCGGGAACGCTAAAGCTCACATGATCGACGGCAGGCGCTTCGGCACCCTCGTAGGTAAAGCTTACATCCTCAAAGCGCACATCGCTACCGGCGGAGTGCTTGGGCTGGGCAGGCACGGAGAGCTGTTTGGAATCCATGACGCTTCGAATACGAGCCAGCGAATCGGCACTCATCTGAGAGGCCTCGCCCACAAACATGAGCTTGGTCATGGCCGTCGGCACCACGGCCGAAAAAATCGCGTAAAACGTGAAGTTGGTCATAAAGCGTGCAAAGTCCGTCTCGCCCGGCGCCAACAGCAACGCCACGGGCAAAAGGAATGCCACAAGACCATTGAGCGCGGTAAGGTTGAGCACCTGTGGACCTCGGCAGAACGTGCCCGCATAGCTTTGCGCCATGTCGGCGTATTCGGCGATCGCATCGTGAAACGCCTTAAAGGAGTAGACCGTCTGCTGGAATACCTTGACCACGGGGATACCGCGTACGTATTCGGTGCCGGTCTTGTTCATCTTGACCAGCGCGCCCATGTAGGCCTTCATAAACTCGCCGCCCTTGCCGCCCATCATGGCGGCCATGGCGCCAAGCGAAACGACGACCGAGATAAGGCATGCCGCGCCCAAGCGCCAATCGAGGGCGAAAAGCAGCACGAGCAGACCTGCGACCATGGCGGTGGCGCCGGCGATATCGGGCAGCATGTGCGCGAGCAGTGTCTCGGTTGAGGCGGCGCATCCGTCTACGATACGGCGCAGCTCACCGGTGGCGTGCGTGTCAAAGTAGCCGAGCGGCAGCTTAAGCAGATGCTCGCTCGTAGCCTTGCGGATATTGGACGCGCAACGAAACGCGGATAGGTGTGTGCACATGAGCCCCACGAAATAAATCACGATGCTCACCAGGGCAAAACCGACGGCCCACCAACCATACATCGCGATATCGCAGGCTTCGCTCCAGTTAGGTGCCACGGCGATCAGATCGCGCGCGACAAGCCAAATGCACACGTACGGGCCAAAGCTCAGCAGCTGCGAGAGCGCCGAGAGGGCCATGCCCAAATATGTTAGGAATTTACGGTCGCCGGCATATGCAAGCAGCTCGCCGATACCGCCGCCTTCCTTTTTTGATCCCTTTGCCATGAGATTCCTTTCTAACGGCTTGAGAGTTAACCGTAATGAACTTATCATTGATGTGTTAGCCATGGCTCACAATCGAGCCAGGCGTGGACGTTTCTGCAAAGGAAAGGGACGCTTTTGCAAATACGGCGGGCAGCGACCGACATAACCGAGCTCTACGCACCGCAGTTTGAGCAGTTTGGTCTGGAGCTTACCGGCAGGGGCGCCGTCTTTACCGGCGAGGTGGCAAACGATCGGGCGCACGGACGCGCATGGATCATGCCTCTCTCCCCCGCCTGCATCGTTATGGAGCATTTCATTACCCCGATGCACGATATGTACCTGGCCGAATACACACCCGAACCGTACGCCTGCGTGAGCGAGGTCAGCGCGCCCACACTTATATGCATGCCCGAGGCTGGCATAACGCCTGCGAACCTTAAACCCTTGCATGGACCGTGGCCGAACAGCGCGGTGTGCAGCTTTATCCAAGATAGCTGCGGCGAGGAACTAAGTCCGCTGTTTGCAGGGCAGCTTTATCACTCGCGCTCGGTGCTCTTTTTGCCCGGGTATTTTGACGAGCTGGAGCATCGGTATCCCACTGAGTTCGTGGGAGTCTTTGAAGCGTTTGCCGAGTCGTGGCACGAGGAGGCGACGTCTGCCATCTGCCACACGCTGCGCCGGATTAACGAGGACCGCGCCCGCACCGTAGGCGGACACGTCTATATGCAAGGCATCGTGGAGACCATGGTCGCGGAGCTCGCCTGTTCGCGCGCGGCCCACAAGCAGGCGCGGCGGGCGGCAGACACACGCGCCAGCATAACCATTGCCGAAGAAGCAACGGCAATGATTGAGCGCGCGCTCGACAAAGGCAGACGTGTGGGTATCAACGAGGTAGCCGAGAGGCTCTACACAAGCCGCTCCAAGCTATGCGCCACCTTTAAGGCCCAAACTGGCGAGTCCCTGGGCGCCTACATCCGCAGACGCCGTATGGAGCGAGCACAGGACCTTTTGGCCGACAGCTCGCTGACGATAGCGCAGGTGGCAGAGCGTCTAGGCTACCCTCAGCAGGCCGCCTTCGCCCAAGCCTTCAAGCAACACACCGGCACCACCCCCACCGCTTGGCGCTCCCAGCATCAATAAAGAGGCGACAAAGGGACGGCCCATAAGTCCCACAAGCAGGGAAGACCATTTGCAATGTGACAAAGGGACTGCCCCTTTGTCACCCGCACAAAAATGGGCGTGCCGACGGCACGCCCATTCACTCTATTCCATTCAGCCCCACCTGACCCGAACGGCCGAGTCGTCTGGCCGGGGAAGCCCCGAGTCGCCGGGGTGTTTGCTCCAAATGAGTTCCGCATGCAAAGAAGGCCACTAAATGTGGCCTTCGTCTTGCATAGGACTGTTTGAAATTTGGAGGAAACACCCCGGCGACTCGGGGCTTCCACGGCCTCGCAGCTACGAGAGCGACGTTCTCAGCAACTCGTTGAAGAGCTTCGGGTTGCCCTTGCCGCGGCTTGCCTTCATGCACTGGCCCACCAAAAAGCCGATAACCTTCTGGTTGCCGTCACGATACTGCTGCGCCTGATCGGCACAGTTTGCCAGCACTTCGTCCACGATCGGCTGCAGCGCGCCGGCATCGCTCACCTGACGCATACCGCGCTCGTCGACGATCTTGTTGGGATCGTCACCGGTCTGGGCCATGGCCTCAAAGACCTCGTGCGCTTGGTTGGAGCTGATGGCATCGGTCGCCAGCAGCTTGGCGAGTGCTGCCACCTGAGCCGGCGCGATACCGGACTCGGCGAGCGACACGCTCGCGCCCTTAAGGTAAGCAATCATCTCGTTCACCAGCAAGTTTGCAACCGTCTGGGCCTCCTTGCCAGCCATACCGGCAGCGGCCGCCTCAAAGAACTCGGCAAACTCCGGGTCGCCGGCGATCTGCTCGGCGTCGGCCGCCTTAATGCCAAAGTCGGCCTCAAAGCGGGCGCGCTTGGCATCGGGCAGCTCGGGGATCTCGCCACGGCAGCGGTCGATGAACTCGTCATCCAGATCGAACGGCGCCAGGTCGGGATCGGGGAACAGGCGATAGTCGTCGGCCGTCTCCTTCACACGCATGACCACAGTGCGCTTGCGGCTGGGCTCCCAGTGGCGGGTCTCCTGATAGATGATGCCGCCCTCCTCGAGCACCTCGGCCTGGCGGCAAATCTCGTAGGCAAGGCCATCGTGCAGGCTCTTAAACGAGTTGAGGTTCTTGAGCTCGGTCTTGGTACCCAGCTTGGTCTCGCCGCGGCGGCGCAGCGACACGTTGCCGTCGCAGCGCATGGAACCCTTCTCCATGGAGCAGTCCGAAATGCCCAGCGTCACAAAGATGCGGCGGAGCTTCTCCATAAACAGGCGCGCTTCCTCGGGCGTACGCAGGTCGGGCTCAGTCACGAGCTCAATCAAAGGCGTGCCGCAGCGGTTGTAGTCGACGAGCGACTCGGCCGCGGCGGTAATGCGGCCCTCGGCGCCACCCACGTGGACCATCTTGGCGGCGTCCTCCTCCATGTGGATGCGCAGGATGCGGATGGGCACCGTGTAGGAACCGTCCTCGCGGCGCTCGGGCATCTGCAGGTTGGACGCATCGTAGCTGGCCAGGTGACCGGCGCGCTGATTGCCCTCGCGCATGGTCGACGTCATGGACGTGGACAAGCCCTCGGCGTTGGCCGAGGCGCTCGCCAAGCTCTGGGCCTCGGCCTCGCCAAACGCGCAGTCGGGGCGCTCGGCGGCACCGCGACCGGTCACGTCCAGATCCAGGTGACCGTACATGGCAAAGGCGACCGGACCCTGCGTGGTCTGGAAGTTCTTGGCCATATCGGGATAGAAGTAGTGCTTGCGGTAGAACATCGAGTGGCGCTGGATCTCGCAGTTGGTGGCCAGACCGGCCTTGACGATGCTCTCGATGGCGCGCTTGTTGGGCACCGGCAGGGCGCCGGGCAGGCCCAGGCACACCGGGCACACGTTGGCGTTGGGCTCGTCATCGTGGCTGAGCTTGCAGTTGCAGAACATCTTGGTATCGAGTGCGGTGAGCTCGGTATGGATCTCCAGGCCGATCACGGCCTCCCAATCCTGCAGGACCTCGGAAAGCTCCTTCATTACAGCTCGCCTCCCTTCCCGGCAAAATCGGGCGCGACGGAAAGCGCGGGCGCACCCGTAGTGGCATCGGCAAAGCCGCGCTCCAGGGCGCGGGCAAACGTGAGCAGCTGACGGTCCTTAAAGGCAGGCCCCACCAGCTGGGCAGAAACGGGCAGCTTGGTGTCCTCGCCCAGGCCCAGCGGCACCGAGATACCGCCGTTGCCGCAAATATTGAGCGAAATGGTGTACAGGTCGGAGAGGTACATCTGCGTGGGGTCGCTGATCTCGCCAAACTTAAAGGCCGTGCGCGGCGAGGCGGGCATGAGGATGGTGTCCACCTTGGCATACGCGGCGTCGTAGTCCTGCGTGATGAGCGTGCGGGCCTTTTGCGCGGCGTAGTAGTACTTGTCGTACACGCCCGAGCTCAGCAGGTAGGCGCCGAGCATCTGACGGCGCTTGGCCTCGGCACCAAAGCCGTGGGCGCGCGAAAGCGAGCTCTGGTCGGACAGGTTGGCGCAGCCCTCCTCCTGATAGCCGTAGCGAATGCCGTCGAAGCGGGCCAGGTTGGAGAACGCCTCGGCCGGGCCGATGACGTAGTAGGCGGCGATGGCGGCATCCAGGTGCGGCAGGTCGACCTCGACCAGCTCGGCGCCCTGGTTCTGCAGCTCCTGGGCGGCGCGCTGAACAGCGGCCTTGACCTCGGGCGTCAGGCCCTCGGCCTCCATAAACGCGGGGATGATGCCCACGCGCTTGCCCTCGATGCTGTCGTTGAGATGCTCGGTAAAGTCGACGGCGCAATCCTGGCTGGTGCAGTCGTACGGATCGTGGCCCGCGCCGGTAAGCGCGTTCATGGCCAGCGCGACATCCTCGACCGTGCGGCCAAAGGGACCCACCTGGTCGAGCGACGAGCCAAAGGCAACCACGCCGTAACGGCTCACGGCGCCATACGTGGGCTTAAAGCCCACCACGCCGCACAGCGACGCCGGCTGGCGAATGGAGCCGCCGGTGTCCGAGCCCAGCGAGAGCGCGACCTCGCCCGCGGCGACGGCGGCAGCGGAGCCGCCCGAGGAGCCGCCGGGCACGCGTTCGGTATCCCAGGGGTTGTTGGTGCGGTGGAACGCCGAGCTCTCGGTGGAGCTGCCAAAGGCAAACTCGTCCATGTTGGCCTTGCCCATGGGCAGGCAGCCGGCGTCGAGCATGCGCTGGACGCAGGTGGCGGTGTAGACGCTCTGGTAGTTCTCGAGCATGCGGGAAGCGCAGGTGGTGCGCGTGCCCACGAGGTTCATGTTGTCCTTGATGGCCAGCGGCACGCCCGCGAGCGGGGGCAGCGGCTTGCCTGCAGCGCGGTCGGCATCCACGCGCGCGGCGGCCTCGAGCGCAAGCTCGGGCGCCACCTGCAGGAATGCCTGGACCCCGCCCTCGCGCGCCTCGATGGCGGCAAGGGAGGCCTGTGCCACCTCGGTAGCGGTAAAGTCGCCGGCGGCAACGCCCGCGGCGATCTGGGCGGCGGTAAGGGAATCGAAGCTCTGCGCCATTACTCGCTCTCCCCCTCTCCCAAAATGGACGGCACGCGGAAGTAGCGGTCGCGCGCGCTGCCGGCGTTTTCGAGCGCAACGTCGAGCGGCAGGTCGCGCTCGGGCTCGCGCAGGTCATCGCCCATCACGTTGGACAGGCTTCCGATGGGATGGAACGTGGGCTCCACGTCGGGCAAGTCATATTGCAAGACGGGCTCGAGCATCTGGACGGCGTCGTTCATGTAGGACGTCATCTGGGTGAGCTCGTCATCGGTCAGTGCGATCTTTGCGTACTCGGCTATGCCGCGCACGTCTTTCTCGCTGAGTGCCATAGGCGCTCCCTTCCGCATAACAGATAAACCGCTCTAGTATACAAGGCAACGCCGCTTGGAGCAGGTGCTTTACCCAAATGCAGCGAAAACGTAACGAGGGCGGCGGCGGGCTGGCAGGCGGCGGGCTGGCGGTTCTGCAGCGAAACCGCACCGTCCATAGCGAAAACCGTACTGCTCACAACGAAAACCGTCCCGCCCGCAACGAAAAGCATCACAACATTCGACGTTTTTCGCCAAAATCGCGATTTTCATCGATTGTTGTGATGGTTTGGAAGTCCCGACCACCACAAAGGTGCCTGCCCCCTTTGTGGTGGTTCTGGAGAATGTCTTATGCCGAGGCCTTGGCCTTGCGGCGCTTGCGGACCGCGTGGATCACGATGTCCAGCAGCAACAGCACAATGGCCACGACCACGATGAGCACGGCAAACTCGCGCTTGCCCCAGTGGCGGCCGGCCAGCGACTTTTGCTTGTCGACGTCCTTCTTGTTGTACTTGGTGCGCACGCAATGCACCAGCAGGCGATGGTCGTTCACGCCGTAGGGCGTGCAGGTGACGAGCGTCACCTTGTCGGCGCCGGGCTCGATGGTCAGCGACTCCATCTCCTCGGGCAGCACCACCTCGGAGTCCACCATCTTGTAGGCGAGTGTCTTGTTCATGGTGTGCAGCAGCACCAGGTCGCCGGGTTCCAGCGAATGGATGTCGTCGAACATGCTCAGGTTGCGCATGCCCGAGTGCGCGGTGAGCACGCAATGCGTCGAGGTGCCACCCACCGGCAGGCTCGTGCCCTCAAGGTGGCCGACGCCCGCCATAAGGACTTCCTCGCTCGTGCCGTGGTAGATGGGCATGCTCACGTCGATGGAGGGAATCTCGACCCAGCTCATCATGGGGTCGCGGTCAAAGATGAGCTGCTGAGCGTAGGGCTCGATCTGGTCGGCGGGAAGCTCGGTGGCCTCGCCCGCCAGCTGCTCGTTAAAGGAGCGCGCCTGGAGCAGGATGCGCTCGCGCTCCTCGGCAGACAGCGCGTCCACGGTGCTGGACACCGTGCTGATCTGGTTGAACACGCCCGAGGCCTCGAGCCGGTCCAAGATCCACGGCCAGGTCATAAGGCCCACACCAATTAGGATGATGACGATGGTGATGAGCCGGTCGGCCCAACGCGGCAGTCGCTTGCGGCGGCGCTTGGGCTTGGGCTTGGGCTTGGGCTGAGGTTTGGGCTGAGGGCTTGAGCCGCCGTTGGCCGCGGCGTTATTGCTCTTCATATGTTTGGCGCCCTGCACCATCGTCGGTCACTCCTCTACAACTCAAGTTGTCTAAACAAATAATAGCCGATTAGCGAGCTCATGCGTCGGACAACGCAGCTAGACTGCACTGTCCGGGCCACGTAACCCCACTCAACCAATCAAGCCATATGTTGCTTTCATCGTCTCGAGCAACTGCACCATCGTTACGCCCGCAACCCCGATCTGTTTCAGATTGACGTCGCCTACCTCACAATCTTTAACAAACGCAAGCATATCGTCTTTCAGTTCTCCGCCCAGGTCGACACCTTCCGACTCGCCGAGCAGCTGAGCAAGCCTCAGCGCATCGCGTTTATGCTTTTTTACCTTCTTCGAATCAACGTTCTCCCCCGCCTCCCTTCTGGCTTTTAGGTCGAGATACGCCTTCGCTTTGAACGGGACAATGTATTCCGTACCCAGGACCGAAACGCCGTCTACGGTCCGAATTCCCTGAAGGAACAAGCTGTAGTAAGCATCGTCCAACAAAATTGCCGAAAGACTGCTTATGTTTTCATCAACGTGAATTGGCGCCACATCAATCCCCTCACGACCCTTTAGAAAGTCGGGGCACTTCGCGAAGAGTTCGATCATATGGGGGTAACCCGGCCTCTTAGGCTCTGTAAACCGATAAAAACATGAGCCTTTGCCTTCGCCCCAGCCGCAGCGGTAACCGCCATCACGCACCAAAGTCCATATAGCTTCTGCCGTCTGAGGCAACCGGTCATCGGCGACAATTACCACATCAAAATCGTGAGTCGCCCTAAACGGAAGTCCCGCCTCCGCGAGCAAAATGTCGCATGCCGTGCCGCCGATAAGGGCATACGATCCTTCAGCTTCTTGCATATGCTGCTGAAATTCTTGGAGACCCTCTACAGCGCTTCTTGCCATGGATATTCCTTTCCAAACATGCGATCGACTTCGAGCTGAATTCGCTCATCGTCGATTGCCGCCAAAGATAGCGCAAGCGAAATGTTGTCGACACGGGAGGAGTCGGCAAACACGGGTGCATAGCGCCACACTTGGATCATCGCCGTCTCGTTATCCGGCAACTCCCCGTCTGCGACTTCGAGGTCGCTCAGTTGACGCCATGTACTTCTTAAGACGGCCTTTTGTTCCATGCCCGGCGCAGCGAGCATCGAACGCGCAGCGAGCGCCGTCTCCCCGGCGTCAACAAGATAGTCGATCTGCGGCGTCTTCCTTGCAAAAAAGACCTTCGAGACAGGCGAGGAGAGCTCTGCCATGTGCTCGCTAAGCAGAAGATCAACGGCAACAGGGAACACGACGACACGTCGCTCGCGACGCTCGCGCCTCGCGAGCCCCCTGTCAACAAGCTCGGTTATGGCCTCACTCGCGCGGCTTGCCGAAATCCCAAGCGCACGACAAAGGTCATAGGGACGATATGGCTCCTGGGCTGCTCCCCAGATTGCGGCAGCCTGTGCGTTGGGTGACATCTTGGTCGCGTGATTGCGAAACCGGGCACCGCCCCTCTCCGTGCAAGCTGTGCCCATAAATGGAAGAAAAGCCTGTCTACCGGGGCAGACAAACGGAATCCCTTGTGCAACCAATGCTTTGCGCTGACGTGCATCGGCATCAGGAAACGAAACGACAACAGGAATCTCCGCACGCAAGGCCAGCTGACTATAGACCCTCTTAGCCTCGGGAAGCCCGATGCCAGTAGGCAAACTTGCAAGCAAAAACGAAAAACCGTTTGCGTCAACAGCGCGGACCTCAATCGCCCGCAGATGCAGCGGCAAGCGTGCGGATCCAGGCCAAGTTTTGGTCTTGGCGGAGAGGCCTAGTGCTTCTTGTAAGTAGATTAGCGCTTCGTTCATTTCCATTGTTTTCGTTCGGTTCCAGTTTATATTGGAATTATACATAATTCTCGGAATTGACGAGATTCCGTTCGTGCCTGGGCCCGCATTTGAGTTTTCAAAATGTCCCGAATCGGCTGGGCGATTCGGGATACAATGTCAATAGAAAACGACGCACCCCGCGTAAATGTACGAGAGCGCGGGCGGCCTAGTTTTCTGGTTTTGTTAAATGCCCGGGCTCCGAACCCCGGGCATTCTTATTTGCGCGTGTTGCGGCGCAAATGCCGTCCACCGTCCGCACCGCGCGTACGCCTACGGACCTTAAACCGAACCTCATACGAGTCAAGAAACGCGATGACGAACGTGCCCACCGCCGCGAGGGCGGCGAGCGCGTTAAGGAATTTCAGCATTTGGGGACCTCCGATCGAGTCGTCGGCCGCCCGCGCACGGGATGCGTCGCAAGGGTATTTTACTGCGAGTGTATGCACCCACAGCTGGTCAACGCGATTTTGACAAACATTTGTTCGATAGTTACAAGCACGATTCCTCACCCAGCGGAGCCTGGCCGCATTGTCCGGGTTTGCCCGACGTGTTTGCGTTTTCAAAATGTCCCGGATCGGCGGGGCGATTCGGGATACAATAGCTACAGGAAACGACGCACCCCGCGTAAGTGATCGAAAGCGCGGGCGACCAGTTTCCGGTGTTGTTAAATGCCCGGGCCTCTAACCCCGGGCATTCTTATTTGCGCTTGTTGCGGCGCAACTGCCTTCTACCGTCCGCACCGCGCGTGCGCCTACGGACCTTAAACCGAACCTCATACGAGTCAAGAAACGCGATGACGAACGTGCCCGCATCGGACGATGGAGGCTGCCTGCGTTGTCCAAAAAACGGGGCAGACTCCAGTGCGGAGTCTGCCCCGAAAAGAGAATGGCAAAGCAAGAACGTGGATAGACGAGAAAAGTGTCCGCAAGTCTCATGGCCATCACATCCCACCTGCCAAAGGGATGGGTGATCGAGCGTTACTCCTGCTCGGACTCCTCAGCCTGCTTACGGCTGCGGATGAGGTGTGCCACGCCGATGCACAGCACCGCGCCACCAGCGATCCAAGTGAACGTCACGCCATTAAGGCCGGTGAGCGGGAGGCCAGAGCCCTTCTTGTTCTGGATAGTGACGGGGATGGTAGCGTCTTTTGTATTCCCGGGGGTAACCATAACGGTATCGCTGGACGTCACATCGAGATTCGTCAGATTGCCGTTATTGTCGTATGTCGGATTCACCGTAATGGTAAACGGAGCAAGGGTGTTGTAACCAGCAGGAGTATTGCATTCGGTAATCTCATACGTTCCCTCAACAAGACCAGGGATATAAATCTTGCCAGTTTCCTTGTCGGTCTTGAATTTTCCGGCATCTTTCTCATTTTCGGTAATGCCGCCAGTTTGGGTCAGCCACCTATTAGTCTCAAGCGACTTATCTCCCTCTTTGGTCATTTTAACTTGGAAGGTAGCTTCAAGTTTTTGATTCTGGTTGTCCTTTTCGACCTTGGTCACATCCAGGCGGAAGACATGGTCAGTAACTCGCTTCGACGTGGAGGTGCCAGTACCTTCAACCATGGGGTTATTCGAATAGACGAGTTTGACATCATTGGTGTTGCCGGTGGCAGTGTATTCAGCCTTGTCAGTCAGCGTTGCTTTGTATTTCACAACGACCTCGGAATTCTCATTGAGTGTAACACCCTTGGCCTCCGCAGCAGCCTTGAGGTTATCGAAGGAAATCGTCAGATCGTTGCCCGTAGAGTTCCCGGACTTGTCTTTGGTTTCCTTAAGATTTACCGTATAGCCATTTGCGGGCTGATCAGCATCTACACGAGGGATGGTAACACCTCCAATAGTAACTACGACGGAATTCAGGTCGGCACGCAGCCCAACAGAGAGATGGTCCTGGAACACATACTGGTACTTATCATATGTGGCAATATTGGCCGCAACAGTACCAGTCAACTTGTAGTCGATTACCTGCCCAATCCAGGCATCGCCCACGTTCTTCCAGTCATCCTTTGTAGCGTCATCGGCCGTCTTGCCCTTAGTGTCATCGAGAATCTGCTTATCGACGGTAGGAATGCTGGTCTTCTCGGTAACGGTCACGAGAGCGTCACCGACAACAGCAAAAATCGGGGAAGTACCGGTATTCTTCTTCGGATTCTGATCAGTGCTCAAGGTGTTTTCATCGGTCACAAAGAGATAATAGCCTTGCAGAGCATTGCCGCTCGCGTCCTTGGGCTGAAAGACTTCGCCTGCAGCAAAGGAAGAACCTGTCTGATCCACGCCATTTTCGACCGCTTTTGCCAATCCGTTGAACAAATTGTCGTTTTTGATAGGGGTCGTCTCGCCGGTGCCCTCTGAATGGTCGGTCAGATACTTAGCAGCTTCTTGCGCTGAAGAGTTAGCGTCAATGCCAGAATTAGGTACAGCTGCAAGATAGTCCAGAACCGCCCTCTCGGCCTGACCACTCGCCCAACCAATGTTCGAAACAACTTTACCGCTGTCTCCATCAATGACATCGGCCTTAAAGATCTGGTATGCCTTGAACTTGGTGGCTCCATTATCCTTATTCTGCGTAATGGTGATGCTATTGGTCGCGCCCTCCGCGGCAAACGCCATGGTCACCGGGGCCATGACGCCGCCGAAGCTCAACGCTGCGGTGAGGCCGGCGGTTACTGCCAGGCGTGCGATGTTCTTGCTCATGCTCATCTTCTTTTCCTCCGTTTTCCGTTTGGTTCTCATTCGATCGGTCATCATCTGTCTGCATCTTAGCATCTACTTCGCTACGTCTCGCCCCGCTCTCTGTGGGGCTGCCAGCTACTCTTTATGGCTGCCACCTCCCCGCTTGACCAGGAGCGCGACCACGATGAGCGCGGCTCCGGCGACCGCTGCGGCGGCCGCGGCGTACATTGCCATATCGCCAGTCGAGGGCATAAAGCCTCCGGTGGTAATGCTAGGGGGTGTGCCGGTGGGCGTGTTGATGAGCGACGCCTCCAGGCCGCCCGTCGACCCGTCCGCGCTGTCGGCGCGCAGGGGCGACTCGGCCGTGATGGTGAGCTTGGGCTTGGCGGCGGCCACCTGGTCGACGTCCAGGCCCTCGGCCTTGACCGTCACGGAGCGCGTGCCCTCAAAGGCGGTGTAGCCCTTGGGCGCCTTGAGCTCGCGGACCTCCAGCTTGCCCGAGTCCACGCCCGAGACGGTCACGCGGCCGTCCTCGCCCGTGGTGACGGTGGCCTTGCCCTCCGCATCCCACGTGCCGTCGGCCGCCAGCGTGCGGCCGCGATCGTCAGCGATGCTCAGGACCGCCCCGGGCAGCGGCTTGTCGCCGTTGCTGCTGCGCTTGGTGAGGGCGAGGTCCCAGGTGTAGGCAGTCGCATCATCGCTCGGCGTGCGGGTGAAGCCCGCATCGCCAGACTGGTCGGCAAACGGAGAGCGCGGGTAGCGCAGGTAGACCTCGTTGGGGTTGCCCTTCGCGATGCCGTGGTTGCATGCGCCGTTGAGCGGCGCGTTGTACACGGCGACCACGCGGGCGCCCGCAGTGAAGGCGTCGGCCCCGCCGAGCGCGGCGATGAGGTCGCCGGTGCGCACGGTGAAAGTCCCGTCCGCCGCCACCTTGGTGGCGCACTGGGCCGTGATATCGGTCCAGCCCTTCCCGGGCTCGGTGCCGGCGCGCCCGTCCTTACCGGTCTGGACGGCGTCGAAGCCGCCGTCCGCGCCCGCCGCCACGTACACGCGCATGCTCGCGGCCACCTTTGAGGGATCGAGCCCCGCGCTCATGGTGTCGACGAACCGCACCGTATAGGTGTCGTAGGCAGTGAGCCCCGCCGGGACCGTGGCCGAGAGGCGCCAGTACAGGTCGTCGGCGACCGTGGCGTCGGCGGCCTTGCCCCAGGCGGCGGTGCTGTCCTCCAGCACGTGCTTGGCGACCTTGGGGGTCGCGGCCTTGGGCTTGACGGTGACGGCGCTGCCGCCCACCAGGACCATAATCGGCGCGGTGCCGGCCTCGCCCTGGGCGATGGCGTCGTCGTCGGCGACGATGAGCCAGTAGCCACAGGGCAGCTCGGCCGTCGTGCCCGCGTTGAGGGCCACGGACACGGCGCCAGAGCTCTGGAGGGAACGAGCGAGCTGTGCGCTCAGCGCGCTCGTAAGGTGGGAATCGGTGTTGAGCCACTCGGCAGCTTCCTGCGCGGTGGTCTGGGAATTGGGCATGCCGGCGCTGTGCAGCACAGGCAGGACGGCGTCGCGCGCGGCGTCGCTTGCCCAGACAAGGTCGGTTGCAATCTTGGCGTCGTTGTCGCCGTCGACGACGTTGGCGCTAAAGATCTGGTAGGCGTCGTAGCTGCGCGCCACGGTGCCGCTCACCGTGATGGAACCGGTCGAGGTCGGCGCGGCCTGCACGGATGCGGGGAACACAACCGCGCAGGTGCCGATCAGGAGGGCAAGCAGCGCAAACAAGATCGGGAAGGAGCAAACTTTCTTATTCACGACGCTCGCCTCCCTTCGCATTCGCCTTGCGACGAATGTGCATCCAAGCCGCAGCAGCGCAAAGCACCGCCGCGCCGGCAAGGTACGTCAGAGTGACGCCCGACATACCAGAAAGGGGCAAAGAGGTGGAGTAGGTGTTGATGAAGGTGGGGGTGGAGGCGTCGGTGAGTTCGTGGTCGGCGCTATTAGCATCTTTCCACTTGCCATCGGAGCCAACGGTTCCCTTCCTGTAGGTCACCTTACAGTTGATGGTTCCTTTGGTATTGTCCGTTGCAACAACCGTAAGCTTGTAGACCGACTTGTCGAACTTGTAGTGCGAGAAAAGCGAACTCTCATCCTTCTCGCGCACATAGTACGTGAAGGTCTTGGAAGCGCCACGGCCGGTGGTGCCCCCGCCCTCGAGCTGTTTCAACTCATAGTTGACTGCTTCAAACGGTAGCGTCTGAGTCTTGTCACCATCAATCTGAGTCTTTACCGTCTTGGCTTTCTCGAAGGCCAGATTATCCGCAAACTCGAGCGTAAACTCCTTCATCTCGCCACCCTTAACGACCTTAGTCGCCTTGGGAGTCCAGGAGCCGCTGGAGGTGTACGGAGTGTACTTGTTGGTGAAGGTCTTTCCCGCGTTGGAGTCGATAATCGAATAATAGCCTTCGCTGTCTCTTTCCATAGTGCCCAGCGCTTTTGTTGTATCTCCGGAGCGCCCGGTCGCACTCACGCTTGTAATCGTATAGTTATGGACGTAAAGCGGAACGTTCTGACTTGAATCATCCTTCTTCGGCACATTCATGAGCAAAGTTTCGTTGTCCGTGAGCTGCACCTCGATCTCGTACACAGTGTGGTCGTACTCAATGTCAGAGTCTCCACCGGTCTGTTCGACCAAGTAGTATGTAATCTTGTTAGCCACAACAGTCTTATCTACGAACTGTTCACCAAGGTCAAACGTAATGTTACCTTCAGCGTCATTCTTGGCAGACCCGACTAAGGTGCAGTCACCATCGCTGAAAGAGTCATTTTTCCAAGAAGGCGCCGTCGCAGTATCCGAATCCTTGCGATAAACCGCGAAAGAAAACTGATCTTTTGTGAGCATTTCTTCTTTTTCGGTTTGCTTATTTTTCAGCGCCTTTGACGCCTTTAGCTTAAGGCTTGGGTAGACGTACGTATCCGCAGGCACGCCTAGGTACAGGTCGCCGTTCGACATGATGCCGCCGCCATGGTCCCAGGAATAGTTGCCCGTGATGAAGGTTGTAGCAGCCGCCTGTGCATTATTTGCTTCAGCGTCGCCAACATGAACATCCGAAGTCAATCCGATACTCCGATAAATCTGCACGCCGCCATCGGCAGGAATTTTTATAGCTTCATTGAGCTCTTTGCTTCCCGAATACTTGGCGTCTCCGCCGCCGAGCATCTTGCCGATTATTGCCGCAAGCGGTTCCTTATGGCCATCCTTTGCCGCAAGGAAGAAATCGGCATGGCCTTTCTCGCGGAACTTCTCCGAGTTGTATGCATCTTGATCTTGATTCTTTTCGCTACCGCCACTTGAAAGATGGGGCTTGCCTTCATTACCACTGTTAGTTGCCGGATCGTAACCGTTGGCATTCTGCTCATCGCCATCAGCATTTTGCTCATTGCCAGCAGATATATTGCCAAAGATTGCAGTGCCGTCAGTGTTCGTCACCAGCGTCTTGCCCGTCGGGCAGACTGCAACGCCACCACCATAGCCACCGGCGGTATTGCTGCTAATGTACGAGTTGTATACAAATAATCTACCAGCAGTATATTCCTTACCCGCATTCGAGTTTCCCTGGACAAAGATGCCGCCGCCGCCCCAGTCAAAGCGAGACATGCAGTAATTGTTAGTGATATAGACTTTATTGCCTTCAGTGCCGTTAATCATCGCATCGACCATCTGGCCAACGCGGATACCAGCGCCCTCAGATCGGAAGCTCTCGTTAGAGGCAATAATTCCTCCCGTAATGTTGAGCCATGCCATATCCTTGCGAGAACCGTCTCGACCAAGATCGGTAACGTAAACGCCACCACCAGCTTCTTCAGAATAATTGCCAGTAATCTGGCCACCGGAAATGGTGACATGGGCGCCGTTATTGGCAGCAAGCCCAGCGCCGCCATGGTCACCCCAGCCATCGTGGCCGCAGAACTGAACCATTCTATTATTCGTGATATAGCCACCAGAAACGGTCACGATGCCGCCCTTGGCCATAATGCCGCCACCGAGTCCCGCGTTGAGTGTGCTATTACCGGAGATTATGCCACCGGTCATGTTGATTTTGGTCATGTTGGTTTCAGGGTCTTTAGGGTACACATCGGCGCCGTTAGCGTATACACCGCCGCCATTGGGAGCGCGGTTACCTGCAATCACGCCACCGGTGAGGTTGAAAGTGGCACCTTTGCCGTTCTTGACGCCAAGTTCGATGCCCGCGCCTTGGCTCTTAGAGGTTGCACCGCAAACGTAGCCACCGCTCATATTGACGGTAGAACCTTCCTCGGCATAAACCAAACTGTTAACACTGATATTTTCCTGTTGCGTAATCACGCCACTCTCGAGCTTGAACGTACCACCCTTGCCGTCGGTTGCATAGAGATTAATGAGTTTCAGGTAGTCATGATTCAGGTTGTCTTTGTCAGCACATGCCACGATGGCACCGCCGATACTCGTTCCATGTTTATACAGAGTCTCGGTAGTACTGGTGCCGTCCACCTTAACAGACGATCCAGTTACATAGTAGGTGAGATTGGTAGGGATATTGGAATTGTCGTAGGTCATGGAAGCAAGGTTACCATTTTTGCTGAGCGAATTATCCTGGCAAACGAATTTGTCGCCAGTCGGAATATCCATTGCAGTCTGCCCATTATCCTTGACGGTTAACGTTGCACCTTTAGTGATGTTGAACAGAGGCTGATCCTTATTCGAATACTTAATCTTATGGCCGTTTAGATCCAGCGTGATATTGCTACCGTCTTCGTCGAGCACAATAGACGTGTTGATATCAATATCGCTCACAAGTTCGAAGTTGGCTGCGCCGCTTGCCGCCTCCAGTCCAGATTTCAGCTTTTCCGCGCTATCTATCTTGTCGGATGCCGTTTCAGTCTGCCCGCCTTCCGCGGCCGCCTTTACTGCATTGTCATCCGACGTCTCACCGTCTTCACCCCGTTGCTCGTCCTCGAGCTGATCCTCAGCCTGATTCTTCTCAACGTCATTTGAAGAGCCAGTCTCGTCGCCCTCGGTCTCGTCACTATTCTGGTTTTTTTCGGTATCCCCGCTGTTGGTGTTTTCTACATCAGTAGACTCAGTTGAGGAATCAGCCGCCGCCACAGTTTTCTCGGCTGCACCCGCCTCGGCATCGTTGGCAATGGCCTGCGAGATTGGAGGCATGACGAGCGACAGTACCAGGCTCAAAACGGAGGCTCCGCACAAAACGCCTGCCAGTACACGGCGCGTCGCTTTATTACTCTGCTTAGATTTGTCCGAATTCGCTTTCATCGATGTCTCCTCCCCAAGAGACCGCGATCTTGCTCTTTCACCATCAAACGTATCTGCGCAATCTGTAATTGCGCTCGTTTAGTAATGCAATTATAACGATTGTTTAAACATCTGAGCAACAAAACCGACATTTTTGTAGCAAGTTCTCAATTCTCTTGACATTTGCTCGGATTTGCCTTCGTTTATTCGCTATCTATTTTTTTATTTCTGCTGGTAATTTAGTTGCGTATTATTTTTTAATGGCATTAGATTTATTTGCACAACATTTTGCTCAAGAGCAAACATCCTGTGAACGGTCGAAAATCGACCGTGAGCGGTAGGTCATTAACCGGGATGAATATCCTACCAAATTGATGAGAATATCTTAAACCCATCGGTGGTTAGAAGCATGATGTTCAGACAACAATATTTGAATTTTCCCACAGATTTTAGGTACCAATTCGCCCAAATCGCCTGAGGCCACCGCAAAAGAGCCTGCTCCCTTCTGCGGTGGTTCTCCCCCAGCGCTACAGCAGATGTTCCTCGATAAAGATCGCGATGCCGTCTTTGTCGTTGCTCGCGGTTACAAAGTCGGCGGCGGCACGGGTGGCGTCGCTGCCGTTTGCCATGGCCACGCCCACGCCGGCGTCGGCCACCATGCAGGTGTCGTTATCGGCATCGCCAAACACGCAGATGTTCTGGAGCTCCATGTCGTTGAGCTCCGCCACGCGCACAAGGCCGCGCGTCTTGGACACGCGCGGATCCATGAACTCGTAGAGCCGCTGCGTGGTTTGCAGAGCCGCCGCCTTAACAGTGTTATCGGCAAACGTCGATGCCCGCTCAATCACCCGCGGCATTACCTCGGGCGCCATGGTAAACATCACCTTGGGCTGCGGCTCGCGCAAAAACTCGGCAAAGTCGACCACCTGGTAGGGCACGCCGTCGACGCGCGACAGGTGCTCGACGCACGCGTTGCTCTCGGGCACGTAGAACACGCCGTCTCGGGGGCAAACGGGCGTTGCCGGAAGGTCCGCCATGTGCTTGCAGATGCGCGCGATGGTCTCGCCCGGCAGCGGATAGCTCAGCTCGTTGATGTCGTGCGCGCGGTCGATAACCTCGGCGCCACCGCAGCCCACCATCACGTCTACCAGGCCTTCGATGCCCCAGAGCTCGTACATGGCCTCGGTCGCGTGGGCGTCGCGCCCGGTGCACAGGCCAAAGAGCACGCCGCGCTCGCGCAGGGCGCGGATCGCCGCCACGGTGCGCGGGGACACCGTGTGCTGGCTCGTGAGCAGCGTGCCGTCGATATCGCAGAACACGGCTTTGATGTGGCTGAAGGTGGTGTCCATGGGGGCCTTTCTGGGTTGTGCGGCGATGCTGAATGTGATCGGAAATGGTGTTCATGGTATACCAAGGCGCAGCCGCGGCCCGTCAAAGCAAAAACCACCACAAAGGTGCCTGGCCCCTTTGTGGTGGCCGGACTCGCAGGGTGGCCTGGCCCGAGGCGCAAACCATCACAACATTCGACGTTTTTCGGCAAAATCGAGATTTTCATCGAATGTTGTGATGGTTTTTACTGCCTTGCGGCACGATCAAAATGCCGGCGTCCAAACAGCAGCAACGCCGCGGGAACCGCCGTCACGACCATGCCCGCCCCTACGAGCGTCCGCTGCACGCCAAACGTCGCCGCCAGCCACGGGGCAATCGCCAGCGGGGCCACGCCGGCGAACATGTTGCCAAAGCCCATGACCGAGTTGATGCGACCGAGCTGCTCGAGCGGAGCCGTCGTTTGCACGATAGTGTTGTGGAGCGGGTTGACGACACCCCAGGCCACGCCCAAGGCAATCTGGCCGACGAGGGCCACGCCTACGTACGGCGTCCCCACATAGAGCAAACTTCCCAGGCCCACGGACATGAGCGCCACGAGCAGCGTTTTAAGGTTGGCCAGGTGCGGCGGCAAGCGGAGCGCGAGGACGGCGCCCAGCACCGCGCCCACGCCGCAGGCCGACGAGAGCCAGCCCATCCACTCGACACCGACATGCAGAACATCGCGGTAGAAGAACGACTCCAGCGGGTCAAAGGCGCCATAACCAAAGTTCGAAAGGAAAATAATGCAGAACAGTAGGGCGAGGACGCTGTTGGTAAAGACCGTCTTGATGCTGGTCGCGAAGGTTGCGCGGGCGGACGTGCTGGGGTTGGAGCTTTGTCCCGCACGCTCCCCTTCCTCTGCCGAATCGGCATCCGCATGCCCGGCGACATGGCTGGTCTGCGGCCTAAAGCCCCAACCGACGACGAGCGCCAGCACGGTAAAGAGCATCATGAGCACAAACACCGCGCGCGACGACGCAGCCGCCGCGACAAAGCCGCCCAGCGTGGGGCCAACGATGATACTCACGTTTGAAAACATGGCGATGGCGGAGTTGATGTCTTTGAGCTCGACAGGATCGTCGGTGAGGTAGGCCGGATAGGATGTGGCAATGGGCTGGGCGAACCCCATCACAAAGCCCAGAAACACCGCGCCGAGCAGGACGATGCCGGTCGCGCTGCCAAAGGCGATGATTGCCGTGCCAGTTGCGAGCGTGCCCACAATGCTCAGCAAGAAATGGCGGCGCGGACCCCAGGCGTCGAGCACCGCGCCACCCGCAAAGGATCCCAGGATCACGAAAACGTTCATGAACAGGACGGCCAGCGATGTCGCCACGACTGAGGCATCGTCTGCATAGGTGAGCGTTCCGATGACGCCGATAAAATAACTGGTCTGAAACCCGGTGTAGATGAGAAAGCGCATCGCCACCAGGCGCTTGGCCTGCACGGACAGCGATGATTGAGGCTTTGAGAAAAGAGAGATGAGCATGGAGACTCCTTGTTTCATACGAATGCGGACGGCGGGCATTCGCCACCGTCTGTCAAATCAATCTATCCGCATGAAACATTAAGGACGCATCAGGACCCTTCTCTCCGTTTTTCGCCCGTCATGAACTACTTGGTAGATTGTAAGGCATGTCCCACACATCTACCAAAGCAAAAACCACCACAAAGGTGCCGGCACTTTTGTGGTGGAAATGGCGTTTGCCCAGATAAAACCTGCCAAAATAAACCTGTCCTTATTTGGCAGGTTATGGCAGCGCAGCGAGCCGGCCCTTAAAGGTGATCTTGGATCAGGTCGCAGATGGCTCGGGCGTCGTTGATGTTGATGGCTCGGGTCGCGAAGCCGGCGTCGAAGGCCTGACGCGCCAGGGCTTCGTTGCAGGCAAGGGCCAGCGTGTGACCGTCGACCAGGTCGAGCGAACTCTTGCCGCGCAGACGGTCGACACCGGAGCGCGCGACCACGATGTTGTCGAAGCCCTCGGTCTTGTAGCCCTCGATGATCACCACGTCGACATCGTTGTAGCGCGACAGCAGCTCGCGCGCGGGCATCTCGTCCTCCTCGCGCGTGTCGGCGTACTCCGCCCAACGCGTGGCGCAGATGAGGCCCACGTGCTTGGATCCGGCCTGGTGATGGCGCCACGTATCCTTAGCGGGCACGTCGATATCAAAGCCGTGGTGCCCGTGATGCTTGAGTGAACCCACGCGCAGGCCGCGGCGGGTGAGCTCGGCGACAACCTTCTCGACGAGCGTGGTCTTGCCCGAGTTCTGGTAGCCGATAAACGCGATCGCGGGGACGGCCGGTGCCGGAGCAGCGGGCGCGACGGCGACGGGTGCGCTTGCGAGCGTGGCACCGTCAGCGGCCACGGCCTCAACAGCAGCAACCTGACGCTCCGCACGATCCCACACGCCCGAACGGCCGCCCTCCTTGTGCAGCAGGCGCACGTCGACGATCTCCATGCCGCGATCGACCGCCTTGCACATGTCATAGATGGTCAGACACGCGGCACTCGCGCCGGTCAGAGCCTCCATCTCGATACCCGTCTTGCCCGTCACGCCCGCCGTGACCAGTACGTGAAAGCCAACCTGCCCGTCCGCGCGCGCCGGCGCCCAGCCCTCGGGCACGTCATCGGCCGGCGTCCCCGCCGCAGCGATGGGCGCAATGTCGCACTTGCTCTTAGTAATGAGCAGCGGATGGCACATGGGAATGATGTCGCTCGTGCGTTTGATGGCCATAATGCCCGCCACGCGCGCGCAGGCAAGCACGTCGCCCTTTTTGGCGCGGTCCTGCAGCACCATGGCCTGCGTCTCGGGGTGCATGAGGATGGTGCCCTCGGCGATGGCAATGCGATGGGTCTCGGCCTTGTCGGACACGTCGACCATGCGCACCTCGCCCTTAGCGTCCACGTGCGTCAGCTCGTCGCGGCGGGCGTCGCGGGCGGACTCGACGACGGCGCTGGCGGTCAGCTGCGCGGACGCGTCGGCGTTGCCAGCATTCGCCGCAGCCGTGACTTTGTGGGCAGACATCGCGGCCCTGCGAGCGGCCTTGGTGGCATCGGCGTACCTGCTCTTGGCCATATGATCATCCTCCGATTTGGGACATAAATCGTTGCGTGCCCTCAATTATCGCGTGTTCCTGCGGTTTGTGGGCCACGGCATCGCGCCAAATCGAAAGTACCTGCATATCATCACCACGGCGCAGGGCGTCGCGCACCGAATACTCGGCATCGCTGAACAGGCACGGACGCACGTTGCCATCGGCCGTCAGGCGCAGACGGTTGCAATTCGCACAAAAATGGTTGGACATGGCGCTGATGAAGCCGACCGTTCCCGCCGCACCCGGAAAGTGCCAGTAGCGCGCAGGGCCCGCGCCGGCAGGAGCGTCGTTGATGTCGAGTGGCTCGAGCTCGCCCAGTCCCGTCGCGGTGGCCCCGGCATTGATGCGCGCCCGCAGCTCGTCGCTCGGCACGGTATCGCTCGCGTCCCACAGCTCGGGATTGAGCGCGGGCGCATGCGGGTCCACAGTGCAATGCGAGCTCGTATGCTCGTCGCCGATGGGCATGTATTCGATAAAGCGCAGGTGGATGGGGCGGTCGACGGTCAGTCGTGCAAGGGCTGCCACATCCTGGTTGAGCCGGCGCACCACAACGCAGTTGACCTTAACGGGCTCAAAGCCCCAAGCCAGCGCCGCGTCGATGCCGGCCATGGTCTGCTCGAGCCGGCCCAGGCGCGTGATCTTTCCAAAGAGCGTAGGGTCGAGTGTATCGAGCGAAATGTTGACGCGGTTAAGCCCGGCATCTTTGAGCTGCGGCGCCAGCTTGGGCAGCAGGGCGCCGTTGGTGGTAAGCGAGATGTCCTCAATCTGCGGAATCGCACGGATGTCGCGAATAAGCGGAATGATACGGCGGCTGACCAGCGGCTCGCCGCCCGTCAGGCGCACGCGGCGAATGCCCTCCCCCGCTACCAGGCGCACAAAGCGGGCGATTTCCTCAGCACTGAGCAGCTCGTCGTGCGCGCGGGGTGCCACGCCATCGGCCGGCATGCAGTAAATGCAACGGAAATTGCACTTGTCGGTAACGGCAATGCGCAGGTAGTTGATATCGCGGCCAAAGCCGTCATGTTGCACGTGCCCGTCCACGCAGCCCTCCCCTCACGCGGCGTTTTATTCTTCGGAAAACATAATACCCCACGAGCGAATCATGCCGACACCCGTACGACAGGACAGGTCGCTTCGAGCAAGACCGGCTTCCCAAGCCCATCCTCAGCACGCAAACCATCACAACATTCGATGCTTTTCCCGTTTTTGGCGAAAAACGTCGAATGTTGTGATGGTCTGCCTGCCCATGGCACCCCGTAGAAGGGCCAGAACGCCCCTAAAGGCCGCCGTCCCAGTGTCGAATCACGAATTCCCGCAGATCGTTCTGACGTTTCTGGAACGCTTCGCTTCGGTCGCACTTAAGGCCCATAGCGAGTGCGATGGCGTTCATCGCCCGGTGCAATTGCAGCTGGTGGGCAAACTGAGTCCCGGTGAGGACGATCATCCTAAAGCCCAGCGCGCTCAGCACGGTCATACGCTCCGCATCCGACGCGCTGCGCTGTTTATCAAGATGGTCCGAGCCGTTGTATTCAATCCCCGTATCGCTCGCAGGCGCATATACGTCGATCTCGAAATACTCGGCCTTTGCGAGATACTTGAACCCGTTGGGAACATCGACCCGATGATTGAGCTCAACCTTGGCGTATCCCAGCCCTCCCTGGGAACGTTTTGCTACGACCATGATTGCGGCGGCCGTCTCCATGGGCGACCGCGCGCCATCATGCACGCGCTTGAGCACGGCGGCCGCGCGTACAGCCCCCTGACGAGATCGGTTCTCATTGCAATAAGCAATCAAATCGGCAACGGTATACCTCTGCCCCATCTCGATATAATCGCCTGTCGACAGATGATTCAAATGGTATCGGGCACAGATTTCGTAGCCATATTCCAGCTGCTCGGGCTCGCTCATCCACGAACCCGCCTGGACAAAGCACATAGCCTCATCAACCACCAGAAGGCCCTCCGCCACCTCGATAAGATGGCCTGGAGGTACCGGCGCCCCAAACACGTGGCACCTAAATCCAGCCGGCGTCGAGCGCTCAAAATCGAAGTTGACGAGCGTGTCGATATGATCGAGCTCTTCTCGTGGAATACCAAGCGAAACCAGATAGTCGGTAACGATCCCAACTGCCGTCGAAGCCCTCAGCCCCTTGGCATCGAGTCCCAATTTGGGCAGGCTCGCAGTCGGCTCCGCCTCGTTAGCAAGCGAGTCCTCATCGTATAGGCTGCTTGCTCGCGAGAGCGGCTCGGACGGGCGCGCCACGTTGTGGTACAGCCAGGCAGTCTTATGGGACAGGACGATCGGGGACTGCGGACGATTTCTTGGACCGTCACGCGGCCCTTCCCAGCGCGGCGCGGAACTCGGCCGGCGTGCGGCCGCCGAG
>NZ_CZAQ01000007.1:72209-82229 GCF_001404695.1 Collinsella aerofaciens | reverse complement strand
CAGTTGGTGAAAGTACGTTAGCGGGGTCGGCGAAAGCGCGTTGGCGCATTCGGCGAGATACGTTTGCGAAAGTGGTTGGTTTTAGATTAGCGCTAACATCAGGTCGCGGGCGGCCTCGCACTCGTCGTCGGGGACCCACACCTCGACCACGTTGCCGACCGACAGCATGCGGGCGAGGAACTCGGCGTCGTTGCGGTCGTTCTTCCTGCGCCTGTCCGCGCTGGGCTTGATCATCTTCGAGACGGCGCCGACCACGCAGTCGACCCCCAGGCCGGAAAGCCTCTTCTGCAGGTCGAAGCCCGTGACCCCGGATTCGTACACGCACCTGGCCTTTGGGTCCACGGACCGCACCCACTCCGCGACTGCCCCGGCGTCGTAGCCGAAGGTCGCGCAGCGCACCTCCCCGGTCATGACGTCGAGGGAGACTGCCTTTATCGAGCGGGCGTGGACGTCGAGGCCGATGAAGGTGGTAGTATCGAGCATGGGAGCCCCTTCCATGAATGCGGCGTGGCCGCCACGGTTGGATTAGACACTCACCATTGTCGGCCTAATCCGCGGACTTTCATGCCGGGGGCTCCCAATGTTTTATGTCCTGCTCATATCGTCTCTGCCGGCAGTTAAGGAACGTCCCTAAGTGCCGGGTTTTGAGGAGGTTGGCATGCTCAATGCGATGATTTGGGCGCTTGCCTGTTTTGGTGTTGTTGCTGCCGATATTGCCCTGAGCATGGTTCTGTTTTCAGTTCTCGATGCCGTGTCGGTGCTGACGGGCTATCCGATCGACAATCTCGATATCCAATGGTTCCAGGCTGCCGCTCAGACGGCGTCATTTTTGATGGCGCTGCTGTGGTGGCGCTATCTGTGGCCCCGCTCCTTCATGGCGCGCCGGCAAGGCGAACGCCCACTCGGCGGGGGAGCAGGCGCGGCATGGAAGCGCATTGCCTGCGTTGTCGTGATCGGCCTATCCATGCAGGTGGTCATTAGCTACCTATGCGACGGCGTACTGTCGCTGCTGCCCGAGGTCGCGGCAGACTATAGCGAGCTCGTCGAGGAGACGGGCATGGGCGATACCAGCCTTCTTGCTGTCTTGACCACAGTGCTCGGCGCTCCGTTTTGCGAAGAGCTCCTGGTGCGCGGCATCATCTTTGAGTTTTCGCTGCGTGCGTTTAATCCACAGTGCCGTTCGTTCTGGAAGCGCCGGCGCCGCGCGAACGCGCAGGACGGCGCCATAGTGCCCTGGGCGGCCCCGAGTACCTGGGGCGTCGCCGCGGCAATCGTGCTGCAGGCGGCGGTCTTCGGCTTTATGCACATGAACTGGGTGCAGGGCTGCTACGCGGGCGCTGCCGGCCTCATTTTTGGTTGGGTACTCGTGACCACCGGAAAGCTTCGCTACACGATTCTGCTGCACTTTGCGTTTAATGCCGGGTCGTATCGCATGGGGCTGCTGTGGTTTGTGGGCACACCGCTCGACGTTGTGGTCACGGTTGGCATCGCCGGCTTTGTGCTGGTAGAGGCGATGCGCTCGCTGCTTCGATTGCGCATTCCCGTGTCGCGCGAAGCTGATCGGTCTGAGTAATAACGCCTTTAATTAGACCGATGCGTCCTGAACGCACCTGGCGTTTCGCCGAATGCTTCTTTAAATTTTGAGTAAAAGAATGACATGTTGGAGATGCCGACTTTTCGGGCTACATACTGCACGCTGCGCTCGGTGTTATTGAGAAGATATGCCGCCTCTGTGAGCTGCTGGTTGAGCTTGATTTGCGAAAACGTTTTGCCGGTTTTTTGCTTGATCAAGCTGCTGAGATAGCTGGTGCTATAACCCGTATCGCTCGCAATGCTTTCGAGTGTGCAGTCGCCGTAGCTTCGCTCAATATGATTCAGAATCGACACGATGCGTTCGTCCGACATGATCGCCTGGTTATCAGTTGCGGAGCGTCGGTACAGTCCTCGAATGAGAACAAGGAATAGGCTGACGGCGAGGTGCCTCATGAGTTCATTGGAATAGGCATCTTTAAAGTGATATTCGATAAAGAGCATCTCGATGAGGCGTCGCGCATGTCGGGCGTATTCCTCTGGAAGAATGAGATATTTTCGGGCCTCGCGGTTTTTGGACACAAAATCAAATAGAAGATTCGTTAATGGTGACGCGCCGGGTAGCTGGCTCAGGAACAACGAATCGAACATTTCTTTTTTGAAGACGATCGAAATGACGATATCATGCTCGCCCTTAACGTATGGAACGCTTCTGACTACGCCGGTGTTGCAAATGAGCACGTCGCCCTTTTTAAGGAGTAGTCGCCGTCCGTTGACGATAAACGTGCAGACGCCGTCGTACACGTAGTTAAGCTCCATATCCCGATTGATATGAGGAGGAATATCGGTAAAGCGCGACTCCTTGATAAGGCCCACGGGGTTTTCGTCGAGAGTTTCTTTCCAATCAAACAGATAGACCTCTTCGCCGTTAATGGTTGTGGTTTCCACTCTGTTATATCGCGGGCTGAGCTCTCCCGGATGTGTGCGATGCCACTCTTCGGTCTCGGTATGCGTATAGAGCAGCTGTTTGAGATTCGAATCCATGGGGTGCTCCAGGGGTGAACGGTAGAATCGATGCCTTAAACGGTATTATATCTAAAAAAATGTTATAAACAAACGCTTTCTATGCGATATCTTATGCATCTTGTTCTTCCTAGTATTGGGTTATCCGCTGGAGCATCCGATCAAGGAGGGCAAATGAGTAAGTTAAAACATGGGTTTGACTCCGACTTTTTATGGGGCGGAGCCATATCGTGCTCGCAGGCCGATGGCGCCTGGAATGAGGGCGGAAAGGGAAAGTCGACGCAGGATTGTCGATGGCTGGATGGTACCTGGACTCATGACCAGATTGAGGACAAGCATCAAAACAACCCCTTCTGCCATGACGAACTAATGAACGCTCTCGCAGATGATGGTGTTGAGTTCTACCCGTTTAGGCGCGGTAACGACTTCTATCATCACTACCGTGAGGACATCGCGCTTTTTGCGGAGATGGGCCTCAAGCTGTTCCGCACTTCTATTTGCTGGAGCCGAATCTATCCTAACGGAGATGATCTTGAGCCTAACCGCGAAGGCATCGAGTGGTATCGAAGCATGCTGGGTGAGTGCAAAAAGCACGGCATTAAAACCTTCGTCACCATGCTCCACTATGACATCCCGGTAAATCTTGTCACCACATATGGGGGATGGAAGAATCGCAAGACGATTGATTTCTTCGCCCGCTATGTCGAGACAATCGTTACGGAATTGGGCGATCTGGTCGATTTCTGGCTGCCTTTTAACGAGTTCAATGCAGCGCGTTTTTCGCCTTGGGACGGGGTCTGTCTGGTCAAAGACGAAGAGGGGGAGAACTTCGATCGAGCCATCTTCCAGTGCCTGCACCACGAGTTCGTTGCCAATGCGCGTGCCGTCGAGATTGTCCATCGTCTTTCGCCCGATACTCCCGTTGGCGGCATGATCGCTCGATTCTGTACGTATCCCGCCACCTGCCGTCCCGAAGATAACATGCAGGCTATTCACGACGACCAGTATTCCAACTGGTTCTATACGGACGTGATGGCTCGTGGAAAATACCCCGCTTATATGAATCGCTATTTCGACGCGTGCGATATCGAGATTCAAATGGAGCCGGGCGATGAAGAGCTCATCGCTCGCAACACGGTCGACTTCCTGGCCTTCTCGTACTACTTTTCCCAGGTATCCACCTGCGATCAGGGATGGGAGAAGACTGCGGGAAATCTGGTCATGGCAAACAAGAACCCTTATCTCGAGACGAGTGAGTGGGGCTGGCAGCTCGATCCCATTGGCCTGAGGGTTACCCTTAACCAGATGTATGACCGCTATGGGCTGCCCCTGTATATCGCCGAGAACGGCCTCGGTACATCTGATGTAGTCGAGGAGGATGGCAGCATCCACGACGAGTATCGAATCGATTATTTGCGCCAGCACATAAAGTGCCTTAAAGAAGCGGTGATCGATGGCGTTGACGTGCGCGGATACATGATCTGGGGATTCATTGACCTTGTTGCCTGCGGTCCTCTTACGATGGACAAGCGCTACGGGCTTATCTATGTCGATCTGGATAATTGCGGCAACGGCACTGCGGAGCGCTCGCGTAAAGACTCTTTCTATTGGTATCAGAAATGTATCGCCACTAATGGCGAGGATCTTGGGTAGGAGTGATTGTCGTGGCAGACAAGAAGGAACTGGCCGCTCGTGTCCTCGAGCTCGTGGGCGGCGCCGATAACGTTGTTATGGCAACGCACTGCATTACAAGGCTCAGATTCAACCTGAAGGACGATAGCAAGGCAGACCTGGAGGCCCTTAAGACGCTTGACGGCGCCTTGGGCGCGCAGGTTAAAGACGGACAGTGGCAAGTTATCATCGGCGCCAGCGTGGGGTCGGTATATGACGAATTGGAGCCCATGCTAGGTGACAGGATGGGTGGCGAGGTCTCCGCCGACGCCGAGCAGCCTGAGCTCCAAAAAGGTTCGGCTCGCGTATTCGATATCATCACCGGCATCTTTTCCGCTATCATTCCCGCACTGGTGGCGGGAGGCATCGTAAAGGGCATCCTGGCTGCTATCGCGGCTTTTGGAATCGACACGGGTGCCGGCGACTTTGCGATATTCAATATGATTTCGGATATCCCGTTCTACTTCTTGCCGTTTTTGCTGGCAATGTCTACAGCTGATAAGTTCCGGGTCAACCGTTCGCTTGCGCTTTGTGTTGCCGGATCGCTGATGTACCCGACCATTGTCAACGCTGTCGGTACGGGCGAGACGCCCCTTGCGCTGTTCGGTTTTGCGGTGCCGATTTTTAGCTACGCCGATTCCGTGTTCCCGGTTATCTTTGGCGTCATTGGCTTGTCTTTTGTATATCGTGCAATCGACAAAGTCGTGCCGGATCTTTTTAAGCTCGTTGTCGTTCCGGCGCTCTCCCTTGCTATCGTGATTCCCGTCAACCTGTTTGTGCTCGCTCCGATTGGTGCCTGGTGCGGTCTTGGTCTTGCCAACGGTATCGTTTGGCTATTCTCGACGTTAGGCCCCGTTGCCGGTTTTCTGCTGGGCTTCTTTATGCCGCTTATCGTGCTCTTCGGCATGCATCAGTCAACGAGCCCTATCCAGATTTCCAATATCGCAACGCTTGGGTATGACTATCTGCTCCCGATCTCTTTCTGCCATAACCTCGCCGAAAGCGGTGCGTCTTTTGGTGCAGCCCTGCGCATGACCGACGAAAAGCTCAAGTCCGCTGCAATGACGTGCGCCTTCTCAGCATTTATGGGAATTTCCGAGCCCGCCTTGTTTACCGTTCAGGTTCCTAACAGGACTCCGCTTATCGCTGCGATGATTGCGGATGGCATTGGCGGTGCGCTTACCGTTGTTCTCGGCGCAAAGTGCTTCGGCTTTGTTATGCCCGGCATTACCTCGTTGCCCGTTTATGCCGATCCAAGCGGCAATCCCATGAACCTGATCATGATTGTCGTCTGCATCGCTTTGACTTGGGTTATCTCTGCGGCGCTCTCGTTTGCGCTCTATGGTCGTTTCGACAAAAAGTAACGACGTTTTGAGATAGACAATATTAATCGGCCGCTCGCCGGGGAATCGTTCTGCGACGCCCCAGCGAGCGGCATTTTATTGGTGGGGCGTGTCGTGTCGCCAACGGCGGCATGCCGCCTCGCCGCGCTAGTTGCGTCTGCCGCCTCCGTTGGCGCCCTGCCGTCCCTGTGCCGCGCGGTTGCGGCCCGCGGTGTTCTGCGCACGCGACATGCCGCCGTGGCCCTTGCTGCCCTTGGGCCCCTTGCCGGCGGAGCCACCGTGGGCCTTGCCGCCCTTCTTGCCGGTGCCATGCCCGCCGCCGGTAGACGTCTCGCCCGGGCGCGGCGGCACGGGACGGATCAGGCAATGCTTGGTGTAGCCGATCAGGTCGCGACGGCCAGCCTTTTCCAGCGCCTCGCGTACCAGCTTGTAGTTCTCGGGCTTGCGATACTGGATGAGCGCACGCTGCATGGCCTTCTCGTGCGGGTCGCGGGCCACGTAGATCGGCTGCATGGTGCGTGGGTCCACGCCGGTGTAGTACATGCAGGTCGACATGGTGGACGGTGTGGGGTAGAAGTCCTGCACCTGCTCGGGCATATAACCCATGTCGCGTACGGCCTCGGCCAGGTCCACGGCTTCCTTCATCGTCGAGCCGGGGTGGCTCGAGATCAGGTACGGCACCACGTACTGCTTGAGTCCGTATTCGCGGTTCAGGCGTTCAAATTTACGACAGAATGCATCGTAGACGGCGCGGCTCGGCTTGCCCATCACACTCAGCACCGCATCGCTCACATGCTCGGGCGCTACGCGTAGCTGGCCCGAGACATGGTGCTCCAGCAGCTCGCGCAAAAATTCGTCCGAGGCGTCGGCCATGGTGTAGTCAAAGCGGATGCCGCTGCGGACGAAGACCTTCTTGACGCCCGGCAGCTGGCGCAGGTCGCGCAGCAGCTGCGTGTAGCCGCTCTCGTCGACCACCATGTTTTTGCATACGCTCGGCCACAGGCAGCGCTTGTTCTTGCACACGCCGTGTTTGAGCTGCTTGTCGCAGGCCGGGCGGCTAAAGTTAGCCGTCGGTCCGCCCACGTCGTTGATGTAGCCCTTAAACTCGGGGTCGCGCGTGAGCAGCTCGGCCTCGCGCATGATCGAGTCGTGGCTGCGCATCTGCAGCACGCGTCCCTGGTGGAAGGTGAGCGCGCAAAACGAGCACTCGCCAAAACAGCCGCGGTTGGAGCTAATGGAAAACTTGATCTCGGCAAAGGCCGGCACGCCGCCTGCCGCGTCGTAGTCGGGATGCCAATCGCGTGCGTAGGGGAGTTCGGCAACCTCGTCCATCTCATCGGTGGTGAGTGTTGCCGACGGCGGGTTCTGCACCACATAGACGCTGTTGGGGTAGGGCTCTACCAGGCGATGGCCGGTGATGGGGTCCATATTCTGCTGCTGCACGTTAAAGCTGCGCGCATAGTTGAGCTTGTCGGCGGCAAGGTCGTCCCAGCTGGGCAGCAGGTCGTAGTCGTAGACCTCGTCGAGCGAACCCGTGCGGTAGACGGTACCGTTGATGTAGGTGATCTGATCGACAGGCAGTCCGGCATCGAGTGCGTCGGCGATCTCGACAATCGCGTGCTCGCCCATGCCGTAGATGAGGATGTCGGCGCCCGAGTCGAGCAGTACCGAGCGTTTGAGCTTGTCCTGCCAGTAGTCGTAGTGGGCCAGGCGGCGCAGGCTTGCCTCGATGCCGCCGATGATGATGGGAGCGTCCTTGAACGTCTGGCGGATGAGGTTGCCATAGACCGTGACGGCTCGGTTGGGACGGCGCCCCTCCTCGCCGCCGGGGGTGTAGGCGTCGGAGTGGCGGCGGTGCTTGGTCACCGAATAGTGGTTGACCATGGAGTCCATGTTGCCGGCACTGACGAGAAAGCCCAGGCGAGGCTCGCCGAGCACCGTGATGCTGGCGGGGTCGGTCCAGTCGGGCTGGCAGATGATACCCACCTTGTAGCCATGCGCATCGAGCACGCGGCTGATGATGGCCATGCCAAAGCTCGGATGGTCCACGTAGGCATCGCCGCAGATGTAGACAAAGTCGCACTGGTCCCAGCCGCGTGCATCCATGTCGGCGCGGCTGACGGGGAGGAACTTGTCGCGGCCCGGTCGCCAGGGGCGGGCGGGCGTCGCTTGGGAATGCTTGGTGCGGGCGACCGTGGCCTGCGCCTTGCCGCCGCGCTTTTGCTGCTGGCCCTGTTTGCCCTGCTGTCCGCGTTGGCTGTTCTGAGCGTGCTGAGGCTTTTTTGCCACGATCCCTCCCGGTGTCTGTATGCTGCACGTAATTGTAACCAGTCTTTTTGGGACGGAGCTAAAAAGACTGGTGGAGTACATGGGCTGGCGGATCGGCGTGTCGATACGGGTATCGTTTGTTTCCAGACTGTGTATCCCCGTGTCGAAGGGGTCGTCTCGCGCGCATGCCATGTTGTCAATGGGTTACAGTATGAACGGCGGCTATGTTTCCGCCAACGCACGAGAGGGTCGTCAACAAGGAGGATACACGACGATGCAACGTGCCAAGCAGATATCGGAGTCCATCGAACTGGGCATTATCCTGGCGCTCGCCGGTGGCTTTATGGATGTGTATTCGTACATTGGGCGCGATCATGTTTTCGCAAACGCGCAGACGGGCAATATCTTGCTGGTGGGCGTGAGCATCTCGGAGGGCAACTGGACGCTGGCGGGACGCTACTTCTTTCCCGTGGTGTCGTTTGCCGTGGGCATTATGCTTGCCGACCTGGTTCACGAGCGGTTTGGCAGTGTGATTCACTGGCGCCAGGTGACGGTGTTTTTTGAAGCCGTTATCTTGCTGGGCGTGAGCTTTATCCCGGGCGGCGATTTCAACCTGCTCGCCAACTGCCTTACTTCGTTTGCCTGCGGTATGCAAGTCGAGAGCTTCCGCAAGATCCACGGTCACGGCATCGCCACGACCATGTGCATCGGCAACTTGCGCAACGCGCTGCAAAACGTGGACGATTACATCATCACCCACAAGCGCGGCTTTTTGGAAAACGGCCTGCTGTACTTTGGCGTGATCTTTACCTTTGTGTTTGGCGCCGTGCTGGGCAACTGGTGTATTGAGCGCATGGGGCTGCATTCCATTGCGGTGGCGAGCGTGCTGCTGTTTATCGCGTTTGCCATCATGTTCATCGACCGCGAGCGCGACTTGCGTTTTCGCTGGAAGGTTGCGGCCGAGGCTTGGAAAGAGGGCTGTCGAAAGTAGAGGAATGCGGCAGAGGGGTTGTCCCTTTGCCGCAGTATTTTTCATCTCCTGTTGAAACGCTTTAACAATTTTGACGTTCTCACGTGTTTTTTGTTTCAAAAGCGTTAGGATGGGACTCATAGCGTGGGGCGTAATGGGTGCCCCGCACACGATGGGAGGCTATCAATGGCTAATCGTTTCGTTCTCAACACTATTTCTTATCATGGTTCCGGCGCCATCAAGGAGATCCCCGGCGAGCTCCAGCGTCGCGGCTACAAGAAGATCTTCGTCTGCTCCGACCCCGACCTGGTCAAGTTTGGCGTTACCGCTAAGGTGACCGACGAGCTCGACGCCGCTGGCATCGCTTGGAGCCTCTACTCCGAGATTAAGCCCAACCCCACCATCCAGAACGTCAAGGACGGCGTCGAGGCCTTCAAGGCCGCCGAGGCTGACGCTATCGTGACCATCGGTGGCGGCTCCTCCATGGACACCGCCAAGGCTATCGGCATCATCATCAACAACCCCGAGTTCGCCGATGTCCGCAGCCTCGAGGGCGTTGCTCCCACTAAGAACCACGCCGTGTTTACCATCGCTGTGCCGACGACCGCCGGTACCGCTGCCGAGGTGACCATCAACTACGTCATCACCGACCCCGAGAAGGTCCGCAAGTTCGTGTGCGTCGACACCAACGACGCCCCCGAGGTTGCCGTCGTCGACCCCGACATGATGGCTTCCATGCCCGCCGGCCTGACCGCCTCCACCGGCATGGACGCTCTAACCCACGCCATCGAGGGCTACACCACCAAGGGCGCTTGGGAGCTCTCCGACATGTTCCACTTTGAGGCTATTAAGCTGATCAGCGAGAACCTGCGCGACTCCGTCGCCGAGGCCAAGTCCGGCCAGCCCGGCTCCGGCCGCGAGGGCATGGCTCTTGGCCAGTATGTCGCCGGCATGGGCTTCTCCAATGTCGGCCTGGGCATCGACCACGCCATGGCTCACACCCTGTCCGCTCACTACGACACCCCGCACGGCGTCGCTTGCGCCATGCTGCTGCCGATCGCCATGGAGTTCAACAAGCCGGTTTGCGCCGAGCGTCTGGCCAAGGTTGCCGTCGCCATGGGCGTTGACACCACGGGCATGAGCACCGACGAGGCTGCCGACGCCGCTATCGCCGCCGTCAAGCAGCTTTCCGCCGACGTGAATATCCCGCACGTC
>NZ_CZAQ01000007.1:45180-71965 GCF_001404695.1 Collinsella aerofaciens | reverse complement strand
GGGGCTTTTTGTGCTGCGTCGATGCCCTGAGACGGACAAAACCAAGGCGTACTGCCCGCTGCGGATAGGTGGTGCACTTCCCTGCGTGCATTTTTGGGAGTATTCAACAAGCTCTTAAAAATGCATAACGTTGTGAATGGGCGGTAGTGATCCGCAGGCGCCCATCGACAGCCATTGTGGGCGGGCTATCGATGAGTGGAGGGGGTTGTTACTGAGTTTCTGCTTTGCGACGACCTGCAACACTGCTGTAACCGCGTCGTTTTGTCGTTCGTGATGGGGCCGTTGGGGCCCACGGTGCTGAATACTCCGTTTTTTGCACGGTCCAAGGTGGGGCACCCTGAGACGAAGCAAAAAGATGCCTCATTTCTATGCAAATACCAATAGGATTTATGCAAGATTGAGATTGTAAACCGTGCACGTGCACAAAACCGGTGCGGGGACGTCTGGAGGCGGCTCGGCTCCTGGGGCATTGCACGTGCAGAACGGTTAAAATCGGGACTCGGTCTTAGTTTTACTTGGAAGGATGCATATGACTTCTAATATTGATGCTTCTCTAGAGGAGACGCTCTCCTATATCGCAGGACAGCTTAAGACGCTGACTTCTATTGCCTCCCCTACCGGCTATACCCGTGCGGCGACTGATTATCTGATGGAGACCCTGCGCGATATGGGCTTTGGCCCCGAGCGCTCCAATAAGGGCAATGTGCTTGTTGAGCTTGGTGGCGAGGGCGAGCCGCTCGTATTGGCGAGCCATGTCGATACCCTGGGCGCCATGGTGCGCTCCATCAAGGACAATGGTCGCTTGCGTCCCACGACGCTCGGCGGGCATCAGTGGTCTACGGCCGATGGCGAGAACTGCACCGTTTACACGCGCGATGGCAATGTCTACACGGGTGTGGTTCTCAACACCGAGCCTTCGGCGCATGTGGCCGATGAGCCGGTCAAGACCATCGAGAAGAACATGGAAATCCTGCTCGACGAGAACGTTGACAGCAAGGACGATGTGCTCGAGCTGGGTATTCAGACCGGCGACATCATCGCTATGGATCCGCGTACCACGGTGACGGAGAGCGGCTACATCAAGAGCCGCTTCCTGGATGACAAGCTGTCGGCGTCGATTCTGCTGGGCCTGGCCCGCGCCGTTGCTGGCGGCGAGGTGACCCTTTCGCGCAAGGTTTCGCTGCTCTTTACGGTGTACGAGGAGGTCGGCCACGGCGGTGCGTTTGTGCCGGCCGACACGCGCGAGATGATCAGCGTGGACATGGGCTGCGTGGGCGACGACCTGGGCTGCACCGAGCGCATGGTTTCGATTTGCGCCAAGGATTCGGGCGGTCCGTACAACTACGACCTGGTAACCACACTGTCCAACATCGCGCGCGAGCTGGAGCTCGATTACGCCATCGATGTGTACCCGCACTACGGCTCCGACGTCGAGGCCACGCTCTCGGCCGGCTACGACATTCGCCATGGTCTGATCGGCCCCGGCGTGTACGCGAGCCACAACTACGAGCGCAGCCACATCGACGGCGTGCGCAATACCTACGAGCTCGTCCGCGCCTACGTCCAGCGCTAACGATGCAGCGGCCTCGGCTGACACAATAGTGCCGACCGAGGCCGTCCTCTCAAAGTTGCGGTGAAATAGGGACTGTTTGGCGGTTTTAAACGCTTAAACAGTCCCTATTTCACCGCAAGTTAGAGAGGGGATGGTGGCAGGGCGCTGTTATTTGATGGCGCCGGTCACGGTGCCGCCGCCCAGGACGATGTCGCCGCGATAGACGACGACGGCTTGGCCGGGGGCGATGGCTCGTTGCGGCTCGTCAAAGGTCAGCAACATTTGCCCGTCTTCGCCGCGCGTAAGGGTCGCTGCCTGGTCTTTCTGACGGTAGCGGTACTTGGCGCCCACGCGAATGCCGCCGGCATCGAGCTCTGCCTCCATGCGGTCGGCAGGGGCGCTCCAAATCCAGTCGTTGGCCGTGAGCGCCGTGGCCGTCAGGTCCTCTGCCTCGCCCAGATGCACGGTGTTGTTGACGGCGTCGACACCCGTTACGTACACGGGATGCGCCATCGCGACGCCCAAGCCCTTACGCTGGCCGATGGTGTAGCGCAGCGCGCCGTTGTGGCGCCCAACCACGCTGCCGTCGCGCCATACGATGTTGCCCGGTGCAGCGGCATGTCCGCAGCGGCGCTCGATATAGCCCGCGTAGTCGCCGTCTGGAATAAAGCAGATGTCCTCGCTTTCGGCCTTCTGGGCGTTGATAAAGCCCTGCTCGGCGGCTATGCGGCGCACGTCGCGCTCTTTGTCTAGGCCTGCCAGCGGAAAGATCGTGTGCGCCAGGCGCTCCTGCGTGAGCGAATACAAAAAGTAACTCTGGTCCTTTTTGGGGTCCTCGCCGCGATGCAGCTGCCAGGTGCCGTCGGGCGCCTGGCTCGTTTTGGCATAGTGGCCCGTGGCGATGTAGTCGCAGCCCATATCCAGCGCCGCATCCAGCAACGCGCCAAACTTAATGTGGCGGTTGCAGATAATGCACGGGTTGGGCGTCAGCCCCTCCTGGTAGGCGTTCACAAAGCGCTCGATTACGTTGCGGTCGAAGGTTTGCTGCAAGTTGAGCACATGGTGGGGAATGCCAATGCGCTTGGCGACGGCCTTCGCGTCAGCGATGTCGCGATCGACTTTGCTCATACCTGTTGCGGGGTCGGGCGCGGGGCAGGTGAGGCGCATGGTGGCACCGACACATTCGTAACCCTGACTTTTGAGCAGATACGCGGTCACGCTGGAATCGACGCCGCCGCTCATGGCGACGAGCACGCGCTTGTTGTGCATGGGGAGGTTCTCCTTGGTGGCATGTGGCCAAAAAAGAAAAGCGGCGCGGGAGGCTGGTTCCGCGCCGCAGACATTGTAGCAAGTTCGGGCGTCCTGTGGGACACCCTGTTGGGATGAGCTCAGGCTGCCAGAAGAGAGGGGAGACCGGCGTGCCTTGGACTCGTTCTAAGAACGAGAGCTCTAGTCCTGGAAGAGTGCCGTGGACAGGTAGCGCTCGCCGGTGTCGGCGAGCAGCGCCACGATGGTCTTGCCCTCGTTCTCGGGGCGCTTGGCCAGCTGCAGTGCGGCCCACACGGCGGCGCCGGACGAAATGCCCACGAGCACGCCCTCCTTGTGGCCCACGGCGCGGCCGGTGGCAAAGGCGTCGTCGTTCTCGACGGGGATGATCTCGTCGTAGACCTGGGTGTCGAGGACGTCGGGCACAAAGCCGGCACCGATACCCTGGATCTTGTGCGGGCCGGCCTGACCCTTGGAGAGCACCGGGGAGGTGGCGGGCTCGACGGCGACGACCTGAATCTCGGGGTTTTGCTCCTTGAGGAACTCGCCCACGCCGGTCACGGTGCCGCCGGTGCCGACGCCGGCGACGAAGATGTCGACCTTGCCGTCGGTGTCGTCCCAGATCTCGGGGCCGGTCGTGGCCTTGTGAATGGCCGGGTTCGCGGGGTTCACAAACTGGCCGGCGATGATGCTGTTGGGAGTCTCCTTCTGCAGCTCCTCCGCCTTGGCGATAGCGCCCTTCATGCCCTTGGAGCCGTCGGTGAGCACGAGCTGCGCACCGTATGCCTGCATCAGCTTGCGGCGCTCGACGGACATGGTCTCGGGCATGGTGATGATCACCTTGTAGCCGCGGGCCGCCGCCACCGAGGCGATGCCGACGCCGGTGTTGCCGCTCGTGGGCTCGATGATGGTGTAGTCGCCGCCGCGCACGAGCTTGCCGGCCTTCTCGGCCTCGTCAATCATGTTCTTGGCGACGCGGTCTTTAACGGACCCGGCGGGGTTGAAGTATTCCAGTTTGACGAGCACGCGGGCCTTGAGGTCCTCGTCGGCCTCGAAGTGGGTGAGCTCCAGAAGCGGGGTGTGGCCGATAAGCTGATCGATGGACGTGTAAACATTGCTCATGGTGAACCTCCAAAGTGTTCAAATGACTGGATACCGTGTGGTTTTACGGTGTGTGTAGCAGCGAAACCCACAAACCTTATAGGTTGTTCGTTTTGCTGTTGGGAAGCATACTAGACACTAAAGCCTAGTAATGCAATAGGAAATAGGAGTTTATTGCAAGTTGATTAACCATCTTGACCGGAACGGGTATTTTCAAAGCCAATTTTTCGGCTAGAATTTCAACGAACTAAAAGACCGAAAGGCAGCACTATATATGTTGGTTTCTACTAAGGGCAGATATGCCCTGCGCGTTATGGTCGATCTGGCCGAGCACCAAGCGGCCGGTCGCATCCCGCTTAAAGAGATTGCGGCGCGTCAGGGTATTTCGGAGAAGTACCTCGAGAATATTCTGGCGACGCTCGTGCGCGCCAATATGCTCTCGGGCATGCGCGGCAAGGGCGGCGGCTACGTGCTCACGCGCCCGCCCGAGCAGTACACGGTGGGCGAGATCTTGCGCCTGACCGAGGGCAGTCTGGCGCCGGTCGCCTGCCTGGATGGCGACTGCAAGGGTTGCTCGCGATCTGATGAGTGCCCCACGCTCGACGTGTGGAAGAACCTGGACAAGCTCATCAACGATTACCTCGACGGCGTGACGCTCGATGCACTCGTCGCCCCCAACGAGGGCTACGACTACGTCATCTAACCCACGCCTGCCATGTGGGGACAGGGTGGAAATGGCAGATTCTCTCGCCCTTTGAGACTTGGCAAATAAGAAGGCCGCCCATTTTTTTGCGATGGGCGGCCTTCGTTTTGGGCTGTTGAGACGGGCGCGGCCGGAATGGTCGTTTTAGCCCTCGGCGATGCTGTCGAGGATGCTGCGCATGATGGACACCAGGATGCTGCCCATAAAGGCCGATCCAAAGCTGGCGATGGAGATACCCGCGCCCAGCAGATTGACCGACAGGTAGCTGGCCAGCTCGAGCATAAAGCTGTTGACCACAAGCTGGAAAATACCCAGCGTAATGATCGTGAGCGGCAGCGAGATGACCGTCAGGAACGGCTTGACGAGCGAATCGACGATGTTCAGGAACAGTCCCACGAAGGCGAAACAGACCCAGGCCTCGGCAAAACCGAAGGGCTGGATGCCGGGGACGAGAAACGTTGCGATCGCGATGGCGATTGAGGTAAAGAGCCAGTTAAGCATAAAGCGCATGGTGTGAATCCTTTCTTGCGCATGGCGTGGTGAGGGAGCGTGAGGGGCACATGCCTTTGCAACTTGGATGGGCGCGGGGCACGGCTCTGTTTGGACGCCCATTGTCTCAGATATTCGTGGAGCTTGCGTGCGCATTCGGTTTCAAAACGGCGTTCGTCCTAGAAAACGCGCCGCTGGCAGAGAGTTTTGTCGCTTTAGTTTGGTGGTGTGCTAAACTGCTACGGGCAAAAGCCACAGGCGTTGCCCTATTGCATAGAACGGGCGAACGATGCCCGATGTCAGTATCAACTTCGATGCCTTTTGGCGGGTTTGGCGGTGATCGATGAATATCGAGAACATGTTTGACAAGCCTGATGTCAAGCAGCTGGTCCACGCATTTAGTCTTTTGGATGACGAGAAGGATATCCAAGCGTTTTTGACCGATATCTGCACGCCGCGCGAGATCTGCGATCTTTCGCAACGTCTGCAGGTTGCGCGCTATCTGGATGAGGGCGAGCCTTATGTTGAGGTTCAGGCCCGCACCGGCGCTTCGTCCACTACGGTGAGCCGCGTTTCAAAGGCGCTGAACGGCGAGTACGGTGGCTATCGCAAGATCCTCATCAAGCTGGAGGATGGCGAGTAGGCCAGCGGCAACAATGAATTACGAAGAACCGTCCCTCAGGGGGCGGTTTTTTGATCCTTTGGGGACGGAGGAAATCTGTTGGCGTGGGGCAAATCTGTCCGCGTGGGCGGGTAGGATGGATGCATCGATTATTGCGAACAGTTTGAGCGGAGGACCATGCCTGTTCGAATCTATACCACCAACGCCGGCGCGGATTTGAGCGATGCCGAGGCGGCGCTGCTCGCCGACCTTGTTGCCCGCCATGGGCGCGCCGTGCTGCTGGCGCCAACGTTTGCCGAGCTCGACCTGTGCCGTCATGATGCGGCGGAAGCCGGCGTTTCGCTGGGTATTGACTACAAGACGCCTACATCGTGGCTTCGCTCGCTTTGGGAGCTTTTGGGCGATGGCCGCAGCTTTGTGGACAACCTGCAGCGCCAGATGTTGTTTTCGGATATGATTGCCCGCCGCGAGGATGCCGACCTGCAGCCGCTTTCGCGCGGTCAGGGCACGGTGCGCATGCTCGCGCGCATGGCCCGCGATGTGCTGCCGGGTGTGGCGGGGACGACGGCCGGGCGATGCTGTGGCAATAATTGCCAGCCTGAGCCAAAAAGCGACGCCGAGGCTCGCGTGTTCGAGCTGTTGAGCGCCTACGCGGGCGGTTTGGACCGTCGAGAAATGGTCGAGCCCTGCGAGGCGGCTGACATTATGGCCAGTGTCCTGGCCGATAGCCTGCCGGCGTGCACCCGCGCCGTATGCGTGCGCGGTATCACGTCGTTTACGCACGGCCTGCTCGAGTTGCTGTCTGCCGTGGCAAACAACGGGGGAGAGGTTGTCGTGCTGCTCGCTTGCGAGCAAGCGGCGATGCGCGAGGACCTGGCTGCCGCCTTTGATGCCCGCGGCGTGCTGTTTGAGGTTGCACCGCTGGACGAGGATGCCGGCGCTCCCGCGATTGCTCCAAAGTCCGTCGTACGTCCTGCCTTTGTGGAAGTCGCCGGGCCCCATGCCCGTGCCCGTGTCTATGCGGACGTCATCGATAAGATGGTGAAAGCGCGCAAGGAGTCCAAGGTCAACGATGCCGCCTCCGCACCCGTCGATCCCGTGCGCGTACTCGTGGTGTCCGCCCGGGCACCCCAGCTGTTCGGCGAGCTTGCCGCTCGTTTGGCGGCGCGCCACGTTGCTGCCGAGACGGCCGAGTTCACGGCGTTTTCCCAATCCATTGCGGGCAGGCAGTTCACGGCGCTCGCCAATCTGATCGAGCGCATGAAGGCCGCCGACGAGGGCACCGCCTCCAAGACCGAGTGGTGGCCCGCCCCGGAGCTTACTGACTGGATCTACAGTCCGCTTTCAGGCGCCGATGCCGCCAGCGCGCGAACCTTCGATAAGAACATGCGACTGTCGCGCAGCAAGACCACTGCGGGCGTCAAGAGCCTGCTGCAGAGCGTGCAGGGCCAGGTGAGGGGCGCGCGTAAAGCGGCGAGCGACGAGAACTGGTTTAAGAACGTGCCGTGCGTGGTCTCGGACGTGTTCCAGGCGCTGTGGCGCGACAGGCCCGTGACGGCGCTCAAGGCCATGCTTGCCGTTGCCGAGGCACTGCCCGATCGCGCGCTTGGTGGTCTCGACGGTCAGGCCCGTCGCCAGGCGGAGGTGGCCCTGCTACGCCACGCGATCGACATCCTTATGAACGATGTTCGCGCGCTCGACGTGTCGCAGGCTGCGACCGTGCCCGTGCTCGATGGCATTCGCACCAAGGTGGACAAGCGTAGCACCGCCTACGATTACGAGACCTACGAGGTTGACCGTGCGCCACGTGCCCAGGTTCGCTTTACTTCGCTTGCCGATGCGGCGGCCCTGCGCCCCGATAGCTACGATGCCGTGCTGTTTGCCGACGTCGACCTGGACAGTTATCCGCTCTCACATGAGGAGGGCCCGCTGGCAACGCTGACGGCAGAGTTAGATCGCAGCGGTGTGACGCTTGAGCCTGCCGCCTTGTTGCGCGTGCGCTTTGGCCGCGCGATGCAGGCCGCGCGCGGTCCGGTTGCGCTTGCCCGCGTGACGCACGATCGCCAGGCGCGCGAGTGCTACCCGGCTGCCGTGTGGACCGAGTTGCGGGCGCATGCCGAGGCCGCTAACGATGCTAAGGCCGCTGACGCCGACAAGGCCGCTGGCGCCGACAAGGCGAAGTGCGTGGGTGAGGGTGATATCGTAAGGGACTTCGATCCCGCGGCAGGCGAAGGTCTCAAGCGCGAGCGCGTGACCTGTGAAGCTCCTCAGCATCTGAGTGCCGAGGCCGTGCCGTATTTGGTCCTGCGTCGTCGCGATGGCGAGGGCGAGGACGCGCCGCTTGTGCCGCGCCTGACGTCTGCCTCGCAGATCGAGGCCTATTCCACCTGCCCGCTGTGCTGGTTCGTCTCGTATCGCGTCAAACCCCAGTCGATCGACGCCGGCTTTGGCAACATGGAGAAGGGCAACTTTGTCCATGACGTGCTGGAGCACTTGCATGCGCGTCTTCCGCGGGAGGGCATGGAGCGCGTGACGCCCATGAACCTGCCGCGCGCGAAGGAGCTGCTGCACGAGGTCTTTGCCGAGACCCTGGCCGAGCACGCCGGCAAGCGCGGTACCGAGGGCCCGCTGGTGCCGCTCTCTCCGGTGGAGGAGCGCCAGGTGGCCGAGATTTTGCCGCAGCTGGAGGGTGTGCTTGCCTATGAAGCCGAGGCGCTGACTCCTTTTGCTCCGCGCTACCTGGAGTTTGCCTTTAACGATCTTAAAGTTGAGTATGCCGGTTGGCCACTCGGTGGGCGCATCGACCGCGTGGATGTGGATGCCGAGAATCGCGCCGTGGTAATCGACTACAAGCATCGCACGGGCGTTGAGGAGTTTAAGCTCGCCGATCCCACGGTGCGCGACGAGGAGTCGGGCGAGGCCCCCATCGACGACCCGCGCTGGTTGCCGCCCCATACCCAGACGCTCATCTACGCCCAGGCCATGCGTCGGGCGCTGGATTTGGACACCCGCGCGGCGCTCTACTTTTCGACCAAGGGCGGCAAGCCGGCGTTGCGCGGTGCCGCGAGCGCTGAGCTGCTCGAGGAAGAGCGCGGCGACGGTCGCATCCCGGGCCTTAAGAAAGGTTTCCCCGGCGAGGGTGGCAACATGGACTTCGATGCGCTGCTCGATCGCGTGGAGACCGGCATTGCCGAGCGCCTGCGCGAGCTCGAGGCAGGCAACGTTGCCGCCGTCGACCCGACGTCGGCTCAGGCCGCGCATGCGCGCTGCTCGTATAACCACGAAGGAACGTTTGTAAGGAGGGACGTGTAGACCATGGATCTTTCGTCTTTGATGCCGCAACAACTGCAAGTCGTCAAAACGCTCGACCGTCCGCTGTTTGTCTCGGCGGGCGCCGGTTCGGGCAAGACCTTTACCCTCACGCGCCGCATCGTCTACGCGCTCTCGCCCGAATCCGGTCCGTTTGTCGAGCATCTGGACCAGGTGCTCGCCATTACCTTTACCAAAGACGCCGCGGCCGAGATTCGCGACCGTGTGCGCCGCGCGCTTATCGAAGAGGGTATGGACGAAGAGGCCCTGACCGTCGACGACGCTTGGATTTCGACCATTCACGGTATGTGCTCGCGTATCCTGCGCGCGCACGCGCTGGAGCTGGGCATCGATCCCGAATTCACGGTGCTCACCGATACCGATGAGCTTATGGATCAGGCTGTCGAGCATGTGCTGGGGCGCGCGACGGCGCCCGATGCCGCGCCTGAGCTCGCCGCCTCGCTTAAGGCCCTCTACGCTTGGTATCCCATGGCGGGCGAGGGCGGGCCGTTTGGCGCCGGTACCACCATCAAAGGTCTGGTGCGCGACCTGCTGGAGCTATCGAGCCAGCTGCCGGGCGGCATGGACGATGTGTGCGTGGCGCGCGGCCAGGCCGACACCTCTGCGCTTGCCGACGCCTATCGCGCGGCGTTGGGTGCGAGCAAGGCCGCGACCGAGAAAGCGCAGGTGGCACTCGATGCCATCGACGCGTTTGAGGCGAGCGGCAAAACCATGGAGGATGCGGCGCGACTCATGATGTCGTGCAGCATGCCTCGGGCGAGCAAGGCGTTTCCTAAGGAGCAGGTGGAGCTGCTCAAGGCCGAGGCCGCCGATGCATTTATCAATATCGTGCTTGCCTGCGGCGGTCCGGCGCTCGATGCGCTGGTGGGGCTTGCTCGTGCTGTGGAGGCTGAGTATCGCGCGCTGAAGGCCGGCCAGTCCGCGCTCGATAACAGCGACCTACTGCGTATGGCGTACGAGGCGCTGCGCGACTATCCGGCTATTCGAGCGGCCTATGAGGGCCGCTTTAAGATGGTCATGATCGACGAGTTCCAGGATACCGACCAGATGCAGGTCGATTTGATCCGTTACCTGACGGGCGCGGGGGAGCGCGCACTGTGCACCGTAGGCGATGCGCAGCAGTCGATCTACCGCTTCCGTGGTGCCGAGGTCGAGGTGTTCCGTCGCCAGGAGTGCAAGGTGGGTTCGACGACGGCGTCCGAGACGGTCGCCACGTCCGATGCCCCCGCCGGCGAGCTCGTCAAGCTTGTACGCAACTTCCGCAGCCACGACGAGGTGCTGCGCTATGTGGCGCGCGTCTTTGACGGCGACACCGGTGGTTTGATGCAGGGGTTCTTGGATCTTGAACCGAGCGACGAACGCGAGGACAAGCTCAAGGCGAAGGCATCGCGCCGCCAGGCGATCTTCGTTGCCGGTGGCAGTACGCAGGAGCGAACGCAGGCGAAAGCTCGCGCGATTGCGGAGCGATTCCAAGCACTCGTTAAAGCGGGCCAGCCCCAGGGCGGCATGGTGCTGCTGCTGGGCCGCATGACCAACGCCGACGTCTACGCCCAGGCCTTCCGCGACCAGGGGCTCGACTGCGTCATCGCGGGCGGCTCGGTCTTTGCCCAAGCAGCCGAGGTGCAGACGGTGCGCGCCCTGGTTTGTGCGCTCGCCAATCCGGCCGATACGGCGCAGGGCCTTATGCCGCTGCTCGCCTCGCCGATGTTTGCACTCGGCGCCCAGGAGTTCCTGGCGCTGGCGACCAAACTCGACGAGCAGACGGGCGAGACGTCGCGCCGCAACATCGATGCGGGCATCATGAGCGATTCCGATGTGCCGGGTTTGCAAGACTTGCCGCTGGTGACGCGCGCCCGCGAGGTGCTGCGGTATGCGCTTCGTCGCGTGGGCCGCGATTCGTTCGCCGCCATCGCGCGCGACGTGGTCAACGCCTCCGGCTGGTTTGTACGTCTGGCACAGCGTGGTCCCGAGGGCAAGGCCATTGCCGCCAACGTGCTCAAGGCGCTCGATGCCGTGGCCGAGGCGGAGGCCGAGTTCGGCAACTCGCCGCGTTCCATCGTGCTGGCCTTCGACCGCTTCTTGGCGGGCAAGGAAGCCCCGGGTGCCCTCAACGAGGAGGGCGACGGCGCGGTGCGCATCATGACGGTGCATGCCTCCAAGGGTCTGGAATATCCGGTCGTGGCGGTCGCCGAGTGCTTTGGCGTGCGTAAGTCCTCGGGTGCGGCACAGATGGGTCGCGTCGAGGGCGGAGCACAGGTCGTGGCACTGCCGGCACGTTTCGACGGCGTTAAGCTCGCCGACGGTACCTTTGTGAAGGGCGACGACGTCAAAAAGCAGTTTGAGCATGCGTTTAAGGGCAAGGGCACGTCGCTGTGGCTGCCGCCGGAGCTCATGGAGGACGTCTGTGCGACGGGCTCTCCCGCCGAGGCATTTGCCCGCCTGCGCAACGACGACCTGCGGCTTTCGCTCGAGGAGCGGGCCCGCTTGCTCTACGTTGCCATGACGCGTGCGCGCGAGCTGGTGATCTTGGCGATGGATGCTGGCGTGAGCCGTGGCAAGGTGACGGCGCCGACCTTCGATGTCGAGACCGATCTGACCTACGACGTGCTGCGCCGTATTTTGCCGACCGACGCTCTGGACATGCCGCAGCTCGATGCCGACCGCCTGGTGTTCGACAACTCCCAGCCGGGCGACTACGAGCTCATTTCGCTTTCGGACTTTACCTTTGGCGAGCAGGCGTTTGAGGCCAACGCTTCGCTGGATGCCGAGGGCAGGCTTGTTCGTGGCGATGCCGATGCAGATGCTGCCGACGATTCGGCCAGCACAATCGTCCCCGGTCCTGCCGACCCCAAGCCCGATTCGTTTGAGCTTGTGTATCCCCAGGCAGTGGGCGTGCGCATGGGCACCTGCCCGTTCCCGGCGCGTGACTCGTATAGCTACTCGTCAATCGCCGCGGCGCTCCATGCCGAGACGGAAGACCGTGCCGCCGAGGCTCGTGTTCCCATGGACGAGTCCGGCGATGATGCAGAGTCGGATGGCTCGGAAATAACCGATGCAGACGTGGCCGCTGTCGAGCCCGCCGGCAATCCCATGGTGCTGGGCTCGGCCTTCCACGCCGCCTGCCAGTGGCTCATCGAGATGGGTGCCGACGCGTTGCCCGCTGCGCGCGCCGATGCGCTGGCGCGTCTGTGGCGCCTGACGCCGGAGCAGCGCGAACGCTTCGACGTTGCCCTGAACCGCTGGCTCAAGTCGGCTGTTCGTGCCGACCTGCTCGCGTGGCCGTGCATTCACGCCGAGGTGCCGTTCTTTTCACTGGGCTGCGAGGACGAGGACATCGCTCGCTACGGCGCCTATGCCGAAGGCGCCATCGACGCTTTGGCGACGAACCCGGCGGATTCGTCACGCGCGCTGGTCATCGACTACAAGACGGGCGGCACACCGGACGAGACACCGGAACAGCTGCTCGAGAAGCACGCCCTACAGGCGCGCGTCTATTCGGATGTTATGCACAAGGCGGGCTTTGAGGCCGTGACCGTCAAGTTCGTCCGCGTGGAGCAGGCCGATCCCGCCAACCCCTGCGAGCCCCAGGTGGTCACCTACAACCTCTAGCTCTCAAATAACTTGCGGTGGAATACGGACTGTTTTGGCCAAAAAAGCCGCCAAACTGTCCGCATTTCACCGCAACTGCGTGAGTAGCCGTGTGGGTTTGGCTAGGTTCGGGTGCCGTCCGCGCCGTGCGGTAAAATCGTTCAGTCAGAACACGAACCCGCATCGGAGCTCATCACATGGCATTCGTCCATCTGCACAACCACACCGTTTTCTCCATGCTCGACGGCGCAACCCGTATCCAGGATATGGTCAATCGTGCCGTTGAGCTGGGCATGCCCGCCGTGGCCATTACCGACCACGGCTACATGTACGGCGTACCCGATCTGGCGCTGGCCTGCGACGCCGTCAACCACAACACGCCCGAGTACAAAACCTGGAGCCACGACAAGGCCTTCTTGGAAAAGGACCGCCGCGACGAGCTGGTGGAGCCCGATCCCGAGTCCAGCCCGCGCGAGCATGCCCAGTATGTGAAGGACATAGCCATGTGGGACGAGAAGGGCAACATCGACGAGCTCAAGCCGCCTCTGGTCATCAAGCCCATCTTTGGCTGCGAGGTCTACTTTACGCCGGACGAGACCCTTGCCCGCGACCATAAGCCCGAGCTCTACCACATGATCCTTCTGGCCAAGGACCAGGAGGGATACGTCAACCTGATGCAGACGGTCTCCGAGGCCGCCGTGCAGGGCTTTTACTATAAGCCGCGCGTGACGCTCGACAACCTGCGCCGCCACGCCAAGGGCATGATCTGCACGAGCGCCTGCATCGCGGGCATCATCCCCAAATACATCGACCGCGGTGACATGGAGGGCGCCATCAAGTGGGCCGAGACCTTCCGCGATACCTTCGAACCCGGCGACTTTTACATCGAGATCCAGGAACACGGCATCACCACCGACAACGGCCTGACCGATGAGCAGATGGACCGCACGCTCATCGACATCGCCAAGCAGGTAGGCGTCAAGGTCATCGCCACCAACGACTTCCACTACCTGCGCCGCGAGGACGCTCCCGTGCAGGACGTCATCATGTGCATCGGCATGAACGCCAAGGTCGACGATCCCAACCGCATGCGCATGACCGGCTCGGAGTTTTACATGAAGACCGAGGAGGAGATGCGGGCGATGTTCCCGTATTGCCCCGAGGCCTGCGACAACACGCTCGAGATCGCCGACAAGTGCTACGTCGAGCTGGACTGGGACTCCATCATCCTGCCGCGCTTCCCGTTGCTCGACCCCGGCGAGACGCACGAGAGCCAGTTCCGCCGCGAGTGCGAGAAGGGCCTGCGCCAGCACTACGGTGACGACTGGGCCACGCGCGAGATCGGTGGCGTCAACATCAAAGAGCGCTTTGAGTACGAATACAAAGTCATCTGCGACAAGGGCTTTGCCGCCTACTTTTTGATTGTTGCCGAGTACGTGCAATGGGCCAAGGACAACGGCATCGGCGTCGGCCCCGGCCGTGGCTCGGCTGCCGGCGCTATCGTCGCCTACGCCATGAACATCACCGCGTTCGACCCGCTCGAGAACGGCCTGATGTTCGAGAGGTTCCTGTCCCCGCAGCGTACCGAGATGCCCGATATCGATATGGACTTCGACGATGAGCGGCGCCTCGAGGTCGTGGAGCACGTTCGCCAGCTCTACGGCCCCGAGAAGGTCACCCACGTCATCACCTACTCGACCATTAAGGCCAAGCAGGCCATCAACGACGCCGCGCGCGTCCTGGACTACCCGGTCTACATGGGTCAGCGCCTGTCCAAGATGGTTTCGAGCGACCCCAAGGTCAAGCTCAAGCAGGTGCTCGACAAGCAGCCCGGCAAAGAGGATCTGTTTAACCCCGATTTTGCCGAGGCCTATAAAAAGGACGACGACGCCCGCCGCATCATCGACACGGCGCTCTCAATCGAGGGCCTCACCCGTGGCGAGGGCGTGCACGCGTGCGCCGTTCTGATCTGCCGCGACCCCGTCAACGAGCACGTGCCCACCAAGCTCGACACCAAGGGCGGCGTCGAGATTACCCAGTACGAGGGCCATACCGTTGCCGATATGGGCCTGCTCAAGATGGACTTCTTGGGCCTGCGCACGCTGACTGTTATCTCCAAGGCCAAGGCAAACATCAAAAAGAACTTCGGCATCGACATCAAAGAGGAAGAGATTCCCTTTGACGACCCCGAGATCTTTAAGCTCATGGGTTCCGGCCACACCGCCGGCGTCTTCCAGGTCGAGTCCGCCGGCATGACGGCCACGATCAAGAACATGAAGCCCACCGAGTACAAGCACGTCGTAGCATTGATCGCCCTGTACCGCCCGGGCCCGCTGGGCGCCGGCATGGTTTCGTCCTACATCAACCGTATGAACGGCAAGGAGCCGGCGGTCTCCTACGACGACCGCCTGGACGACATCCTGGGCGAAACCTACGGCACCATGGTCTACCAGGAGCAGGTTATGCTCATCTCCGTCGAGATGTGCGGCTTCTCCAAGGGCGAATCGGACTCGCGTATCCGTAAGCCCGTGGCTAAGAAAAAGATCAAGCTGCTCACGTCGACGGTGCTTCACTGGGAGGATGGCTCGGACGAGACCACCTACGACCACTGGATGAACGGCGCTATCAAGAATAACTACACGCGCGAGGTCGCCCAGAAGATTTGGGACGATGTTCTCGAGTTCGCGTCCTACGCCTTCAACAAGTCGCACTCCGCCGGCTATGCCATTCTGGTTATGCAGACGGCGTGGCTCAAGGCGCATTATCCGCACGAGTACATGGCGGCCGTTCTGACGTCCTATACGGGCAAGACCGACAAGATCGTGCACTACGTCTCGGCGTGCCGTCACGACGGCATCCCCGTGCTTTCGCCAGATGTCAATGAGTCCGGTACCGAGTTCACGGCTACCAAGGAGGGCGTGCGCTTTGGTCTGGCCGGCATCCGCGGCGTGGGCACCGGCGTGGCGCAGGCGATTATCGCCGAGCGCGAGGCGGGCGGTCCGTTTAAGACGCTGCACGATTTTGTCGAGCGCGTGGACTCGAGCCAGGCCAACCGCCGCGTGATCGAATCGCTCATCAAGGCAGGCGCCTTCGACTCCACGGGGTATCCGCGTCGCCAGATGATGCACTTTGTGGACAAGAACAACCCCGAGAACATCATCGATGCCGCGGTAAAGCGCCAGAAGGATCGCGCGAGCGGCCAGACGTCGTTCTTCGATATGTTTGGCGACGTTGAGGGCTCGGGCTTTGAGGTGAGCGTGCCCGATCCGGATGGCCAGGAATGGGACCGCCACCTTAAGTTGAGTCAGGAGAAGGAGGTTCTGGGCATCTATGTCTCGGACCACCCGCTGCGCCCGTTTGAGTATGCACTAGCCAAGGCGCGTGACTTCTCGTTCTCGCAGATCGACACCGGCTACGAAGTTCAGAATCCTACGGGCGGCACCATCAACCAGGAAATTCCCGAGGGCAAGGCGCTGTGGTGGGCCGGCATGGTCTCGAGCGTGTCCAAGCGCGTGACCAAAAACGGTGACCCCATGGGCATCGTGCAGCTCGAGGACATGGAAGGCGAGGCCACCGTCGTCGTGTTCCCCAAGACCTACAAGGAGGCCGAGGGGTACCTGTACGGCGAGGTCGATCCCGAGACCGGCGCGCAGCTGTCCGATGCCTTTGTGCGCATTAAGGGCAAGCTCGAGCGCTCGGACCGCGGCGACCAGATCATCGCGCAGGAGATCGTGCCGCTCGAGCTCAACGAGGAGAACAACAAGCCCAAGGTGTTTGAGGTCATGGTGCCCAACAGCCGCTTTAGCCAGGGCAATATGGCGCGCCTGGCCACGGTGCTCACCGCTAACCCGGGCGGCGACCGCGTGGAGATCTTTATCGAGCAGGTGGACGGGCGCGTGCTGCGTGCCGAGGTACCTGCCAAGGTCAACGCGCGTTCGATTCCGCTGCTGGCCGAGGCCAAGGCCATTGTGGGTAACCAGGGCCGCGTGACGGTGATCTAAGCTACCCCGGGTGAGATTGGAGGAAGTGATGGCGCAGGGGACGTTTGTGCAGGCGCTTCGCAAAGAGGCGGCGTTGAGCGGCACCTTTATGAAGGGGCGTTCGCTCATGCTCAACGGCGCCGTGCTGTCGATCGAGGACAGCGGCTCGCGCTTCTCCAAAAACGTGACGGTCGAGGGCTCGGTGCGCGGTTCGCGTGGCGACCTGTACAAGACGCACGTGGCGCTCGACATGGACGAGCACGAGGTGATCGACTACGACTGCGATTGCCCCGCCGCCTATCGTTACCCCGGTATGTGCAAGCACGCTATTGCCACGGCTCTGGCGTATTTGGATGCCAGCGGCGCCGAGCCCGTCGAAGGTTTGCGCACGCCGGTTCGCACGTTTACGGCGCAGTCGAAACAGCCCGCGCGCACCGCACCCAAAGCGCCGGCCGTCAACCCCATCTTTCCCTTTCCGGCGCCCGTCCCCACGAGCCCGAGCCTTGTGGCGGCGCTCTCCGATCTTTCGGACGCGCGCATGGATGAGCTGGCGAGCATGCGCCGCAAGCTTGCCGGTGCCGTTGATCCCGACGCCCCCAAAGCGGCATTGGAGCCCTCGTTGGTGCCGTACTACAATCCGCTGTTCGCTGACCGCTTTAGCTGGGCGCTCGAGTTCCGCATTCGCTGTGGATCGGTCTCCTACGTGGTCAAGGACATCGACGGCATGGCCGATGCCTACGTGCGCGGCGGCACGTTCTCCTATGGCAAGAAGCTCACGTTTGTCCATTCACCTGAGGCCTTTGACGAAACATCGGCAAAGCTGCTCAACCTTGTTGTGACGACAGTTGCCTATCTCGATGACATCACAAGCTCGCGTTCGGCGTCGTACGACTTTGCCCGCAGCGGTTTTGTTGCCGAGCGTCAGTTGCCGCTGTCCGAGCATAGCATCGTATATGTGCTGGACCTGCTGCGCGGCCAGACCATCTCCTTTGAGCCCGCCTGGTCGCGGGGGATGACGACGCATCGCACCTACGACGTGGCGGTTGAGCTGTCTCCGCAAGGGGAGGACGAGGCATCCGCTAAGCGCCCACCGCTGCTTGCCGCCAAAATCGCGCCGGCGGCTGGTGGTAGCTATGACCTGCGCCTGCCCGCCGATATGTACTGCTTTGCGTCGGGCGATGCCGCCTACTTGGTTGACACGCGCCGCGCGCGCCGTACCGACGCTGCATTTGCTCAGCATGCCGCACCTTTTTTGTCGCGCTTGCTGCCGTGCCGCACGCCCGCCCATATTGCCGCCGAGCAGGTGGGTGAGTTCTGCCGTATGGCGCTGCCCATTTTGCGCGACTATACCGACCTCACCGCGCCCGCCGCGCTCGATACCGTGGCACCCGAGCCGAGCTTTGCTATGGCGATCGGTGTCGACGATGGGCTCGTGACCTGCAAAATTACGGTTACCTACGGCGATTGGTCGGCGGATCTCTTTAGCCTGGGCGCTCCGGGCAGCCCCTTCGAAGAGCAGCGCCCCGGTGTGCCGCCCCGCGACGAGGTGGCGGAGTTTCGCGTTATGGATACGGCGGCCCTGTACTTCGATTTCTACGAGCGCGGTCTGGCGTTTGAGGAGCGCGATGACGCCCGCTTGTTCTGCCTGCTGACCGAGGGCCTGTCTGCCCTGTCCGAACTGGGTGAGGTCATGCTCAGCGACCGTCTGCGCCAGATCTCGGTCCGCCCCGCGCCCAAGCTCTCGGTTCGTGCGACCGTTAAGAGCAATCTGCTCGATGTCGAGCTGGGCGCGAGCGGGCTTTCGGCCGCGGACCTTGCCGTCTATCTCGATTCGTACAAGCGCCATCAAACGTTTGCGCGCCTTACGTCCGGCGACATCATTCGCCTGGACGAGGGGGCGCGCGCCGCGTTTGGCCTTGCCGAGGACCTGGGTGTCGATGCCGTCGACCTGCTCGACGGCGTGTCGCTTCCCGCGTCGAGCACCCTGTTCGTCGACAGCATGCTCGCACGCACGCCGGCGCTCGAGGTCGATCGCGACGCTGCGTTCCGCCGCACCGTCGAGCGCCTGGACACGCTCGGCAAGATGGACTTTACGGTGCCGGCATCGCTCAAGGCAACGATGCGCGGCTACCAGGTCGACGGATACCAGTGGCTCGGCTCGCTCGAACACCTGGGCCTTGGCGGCATCTTGGCCGACGACATGGGCCTGGGCAAAACGCTCCAGATGATCGCGCATATCCTGGCGCGCGTGGAGGCGGGGGACACCAAGCCCACGCTCGTGGTATGCCCGGCCTCACTCGTGTACAACTGGACTGCCGAGCTGGAGCGCTTTGCCCCGTCGCTCGATGTGTGCGCCATTGTGGGCGCCAAGGCTCAACGTCGTGTACAGATTGCCGGCGTGGCCGAGCATAACGTGGTCGTAACGTCGTATGACCTTATGCGGCGCGATATCGACGAGTACGTCGAGCAGGATTTTGCCCGCGTGGTGCTCGATGAGGCACAGTACATTAAAAATCCGCTCACGCAGGTGGCGCGCGCTGCCAAGCGCCTGCCTGCCGGCGTGCGCTTTGCCCTGACGGGCACGCCCATCGAAAACCGCCTGTCCGAGCTCTGGAGCATCTTCGACTTTTTGATGCCGGGCCTTTTGGGGACGCGCGAGTCGTTTGCCAAGCGCTTTGAGAGCCCCGTCGAGCATGCCGAGGGCGATAGCGCCGCTCGCCTGCAGGCGCTCGTGTCGCCGTTTGTGCTGCGCCGTGTTAAGGAAGACGTGGTGGCCGACCTGCCCGAGAAGATCGAGGACACCGTCATGGCACAGCTTACCGGCGAGCAACGCAAGCTCTACCTGGCCAACCAGGACCGCATCGCCCAGCAGGTGCAGCACCGCGAGGCTGGGGAGTTTAAGAAGGACAAGCTCAAGGTGCTCGCCGAGCTCACCAAGCTGCGCCAGATCTGCTGCGACCCACGTCTACACTACGAGGATTACAAGGCGGGGAGCGCAAAGCTCGATACGTGTATGGAGCTCGTGCACGGCGCACTCGACGGCGGGCATCGCATCCTGTTGTTCAGCCAGTTTACGGGTATGCTCGATATCATCGGTAAGCGCTTGGCCAAGGAGGACATCGCCTTCCTTAAGCTCACGGGCGCTTCGTCTAAGGAGAGCCGCGCCAAGATGGTCGCGCAGTTCCAAGCGGGCGAGGTCCCGGTCTTTTTGATTTCGCTCAAGGCGGGCGGCGTGGGCCTTAACCTGACGGCGGCCGACGTGGTCATCCACTACGACCCGTGGTGGAACGTGGCGGCGCAGGACCAAGCGACCGACCGCGCGCATCGTATTGGCCAGCAACATACCGTGACCGTGTACAAGCTCATCGCCAAGGACACGATCGAGGAGCGCATTATGCAGATGCAGGAGTCCAAGCGCGACCTGGTCAACAGCGTGCTCGGCGGCGACGGCATCTCGTCGGCGCTGTTTACCCGCGAAGATGTTCTGGCGCTGCTGGGCGGCGACGGGCGCTAACCCGCTCGGGTGGGGCCGCCAGGGCGGATAGCGCACGCTGCCCCATCGTCCCCGCCCGTTATGTGTTCATTTGCCATGCCGTGGATGGTTTGTCTGCCTTTGGGCATAAGAACCATCAAGAACATTGGCACATCAGAAAAGGAGAACATCATGGCGAAATTCTTTAAGGACCCCAATGGCAAGCTCATCGCCGCTCTTGGCAACGACGTTGCAACCCCTGCCGGCTGCACGGAGCTGACCGCGAACACCGAGGACGCGGCGCACGAGAAGCACGTGCCTGTTGTCGAGACCGAGCGTGACGGTCACGTGATCCGCGCACGCGTGGGCTCGGTCGAACATCCCAGCCTGCCCGAGCACTATATTGAGTGGATCGCCCTTGAGGCTGAGGGCCGTCTGGAGATCCATTACCTTGAGCCCGGCATGAAGCCCGCGACGTTTTTTGCCGGCGGTTCCAAGGCCGGTACCGTCTATGCCTACTGCAACCTGCACGGGCTGTGGTCCGCGACATTCTAGGAGCGCGCCCCCGCTCGGGGTATCATAGCTAGCATATGCACATGCGAGCGCCGACTGCATCATGCGGCCGGCGCTTTTACTACGACAACGATGGTTTACGACGGAAAGGGCTGAGCCATGAAGCTTGCGCTTGCACAGATCGATATGCGCCTGGGTGATATTGAGGGCATTTGCGGCCGCATCGAGGACCAGGCTCGTCTGGCCCACGAGCGCGGGGCGCGCGTGCTGTGCGTTCCGGCTCCGCTCTTTATGGGCGCCATGCCCGGGGGCCTGGTGGGCACTGCCGACTTTGAGCACGACATGCTTGCCGGCTTGACTGGTGTCGCCGAGCGCATCCAGGAGCTTGACATGATCTGCATCGTGCCCGCGGCGGTTTCGTTTGAGGGCCAGCCGCTGCTCGACTACATGATGCTCAAGGACGGTCATGTGGTGCCGGCGCGTTCGAGCATTGCCCTGCAGCGTGGCGAGAACAACGACACGCGTTGGGCGCCGCCGGTGTTCGACGTGGACGGCGTGCGCATTGCCGTGATTTTTGACTTGGATCGCGAACTCGAGATGTTGCCGACCTGTGTTGACCTCATTGCGTATTTCCAATTCAACGCGTTTGACATGACCGACCGCGAGACTGCTGCCATTGCCGCCGTACGCAGCGGCGCCTACCGCAAGATCGCATCCAAGCGCAGCGTGTGGTTTGCCTGCATGGCGCCGGTCGGTGCCTATGACGAGTCGGTGTATACCGGCGGTTCGTTTGTGCTCGACGACTGCGGTCGCGTGGTGGCCCAGGCGCCGTGTTTTGAGGAGAGCCTGCTGGTTCAGGAGATTCAGCGCGGCGTGATGCTCGATGCCCTGGAAGATCACGAACTGCCCGAGTTCCGTTCCGAGGAGTGGCTGTGGCAGGCGCTGGTGCTCGCCGTGCGCGACAACGCCCGAGCCCACGGTGCGTCGCGTGCTGTGGTGGCACTCGAGGGCGACTTGCCGTCGTCCCTGCTGGCGGCGCTGGCCGTCGACGCTCTGGGCCCGCGTAATGTGATTGGCCTGGTGCTGGGGCGCAACCGTATCTTTACGCCGGCGCAGGAAGAGGCCGAGGCTGCCCGCTGTGCCGCCGTCCGCGCCATCGCCGAGCGTCTGCACATTCGCACGGTTGAGCGCGATGCGCCGGATGCCGCGCGCGTGCTCGACCGCGATGTGTCGGCGGGCGATGCCGAGCGCCTGCGTTCGCGTGCGCTGGGCCTCATGTTGGAGGACACGGCGCTCGAGCTGGGCGCAATGGCTCTGAGCCCGCTTTCCAAGACCGAGTACGCGTTGGCGGCACCGGCGCTTTGCGGTGGCTACCAGGGCGATTACGCGCCCTTTGGCGATGTGTATCTGTCGACCCTCGAGTTTGTGGCGCGTGTGCGCAACCGCACGTCTGCCGTGGTGCCGCAGGAGCTCGTGACGCTCAACGCGGTGGAAGATTGCATGGAGCGCGTGCTGGCGCGGGCGCTCTCGACGCTCGACGGCCCGGTCGACATGCTCGATCGCGCGGCGCAGCTGCTCGGTGGGCTTGAGCCGGGCGAGGTCGATGGCGCGCTCGAGGCGCACGTGGATCGCAACCGACCCTTTGACGACATCCCCATGGCTGCCGGCAAGCCCGAGGCTTGCTCGTTGCTGCTGATGCTCGTGCGCCAGGGCGAGGCCGCCCGCCGCATGCTGCCGACGGCACCGATCGTCTCGGCCCGTTCGTTTGTCGAGCGCGCTTGGCCGTACATGCTCGCGTGGTCCGACCTGGGGCTGAGCGGCAAGGAACGCATGACGGTCGATGCGCTGGCGCGCGCCGAGGTGCGTCGTTTTGCCGACGAGGATACAAGCGAGCGCATGCGTGGCGAGATGATGGGCATACTGGGTGACCTGTTGGGTATTTCGCCCGAGCAGATGGAAGAGCTGCGCTCCGAGGACGGCCAGCGCCGCCTGCACGAGGGCATGAAGAAGTTTGAGGGCGAGGTCCAGGACGCCATCGAAAAGATGATGGGCGGCCAGGGCGGACCGCAGGGTGGGCCCCAGGGCACGCCGATGCCGCAGCCGCCGGTGGACCCCCGACAGTTCCCCTTTTTCTCTCAAAATTAACTATGGGATAGGATTCGCTTCCAACCCCGACACTTCAACTAAGCATCTTGGCCCCGTTGTGTTATTCTAGAACAGACGTTCGTGAATAGTACGCGGGGCCTTGTCTTGCGTCGTGCTTGTGGCGAGGGGAGGTTGGCTTGGTCATTTTGGGTATCGACCCTGGTTTGGCCCATACGGGTTGGGGGATTATCGAGGAGCGGCGCGGTGAGGTTCGCTGCCGTGCCTATGGTTGTATCGAGACCAGCGCGGGCAGTCCGCTCGCGGTGCGCCTGTCGCATATCGCCCGCGACCTCAAGGGTGTCGTGGAGCGCTATCGACCCGATACCGCTGCTATCGAGAGCATTTACTTTGGCGCCAACGTTCGCTCGGCCATCCCTACGGCGCATGCCCGCGGTGCCGCGCTCGTGGCGCTTTCGGAATGCGCGCTCGAGATTGGCGAGTACACGCCTATGCAGATTAAGCAGGCTGTTGTGGGCACCGGAGCCGCGGACAAACGGCAGGTCGCGTATATGGTTCGTACGCTCACGCAGCTCGACCACGACCCGCATCCCGACCATGCCGCCGATGCCCTGGCTTGCGCCATCTGCCACGTAAACCTCAGCCGCACCCGTGCCCTTACCGGTGGCGAGTTCTATCAACAGAGAGGAACCGGATACTGATGATTTCCCAGCTCCATGGAACGCTTGTCGAGGCCACGATGAGCTCGGCCGTCGTCGACGTGTCGGGCGTTGGCTTTGAACTCGGCATTTCTGGCGGCACTGCGGCCACGTTGCCGACGCCCGGCGGCGAGGTCCGCCTCTACACGCGTATGCAGGTGCGCGAGGACGCCATGACACTTTTCGGTTTTTCTTCAAAGGATGAGCGCACGATGTTCGACCGGCTCGTGTCCGTCTCGGGCGTTGGCCCGCGCTTGGCGCTCGCCGTACTTTCCACCTATACCGTGGGACAGCTGTATTCCCTGGTGATGGCCGAGGACGACAAGGGCATGGCCAAGGTGCCCGGCGTGGGCAAAAAGACCGCCCAGCGCCTCATCTTGGAGCTCAAGAGCACCTTTGCCAAGGACAAGGGCTTTGTGCCGGTCGATGCGATCCCCGGTCAGGTTGCGATGCCCGTGCCCGCCGCCGCTCCTTCGGCCATTGATGATGCCCGTGCGGCACTCCTTTCCATGGGCTTTAGCCCGCAGGAGACCGATGTCGCTCTGAGCGGGTATGATGGGCAGGATATGCGTGTCGAGGATTTGCTCGGCGCGGCGCTTAAGCGACTCGGAATGGATGCGTGATGTGGGAAGCCGATGACTCTCAGGACCTGTGGGCGACGCCCGGCAACTCGCCGGCGGCATCCATGGCGCACGGCGAGCGCATGGTGGGCTCGGAGCTGACGGCCGAGGACCTCGATGTCGATCGCACTTTGCGCCCCCAGCGCCTGGACGATTACTGCGGCCAGGAGCATATCAAGCAGAGCCTGCGCGTGTTGATCGAAGCGGCGCAGAGCCGTGGCGAGACGCTCGACCACGTGATCTTCTCGGGCCCTCCGGGTCTGGGCAAGACCACGCTGGCTACGGTTATCGCCAACGAGCTGGGCGCTCAGATCAAGACCACGAGTGGCCCTGCCATCGCGCGCACCGGCGACCTGGCAGCCATCCTTACTAACTTGCAGCCGGGTGATGTGCTGTTTATCGACGAGATCCACCGCCTCAACCGTTCGGTCGAGGAGGTCCTGTACCCCGCGATGGAGGACTTTGCCCTCGATATCGTGATTGGCAAGGGTCCGGCGGCGCGCTCGATTCGCCTGGATATTCCCAAGTTTACGCTGGTGGCGGCAACGACCCGCTCAGGCATGTTGACCGGCCCGTTGCGCGACCGCTTTGGCATTTCATATCGCCTGGATTACTACACGGTCGAGGAACTCGCGCAGATTGTTACGCGCTCGGCGACTATCCTGGGCGTGACGATCGACCATCCCAGTGCACTCGAGATCGGCTCGCGTTCGCGCGGCACGCCACGTCTTGCCAACCGCCTGCTCAAGCGCGTGCGCGATTACGCACAGGTGCGCGGCAACGGCCCCATCGAGCTCGATATCTGTCGCCAGGCGCTCGAGTTCTTCGAGATCGATGAGCTCGGTCTGGACTGGATGGATATTCGCATTTTGGAGACGCTCGCTAAGACGTTCTCCGGTCGTGCCGTGGGACTTACGACCCTTGCCAGCGCGGTGGGCGAGGACCCGGGCACGCTCGAGGATGTCTATGAGCCGTATCTGCTGCAGTGCGGGTTGATGATTCGTACGCCGCAGGGCCGTCAGGCAACCCTTCGCACCTTTGAGCACCTGGGGATTGAACCTACCGTTTAGGGCGCTTTGTTTTGGCGGGCTGTTGGGCTATCGCTGGGCATCGGGTAAACATATCGCCGTTCATCGGTTATGGGTGTTTTACTATTGCGCGCCCGTGCTATGCTGAATTGGTCTTTTTCTCATTCGGTAACGAAAGGACCGCCCATGCCTACTGACATCGAAATCGCACGTTCTGTCACGCCGCTGCCTATTACCGAGGTGGCCAAGAACGCCGGCGTCGACGTTAAGCACCTTATTCCGTACGGCTTCGACAAGGCTAAGGTCGACTATTCGCTGCTCAACGAGCCGACCGATCACCAGGCCAAGCTCGTCCTCGTGACCGCTATCAACCCAACGCCTGCGGGCGAGGGCAAGACCACCACGACCATCGGTCTGGCCGATGGCCTGCGTCGTCGCGGCGTCAAGAGTGCCGTGGCCCTGCGCGAGCCTTCGCTCGGCCCCGTCTTTGGTGTTAAGGGCGGTGCTGCCGGCGGCGGCTGGGCTCAGGTGATCCCCATGGAGGATATCAACCTGCACTTTACCGGCGACTTCCATGCCATCGGTGCTGCCAACAACCTGCTGGCCGCCATGCTTGATAACCACATCCAGCAGGGCAACCAGCTTGGCATCGACGTTAAACGCATCACTTGGAAGCGCGTCGTCGACATGAACGACCGTCAGCTGCGCCATGTCATCGACGGTATTGGCGGCAAGGCCCAGGGCGTGCCGCGCGAGGACGGCTTCGATATCACCGTTGCCTCCGAGGTCATGGCAATCCTGTGCCTGTCCACGAGCATCAATGACCTCAAGGAGCGCCTGGGCGAGATTGTTGTCGGCTACAGCTATGCCGGCGAGCCCGTCCGTGCCCGCGACCTTAAGGCCCAGGGTGCAATGGCCGCGTTGCTTAAGGACGCGCTCAAGCCCAACCTGGTGCAAACGCTCGAGGGCACGCCCGCGTTTGTCCACGGCGGTCCCTTCGCCAACATTGCCCACGGCTGCAACTCTATCATGGCCACGCGTATGGCGATGCGCTTTGGCGATGTCGCCATTACCGAGGCCGGCTTCGGTGCCGATCTGGGTGCCGAGAAGTTCCTCGACATCAAGTGCCGTATGACGGGCGTTCGCCCCAGCGCCGTCGTGGTCGTCGCGACCGCTCGTGCGCTGAAGTACAACGGTGGCGTCGCCAAGGCCGACCTCAACGAGGAGAACCTCGAGGCACTCAAGGCCGGCATGCCCAACCTGCTGCGTCACGTCGACAACATCCAGAACGTTTATGGTCTGCCCTGCGTAGTCGCCATCAACCGCTTCCCGACGGACACCGAGGCCGAGCTTGCGCTCATCGAGTCCGAGTGTCAGAAGCTCGGCGTCAACGTTAAGCTTTCCGAGGTCTGGGCCAAGGGCGGCGAGGGCGCGCTCGAGCTTGCCGATGAGGTCATGCGTCTGATTGAGCAGCCGAGCGAGCTCAAGTTTGCCTATGAGGACGGCGCCGATGTGGCCGACGCTCTTGAGGCCATTGCCACCAAGGTCTACCGCGCCGACGGCGTCGACTTTACGCCGGCCGCCATGCGCCAGCTCGCCGAGCTGCGCGAGAACGGCTTTGGCAACCTGCCGGTGTGCGTGGCCAAGACGCAGTACAGCTTTAGCGACAACGCCAAGGCCCTGGGCGCTCCCGAGAACTTCCGCATCACGGTGCGCGAGC
>NZ_CZAQ01000007.1:0-44907 GCF_001404695.1 Collinsella aerofaciens | reverse complement strand
GGCTCTGCCCATCATAGGCTTTTGCGCGGGTAGAATGCATGGATAACTTGATGCTCACGCGCGACGGAAAGGAATCGTTGCATGGATCAGGACAAGACAACCGTGATGGGCGGCTACGGTTCCGCGCAGGCTGGCGATAGCGCCGATGCGACCCGCGTTGTTCCCAACCTCGGTTATACCGACCCCGCCGCGACGCAGCCTTCTGCCGAGCCCACCCGGGTTATGGGCTATGGCGACACGGCGCAGGATTCGTACGCTACATCTTCGCAAGGCCCCTATGGCAACGCAGCTCCGGATCCGTTTGATTACGCGCCGCAGGATTCTTATGCTGCCTCGACGCCGAATCCCTATGACAACCTGCCGCAGAATCCCATTCCGCAGCCTCAGCAGACGACGTATATGCCTCGCACGGCGCAGCCTCGCTACGAGTCGCGCGAGCCGTATCGCGAGTACCCCAAGTCGATTCCGCAATATGGCGAGGACGAGGAGAAGAAGCCGTCGCGTTCGTCGAGCGTGATCAAGAAGATCCTCATCGTGCTGGCGATCTTCTTTGCGCTGTCGGTTGTGTTTGCCATCGTGTCGGGCATGCTTAACAAGCGAGGGAGTTCAACGGCCGATGCCACTGTTGAGCAAACCGAGTCCGCCTCGTCTAGCACCGTCGATCTGAGCGATATCCCGGGGCAGTACTGGTCCAACGCCAAGAAGATCCTCAAGTCGCGCGGCGCCGATCTTTCGAATGCCGTGGTCCTGACTGATGATGGCTCAACGCCCGTCGTCGATGCCAACTGGATCGTTACTTCTGCTTACTATAACGACAGCGGGAACCTCGAAATTCAGCTCACGCACAAGAACAGCTCGGGCAACTCGTCCGGCGGCCAAAGCGGTACCGACAGCTCGAGCTCCAATACGCTGGAGGACTTGAGCAACAAGGCACAGGAGTTGGGAGACAAAGCGCAAGAGCTGGGCGACACGGCGCAGAACCTGGGCGACACCGCTCAGAACCTGGGTGATATGGCGACGGATGCCTGGAACGCACTGCAAAACGGCATCTCGGGCGCGCAGGGAAACTAGCTGTTAAGCGGGCTACAGTTGCTCGGCCGGACGCTCGGGCGAGCTAAAGCCCGAATCAAACGTGACGACGCACGAGACGTCGGGCCGGCGCTCGTGCACGATGCGCGTGACGAGCTCCAGCAGCTCCTCGTCGGATATGTCAAAGCCGTCGGGACGCACCAGGTCAAACGAAACGAACCCGTCGTGCTCGTGCAGGTCGTGGATGGAGAGCGCGGGGTCGATCTGCATGACGCCGCGCTTGACCCAGCCGCGTAGGTCGTCGCCGGTGGTGGCGATGGGGTCGCAGTGCAGCGTGATACCGATGCCCATCTGCCGTTTGATATCGTGCTCGATGGTGTCCAAAATCTCGTGGTGCTCAAATGCGTCGCCCTCGCCGGGCATCTCCACGTGGGCGCTGGCAAACTGACGACCGGGGCCGTAGTCGTGCACCATGAGGTCGTGTGTGCCCAAGACCTGGGGGTACGACATAATCCTGTCGCGGATTTCCTGGACGAGCTTGGGGTCGGGCGCTTGTCCTAACAGCGGGCTGATGGCGTCGCGCACCAGGCCCAGGCCGCTGATGCAGATGAAGATGCCCACACCCAGGCCTGCCCAGCCATCGAGGTCAAAGCCGGTCGTCTGCGAAATAAGCGCCGCCACCAGGACCGAGCCCGAGGTGATGACGTCGTTTTTGGAGTCCTGTGCTGTGGCGATGAGCGTCTCCGAGTCGATGCGGTCGCCCAACGTGCGGTTGAACGCGGCCATCCAGAGCTTAACGAGCATGGACAAGACGAGGGCGGCTAAGGAGAGCACCGAATATGCAGTGGGGGAAGGCTTGATGATCTTAGTGACCGACTCGAGGATCAGGTTGATGCCGACGGCGCAAACCAGGACGGCGACGAACAGACCGGCTAGGTACTCGTAGCGGCCGTGGCCATAGGGGTGGCCTTCGTCTGCCGGGCGGCTGGCAAGGCGGAACCCGAGCAGGCTTACGATGTTGCTCGAGGCATCGGAGAGGTTGTTGAAAGCGTCGGCGATGAGGGAGACGGAGCCGGCGAGCAGGCCCGCGATGCCCTTGGCCAGGCACAGGGTGATGTTGAGGCCAATGCAGACGAGGCTTGCGGAAAAGCCCGCGTTGGTGCGGCAAGATGCATCGACCGGCTCGCTCTCGCTGCCGGGAACAAGCGTATGTACCAGCCGATTTACAAATAGCATAGCGGTCGTCCTCACAATCATGTTTAAGGGGATAGTGTAGCTCGCGCGGGGGCGCCGTGCACCGATGCTCAGAAAATGCAGCAATAGTCTGCCGGTGCTAACGAGCGAGCCTTCTCGTCTGCCTGGGTGGTCCATTTTGGGCCACATGGGTATGGGCATGTGCCTGTTTGCTCGACATACTTAATGTCGACAGCTTTGTGCAAAGGAGGACGTTTCCATGGACGAGATGTTTGCCATTAAATGTCAAAACTGCGGCGGCCCTATGTACTCGCACCAAGCTAAGCGCAGCTTTGAGTGCGCTTATTGCGGTGCGGTCATTCCGTGGCAGGCGGACGCCGGAGAGCCCAAGAGCGCTTTGGGCATTCGCCATACGCCGTTGACGGTAGTGGATGGACTGCTCAAGCTCACGCATGTGTCGCAACTCGAGCGCCCGGAGGACCCGGACTGGTATTTCTTCAATTCGCACTGGCGCAATCAGTCGGTCCTGGAACATCTGCTGTGGGAGGACCGCGGCACGGCGCAGGAGTTCCAAGAGGCCACGCATGTGAGCATTCCTTGCCCCTTCTGCGGAGCGTCCTTTGAGGGCGAGTCAACGCAGCGTGTGTTTGAGTGCCCGTCCTGCGGCAACAAGATCGGCATTGCCGACCTGCTCAAGCCCGGTACGTTTAGCAAACGTCTGACCATGGGCGTGGGTGCGGAGTATGTGCCGGAGCAGGGTATTCCCTGCGAAATCTCACCGCAGCAGGCACGTGCCAACGCACTGCAGCTGGTGCGCCAGTACCCGGATGCCTTTGCCGGGCACGAGGTGGAAGACGCAATCCAAAACGACATGATGCTCTTCTATTTCCCCATGGCGCTGGCGGACCTGCGTATGATGGCGAGCTTCCCGGGCAAGGGCCTGAGCAAGGAAACCCTGGTGTACTACGAGGTGCTCGACTGGGCGTATCCGCGGGCAAACTATCTGGATGTTCGCCTTATGGGCATTTTGGAGCCGTGGGACTTTGCCAAGGTTGGGCCGTTTGACCCGGCCATGCAGGAAGGTGACTTTCGCGTTGTCTCCGTCGATGCGTCTACCAAGGACCAGGTGGTCATTGATAAGTTGGCGCTCGACATTGCCGGCAACGATGCCGAGGCGGTGCTGGGGCTCAATAAAAAGAGCATCCGCACTTGGGCGCGCAAGGCCCGCAAGCATAAGGACGGCCTGGTGATGGTGCCGGTGTACTTTGTCGATCGTCCGGCGACGGACAGCCGCGATGGCGAGCAGGTGCGCATTGCCGTAAACGGCCAGACGAGCCGCGCGGCAGCGGTGGTGTTTAGCGACAAGCGCGAGACGCATGTGGTGGCGTCGCTCAATCCGAGTCTGCATCTGTCCGGCGAAAGTACCGTGCATGCCACGCCCATCGAGGTCAAATACGTTAAATCGCCCTTCCTATACCAGATCGTGCGCCGTGGAGGTGGCGAGCAACCGCGCCAGGTTGCAGCGGCAGCTGAGGGTTCCTACCGAGAAGAAAAGCCCAAACGCAAGGGATTGTTCGCTGCGATTTTTGGTAAGTAGGGGAGTGGTGCCGGGGCGTCGGGCTGCATCGCAAGGTCATGAGACGAACTTAAGACTGCTGGGAACGTGCTACCATTGCCGATAGCCTTAATCTTGTAAGAAGCGGAGGCCAGATTATGGGTTTTGCGGATCAGCAGCTTCAGCTTCAGGTACCGTATTCTCCTGACGACACGTTTAATGCCTTGAAGGCAGCTATGGAAAAGCTGCCTAAAGTAAAAGTTGATAGTGCATCGCCCACAACAAGAACAGTTGCAGCCGAGATTGGTATGAGCCTTTGGTCTTGGGGCGAAAATATCAGTATTTCGGTTGTTCCAGTTGAAGGCGGATCTGGCGTTACTGTCAAGTCGTCATCTAAGGTCAGGGCAAACGTATTAAACGGGGGCAAAAATGCAAAGAATATTGCCAAGATAGTCGATGCCCTATCGAAGGAGCTCGAGCGGTATCCGCAGGTTTCACAGACTATTGAGACGCTGGCGGATAGTGGTTGATGTAGTTGCAAGGCTTGAGAGGCTTGCAGCACTGCGTGAGAGTGGAGTACTTACCGAGGAAGAGTTTGCTGCAGAAAAGGCAATAATCCTTTCGTAATCAGACACGATGGTTGGATTTGCATTCTATTATTGAACTTGTTTATACCAGGCTGAAAACATCGTGTGTAATAAAGGTGCGTAGTAGCCTCGTCTTGATTGGCGGATGTAAATAAACGGTGGAACGGCTGTAAAAGAGCCTTGCCACTGGGTAAAATCAGGATGTGCCGCGGAACCCGCTCCTCAGTCGGTCAACTTTGGAAGCGCGGGCAACGCAGGTACTATCGTCTAAAGGGCCGGGTGCGACCGGCCCTTTGCATGACTCCCTTCGCTATCCGTTACTGCTTATATTCCCGCCAGATCGAGTAGAGGTTCCGGACGATGCCGGTTACATACATCGAGAGGCGCAGGATTTCAAGAAACAAGTTCATAGGTTTCACCCCAATCGGAGATCGGAGCGTTGCCCGCAGGCGGATTCCGCGGCAGTCGTAATTCTACCTCACAGGCCGCGGCGGGAGACATCCTACCCGCCCCATGGCTTGGAGCAGTGTCGATCTAACGGGCAATCAAGCCTCTAGTTCTCTTTGAATTGAGCAAGCATCTGCCCGAAGAAGCTTAGTTCGGATGGCTCATAAATGATCGAACCGCCGTCCGCGGTCCTGTAGACCCCGCAGGGGAGGTAACGCCCGTCGGGGAGGACATAGAGGCTGGCTTCCTCCTTCAGTCCTACTGGAAATAGCGGAATCCCGTTTTCGTCCACTTGGAACTCGTCTATATTTGCGATCTTCCTCTCCATGATGCCTCCTGCCTTATTTCTTGAATGGCGCCTTAAAACAGGCAGCTCTCAATCAGCTCTTTGCCGCGCAGAGTGTCGATCCACTCCTGCGGGATGGCTTTGAGACCGTATGCCGTGCCGGCGAGGGCGCCGGCGACGGCTGCGGTGGTGTCGGTGTCGTCGCCTAGGTTGACGGCGGCAAGCACGCAATCTTCGTAGCTGTTAGTGTTGACGAAACACCAGGTGGCTGCCTTAAGCGTGTCGCGCACGAAGCCACCCGACCTGATCTCCTGCTCAGGCACGCCTTTCAGATGGAGCGCCCACGAGGGGAGCACGTCGTTCATCACGTCTCTTATCAGCTCGACAAATATGATACATGCGTCGGTTGACGTTCTGTGGGCATGCGTAATCGCGGAGACCTCGCTGATCTCTTCGTCTGTCGCATCGGTGAACGCCAGGGGCGCGATGCGCATGAGCGAGCCGTTGCCGTTGTCGCGCTCGCCGGAGCCTCCTTTGCCGGTGCGCAGGGCGCGAGCGGTCGTACCGCCGTAATCGAAAACGCCGTCGACCGTATACTCGCCACGGGCAATCCAGCTCACAAACTTGTCGCTCATGTCCGCGGTGTCGATATGCCCGAGCTCCCTAATCGAGTCGCAGGTAGCAAGCGTCATAGATGTGTCGTCGCTCCAGGTGCCGGCGGGCTGCCCATGCGTGCCGTAGCCGATCATGTCCGCGCATTCGAACGTGCCGCGGGGCCTGAACTCGTAGGGAACACCCAGCGCGTCGCCGACGGCAAGCCCATAGATGCAGTCGCGCAGTGTTGTTTTCGGTCTGCCTGTCATGGAGCGCTCCTCTTATGTCGGGGGATATGAAACTCCGTCGGGGGTATCGGTCGCAACGTGCTGCTACCCTTGCGCTTCGCCATTAGTCGCTTCGTTGATGGCGCGGTACTCGGCACTCAGCTCGCGCGCCAGCTCTTCCTTGCTTGGAAGATACGGCAGGTATTTGGCGGCAAACACTTGGTCGTTGTCTTCGGGCAGCGTATACTCGACGATCGAATCGCTTTTGTCCGCGCAGAGCACGATGCCTATGGGCGGATTGTCGCCTTCGTTCATGAGCTCACGCGTGTAGTAGTTCACATACATTTGCATCTGGCCCAGGTCCTGATGCGTAAGGTCATCGGTCTTAAGGTCGATGAGCACGAAGCAGCGCATCAGATAGTTGTAAAAAACAAGGTCAATATAGAAATGGCGCCCATCAAAGGTGATGCGCTTTTGGCGCGCCTCGAAAGCGAAGCCACGGCCAAGCTCCAGCAGGAACTTCTGAAGATGTGTGATGAGCGCCTGCTCTAGATCGCTCTCGCGAAACGCAGTATCGTCCGAGAAACCTAAAAACTCCAGCACATATGGGTCGCGGATGATATCCTCGGGGCGATGAACCGGGGTGCTCTTTTGGATTTCCTGGGTGACGACCTCCTTGTCCTTGCTGGCAAGTAGGCGCTCTCGGAACATGGTGTTGATCTGGCGTTCGAGCTGACGCGTGCTCCAGCGAGAATCGGCGCATTCGTTCATGTACCATGTTCGAGTTTCGGGGTCAGGAATGCGTATTAACCTGCGGTAATGTGTCCAGCTCAATTCGGGACGCAGTGAGTCCCGAATTGGAAATGCAAGATGGAACTGACGCATTTTACGCAGCTCTCTTGCTTCAAAACCTTTACCAAAATCTTTGGTAAGTCTGATTGCGAGGGCCTTGAGCAGCGCCTCTCCATACTTGGCGCGCTCCTCTCCGCCCTGCTCATCAACAATACTCTTGCCGATCTCCCAATATGCCTCAACCATCGCAAAGTTAACGGCGGTATAGGCCTTGTCGCGAGCGGCGTTGAGGATCGAGGAAACCTGCTTGTAAAAACCTTCGGGCACGATTGTCGATTCCCCGCGGTTTACCAGTTCACTCATCAATATCGCCCGACTTTCCTCTTGAGGACGCATCTTTATTGCATTTAGTTTAAAGACTCGTACGGACACGAATCGCTGCGCTGTCTGGCAACTTCGCATGGGGGCCTTGCGGTGACTAAAATTTGGTAATAGAGACAGTTTTCACGAACCCCATGGGAGTGACATGCATGGACAACAACACCTTGCTGTTTCAGGACAAGGGCTCGGGTAGGTTTAAAGACGTCAAGATCTACCCTAACCGTATTGAGGTGCTCAAGAAGGGCGCGTTTGGTGGCAAGCACACCGAGATTGTTTACCTTAAGGACATCACGGGGGTCAACAGGATCAAGGGTCGCGACGTTTTCCTGCGTAACAGGCTGTTGACCGCTTGCGTCTTTAGCCTGAGTAGCCGTGCGAAGGCCCAGGAATTTGTGAAAGCTCTGAACATGGTGATGTAGCCGATAGCGGCGTTCGGGCCAAGGTAAAAATCGGGGCGCAGAACGGTATTCTGCGCCCCGATTGAGTTAATGCGCCCAAAAGACTGGCTTGCCTATTCGTTAACGTCCTCGGTATTGTCGCGGTCACTGGCAAGCATTGCTGCACCTGCGACCGTTGTCGCCACGGCGGCGGCAGCGAGCCCGGCGGCAACGCCAGAGCCGTCGCCCGTGTTGGCGAGCTTTCCGCCCGAGCTCTTGCCCTGGTCTCTCTTGTTGCTCTTGCCGTTCTTGTCGGCGCCGCCTGCGTTGGAACCCGTGTCGCTGCCGGTGCCGCCCGCACTGCCCGAGGCCGCTACGGTAAAGCTTGCGGCTCCGTCGCTGGCGAGCGTGTAGTTCTGCGCCGCGTTGCCCAAGAGACCGTTCACGCGCACCCAGTACGTCCCTGCGGCAAATGTTTCGCCCTCGGCCATTGTCGTGCCCGGAGCGCCGTCCGCGTCGTGCACAAACTCGAGCTGGGCCGTGCAGGCATCGGTTTCGAGCTTGCCCTCGAGTGATGCCGCAATCTTGGCGCGCACGTCTTCGCCGGCCTTAAGGCCTTCGAGTCCCTCAAAATGGGGCGTCAGCGCACGTGGATCGATATCGATGGGCACAGGGCCCTGCAGCCCCGTAACAGTCTCGTTGCCCAGGGCGTCGACATCCACATATTCGATGGCAAACGCATGTCCCGAGGCTGCTACGTTGAGTACGTTGCTGCTGTCGACAAGGCGGAAATGGCCCTCGCCAACGGTCTTGCCATCTTGGAGAGAGGCATCGCTCAGCGAGTCGCCGTACGTCATGCGCATGCGGGTCGGGAGATAGCACGAAACGGTTTGCTTGTGCTGCGCATCGTTGTAATTGCGCTGGTAGATGCTCCGGGCCAGTGCCGCATCAACAAAGTCGGATGCGATGATGCCAATGTGCTTGCGGCAGTCCGCCTTTGTGCTCTCAACTCCGGTATTGTTTATATACGAGCTCTTGTACAGGTGCTCGTTGACCACTCGCGCTGCGGTAAAAGGGTTGTTTTGCGTGCAGCTAGTGTAGTTGATAAACCAGCAGCGCTCCGTTGCCTGCACCGTTGTCCCGTCCGCGGCAGTGATATCTACGGTGCTGCGCTCGAATTCGGACGCTGCCTTCAGGGCCATATCGACCCAGTCGGTCTTACTGGATCCCGTGCAGTTGTAATGGTCTTGGGCATATACCGCTGTGCTATAGGGCTCTTTGCCGCCCGTATTGCCCGCAGCCTCAAAGCCTTGCTCGTATTTCACGAGGCACATGGACTTTCCGGAATGCGCCTTGATCTTGTCATCCCATTCGGTAAGGTCGAGGCCCCACGTGTGGCCGCTTACACTGTTGCCGGCGAGCCTAAATCGACGCAGCAGAACGATCTTTCCGCGCACCTCGTGTAGCGTGGGGATTCGGCTCGACGTATAGAACAGTTTGGGGTTGTCGTCCAAAACCTTGGCGAAAGCCGTCGTAACACTTTCGTCGGTAGCCTCGTCGTTGCCTCGTGATACAAGCATGATGAGCGCTTCTGTCGGGTTTTCGTTCAAAAACGTTTTGAAGTAGCCTATGACATCGGAAAGATGCATAAAGTACGCGTCTTTTTTGAGCAGGTAGTAATCCCCGTGGTCGATACCGGGGTCGTCGCCCTTTCCGAGCCGGATATCAAAATAGCGAATGCCTTCGAGCAACTGCGTGGGAATGTAATCCTGCTGGCATTTTACTTGCGAGGATTGGGGCTCAGTGTCGTTGTCCACGCTGCAGGTGCCCGAATCGTGCGTACCCGGGATGCTCAGCTCGTCGAGGAACTTGTTGTCGTCGACGTATTTCATCCAACATGGCCCATCGACGTAGCTGCTGTACGTGATCCAGTCGAGGCTGCTAACCGTGGCATCGTTCTTTTTCATGTCGTAACCGATAAGTTCGAGCTCCCACGGAATGCTCTTACTCTTATGGCAGATCTTATTGTTGTCCTGGTCTTCGCCGTTCGATTCTATTGCCAGGTACTTAATGTCTTTTTTTCTCGGTTTCTTTCTCGACCGTGCGGTCTCGGATGATATAGGTTCCGTTTGATTGACGCTCGAACGCAAAAGCGCGGCTGGGCTTGTTGTCATACTCGCCGCCCCATACGTGGATGACCTTTCCATCTTTGTCCGAGTCGTCGTCGACCGACCAAATGCTGTAGCCCGTCTTTTTATGCTCTTCGAAATTGAGCAAGGTGCGGATAGCATACCAGTTTGTATCGTCATTCTTGGTCGTTACGTTCTCAAGGATGAGCTTGCTGGACGTGCCGTCGTTAAACAGGTGGCAGACGTTGCCGCGAACGTTGCCGTCTTGGTTGACGCTCGCGGTGCGAAAATAGCCCGCGGGGCGAAGGCGAATGACGAAATTGTCGAGGCTGACTGACGCTGTGGCAGCGTCTTCTGCAAATGCCGCGCGCACGGGAAGGCCCAATCCCGCGGTTTCGGGCAGGCTTACAAATGGCGACAATGCTGCGAGTCCTAGGCCCAACGTGAATGCTCGACGGCTGATGGCGTGGTGTTCGGTCATAACTCCTCCGTTCGCAGGGTGCGGTTATGCACTCATTTTGTTCACTATACTGCCCGGATGTCTAAACGTGTTGGCTTAATTGTCTGCGTGGCGCCATAAATCGGCGGGCGGACGCGTTGGGGCGCTTGTCTATTTGTGCTGCTACCGCGCTGGGGGTGGTTTTGCCGCCCGGCACCCTCGCGTTCGCCGGCTATCGGCATAAGAAAAGGAGGGTCGGTTTACCGGCCCTCCCTGGGTACGAAGCGCTGGGTCACCGTCGCCTGCTTGCGCCGCGCTCGTGTTTCCCGTTGCGCTCGCCAGTCGCTTAGCGCTTGATCTCGATATCGTCGAGCTTGACGTCCATGGCCTCGGTCTTGGCCTTGGCAATGTCATCGGCAAACTCCAGAGACTTCATCATGGTCTCGACGGCGTCCTTGTGCTCCTCGACATTGTCGATGCTCACGTAAACGCTGCCGCCGCCTGCTTCGGTGAAGTACTCAGTCGTTACGCCGCCCGAGTGTGTATAGGAAGCGTTGCGCCAAGTCTTGCCGTTGTACTTGACGGGATCATTCTCGGTCCACTCAAAGTTGGCCTTCCATTTGGCCTCGTAGTCGAACAGCTCGTCAGCGTTCTTGTCAGAGTCGAAGACAGGGATGAAGCGATCGCTGGCGTGCTCGCTCTCGGTGAACTTAAACTGGGCCCTGTCGGCGGTGTCGCCGGCAACGTCGGTGATCTCGACGCCCTCGGGCACCTCGACCTTAAACCAAATGAAGTCGGTCCTCATATCCACGGCTGGCTTTTCTGCGCCGCCGCCACCGCCACTGCCGGTAGCGCCGCCGCTTCCGCCGCAACCCACCAGGGCAACCGCGGCAAGGAGACTGATGCAGAGTGTGAGAATCGCAAAGGCCTTCTTTTTCATGGTCGTGTCCTCCTCGATCTGTAACCGCCCATGGATTACCTGCCTTTACTGTACGCGTGGACGGCTCGCTAGGGTGGGCCATGTGTCCCATTCTGAGGGCCGGATTTGCGCCGACAAGTGGCAATATGCGCGGGTCCAAAAGAGGGGAGGGCCGATGCCTGTCGGCCCTCCCCGGGGTTGGGTGCCCGTTGCTTTAATGGGGCGCATGTGCGCAGGTGCGCGTAGGCGCGTGCGGGTGTCCCGTTACTTGAGCTCGATGCTCGAAATCTCGACTTCGCGCGCCTCGGAAACTGCCTCTGCCATGTCATCGGGGAACTCGATGGAGTTGAGGAGCGTCTCGGCTTCTTTCTTGTGCTGGTCGAAGTTCGAGATGAGGACGTAGACGCTTCCCGGCTCAACGTCGGTAAAAAGCATGGTTGAGATGCCGCTGTTGTCCTCGTATGTTCCGACGAGCCACGTCCTGCCGTTATACTCGACGGACCCGCCATCCTTCCACTGGAACGTATCCCCCTTCTTTTCTGCCTGGTCGGCGTGGGATTCCTCGGCTGTCATCGCTTTTTTCCAAACGGGGATAAAGCGATCGGCCGAGGCGTTCTCGTTTTCGGGGAAGGTGAGCTGGACCCTGTCGGCATTCTTGCCGGCGGAGTCGCTTACGCCGACGCCCTCGGGCATCTCGACCTTAAACCAGATAAAGTCGGTCTTCTTGGCGACGGGGGCCTTTTCCTTGCCCTCGCTCTTGGATGCGCTGCTGCCCCCGCCCGATGCGTTCCCGCCGCAGCCGACAAGGGCAAATGCGGCAAAGAGGGCGATGCAAAGGGAAAGGATTGATAGGGTCTTTTTCTTCATGGTGGCGTCCTCCTTGTCTGCCAGGGACATCGTGTGCCGCGGATCGCTGGGGCGGCGGTTGCGCGTGCACATGATGACTTTGTTTGCTGTGCGGTGATTCCTCCATTCGTCGTCCGGTGCCGTGATGAGCGTTGCCCCAACATGGGGCTCCTTACCTATATGTATGCCCCAGTTGCCGCTGCCCGGGAGTCTCGAAACGTGGGCCATGTGTCCCATGTTTGCGTTGGCATGGCCTATCGTTCGTCATAGAAATCCGCGATGGCCAGGTGCGCTGACGCCCATGTGCTTATGGGCTAGACTTAGCACCATTACGTGTTCGATGCGGTTGGTCGGCGGTTGCCGCCTGACCGATGTATATGACTTGAAGGTGCGTGCGTATGAGCCAAGAGATGATGGATAAAACCTGTCGAGAGTTTGCCGAGGCACTTGCCGCACGCGAGCCGGTTCCCGGCGGTGGCAGCGCGAGCGCCTTTGTGGGCGCGCTGGGCGCCTCGCTTTGTGGAATGGTCGCTCGTTATGGTGCGACCAATCCTGCGCTTGCCGATCGCGCGGATGACCTGACGCGCGCATTTGCCCAGGCAGATGAGTTGGCCCAGGAGCTTGTCGAGTTGGTTGCCGAGGACGTTCGTGCATATGGGCAGGTGTCCGCGGCGTACGGTATTCCGCGTGGCGATCCGGCTCGAGCGACCGCGATTCAGGATGCGCTGCATGTGGCCGCTATGCCGCCGTATCGCATTATGGATGCCTGCGGGCGTGCACTGGCGCTGCTCGAGGACATGGCCGACAAGGGTTCGCGTCAGCTGCTGTCCGATGTGGCGTGCGGCGCCGTGTTCTGCCGTTCCGCTATGCAGGGCGCGAGCTTGACGCTCTTTGCGAACACCACGTCTATGAAGGATCGCGCTCGTGCTGAGGAACTCGAGACGGCGTGTGATGAGTTGCTCGACATGTGGTTGCCGCGCGCCGATGCGCTGGCGCGCCGCGCCGCCGACGCCGCAAGGAAGAGGGGATAGCCATGGCTGAACTGCTGAAGGGTGCCCCCGTTGCTCGCGCTTTGACTGAGGAACTTGCTGCTCGCTGCGTGGCTTTGCGCGAGCGCGGCGTTGTGCCGACGCTGGCTATCGTGCGCGTGGGTGAACGCGAGGACGACCTATCCTACGAGCGCGGTGCGCTCAAGCGCTGCGAAAAGGTTGGCATTGAGGCTCGCCGCGTTTTGCTTCCCGCCGATGTTTCGCAGGACGAGCTGTTGGCGGCCATCGAGGACATCAATACCGATTCGTCTGTTCATGGCTGCCTGATGTTCCGCCCGCTGCCCGCCGGCCTTGACGAGGACGCGGTTGCCGCGGCACTCGATCCTGCCAAGGACGTTGACTCCATGACGCCGGCTTCGCTGCTCACCACGCTTTCGGGGCGCGGCGAGGGTTTTGCCCCCTGCACAGCCGAAGCCGTGCTTGCTTTGCTGGATCATTACGGCGTTGAGCTGGATGGGGCCAAGGTCGCGGTCGTTGGTCGGTCGCTGGTGATTGGCCGTCCCGTTGCCGCCATGCTTACGGCTCGCAATGCCACAGTGACGACGTGCCATACGCATACGCACAACCTTGCTGCCGAGTGCCGTGCTGCCGACATTGTGGTTGCCGCCGTTGGACGCGCGCGTACGATTGACGTGGATGCGGTTCGAGAGGGCCAGACGATCATTGATGTTGGCATTAATTGGGACGAGGCCGCTGGCAAGTTGGTGGGTGACGTCGATTCTGATGCTGCGGAGCCGGTCGTTAACGCCATCACGCCCGTGCCGGGCGGCGTGGGCGCTGTGACGACGGCGATCCTCGCCAAACACGTGATCGAGGCGGCCGAGCGCGCATCGAAATAGGCGTTTTGGGCTGTTTGAGGGGTTAGCTCTATACCCCGTGGACAAAAAATGCCAAATATGAGTACTGTTGCCAAGATAGTCACATATTCTTTAGGTCAAATAGGCTCTCTAACGATATTTATTATCGATAAAGAGCCTATTTTATTGGACCTATGAGGAATTACATCATCTAATTTTTGAACAAATGTAGACTTTTGGCACCCATACGTAGCAAAATTGATGTTACTAAATTGGTGACAGTACTCACATTTGGCATTTTTTGACCACAGGGGTTGCCAGCGCCGCGGTTTCGCCCTTTCTGCGCCGAAGCGATACACTGTTATCGTTTGATTTCTTCGCTCAAGGAGGATGCGCATGCCGTGCACAACGATTTTGGTTGGTAAGAACGCGAGCTACGACGGGTCGACGTTGGTTGCCCGCAACGAGGACTCGTCCAACGGGGTGTTTGAGCCCAAGCGTATGCGCGTGGTGCATCCCGACGAGCAGCCGCGCGTCTACACGAGCGTCCTGAGTCACCTGACCGTTGAACTGCCCGATAACCCCATGCGCTACACGAGCGTCCCCGATGTTGTTCCGGGCCACGGCATCTGGGCCGAGGCCGGTTTCAACGAGCTCAATGTGGGCATGTCCGCAACCGAGACGCTCACCACCAACGAGCGCGTTCGCGGCGCCGACCCGCTCGTCGACTACGTGCCCGCCAAGGGCAACGAGGGCGAGGACGGCTATGTTCCGGCGCAGCCCGGCGGTCTGGGCGAGGAGGACATGGTGACCCTGGTGCTGCCATATGCCAAATCCGCCCGCGATGGCGTACGCATTCTAGGTGACCTGCTCGAGCGCTATGGCACCTACGAGAACAACGGCATCGCCTTTAGCGACGTGGACGAGATCTGGTGGCTCGAGACCATCGGCGGCCACCACTGGATCGCCAAGCGCGTGCCCGATGACGCCTATGTGACCATGCCCAACCAGCTGGGCATCGACAGCTTTGACCTGGATGACGCCGAGGGCGCCCAGGCCGACCACATGTGCTCCGCCGACCTGCGCGCCTGGATGGCCGAGTGGCATCTGGACCTGACGCTGGGCGTTGAGGGCGACGGTTCGGCGACGGTCTTCAACCCGCGCGAGGCCTTTGGCTCGCACAGCGACAGCGACCATGTCTACAACACGCCGCGCGCCTGGTACATGCAGCGCTGCCTCAACCCCAGCGACGTGTGGGATGGCCCCGACGCCGACTACACGCCCGAGAGCGACGATATCCCCTGGAGCCGCGTGCCCGAGCGCAAGGTGACCATCGAGGACATCAAGTACGTGCTTTCGAGCCACTACCAGGGCACGGAGTACGACTGCTACGGCAGCAAGGGCACGCCCGCCACGCGCGGCGCTTATCGCCCCATCGGCATCAACCGCAACAGCCAGCTCGCCGTGCTGCAGCTGCGCCCCTATGCGCAGCCGGCCTACCGCGCCGTGCAGTGGATGGCCTTTGGCTCCAACTCGTTTAACGCGCTGGTTCCGCTGTACGCCAACGTCGAGACCATGCCCGAGTACTATGCCGACACGCAGGCTCGCGTGACGTCCGAAAACTTCTACTGGGCCAACCGCCTGATCGGCGCGCTGGCTGACGTCCGCTTCCATGAGTGCGGCCGCGCCGTGGAGGACTACCAGGAGAAGGTCGGTGGCATGGGCCACAAGCAGATCCATGACGTCGACGCTGTCGTAGCCGCTCTGCCCGAGGCCGAGGTGCCCGCCGAGCTTGCACGCGCCAACGAGGAGTTTGCCGAGCGTGTTCGCGTAGAGACCGATGCTTTACTGGGCAAGGTGCTCTACACCACGAGCTGCGCCATGAAGAACTCTTTCGCGATGAACGACAACGTGAGATAGGGATTTCCCGTCGATTGAATAGCGCTAAAACGCTTTGTCGCTTTCACTCAATCTTGGGTACAAGAACGCCAATGCAGTTGTTTGTGATTGGAGACAACCATGGTTATGAAACTCGATCAGCTTGTTAACGGCGCCATCAACGTGGGCTTCGGCGCCGCCGCTGTTGCCGTCGAGGGTAGCAAGAAGGTCCTCGACGACCTCAATACCAAGGGTGAGCAGGTGCGCAAGGACGCAGGCGCCCCCGATATCGCCCGCAGTGTGTCCGACATGTTCGAGCAGGCCGGTGGCACCATCTCCGACCTGACCGAGCGTCTGGGCATGCAGGGCGAGACCGCGGCCCAGCGCGTGCTCGACGAGCTCATTCTGGCTCGCGTCCGCGTCATGACTGCCCCCGAGCGTACGGCCTTCCTGGCCCATGTGCGCGACATCGTCGATTCGGTCGAGGACAACGTGACCTCGGTGCCCGTCGAGTCCGTTGAGCCCGACGATGCGAAGGATACCGAAGAGGCCGAGTAGCAGCGCAGATGGCAGATTCCACCACCGATTACAACAATCTAGATCCCTTGGGTGACGAGGCGGCGGTTGTCGATGAGGTCGATGCCGCCGTCTCGGGCGCTCGCAAGAAGCCGCGCGCTGTCGATATGGTGCCTGAGGAGCCCGACGCGATGGCGCCGGACGAGGAATACCAGCTCACGCCGGCGGGTCGCCGCGAGCGCATCGGGCAGATTGTTCGCCTGGTCAAAAAGTACCGCGTGTGGGACAACCTCACGCCGGTTCGTTTGCGCCGCCTGCTCGAGGAACTCGGCCCCATGTTCGTCAAGATGGGGCAGATTCTGGCCAACCGGTCCGAGATTCTGCCGCAACGCTTTTGCGACGAGCTGCGTCGTCTGCGCTCCGACGTGGAGCCTGTGCCGTACGAGGTCGTACTCAGTTGTCTGGAAGAAGAATACGGCCTGCGCCTGGGGGAGATGTTCGATGCGATCGACCCCAATCCGCTTGGTAGCGCATCGCTCGCGCAGGTGCACCGCGCTCGTCTGGTGACGGGCGAGGACGTGGCCGTCAAGGTGCAGCGCCCCGGTGCGCAGCAGGTTATGGCACAGGACATCGATATCATCCGCTCGGTGGTGCGTATCGTTTCCAAGTTCGTCAACACCGATCAATTTGTTGACCTGCACGGCGTAGTCGAGGAGTTGTGGACCTCGTTTCGCGAGGAGACCAACTTTTTGGCCGAGGCCAAAAACCTCAACGACTTCTACGAGTTCCATAAGAGCGTTCATGGCGTGACGTGCCCTAAATCCTATCTGGACTTGTGCACCGAGCACGTGGTGGTTATGGACTACGTCGACGGCATTTCGATCGCCGATCCTGAACGCTTGGTGGCCGAGGGCTATGACTTGGAAAAGATCGGTGCCGCGATTGTCGAGGACTACTCGACGCAGGTGCTCGACGACGGCTTTTTCCATGCCGACCCGCATGCGGGAAACATTATTCTCAAGGACGGCATCGTTTACTTTATCGACTTAGGCATGGTCGGACGCATGTCGAGTCACGATCGCGGTATCGTCAAGGACATGATTTTCGCCGTGGCCGAGGGTGACGTGCCCAAGCTCAAGGATTCGCTCATGCGCTTCGCCGTGACGCGTGGCGACTCGGCAGAGCTCGATCATTCAGCGTTTTTGTCCGATCTTGACTTTATCGTGGCTGACTTTGCGGGCCTTGACCTGAAGGATTTGGATATCGGCGAGTTTTTGACCTCGCTGTTAAACCTCGCGCGTAAGAATGATGTTGAGCTGCCGAGCGTGGTGACGATGTTCGCCCGCGGCATGGTGACGCTCGAGGGTTTGCTGACCGAGTATATGCCCAACGTCAACATGATTCAGATTATCCAGGCGCACATCAAAAACGAGAAGAGCACCTATGCGCGCGTACGTGATATGGGACGCGATCTTGCCGCGAGCAGCTATCGTGCGGCAAAAGGCTCGCTCGAGGCGGCCGAGTATCTGGGCTTGGCTTCGCGTATGCTCACGCGCGGCCAGCTTAAGGTGAACACGCAGATCATGAGCAGCGATAAGGCGCTGCGACAGCTAGGTGGGATTATCGACCGCATGTCGATGGCTATTGTGATCGCCGGCCTGTTTATCGGTTCGTCGGTGGTGTACTACGCGCGCATCGAGCCGGTTGTGTTCGGCATTCCGGTCATTGGCTTTTTGGGCTACGTGAGCGCGCTGGTGCTGGCACTTATGCTAGGCCGCAATATCTGGCTCAACAGTCACGGCGGCAAGCACTAGAGGCTGCGACCGTCACCGTATTTTCCTATCGCAAACAATAGCTTTTACCTTGGGCTTCGCCTGCGTGCGAGGCCCTTTTGCGTGATACCATACTGACGGTAATAATCGATGGCCTAGATGGTGGTGCGGAGACGCACAAATGCGCGGTTTTCCTGCGCGTTTGGGAGAATCGGGGTGCAAGTCCCCGGCTGTACCAGTAACCGTAATTCCTCTTGGCTCGGGATGTTCGCGTCGCAGATCGGACGGCGCGCCTGAGCCGTTAAGGTTAAGTCGGATCGCCTCCCATCTTGCATGCGGCTGCGGCGTATGCTGTCGGTGTGCATAGGGCTCTGGAGGGAAGAGAGATCCCGATGGGGGAACTCGAGCGCAACATGCGCGATGTCGTGGGGCAGCCTCAAGGCAACGCTCCAAGTACAGACAATGGGAGACAAATGGATATGTTTGTGGACGAGCGTCAGCGCGTCTCGCATCGCCGTGGCGCAATTGCGCGCGGCGTAGCCAAGCGCGGCCTGGTGGCATTCCTGGCCTTCGCGATGGCCTTTGGCACCACGCCGGCTCAGCTGTGGGCCGAGGGCGCCGAGGGCATTGCCGAGGCTGTGGCTCAGGCTACGACGCCGAGTGAGGGCACGGTGGCCGCGGATGGTGCTGCCGACCAGGGCAACGCCGAGGCTTCGGATTCTGGGAGCGCGCCCGCAGCTAGTGCCGCCACAACAGGGGCGGCAGCTGGCGACGAAGGTTCGGCGACGGGGGAGAACCCTGCCGCGAGCGAGCAGTCTTCGACGGTATCCGCTGGCCACGCAGGATCTGCCGCCGCGGCTGCCGTCCAGACGGAGAGCCCGACAGAAACCGGCGATGTCGCCAAGAAGCAAGTCGAGGTCTCGTTCTCGATTATCGGCACCGATGCCGACGGCAAGGCTCAGACCTGGGTGGCGCCTACGCAGCTCAAGCTCGACGAGGGCGCGACGGCTGCGGATGCCTTTATTAAGCTGCAGGAGAAGACGGGCTTCAAGGCGGACTACGATCCGAACACGGCATACGGGTTCTACCTCAAAAGCATCACATCCCCGAGCGATGGCCGCACGCTTGCCTACGATCCGACGACTTATGCCTTCTGGCAGCTGTTCGTCGACGGCGCGTCTTCCTCGGTTGGCGCGAGCAGCGTCAAGCTCACCCAGGGGCAGAAGATTGAGTTTGCCTATACGGCTGGTAGCGCGTCCCCTGTCGTTAAGGACCAGGTTTCCGCAAATGTGACCGTCATTGGTCGCGATGCCCAGGGCAAGACTCAGACTTGGGTCGATAACGCGCAGTATGTGGTGACGTCCGGCTCGAGCGCACTTGACCTTACGAAGGTCGCGCTCGAGGCGAATGACATCGACGCCGTTGCTGCGGGCTCCTTCATTCTGAGCCTTAAGTACAACGGCGTTGAGCTGGGTACGCCGCTCGATTATTCGACCTATTGGCAGCTGTTCATCAACGGCAAGTCGAGCGACTACACGGCGGACAATGTCACCATTCATACTGGCGATACCGTTACGTGGTTCTACGGTGGTTGGGGCGACCAGTTGCCCTCTGATTCCGTCCATGCGTCCGTTCAGGTCCTCGGTAAGGACAAGGACGGCAAGCAGCAGGTGTGGGCCTCGACGGGCCAGACGAGTCTCAAGGCGGGCTCTACTGCCAAGGATCTCCTTGAGCAGACCGGCCTTAAGCTCGATGCTAGCGAATCGTCTTGGGGCTGGTTCCTCAACGGCATTTATTCGCCGTTCGATGGTAAGTCCTATGGCTGGGATGCTGCGACCAATAGCTATTGGCGCTTCTACGTAAATGGCAAGTTCGCCGACGTTGGCGCCGGTGCCTACAAGCTCCAGGAGGGTGACGCCGTCACCTTTATGTATGGTGCTGACGCCGATGCTCTCCCCGGTCAGGTTCTTGGGTCCGTCGATGTTATCGGTCCCGATGTCAACGGCAACAATACTCGCTGGGGCTCGGCAAGCAATGTTTCTCTGCCCGAAGGCTCTACGGCCCAGGACCTTATTGAGACGGTTCTGAAGGCGAAGGGCGTTACGTACAACGCCTCCCAGAGCGGTGCATATTGGTTCCTGAATTCCATTACTTCGCCGTTCGATCACAAGCCGTATGTATGGGATGCTGCGACCAATAAATATTGGCACCTGTATATCAATGGAGAGCCCTCCTTACTCTGCGCCAATCAGATTACGCTCAAGAGCGGCGATAAGGTTACGCTTGCCTATACCACCGACGATTCGGCCATGCCCGATCCCGACAAGATTGTCGTGGACCCGAGTGCGACGACTCCTGATTGGGATGCCGAGTGGGCCGGCTACGGCAACAGTGGCAACGGTTCGACCGTAACGGATGCCAAGACGCCTGCGCAGGCCGCCGGTCTTAAGTGGGCCTTCGATTGGAAGGCCGAGTCTGGCCAGCAGTATGCCAACTGCAGCGAGCCTGTCATTGCTAACGGTTTTGTGTACATCGCGACCGAGAACGAGCTCATTAAGATCGACTCGTCCACGGGCAAAAAGGTTGCCTCTGCGCCGCTTGCCTCCAAGGTGAGCTACACCTCTCGTCCGATCTATACCAACGGCCTTATCATCGTTCCGCTCAACGGCGGTGCGGTCCAGGCGATTACTGCGGACAAGCTGATCTGCAAGTGGCTGACGCCTGGTTTGACGGACTTGACGCAGAGCTCCTGCACCGTGATTTCGGACGGCGAGTACGTCTATGTTGGTACGGTCGATATTTCGTATGACGAGAACTACAACGCGACCTACGGCAACGGTTCCCTGAAGCGTATCAAGATTGCCACGGGCGAAGTTTCTTGGCAGAACATTGACCCCTCCGAGGGCTATTATTGGACTGGCGCTGCGCTGACGGATAAGTACGCCATTGTTCCTACGAGCGCGGGCACGCTTAAGTGCATTGATAAGACGACGGGCGATGTCGTTTCGACCATGAAGCTCGGCGCTGTCGCAAATGCCGATTGCATTGCCGATCCGTCCAATGGTTCGACCTTCTATCAGATGACGCACGACGGAAAGCTCCATGTGATTTCGCTTTCGGCAAAGGGCGTGCTGAGTGAACAGAAGACGGTTGATCTGGGCCTTACGAATAATCTGAGCGCCCCTGCGGTGTCTGGTGACAATCTGATTGTCGGCGGACAGACGGCTAAGGGCTCTGCTCTGGTTCTCTATAACCTGAAGACGGGTAAGACCACGATGGTCGCTGCTGCCGACGGCAAGGCGCTGCCGGCTGGCCTCAACGGTATTGCTGCTACTCCGCTGGTGAGTGTTCAGGGCGGCAAGACCTACGTGTACTTCACCGTGAACAGCGCGGATAGCAAGGATTACGTCAACTACTCTGCTGGTGGTGGCGTGTATCGCTATACGCTCGGCGACGCAGAGGCGACGCAGATTTATGATGCGGCCGGCCATTACCAATACTGTGACTCTCCGGTCATTGCCGATGCTTCTGGCAACCTCTACTACATCAATGATTCGGGCATGCTGTTCAAGCTCGGGGCTGTTGAGTCTTGGACGGTTGCCTTTAATTCCAACGGCGGGTCTGCTTGCGACACTAAGTTTGTGGCTACGGCCGACGGCAAGCTGGTCAAGCCGGCCGATCCGACGCGCGATGGCTACATTTTCGGCGGTTGGTTCACCGATGAGGCTTGCACGCAGGCGTATGACTTCAGTACGCCGGTGACGGCCGATCTGACGCTGTATGCCAAGTGGACCAAGAATGCCGTTAACCCTGGCGGCAATGGCGGTTCTGGCACTAATGGTGGCAACGGTGGCGCTGGCAACGGTTCCGGCGCTGGCGCTGGCACTGGCACTGGCACTGGCGCGGGTTCCGGCTCCGGCACGAAGGGCCAGCAGGCCGGCGGCGCTATCGCCCCGGGTCAGAAGCCGGTGACCAAGACGACGGTGTCGACCAAGACCGAGACCAAGGACAACAAGTCCGACAAGAAGGACTCCGATAAGTCCGATAAGAAGGACGAGAAGAAGTCTGACAAGAAGGACAGCAAGTCCGACAAGAAGTCCGATTCCAAGTCCGATACGGGTGCTGCTTCCACGACCACTGCTAAGAAGTCCTCTAGTGCTTCCGAGCAGGAGACTGGCACCAACCCGCTCGCCATCGTTGGCATCGCCGCCGGCGTGATTGGCCTTGCGCTCATCGCTGTCTTCGTGCTGACCAAGCGCGGCAAGGGTGACGGTAATGCCCGATAAGCCCAAGGAGACCAACGGGCAACAGCCTGACTCCTCGTTTATCCAGCTTGACGATGCAAAGCAACAGGGCGCCGCTTCGGCGGCGTCCGCCCCTCGCCGCAAGGCGCTCCTCGGCGTTCTGACTGCCGCGTGCACCATTCTGATCGTCGTCTCGCTGGGTTTCGTCCATCCTTCCGCAAGCGGTGCCTGGTCTATCGACTGGATCATTCAGGCCGTGACGGGGGAGAGCGTCGTCACCAAGGACACCAAGGCGTCTGGCTCGTCTGCCGCTTCGGGCGAGGCCAGTTCCAAGGATTCCAAGTCATCGAATGACGCAAAAGATGAGTCCAAGCATTCTGATGAGTCCAAGTCCAAGGACGATTCCGAGTCTTCAAACAAGGAATCGGACAAGAACTCGGATAACAAGAAGTCCGAGGACCAGGACGGCAAGAAGTCTGGCGATAAATCCGCTGCCCAAAATACGGGAGCCGGTGATACTTCCAATGCGTCTGGCGGTGCTTCTTCGGGCGGTGGCCAGTCGTCTGATGGAGTTTCATCCTCTAATGGTGGAAACGCCTCCTCGGGCGGCCAGAGCGGCTCGCAGGAGTCCAGCTACGTAACAGTGACGGTTTCGGTCACATCGAGCGCTGTGGGCAATCCTGTGTCTTCTGGTGGCACCTTTACCTTTAACGAAGGCGCTACCGTCTACGATGCCCTGTGCGCGCTGGGCCTTTCTGTCAACGCACATGGCTCGTCGTACGGCACGTATGTCTCCGCGATTGGTGGTTTGGCCGAGAAACAGTACGGCGGTACGAGCGGCTGGATGTACTCCGTCAACGGCACAACGCCCATGACGGCCTGCAGCAACTACGTTCTCTCCAACGGCGACAACGTGGTCTGGTATTACGTTACAGGCTAGAGGCCTCGACATAGCGCGCCAGACGGGCGGTTCGGACAAACATCCGGGCCGCCCGTTTTTCATGCGAATGGGATTGGGTCGCCGGGTCTCTCGGCAAACAAAAAACCGGTTGGAACGGGAATTCCAACCGGTTATACATTCAAGCAAATAATGAATCGACTACGACCGTGCGCCCTCGAGGAAGAAGCGGCGGCTGAAGTAGTTGTACCAGGTGACGAGGAACGTGGCGATGGCCTTCATGGCCTGGTAGCCGATGCTCAAAAACGTGACGCCCACAAACATGTATAGGTCGTTGAGGCCCAGGCCGATCACCGACAGGATGGTGAAGATCGTGAACTCGCGCTTGCGGCTCATGCCCTCGCGGTGGTCGAACACGTACTTCATGCTGAGCCAGTAGTTGACCACGACGGACGTGGTAAACGAGACCGTGGTGCTCATCAAAAAGTCGAGGTGAAACAGCTCGACAAGCGCAATGAGCATACCCCAGTCGATGCCAAAGGAGATAAGACCCACGACAGCGAACTTGAGGAACTGCTTGGTATGAGGTTGTGCCAGTGCCTTGCGCACGTAATCACATCCAATGCGTTGATGAATCGAGCAGAGGATACTTTAGAGCTTTTGCAAGGGAAGCGTAAGGTCTTTGCCAAGAACTATACGAACTCGCCAAATTTTCAAGAGCTAATCCGCAAACGTTGAAAATTTGCCCGTAAACGAGCAAAGCCCACGAACAACACAGCGCTTGACGCGCGTCATCCGTGGGCATTGTAAAGCTGTAAGGTTGCGAGTTACTTGGTCTCATCGCCTTCCAGGAAGATCTTTCGGGTCACAAAGTTGTAGACCATGACAAGCGCGGTGGCGCAGATCTTGGCGATATTGGCCTCGAGTCCCAGGCCGGCGTTGAGTGTCAACACGATACCGTCGTTGAGTGCCAGGCCGATCACGGACAGCACGACAAAGATAATGAACTCGCGGCGGCGGCTCATGCCTTCCTTGTGCGCAAACACGTACTTCATGCTGGCGACGTAATTAAAGATGAGTGAGATGATAAAGCCGCTGGTGTTGGCGATTAGGATGTTAAGGCCCAGACCGTAGTGGAGCAGATTCATGATGCCAAAGTCGATGACCGTGGCGACGATGCCGACGACGCCAAACTTCATGATCTGCGCAAGGAGCTTCTGCATGGTACCTGCCTTAGGGTGGCGCCGGGACGCCGTGGGGATGATAAACTCAGCAAGTTTAGCCAATCCCCACGGGTGGTGCTAGGCGCGCTCCTCGATAGCACCGTTTCTATATGCATCGAGCAGCTGGCGCAGGTCTTGGATCTGGCTGCGGATCTTGGCTCCGGAATCGGTGTCGCTCACCATGCGGCGACGGTCTGCTTGGTCAAAACGGTTGGTCTCGCTTTCGATGTCCACGTTGCGCGTGAGTGCCTCGGCAACCGTCGTAAAGGCCCGGTGCGACTTGAGGCGGCAGCCGCGCGAGCTCGAGATGAGCGTATAGCCGGCGATACCCGTCTTGGGGTGGTAGGCGCGGCAGAAGCCGCCATCGATGACCAGCAGCTTGCCCTCGGCGCGGATGGGCTGCTCGCCCTTGGTGGTCTTGACGGGCGTGTGGCCGTTGATGATGTGACCGGTCGGTGAGCATGCCATGGGCGCGACGCCAAACTCGCGCATGATGTCATTGCAGACCGAGGGCGACTTGGTAAGCGTAAAGTACGGGTCCATCGGCTCGACCCAGGTGCTCTTATCGGCGATATAGGCGCGCTCAAAGGTGCGCACCAGGCGTCCGCTGGCGGGTGAGTTAAAGCCGATCCACAGGTACCACATCCAGTCGAGAGCGTCGCGGTCGCCCACGCGCCAGGCGCGGCGGGCGATGTGGTCGCAAAAATCGAGATAATCGCGGCCAGCGTGCCAGGTGCCCAGGCAGTTCATGCTGCTAAAGGTGCCGTCTTCGTTGAGCGGCACGCAGCCATGGAACAGCAGGTTGCCGTTGGCGACCTTGTATATCGAGCCGTGGGAATAGAGGAAATCGATATGGCGATGCAGGTGATCGGCGGTGACAAACTCGGACACGAGCTTGTCGATGATGTGCTGCTCCTGGGGCGTGAGCGTATAGGGGTCCGTCGGGTCGACGGTGGGGAAGTCGTTGGTCGTGAGCGGCCACACGCTGCCGTCGGCGAGCGTGACCGTGCCGGTGTCGTGGTCGATCTTGTCGAGTAACAGGCGGTCGGTCATGTCGAACTCGGGATGGCGCTGGATAATCTGACCCTCGAGCTTAAAGAGCAGCACGTTGATGGCCTTGATCAGCGGGGTGATGGACTCACCGGCGGTGTAGGTGGCATCGGCAAAGGCGACAAGCTCACGCAGCGAGATGCCGTAGTCGTTCTCCAGGATCTCGTAGTTGTCGTAGCGTAGGTTGTTGCGCAGCACCGTGGCGATGCAGGCGGGCTCACCGGCCGCAGCGCCCATCCACAGCAGGTCGTGGTTGCCCCACTGGATGTCGAGTGAATGGTAGGTGAGCAGGCGGTCCATAATCTTGGCCGCGCCGCCACCGCGGTCGAAGATGTCGCCCACCAGGTGCAGGTGGTCGACGGCCAGGCGCTTGATGAGCGAGGCAAGCGACTCGATAAAGTCGTCGGCGCTTGCGGTCTCCAGGATGGACTCCACGATGCGCTCGTGATAGCGCACGCGATAGTTGTTCTCGTCCGGGTGCGTGTGCAACAACTCGTCGATGATATAGGCGTAATCGCGTGGGATGGCCTTACGCACCTTGGAGCGCGTATAACGGCTCGAAAGCGAGCGGGCAACCATAATGAGTTGGTCAAGCATCGTCTTGTACCAGGTGGGCGAGTCCTCGCGCTGGCTGCGGACCAGCTCGATCTTCTCGCGCGGGTAGTAGATGAGCGTGCACAGCTCGCCCTTCTCGTCAAAGGAGAGCGTCTCGCCAAAAATCTCGTCGACATGCTCGCGCACGACGCCCGAGCAGTTGTTGAGGATGTGCATAAAGGCTTCGTACTCGCCATGCACGTCGCTCATAAAATGCTCAGTGCCTTTGGGCAGGTTGAGGATGGCCGAGAGGTTGATGATCTCGGTAAACGCGGATTGCTCGGTGGGAAACTGTCTCGACAGCAGGCGCAGATACTTGAAGTCTTGCGGATTGCGATCGAATGCGACCATGAAACACCTTCCGATAGGGCTGGTAAAACTGATAAACAGCGTAAAACGTTTATCAGTATGCGCCGCTTTTGTTTCGATTGGGGATGGGCAGCCGAATTGTTAGCCGAACGGTTTGGTAAATCGATTTAGTGGAGGTAGATATGGCGGTTGAGTGGAGACGACAGAGGGTGTTTTCTCAGATATTTATGCGTGGGGCCGGTGGAGACGATGGTGGTAAAGATGTTCGCTATTTTTGGTTCGATTTGGTAAATAGTGGACATATGTACCGTATGTAGGCTCACTGTGCGATAATTTGCGCAGCAATGAGTAAGGAGCCTCATATGAGTGATTTTGTCCTGACCTGTGAATCCGCCGCCGACCGAACCCGTGAGTTCTTTGCGTCGCGCAATATCCCTGTCGTGTGTTTTCATTACGAGATCGACGATGTTGTCTATACGGACGATCTGTATCAGTCGATTACGCCGGACAAGTTTTTTGCCCAGATTGCCGCGGGCGCCATGCCCAAGACGTCTCAGGTGAGCGTGGGTGAGTACGAGGAGTTTTGGGAGCCGTTTGTTGCCGAGGGCAAAGACGTGCTGCACCTGACGTTGTCATCGGGTATTTCGGGCACGTATGGATCGGCCTGCGTTGCGGCGCAGATGCTCGCGGATCGCTATCCCCAGGGCGGCAAGGTGCGCGTCATCGATTCGCTGGCGGCGTCTTCGGGCTTTGGCCTGTTGCTGGAATATGCCGCCGACGTGCGCGATAGCGGGGCGTCACTCGACGAGACGGCCGCTTGGATCGAGGAGCACAAGCTCAACCTGCACCACTGGTTCTTCTCGACCGATCTGTCGAGCTACCTGCGCGGCGGTCGCATTTCGGCCGCGAGCGCGATCATCGGCACGGCGCTTAAGATTTGCCCGCTTATGACGGTCGATTGCGAAGGTGGGCTGTCGCCACGTGAGAAGATTCGCACTAAGAAGCGCGCGATTTCCGAGATGGCTAAGACCATGGTGGCACATGTGCAGGACGGTGCGGATTATTCGGGTAAGTGCATCATGTCGCACTCGGCGTGTCGCGAGGATGCCGAGGCAGTTGCGGCGCTGATCGAGGAACAGATTCCGCAGCTTAAAGGCAAGATTGAGATCAATGACATCGGTACTCTGATTGGCTCGCATACCGGACCTGGTACGGTGGCGCTCTTCTTTATGGGCGACAAGCGCGTGGATTAATTGCCTCATCACATCGCTGCATGATTGCTCAAACGAAAACGGCCCGCCTCACGTTTGTGGGGCGGGCCTTGCTGTTGCGGTTAGCGTTTCTTTCCGCGGAAGAAAAAGCCGTGCAGTGACGGCTTGAGGCCGCGGTTGGCGCGATGCTCCTCGACGCGCTCGTGGATCGAAGCGACGCGCTCGATGACCTCGTCGGGAATCGGCACGTCGGGATTCATGTTCTCGACCTGGCTGACCTCGGCGGCGGCGACCTGGTCGATAATGGGCACATCGTCGCGCGAGATGACAGGTGTGGCGTCTTCCTTCATCTTGCGATAACGCTGCATCATGTCGGTCTGTAGCTGCTGGGCCGAAGGCGGCGTCCAGATGATGGCGTTGGCGCCGGCGGCGATAGTCTCACGGATGCTCTCGGGCGTCTTGCCGCCCGGCGCGATAAGCGGCAGGTTGGGATAGTGCTCGCGCAGCTCGCGCAGGACCTGCGGCGTGTTCTTACCAGCGGCGATGTTGAGGATCTTGGCGCCGGCGCGCACTTTGGCGTGAGCATCGTCGTCGCAACGTACGACCGTGGCGATGACGGGGATGTCGGCGATGTTGGTGATGTGCTCGACCATCTCGGCGGTGGCGGGGGAGTTGACCACGCAGCCCGCCGCGCCCTGCATCTCGGAGACGGCTGCCATCTGCACGGAACGCTTACCGGTGGTGGTGCCACCGCCCACGCCTACGAAGACCGGGCACTCGGCGACGGTCAGCAGCGCCTGCGTAATGGCGGGCTGCGGCGTGAAAGGGTAGACCGCAAAGACGGCATCGGCGTTGGAGTTGCGGATAACCGCGACATCGGTGGTGTAGATGAGCGATTTGATGCGGCGGCCGAAGAGCGTGAAGCCGCTGGCCTCCTCGATCTCGTCGGGCATGCGAAGGGCAGCCTTGCGCAGGCGTCCGTCGATGGGCAGGGGCTCCATAGGGAGCAGGCCGTTGGGCGTGACGGCTACCTGGGGCTCGGCGAACTCGTCTGCGAGCTCGACCTCGGAGAAATCGACCGAGGCGACGATGTCCTCGTGAACCTCGGCGGGTACATCGATGGGGGCTTGGTCGTTTGCCGCGGCAGGCGTGTCGAAGGAGCTGGTGCCGACGAAGGCGTCGACGCGCTCATTTAGATCGTTGAGGGTATCCATGGAGGCTCGATTCTATGTGATGACGGCCGGCAGGGTGCCGGCAGCGTTGTGCTTGCTAAACCGTTTGACGAGTTGATTTTTCCCCGCCGCGTCCTCCGTTAGACCGAAGGGCGGCGAACGTGAAGGAGCTGTGGTGGCGGTGATCGAGGTGCTATCTTGAAAGTCCCGTTTAAAAGAGAGGTGACGCGGTATGGAATTTTCGGCAATGTTGGGCTCGATTGGCCTATGCGTGGGCGCAATCGTAGCCGCCGCGGTCATCTACTTTGTGGTCACGGCCATTAAGGGCAAAAGGGCCGAACGCAAGGAGCGCACGATGCTTAAACAGCATCGCGACCAGCAGGGCAAACGCGCACGGAGATAGCTTGTTGAGTTTTGGATCCGTGCACTAGCTGCGTTTTCGGATCAGGGCAATGTAGAAGCCCTCAAATTCGCGGCTGGGCGGAATGGTGAGCGTGCCGGGCAGGCCGTTGGCGATGGCCGATACCTGACCCGCGGCAATGGCCTCGGTCAGGGCGTTGGACTCGATGCGCGGCTCCTCACCAGCTTCCTGGGCGCGGCGTGCCTCACTTTCGCTCGGCGTGCCGTCGAGGGGGATAAGCTCGCAGTCCATGTGCTTGTCGAGGGCCTCTTGCAGGGCGTCCTCGTTTTCCTGCGGCAAGATCGAACAAGTCGAATAGACGAGCGTGCCGCCCGGTTTGAGGGCTCCCATGGCGCGGTCCAGAAGTGCTCGCTGCGAGCGGGCGCACTTGCTCAGCAACTGCTCGGTGAGGCCGCGCAGACTCTTCTCGTTGCCGCTGATGACGGTGCCCGTGCCGGTGCAGGGAGCGTCGAGCAGGATGCGGTCAAAGCGGAAGAACTCGTCGAGCTCGCGTGCGTCGATGCGCATGACGGGCACGTTTTTTGCGCCTTGGCGGTGGAGGTTGGCTTCGAGCTTCTCGGCGCGGGGAATGCTCATCTCGCAGGCGGTAAGGTGCGCCTGCTCCTGCGTGAGGGCGGCGATCTGCGTCGTCTTGCCGCCGGGGGCTGCGCACATGTCCAAGATGTCCTCGCCTGCCTGGGCGCCCAGGACCAACGGCGGCATCATGGACGATAGACTTTGTAAGTAGATCTTGCCGTCGCGGTAGATGCCGAGGCCCCACAGGTCGGAAACCTGGGCCTCGGGCAGGATGAAGGCGTCTGGGTACCAGGCGACGGGGTTGTGGGCGATGCCGGCGGCATCGAGCGCCGCAGCGATGTCCTCGGCGGTTGCCTTGAGCGTGTTGGCGCGCAGCGTGACCGGGCGTGTGGCCGCGGCGCCGAAGCCCTCGATCATAAGCTCGGCATCGGCGGGCGCATAGGCGCCGGCGACCGTGTCGACCATAAAGCGCGGCAGGTCGGCGGCGCAGGGAAGGGCGGCAAGCTGGTCGGAAAGCTCGGTGGCGGCAAACTGCCTGAGCTTGAGCTCGGCCTTGACCTGCTTTTTCTGCTTACGACGACGCGGCTTGGACATCCGTCTTTCCTTCCCATTCCATTACATGTCGAGTGTTTAGTACTGGCTCTCGTGCTTGCTAAAGAAGTCGAAGCGCGGGGGCAGCGGCTTCACGCGGTGCTCGCCGGGCTTCTCGCCCAGGATCTCCACGAACTCGTCCGTGGAGGCAAAGATGTTATCCCAGCTAAAGAAAGCGACCGGGTCGACGTCGAAGTACTCGCAGATGAGCTCGCAGCCGGCCGGCACAATACCGTGCATCAGGACGGTCGCCACGCGCAGCTCGGTAAAGGCGTCGACAAGGGCCTGCGTCATCGCGGCGTTTGCCTCGTTACCCTCGAGCTTGTTGGCGGCCTTGGAAGCGTCGCTCCAGCGCTTGTTGGCGGCGCGCAGGTAGTCGTCGCACACGGCAAGCGCGCGGTGCGTCTCGAACTTGTACATGGCCTGCTCAAAGGCGAGGGCTGCCTGCTGGGCGGCTTCGACCACGGTGTCAGAAGCGGCACCGGCGGGGATGCAGCCGTTGCGGTAGGGGCTCTCGTCGCCTTCCTTGACGGCGACGCCGTAGAAGCAGCTGCGGGCCAGACGGTTGAACACGCCGGTCAGCAGCGCGCTCTCCTTAAGGGCCGGGTCGATAACGCGCTTGTCGTCGCAGGCGCGTACCTCGTTGCCGTCCTTGTCCTTGCCGGTCACACGCGTGTCGTATGCCTTGGGGCTAAAGCTCACCGGCTTTTCGGATAGGCCGAGCGACAGCCAGTGCGCGCGCATCTGCTCGCAGGTGTAGTGGTTGAGCAGGTCGTCTGCCGGCGGGGGAGGCGTCTGCGAGGACGAGCTGGCCTTTTTGCCCATGTAGAGCAGGTGGTAGCAGGCGCTGACGGTGCTCTGCGTGAGGTCCCAGCCCAGGGCCTCCCACATGGCGGTCTGCGCGATGCAGTAGAAATAGATGTTGTCCTGACCGATGAACTGGTAAATCTGAGCGTCGTCAGAGCACCACCAGTCGCGCCAGTCGAGCGAGCTGTGCTGGTAGGTGGGTGCGGGCACCTGCGTGGAGTCGGCGGCGGGCTCGCCCATGAGGGCGGCATCCTGGGCGGCGACGCCCTCGGTCACGCCGGCGGCCTTGGCATCGCGCGCGAGCACGGTACGCGTATAGCTGATGGGCGCCCACAGGCTCTCGGGCCAGCACCAGCAGGTGACGTCGGAGACGCCATCGACCTCGGGCACCGGAACGCCCCAGTCGATGTTGCCGGTGATGCGGAAGGGCACGAGTGCCTTGCCGCTGCGGAAGCGCACGCCACCGTTGGCGAGCACCGCGTGGGCGTCGTCGCGCTCCTTCCAGCTGGGGAAGGTGACGGTAAAGCTGCTCTTGTTGCCCTCGGGCTCCAGCACGGTGTGCTCGGGGAGCTGGTCCTCGACGGCATCGAAGGCCTCGCGGAACTTGTTCTGGATGTAGAGCTGAGCCGGCAGCAGCCACTCCTCCATGGTCTTGGAGACCACGGAGCGAACCTGCGGGTTCTGGGCGAGCTTGGCGGTGTAGGTCTTCATAAAGTCGAGGTAGGCCGGCAGGTCAAAGTAGAGATTGTCGACCGGGCGCAGCTCGGGCACCTCGCCGGTGAGCTGGCTCTTGGGCGCGATGAGCTCCTCGGGCTCAAACTGGTGGCCCAGATCGCACTCGTCGGCATAAGCCTTCTCGGACTTGCAGCCCTGGATGGGGCAGCGGCCGATGACCTGGCGGCCGTTGAGGAACGTGCCGGCCTTGGCATCGTAGAACTGCAGCGTGGAGCGCTTGGAGATGGTGCCCTGCTCGTGCAGGCGCTCGATAATCTCGGCAGTCACCTCGTTGTGGATCTGGGCCGCCGGCTCAAGGCCCGAGCCGCCGTAGATGTCGCAGCTGATGTTGTAGTTGTTGAGGGTCGCGGCCTGGCGGGAGTGATTGGACTCGACATACTCGCCGATGGACTTGTCGTAGCCCTCGTTCTCCTTGAGCTTGCGGTAGCTCTCCATGATGGGCGAACCGTAGCAGTCGGTGCCCGAGGTGAAGATGACGTTTTCGCGGCCCAGGCGGTCGCGCAGGAAGCGGGCGAAGAAGTCGGCCGGGACAAAGACGCCGCCGACGTGGCCAAAGTGCAGACCCTTGTTGCCGTAGGGCTCGCCGGCGGTAACGATGGCGCGGCGCGGCCAGCTGGGACGGTCGTTCATGGAGTATTTGGATGCCATGGGACTCCTTCGCATATAGGTAAGAGCGCGGCCGGGCACGGGGTTCGGCGGCGCGGTGGTCAATTCGTGCATATCGTTCGACATTATCGCACATGCGGACGGGTACGTGGCAGGGGCGCTATCCTAAGATGCTATGAATGAGATTTCCAACATACATGCGTTTGAAGACGAGGATTTTCTGCACGCTTGCTTCGTGTGGGGGATGGTCGTAGTCGGCGTGTTTGCCGTGTGCCTGGTGCCGGTGTTTATGCTGCTGGGCGGGCCTGCAGACTTGGATGCTGCTGATGCGGGCGGCTGGACGGCAGTCGTGGGCTGGATAGTCGGCTTGGCTGCGGTCTCAATGGCGTCGTTTGCCGTGCACGAGCTGGTGCACGGTGTGTTTTTTAAGCTGCTGGCGCTCGCGAGTGCGCACGTGACTTTTGGAGCGAACCGTGAGACGTGCATGATCTATGCCTGCGCCGAGGGGATTGTGTATTCGCGCCGGCGGTACATGGCGGTTTGCCTGGCGCCGACGGTTGTTGTGACGGCGGCGTTTGCCCTGGGATTTGCGTTTTCGGGGTATCCGCTGCTGTGCTACCTGGCGGCTGGTTTGCACCTTTCGGGATGCACGGGCGACTGGTATTACGTGCGGACGATCCTGCGCGACCGCCGCATTGCCGCCTGCGAGGACACGTCCTTTGGCGTGCGCTTTTTCGGGTGAGGAGATGTTGATGAGGCCGTTGTTGTTGCACGCTTGCTGTGCGCCGTGTTCGCTTGAGCCGGTTCGCCTGCTGCGCGAGGAGGGGTTTGAACCCACGATCTGCTGGACCAACCCCAATATTCAGCCGCGCGATGAATGGCAGCGTCGTTTGGACGAGCTGCGCCGGTGGTGTGCCGATGGCGACATCGAGCTCATCGAGGCCGGGGAGGACCGCGAACGCTGGGAAACCGGCGTGGCTCCGTTGGGTGCCGATCGTCCCCGTCGCTGTCGCGCGTGCTATGCCTTGCGCTTGGCCGAGGCATGCCGCGTTGCCCAGGAGCGCAGGTTTGAATATGTGGGTACGACGCTCGCCGTCTCGCCGTATCAGCTGTTCGACACCTGCAATGACGTGCTTGAGCGTTTGGCGGCCGCCCATGGGCTCACCCCGGTGATTCGCGATTTTCGCCCGTATTATCCCGAGGCTACGCGCCGTTCGCGCGAACTGGGCATGTATCGACAGAACTACTGCGGCTGCCGCTTTTCTGCTGTCGAGGCGGCCATGGACCGCGCCCGCATCCGCGACGAGCGCAAAGCCGCCAAAAAGTAGTTCGTTTGGGACGTCAGCCTGCTAGGATGTAGAGCGGACTTTAGCTATATAAGGAGTATCCGACGTGTCTATGCGTACCGATGATTTTGACTACAACCTTCCTGAGGAACTGATTGCCCAGGCTCCTGCCGAGCCGCGCGACTCCTGCCGCCTGCTGGTGGTTGATCGCAAAGGCTCCGAGACAGGAACGCCGCTAGAGCACGGCGGTACCGTTGAGCACCGCATCTTCCGCGACATCATCGACTATATCGAGCCGGGCGACGTGCTCGTCATCAACCAGACGCGCGTGATGCCGGCCCGTCTTATCGGTCGCAAGGCAGGCTCGGGCGGTGTGGTCGAGACGCTGCTGCTCAAGCGCCGCGAGGATGTTGATCCGCTGGGTCACGTTTGGGAGTGCCTGGTCAAGCCGGGCAAGCGTCTGAAGCCCGGTGCTCAGATTGAGTATCGCGCCGGCGGCGCCCATGCACCCGAGGGCGCGCCCGTGGTGCTGACGGCCGAGGTCGTCGACTTTGTCACCGATAGCCGCGGCGGCCGACTGGTGCGCTTTGAGCCGGCCGGTTGCAATGCCGCTGGAGAGCCGCGCACGCTCGACGAGGCCATTCATGCTGCCGGTCACGTTCCGCTGCCGCCCTACATTACCGATTACGAGGGCGATCCCGAGAAGTACCAGACCGTCTACGCCATGAAGGAGGAGCACTCGGCTGCCGCTCCTACGGCGGGTCTGCACTTTACTCCCGAGCTCATGGCCGCTATCGAGGCCAAGGGCGCGAAGTTTGCCGCCGTCGAGCTCGAGGTGGGTATTGATACCTTCCGTCTGGTGGAGGAGGACGACCCCATGCAGCACGTCATGCACACCGAGCGTTACCACGTGTCGCAGGAGGTTGTCGACGCCGTGCATAAGGCGAAGGCCGAGGGGCACCGCGTGATCGCCGTCGGCACTACCGCAGTACGCTCGCTCGAAAGCGCGTTTGACGCTGAGGCGCCGGTGTCCGATCCGGCCGTGACAGCGCGCTATTTTGAAGGCCGCGAGGACGGCGCCGACACGCTCGGCCGCGGCGACATCGTGGTGCGCGAGAACGCGACGACGCAGCTCTACCTCATGCCCGGCTCGACCTATCACGTGGTCGACGCGCTGATCACCAACTTCCACGTGCCGCGTTCCACGCTCATGATGCTCGTGAGCGCGCTGGCCACCCGCGACCAGATCATGGATGCCTACGCTGCTGCTATCGAAGAACGTTACCGCTTCTTCAGCTTTGGCGATGCGATGCTCATTTGTTAGTTACGCGGTTCTACGAACCGCGTAACGGCTCGACGCTGCAAACCCGCCAGAGCGGCAATCTGCCTTTCAACTTCGGCGGCATGACCAGAAGGTCAATGCCGCCTCGTTTCAAGGCACCTTGCTCGCTCTGGCGGGTTTTCGCTGACTTTGCCAAGCCATCGGCAGGTACTCATTGGGGACGTACTTAAATGAGTGCCTGCAGAATGAGAGTGGATAATCTCCCGTTTTAGGCGTGTTTCTTCGTCAAAAGTGGGAGATTATCCACTCTCATTAGGTGGCACTTGGGGACGTTCCTTTTTTGCCGGCACCTGGGGACAGTCCTTGTAATCGTTGGGGAGTGGTTACTTGCTCGCGAACAGCCAGATCAAGATGATCACTAGAACTACGGCGACGATGCAGACGATGGCGCCGGTGAATTTGATGCGTGAGTCGCGGGTACGCTCGCGCACCGCGTCCTCGGTGGCCTCGAGCTGGGCGACTTCTCGCTCGGTCTCGGTGTGTTCGGCATTGTCTCGGGCCAAGGACCCTGCAAGCGACTCGGTGATCTCTGGGTGGTCGTGCACCTCGGTCGCCTGTTCGATGATCGACTGTGCATGTGCGGCATCTGCTTGGGCGTTGGCGATGGTCTGCTCCTGGTCGCGGCGCGCCTTGTCCTCGGCAGCGATCTTCTCGCGCAGTTCGCGCTGACGAGTCGCGGCGGCGGTCTTCGCCGTCTGCAGCTCGTCGCGCGCGGCATCGGCTTCGGTCGTCACGGCTTGGTGCGCGCGTTTTGCGTCGGCGATAGGGGCTTGAGCCTGCTCGACGGCCTGCTCGGCTGCGGCAAGCGAGTGCTCAAGGTCGGCGGTGATGCGCGGGACATCTTCTTCGGCTTTACGCAGGGCATCTGCCGTGTCGGAAATCTGCATCGAGAGCTCGCTGGTGCGCACCGTATAGTTGGCGGGATTTGCCGAGGGATTGCGTTGCAGCTCGGCATACTCATGACGCAGCGTCTCGAGCTGGGCGCGCGTGGCGTCGACGGTTTGTTGTGCGGCGGCAATGCCGGCGTCTCGCTCTGCCTTCACCTTGTCGCGGATGCGCTTGGAATCCTCAAGACGTCGAACGAGGCGGTTGCCGGTCTCGCGTGAGCTCGCCTCGCGGGCCTCCACGGCGTCGAGCGCGGCCTTCAGGCGGAGCTCAGTCGCGTCATCCTCTGTCTTCATTTGTTCGAGCTGACCCTTGAGCTCTGTCGCTTTGGAGGCGTGGACATCACGGTCAATCTCGGCGACCGCTGCAGTCTTTTGGGCCGTGGCAATCGCCTGGCGCTGGTCGGCGACGATCTGGTCGTAGCGGCCTGCGATATCCTGGCGCGTCTCGAGTTCCTCGGCCTGATCGGCAATGCGCTGCTCAAGTTCGGCCAGGTGGGCGCGGGCATCGGCAAGTGCCTTTTTCGCGGCGTTCATCTCGCGCATGGCCGAGGCGCCCTGGGCGATAAAGGTGCCCACGGCGTTCGCAGTGTTCGAGACAGCGGTCCCCAGATCGCGGCTCGCGGCGGGGGAGTGCGGGGCAGTCGGGCGAGCGGTGTCGGCAGCGTCCGCATCGGCAGTCTGCGGCACGGCGATATTGCCGGTACCGCCTTCGATCACAGAAAAGCCTGCTGCGTGCGGGTCGACCGCATCGGTGCCAATCGTGGGATGCTCGAGCTGCAGAAACGAGGGCATGGTGCTGCCCTGGTCGGCAACCGGAGTCTCGCCGGGTACGAAGGTCGAGGCTGCCTCGGCGGCCTCCTCTTCCTCGGCGTCAACGTCAGCGTCGGCCACGGCGTCTTTCATCGCTTTGACGGCATCCATCATGGAGTCCATGACGGCGTCGAGCTCTTCTTCCGAAGAAACCTCGATAGGGCCCGCAGCTTGCGGAGCAGCATCCTGTACGGGGCGGTCGTCCTGAGCGGGCGCATCGTCGTTTTGCTCGTCTGCATCTTCGGCGCCAGGGGTTTCCGCCGTAGCGCTTTCGTCCAAGAATGGGCCGTCGAGGTCAATATCATCGCAGGTCACAGCGTCGGCATCTGCAGTGACGTCTGCGGAATCATCAATATGCTGTTGAGTCTGGGGGTCCAGCTCGTCTGTCATAGGCATGTGCTCCTCATCGTTGTTTGTCACCCTATGATAAAGTCTCGCGCCGACATCCCGCGCGCTGCAGCAAAGTTTCAAAACGTGTTCGATGGCTCGCGTCGATAGCAAAAACTCGGCCACTTTATCCAGTTTGTACTTGACATTCCCTTCGCCGAAAGACGTTGCGCCGTTCGCCTGCCAGGGGCTTTATTTTTCACTTGAACCCGCTAAAGTTGCATTTCAGCTTTTGGCGCGTGAAGTTGGATGCGCGCAGTCGACGGGCAGGCCCGTCGCGATTTGAAAGGACTTTATATGGGACTTTTCACTGGTAAGACCGTGATCGTCACCGGCGGCGGCAAGGCCACGCTCAAGGACGGCTCCGCTGGCTCCATCGGCTACGGTATCGATATCGCTTTTGCCAAGGAGGGCGCAAACCTCGTCATTACCGGCCGCAACGTTGCCAAGCTCGAGGCTGCCAAGGAATCCCTCGAGGCCGAGTACGGCGTCAAGGTTCTGCCTGTTCAGGCCGATGTCTCGGCTGGTCAGGACAACGAGGCCGTCGTCCAGAACGTCATCGACAAGGCTATTGAGGAGTTCGGCCGCATCGACGCCGTCGTCAACAATGCTCAGGCCAGCGCCTCGGGCGTGACCATTGCCGATCACACCATGGATCAGTTTAACCTGGCCATTTACTCTGGCCTGTATGCCACCTACCTGTACATGCAGAAGGCCTACCCGCACCTGAAGGAGACCAAGGGCTCCGTGGTCAACTTTGCTTCGGGCGCCGGCCTGTTTGGCAACTATGGCCAGTGCAGCTACGCCGCTGCCAAGGAGGGCATCCGCGGTCTGACCCGCGTCGCTGCCAACGAGTGGGGCAAGGACGGCATCAACGTCAATATCGTTTGCCCGCTTGCTTGGACCGCTGCGCTCGAGAACTTCCAGGATGCCTATCCCGAGGCGTTCAAGGCCAACGTCCACATGCCGCCGGCTGGCCACTACGGCGACGTCGAGAAGGAAATCGGCCGCGTTGTCGTTCAGCTCTGCGGTCCCGACTTTAAGTATATGAACGGCGAGACCGTCACCCTCGAGGGTGGCATGGGCCAGCGTCCTTAGGGGTTCCGCCGTTCTACCGAACGGCGGACCGGCCGACGCTGCGCGGGCCGCATTTGGACAATCTGCCGTTCAATTTCAAGGGCGCGACCAGAAGGTCAGCGCCCTTTCATTTCACGGCACCTTGTCTCAAATGCGACCCGCTCGCTGACGTTGCCAAAATATCGGCGTTGCCGTGGCTGGTAAATAGCTCCACTCATCGGGGACGTACTTAAATGAGTGCCCGCAGAATGAAAGTGGATAATCTCCCGTTTTTGGGCTGTGCTTTGGGCAAAAGTGGGAGATTATCCACGCTCATCCGGTAAGCGTCCAAAAATCCACGCTCATTTGCCGTGTCCCTGCCGTATCCTCCTCGCGCCAGTTTCTGTCGAGTCGGTGCTTCTTGCGGGTTGCCCGTATAATGGTTTGCGTATGAACCGCAACCAAGGAGTTCCAGTTTATGGACCAGAACCTTTTTAAATTCGACCTGATTGCCGAGGATCCGACGACGCACGCGCGTGCCGGCGTACTGCACACCCCGCACGGCGACATCGAGACGCCGATTTTTATGCCCGTGGGCACCAAGGCAAACGTCAAGGGCATTCCTACCGAGACTGTCAAGAAGCTCGGCGCCCAGATCGTGCTCGCCAATACCTATCATCTGTCCATGCGTCCCGGCGAGGATACCATCGCCGAGCTGGGCGGCCTGCACAAGTTCATGAACTGGCACGGCCCCATCCTCACCGACTCGGGCGGTTTCCAGGTCTTCAGCCACAACGATGCCGTCAAGCTCACCGATGAGGGCGTGCGCTTTATCGTCAACGATTACGACGGCCGCCACGTGTTTTGGACGCCCGAGGACAACATGGAAATCGCCATGAAGCTCGGCTCCGATATCTGCATGCAGCTCGACCAGTGCCCGGGCTATCCCGCCACGCGCGCCTACGTTGAGCGCGCCGTTGAGCTGTCGAGCATGTGGGCCGAGCGCTGCTATAAGGCGCATACCCGCGATGACCAGGCGCTCTTTGGCATCGTTCAGGGCGGCATGCACCTGGATCTGCGCCTGCGCTCGCTGCGCCATCTGGAGGAGTGCGGCGACTTCCCGGGCTATGGTATCGGTGGCTATTCGGTGGGCGAGGATCACGAGACCATGTTCGAGACCCTGGCGCCGCTCGTGAGCGAGTACATGCCCAAGCATAAGCCGCGCTACCTGATGGGTGTCGGCAACCCGACCACGCTCGTGCGCGGCGTTGGCGTGGGCATCGACATGTTTGACTGCGTGCTGCCGACGCGCACCGGCCGTATGGGCACGGCATTCTCCAGCGAGGGTCGCCTCAACTTCCGCAACGCTCGCTTTGCGCACGACGACGGTCCCATCGATCCCACCTGCACCTGCCCGGTGTGCACGGGCGGTTACAGCCGTGCGCTCATCCGTCACATGGTCACGCAGAAGGAGATGCTCGGCGGCATTCTGCTTTCGATGCACAACATCTACTACCTGCTCAACCTTATGCAGCGGGCCCGCCAGGCCATTATCGAGGGCCGCTACGGCGCGTTCGTGAGCGACTGGATGAACAGCCCTGCGGCGGTGGATTACTAAGAGCAGCACGGGCGCTTGCAGAGCGCGGGCAACGGCAAGGGGCGAGCGCCGGCCGGTCATCACGTTTGCTAACACCGCTTGCGCGACCGATGACCGATAGCTTGCAAGCACTTGATGCATCGTGGGTACCATACCGAATAGTTGATGTTCGGGCGGGTGTTTGGCGCACAGCGTCGACCCCGCCCGTTTTTCTTTTTCTCGATAGGAGTACCCATGATTAAGAATGAGAACGTCGAGGGCGAGCCTGCCTACGACGAGACGTACCGCCGCGGCCCCGTGGTCATGCGCGGCCCCATGATTCCTAAGGACAACACCTACGCCAACCTGCTGGCGCCCGAGGACTCGACCGACTGGCTGCATGCCGACCCGTGGCGCGTGCTGCGCATTCAGGCAGAGTTTGTCGATGGTTTTGGCGCGCTTGCCGAGCTTGGACCTGCGGTGACCATCTTCGGTAGCGCCCGCACGCCCAAGACCGATCCGCTCTACAAGGCGGCGCGTACCGTCGGGCGCAAGATCGCGCAACGTGGCGTGGCGGTCATCACCGGTGGCGGCCCCGGCATCATGGAAGCGGCCAACAGGGGAGCGGCGAGTGTCAACGGCAAGTCAGTTGGCCTAGGCATTGAATTGCCGCACGAGCAGGGGCTCAATAAATACGTGAACCTCGGCATGGACTTCCGCTACTTCTTTGTGCGCAAAACCATGTTCGTTAAGTACAGCTCGGGCGCCATCGTATTTCCCGGCGGCTTTGGCACGCTCGACGAGATGTTCGAGGTTCTCACGCTGGTGCAGACGCACAAGGTCAAGCGCATGCCGCTCGTGCTGGTGGGCACCGAGTACTGGCAGGGCCTATTCGACTGGCTCAACGGCCCGGTGATGAGCACCGGTATGATTAGCCCGCTCGATCCGGATCTGGTACACATTACCGACGACCTCAACGAGGCCGTTGACATTGCGCTCAGCGGGCTGATGTAGATCAATCGTGCCCACGCGACATGAATACGCATGGCAATCTGATGTTATCTAACATCAGATTGCCATGCGTATTGGGTATACTGGTGTAAAAGACGAGGGCGAGGAGGTCGCAAATGTCTACAGCAACAGTTAAGCCTACGACGGTTCGAATCGAAGAGGGGCTCAAGGAGCAGGCGACTGAGTTCTTGGATTCGGTCGGCCTCAGCCTCAATTCCTATCTCAATCTTGCTGTTCGGCAGCTGGTAAATCAGCGAAAGATTCCTTTTGAGATTGTAGGAAGGGCGGAGGTGCCCAACGAGGTGACGAGGCGCGCCATGGTGATCGCCGAGGCTCATGAGCTGGGGATTTTGCCGGACGATAGCCTGTCATTCAATAACGCTGATGAGCTTATGTCATTCCTCGATGAGGAATAGCGATGTTCGAGATTAAAGTCGAGGCTCAATTTAAGGTGGACTACAAACGAACGATGCGCATGCATCCGCAGCTAAAAAGTGAGTTTAAAGCGGCGGTTGCAGAGCTTGTGGCTCATGGGTCACTTCCGGCGGAGTATGGCGCCCACGAGCTCTCAAACCCGGGCGGAAACTACAACGGCCACATCGATTTCCACCTATCCGATGGCTTGGTCGATGTGGTCGTTCTTTATCTTCCCCATAAGACTAACCCAGTGATTAGGCTGGTGAGAATGGGCACTCATCAGGAACTGTTTCAGGGTCCGCTGGGCTGATCGCCGATTTCTAAGTTGCGGTGGAATAGGGATTGATTTGCGGCTGATAAGCCAAAAACAGTTCCTATTCCACCGCAAGTGGTAAAGGTGCCCCTAGTGGATGGGCTGGTAACGAGGGCAGTAGCTGATGGCGATGGCGTCGACGCCTACATGGGTGGCGATGGTGCAGCCGATGGGGCCGGTGCCGGCGTCCACGTAGTCCCGGCCTGCGAGCGCTTGGCTGACGAGCTTTTGCTCCTCAGCGGCGCCGGTCGTGAGTACGCGCACGCTGGAGCCCGGGTGCTCGTCCAAAAACGTGAGGCAGTCTGCCATGGTGTTGGCAACGATGCGCTTGGCGCCGCGGCCCTTTTTGATGGCCTTGATCTCGCCCGACTGCCACTCCGGCGAAACGGCCAGGCGAATGTTGAGCATCTGCGTCAGCTGGCCGGCGAGCTTGGGGGCGCGGCCGTTTTTGACTAGGTTCTCGAGCGTGCGGGGAATCAGCAGCAGGTGGGCGTCGGGCAGCGTCGCGCGGATCTGCGCCTCGGTCTCGTCCAAGCTGCGGCCGTCCTCGCGCATGGCCAGCGCGTACTCCACCAGCAAGCCCTCGGCGCCCGAGCCGGTGCGCGAATCGATGCAGCGCACGTCGAGCTCGTGGGTCTCGGCGACCAGGCATGCGTTGGAATAGCAGGCGGACCACTCGCTGCACAGCGAGATAAAGATCGCGCTGTCGTGGCCATCGGCGCGCACGCGGTCAAACAGCGCCTTGAACTCGCCGGCGCTCGGCTGCGAGGTGTGCGGCAGCTGCTCAGAGCTGGCCATGCGCGCGACGTATTCCTCGGCAGTAATCTGCACCTGGTCGAGCAGGTCCTCGCCCTCGATAATCACATGCAGCGGAATCACGTAAATACCGAGCTCTTGGGCGCGGGCGGGGGAGATGTCCGACGTGGAGTCGGTTATGATGGCAAAAGACATAATTGCACCTTTCGATGGGGCGCCACGGCGCCGCCGATTGAGAGCAAAGTGCGACAAGTATAGTGGAGTTGCTCTACATTGCTAGGTTCAATTGTTGAATAGTCAACAGTTTGAAGTGTCGGTGTGGAAATCGTCAACTGGGGAAGAGGAATGCCGATGGAGGCGTTGGAGATATGCAGGCGGCCGGTCGTGCTGTTCGATTTTGACGGCACGGTGGCAGATACGGGCCGGGCGGTGATGACCTCGACACGCAAAACGTTGGCCGCGCGCGGGTTTTCGGAGGCGCAGATGGGTGACCTGCGCCGCATGATCGGGCCGCCCCTGTGGAAGAGCTTCCACGACTTTTACGACTTTACGCGCGAGGAGTCGCTCGTGGTGGCCGACGAGTACCGTGCCTATTTTGACGAGCTGGGTCCGGAGGAGTATCCCGTGTTCGACGGAATCCCCGAGCTGCTCGATGGCTTGGCGGCGCAGGGTCATCGCATGGCCGTCGCGACATCGCGTATGGAGGCAAAGTGCATTGACATGGTGCATGAGCTGGGTCTTTCTCAGTTCGAAGCCGTGGTTGGCATGAATCCTCCGCAGGGGCGCGAGACCAAGGCCGATTCGGTTCGCGACGCGTTGACGGCCTTGGGTGCGGCCGCGGACGAGGCCGTGATGATCGGCGATCGCTTTAACGACGTCGAGGGCGCGCACGCGATGGGCGTGCCGTGCATCGGCATCTATTCGGGCGCGGCGGCGCCGGGTGAGCATGAAGCGACGGGTGCCGATGCGGTGGTGCACTCGGTGGCTGAGCTTGCTAAACTTTTCTCTATCTAGGAACTAAATGTGAGGGGCGGGTACGCTTGCCGCTCATTGGTAAGGAGGTCGTCCATGAATCAGGTGGAGCAGAGCGTCGCCGAGTATGTCGACGAGGTCTGGGAGGATGTCGTCGCCGATATCGAGCAGCTGGTGAGTTATCCGTCCGTGGCAGTTTCTGCCGATGCGGAGCCCGGCGCGCCGTTTGGCCGCCCGGTCCGTGATGCGCTCGATTGCGCGCTCGGCATTGCGCAAAAGCTCGGCTACCAGACGAGCGACGACGAGGGCTATGTGGGCATTGCCGATATCCCGGGCTGCGGCGACAAGCAACTCGCGACCATTTGCCATGTGGACGTGGTGCCCGCCGGCCCCGGCTGGAACACCGACCCGTTTGCGATGGAGCGTCGCGAGGGCTGGCTGCTCGGCCGCGGCGTTATCGACGACAAGGGTCCTGCCGTGCTGTCGCTCTACGCCGGCGCCTATCTGCTCAAGCACGGCATTACCCCGCGCTACACTTTCCGCGCGCTGCTGGGCTGCGATGAGGAAGTGGGCATGTCCGACGTTCACCATTATCTGGAGAACCACGCAGACCCCGACTTTTTGTTTACGCCCGATGCCGAGTTCCCGGTCTGCAATGCCGAGAAGGGCCAGTTTGGGGCGACGTTTGTGAGCTCCAAGATCGACGGCGGGCGCATTGTGTCCTGGAGCGGTGCCGAGGCGAGCAACGCTATTCCGTCGCAGTCCATCTGCGAGCTCGCGATTGCCGCCGATGAGCTGCCGGCGCCCGTTGAGAACGCCGACCGCCTGGAGATCACGGCGCTTGATAACGGGCATGCGCAGATTTTCGCCCACGGTATTGGCGGCCACGCTTCGATGCCTGAGGGCACCATCAACGCCGTCGGCCTCATCGTGGCGTATCTGCGCGAGGCCGAAGACGCGTTTGGTGCACGCGATGAGCGCCTGCTGACGCCTGCCGAGCACGAATTCGTCAAGTTCCTGGCCTTTGTGCATGCGGATGCCTATGGCCGCGGCCTGGGTATCGATGCGACGAGTCCGGCGTTTGGCCCGCTTACCTGCAACGCTGGCGTCATCCGCGTGGCGGATGGCCATATCGAGCAGGTCATCGACGTGCGCTTCCCCGACAGCACGAGTGCCGATACCATCCGCGAGCAGCTCGAGCCGCTCGTGGGCCGTTTTGGCGTGACGTGCCAGCTGGGTCGCGCGAAGGTGCCGTTCTCGGTATCTGCCGACGATCCGGCCGTGAAGGCGCTTATTGATACCTATAACGAGTTTACGGGCAAGCATGCCGAGCCCTTTGCCATGGGCGGCGGCACGTACGCGCGCAACTTTGCCCGCGCCGTATCGTTTGGCCCCGAGGAGACCGGTCTGGAGCTGCCCGCGTGGGGCGGCCAGATGCACGGTCCCAACGAGTGTGCCAACGAGGAACAGCTCAAGCAAGCGCTCAAGATCTACATCGTGGCAATCCTGCGCCTCAACGAACTCGAGCTGTAGGGCTTCCCCAGGCACCCGACCTTGCCCCTCAAACCGTCGCTTGCGTACCAAAGTACGCGGCGCTCCTCTTTCGGGGCAATCTCGGGCACCTGGGAAACCCCTATATCCTGCTTGGATACAAACTTGCATTACGAGCCCGGTGCTTTTGCCCGGGCTTTTTGCGTCACTTGGGGACGCTCCTTTTGTGCCGGCAGATAAGGAGCGTCCCCAAAAGCCGGCAGATTGACTTTGCCAAAACATCGGCGTTGCTGGGGTAGTCGTTGGGGACGTTCTTAAACGACTAGTCAAACAAGAACGTCCATTACAGTCGAAATTGTCAGCCCGGGACCGTCTCGGGCTACGATTGAGGCGCGCCCAGAACGGGCCGCCG
>NZ_CZAQ01000006.1 GCF_001404695.1 Collinsella aerofaciens | reverse complement strand
GGCGGCCCGTTCTGGGCGCGCCTCAATCGTAGCCCGAGACGGTCCCGGGCTGACAATTTCGACTGTAATGGACGTTCTTAAATGACTACTTAGGATGAGCGTCCAAAATCCGCACTCGTTCGATTGGCGCATGTCTACGCAGCGTAGGTTGTCGAGCCTGGCCTTCAAATGGATACTGACTGTCGAACCGGTTCACTCCATTTCTTCAATTTGATTGGACAGCCCATGAACCAGACACGGCAAACTAATGCCTCCCATACTTTTTTGGCAGCGCATGCCATCAAGCAGCTGCGCGAAGAGCGCGGCCTCACCCAGCGCGCCCTGGCGGAAAGCCTTGGCGTGACCGATAAAGCCGTCAGCAAGTGGGAATCCGGCCGCGGCCTTCCCGACATTTCCCTCGTTGAGCCTTTGGCCCAGAGACTCGGCATAAGCGTGGCTGAGCTTTTGGCTGGTGACATTCGGGCCAACGCCAACCGTGCAGGCAATATGCTCAAAGGCGTCTTTTACGTTTGCCCTATCTGCGGAAACGTTGTGCACGCGCTCGGAGAAGGCAGCTTTAGCTGCTGTGGCTCCACGATGTTTCCCCAGGAGGCCGAAGAGCCGGACGCGGACCACGCCTTTTCCATCGAGCGCATCGAGGACGATTGGTACGTCACGCTCGATCATCCCATGACCAAGGATCACTACATTAGCTTTGTGGCATATGCGACTATGGACGGCATCTGCTTTAAGAAGCTCTATCCAGAGCAATCGGTGCAGCCGCGCTTCCATATTACCGGGCGCGGCAGGATATATCTTTACTGCAACCAACACGGGCTCTTTACGTCGCTGACGCCTCGCAAATAACGGCTGTCTATCCGCCCTCCTCATGCGTTTCCCGGGGGACCCAAAATGAGCGTGGATAATCTCCCGTTTTTGGGCCGCATGCAGGCTCAAAGTGGGAGATTATCCACGCTCGTTATCTGAGTGTCCAAAAATCCACGCTCGTCGCTATTTGAGTCCGGGCAGGCGGGTGTAGGGGAACGAGCGCTCTAAGAACTCGGAGCAGCGGGCGTAATCTTTGGCAAAGTAGCTGCTATAGAGCGAATCGAGTACGTATTGCACGGCGATATGGCTGGCGAACTGCGTGATGCGGTGCGTCATGCTCTCGTGGTCGCTTACCGTGAGATAGGCGGCAAAGCCGGGGTGAATGCGGGCACAGTACGGCGTGCCGATGACGATGACCGGGACATGTCGACTGCTAAGGATCGGCAAGATCTCCTTGAGGTTGGGGGCAAGGCCGCTGTAGGAGATGATGATTGCCACATGGTCGGGACCCGAGGCGAGCGCCGTGCGCACCTGCGCCTCGACGCTGTCGTGGCACGTCGCGCTTTTGCCGGCGGAAAGCAGGCGATCGCGGAACATTCCCGCTGGATATAGGTTATGCGAGCCCGTGTAGATGTCCACGGTGCCGGCGCGCATGATGAGCTTGGCGGCGTGGTTGAGCTGTGCAGGGTCGAGCAGCTCCTGCGTTTCGGCCAAAGTGGTCTGGTAGAGCCCCTCCATGCGCTCCATGACCTGCGCAGGGGTGGAGGTGGCATCGAAGGGAAAGTTGATGTCCACGTCGCGCCGGTTGCCCGCATCGGTCGCCTGGCGGATGAGCTCGACCTTGAGGTCTTTGAATCCCTCGAGGCCGAGCTTTTTGCAAAAACGGTGCACGCTCGCGACCGAAACGTTGGCGCGCGCGGCAAATTCCTTAATGGAAAGCCCGCGCACATCCTCGCCCATGGCGAGCGCCGTTTGCCCAAGTTGTTGCTCGGTGGGGGTGAGGCTTTTGCCCTGCGTGATCTTTCGCCTGATATCCATATGGCTCCTATGCGTTTGCGTCGCGATAAACCAATCATAGCGATAAATAAAACGTTCGGCTTGGCTGGGAGTTTTGGTCCGCCGGTCTATGAACGACGGACCGCTCGACGCTGCGCGGACTCAACATAGGGCGCTGTCCTTGTTGGGCCGTTTGCGCCCGGGGCGTTACCCGAGCACGCGTACGGGGCCCAAGAGGCCGCTGGGCTCGGAGGGCTCGGTCATGCCGAACACGTCGGGGACGGCATGGTCGAGGGTGTTGATGATGTCGATCGTAAGCGCGTGCTCACCGGCCAAAAGCGCGCCGGCCTCAAAGCGGTAAGGCGGACAGATACGGGTGTCGAGGGATTTGCCGTCGAGGGCGACGGTTGCGGTCTCAAAGACCTCGCCAAGGTCGATGACGGTGCGGGTGGCCGCTTCGCCCAGGACAAAGGAAGCCCGGTAGCGGAATGTGCCGGCCTTGCCGGGGAACTCGGCCGAGGAAAGGTCGTGCAGGTCTGCAAGCTCAACAGGCTCGCCAAAGGCATCGGTGCCAGGGGCAGAGAAAGCAACCGCCCAGGGCCCGTCGATGCATGCGGCTTCGTCTCCAACGGTTGCCGCGCCGGCGGAACCTGTAGCCCCAAGGACCACGATGCAGCTCTCGTAGGGAGCCAACTCGAGCGTGCCGTCAAAGGCGGCGGGCTCGGTGCCGTTGAGCAGGTCGAGGCGCGCGCCTGCAACGGGTGTGCCGTCGGCAAGCGCAACCTGAGTGGAGATACCCTGCTTGGGATGCTCGTTGACGAGCATCAGATAGCTCTCGCCCGCCCGCTCGTAGCGCAGTGCGCGCAGCCAGGGCTGGGGCCCGGCGCAAACCACGGTCTGCATGCCGGTATTGGCAAATGTGCCTGCGAGCTCGGTGGTCGCCAGGAGTTTGATGCCGGCGAGCGCGGTTGCATCCAGGGAGGCAAAGCCCTCGCGGCCTGCAGTGTCGCCGTCGTAGCGCTTGTTCGGCAACTCATCCAGCGCGTACACGGCAACACCTGCGGCTGCGGCGCGCGCGGCAAAGTCGAGCACGGCTCCGCCGACAAACTCGGCTCCGGGCATCACCAGGCAGCGGTATGCCTGGCCGTTCACGCTAAAGCCGCTACCGTCTGCGGCAATTTCAACGGCATAGCGCCCTGCGTCCTCAAATGCCTCTGCCGGCACGATGTCAAAGTCGACCTGCGCGCGCATAAGCTCGGAGGCGGCATGCTGCATAAAGTTCGCCTCGCCTGCCCACTCGGCGTCCGCATGGTAGAGAAGCGCCACCGGGGTCGTTGCACGCCCGCCGCTCAGCAGACTCGCCGTACGGTTCATGTAGCTCATGAGCTGCCCAAAGTGTGCAAACTGGGGGTTTTGGCCATGCGCATAGAAATGCGGCGGGCAGTCCCAGTCGGGGAAGGCGGCCATGCTAAAGGCATGCGGCACAAACCAATTGACGCCGCGCACCAAAAAATGATCGGCGATCCACTTCATCTCGCGCAGGCCTTCGTGCCATCCAAATGCGCCAAAGACCTCGGCCATGCAGCGCCCCTGCTTTTTGGGATCGAGGTGTGCTGCCGAGGAGCCCAGCTTGGGCAGCACGTAGTTATAGAACTCGAGGTCCCACACGCCGCGTCCGTAGCTGTGAAGGCCGCGGTCCATGCCGGGTACCAGCTGGTTGATCACGATGTCGACGCCCGCCATGTCCTGACCGCCCACGGCGCGGAAGTAGTGCCCGGCGCCCACGCCCAGGCGCGCGTGGCAGTCCTTGTCCTCGATAACGTGGCCGATGTACTGCACGCCGCGCGCGCGGCACCAGTCTCCGAGCTGGTCGCAGAAGCACTCCTTATAGAGGGTGCTCGCGATGTCCATATAGACGTGGCGTACGTGCGCGCCGGCCGGCTCGCGGTCCCACAGGTGCGGGAGCTCGGCCAGGTAGCGCTCGCCCAGTGCCGCGCGCAGGCGACGCTCAAGCTCGGCCGACCAGGGTAGGGGCGCGGTGGCCTTGCCGATGAGCGTGTCCGAGATGCCATCGGGGCCCGTGGTGCCCTTCTCGTTGGCAAATCCGGGCTCATCGGAGAAAAAGCCCAGGATCGTCTTGCCAAACTCATCGCCCAGATGCTCAAAATGCGGCTCGTAGACAGCATCGATGAGCTGCGCCACCGAGGCGCGGTCGACCATATTGATGTAGTCCTCGTTGTAGGAGGTCTTGCCGCTCGTGAACATCACGCATGCCTGCGTGAGGCCCGCAGGTGCATCGAAGACCAGGCGGCTGGGGTTGCCGTCTGCATCGTCGATTACTCGGTAAGCGACGTCGACGGGGCTGCCGTCCTGCATAAATGTCACGCCGTAGAAGCGCTCCGTTTTGTCGAGCATGTTGGCGAGCGCGATGCTCGCGGCGGACGTGGGGCCCACGATGTCGAACGTGCGGTGCGTGAGCACGATCTTGCGGAGCTCGGGCACGGCCTCCTTGACGGCGCCGTTGGCAAAGCCCGTGGGGAAGTGTGCGTCGTCCAAGATCCAGAGCTTAAGGCCCAGCTGCTTGCACTCGTCAATGACAAAGCGCAAGTCGCGCCACCAGCCCTCGCCGCAAAAATCGGGGTGTGGGCGGCTTTCGAGACAGACCTCGTGGATGTCGGCGCCGGCGATCTTTTCCAGATACTCGGCAATGGTCTTATGGCTCTCGCCCTTCATCCACAAAAACGGAAGCACGTGGTTGTCGTATGTGCCCTCGAGCACCTGCTGATAGTACGCGGTCATGGATCCTCCTTGGCTCGATCGATCTGCTGCATAGCACAGATTATGGACGCGTCGGCGCGTTCTGCTAATATCTGAATCACGACGAACTATGACCAAATCAACGATTGGCAAGCCATGGAGATCGACGAGCTCGAGCGTAGGCTCAGCGAACTGAGCGCCAGTGAGATCGCTTATAAAGACGGCATGGCATTTGATTGGTCGATTATGACCGAGCATGTCGAAATCGACGGATGCCCAGTGCGCAAGATTGGGCAGCCAGGGTTTGCCTATGCCCAGCCCGGCATGCCGCGTGGCCTGACGATAAGGAAAAACTCGCGTTTTAATGCAGTTCCCGAGCACGTGCATGATTACGTGGAGATGAGCTATGTGTATCGCGGGCGCTGCCCGCAGACGGTGGCGGGGGAGAGGCTCGAGTTGCGCCGCAACGAGGTGCTTTTGCTCGACGCCCTTTGCCCTCATGCCGTGGCGGCGCTCGGCGAGGACGACATCATGCTGAGCATGACCGTTTCACGCTCTTTTTTGCGCCGGAGTCTCGAGTCGAGCCTCTCGCGCGAGAGCGCGGTCTCGCGGTTTTTGTTCAACGCGCTCAACAGCGAGACGGACCATCGGGGCCATGTCCGTTTTCATTGCGGCGAGAGCCGTCGGATTCGGCGCTACATGCAGGAGATGCTCTGCGAGCTGTACGACCCGAGCCCCAACGGTCCCGAGATCGTCTTGCGTCTGTTTCAGCTGTTTTTGGCCGAGCTCATGGATTGCTACGAGCGCGAGCTGGTGCGCGGCGCGGCGGACGGCGCGGCGGGGCCCACTGCCCTGGTGACGGGAATGCTCGGCTATATCGATCGCGAATTCGCCGCGTGCTCCCTCGAGGGGATGGCGGCGGAGTTTGGCTTGAGCCCTAATTATGCGACGGCGCTCCTTAAGCGGCATGTGGGCAAGACCTTTAGGCAGCTTGTGCAGGAGCGACGCCTGGTACATGCGGCCGAGCTTCTGCGCGGCGGCACCACGGCCGGGGCGGCTGCGCATGCGGTGGGCTATGAAAACATGAGCTTCTTCTACCGTAAGTTTCACGACAAGTATGGCTGCACCCCCGCGGCATACCGCCGGTAAGCGCGGGGCGGATCGTCTTCGCTCCTTCGGTGTCAAAAAGTTTCAGCTGCAGCGCTGTTGCAGCGCGCGTCTGCGAAAAGAAGTGTCGGGTTTGGCACCCCTGCCCCTGCCTGTCGCGTGCGTGGGCGATACTCGGCCTATCGACCCGCAATGCAAAGGAGATGCTCATGGCAAACATCAAGTTCCCCGAGGGTTTCTATTGGGGCGGCGCCACGGCCGCCAATCAGTTTGAGGGCGCTTGGAACGTGGACGGCCGCGGTCCGTCGGTCGACGACCACTTCTTGGGTGGCAGCTACAAGGAGCCGCGCCAGATTACGATCGACATCGACCCTAACCGCTTCTACCCCAATCATGACGGTATCGACTTCTACCATCACTACGAGGAGGATATCGCGCTGTTCGCCGAGATGGGCTTCAACATGTTCCGCATGTCCATCTCTTGGAGCCGCATCTTCCCCAACGGCGATGACGCCGAGCCCAACGAGGCCGGCCTCGCCTTCTACGATCGCGTCTTCGACTGCCTGCGCGCTCACAATATCGAGCCGCTCGTGACCCTGTCGCACTACGAGATGCCTTATCACCTGGTCGAGAAGTACAACGGCTGGGCGAGCCGCGAGCTCATCGGCTTCTTTGAGAAGTACTGCCAGACCGTCTTCGACCGCTATCAGGACAAGGTCAAGTTCTGGCTCACCTTCAACGAGATCAACTGCGGTACTCAGGACATTGGCAACCTCTTTGAGACCAGCATGATTCAGGGCTTTGAGGGTCCGGCTTCGGCGGTCCATACTACGCCGCAGGCCCGTATGCAGGCCCTGCATCACCAGTTTGTCGCCAGCGGCCGCGTCGTGCGCTATGCCCACGAGCACTATCCGCAGTTTAAGATGGGCAACATGGGCTGCTTCATCCTCTCCTATGCCGCCACGTGCGATCCGGCCGACGTGTTCGCCACGCAGCAGGAGATGAATACCATGAACTGGTACTGCTCCGACGTGCAGGTGCGCGGCAAGTATCCGTTCTACGCCAAGCGCTTTTGGGCCGAGAATGACGTTGAGCTCGTGATGGAGGACGGCGACCTGCAGGATATCGCCGACGGCAAGGTCGATTTCTACACCTTTAGCTACTACATGTCCGGCACCGTGGGCACCCACAAGGATCACGAGATGACCGAGGGCAACATGACCTTTGGCGGCAAGAATCCCTATCTGGAGTCCACCGACTGGGGCTGGCAGATCGATCCGCTGGGTCTGCGCATCGCCCTCAACGAGATTTACGCCCGCTACGAGATTCCGCTGATGGTGGTCGAGAACGGCATGGGCGCTTACGACGAGGTCGAGGAGGACGGCTCCATCCACGACCCGTACCGTATCGCCTACTTGCGCAGCCACATCAAGGCCATGGGCGAGGCCATTGCCGACGGCGTCGACCTGATCGCCTACACCTGGTGGGGTCCCATCGACCTGGTGTCCGCCGGCACCGGCGAGATGCGCAAGCGCTATGGCTTCATCCACGTCGATAAGTACGACGACGGCACCGGTACCTACGAGCGACGCCGCAAGGACAGCTTCTACGCCTACCAGAAGATCATCAAGTCCAACGGTGCCGAGGGCCTGGATTAATCGACAATATGAGTGCCACCGGGGAAAAGCGTTGGGATGGGCTCGCGATTCGAGTCCCCACCTTAGCATTTGAACCATTTGGCACTATAATCACCATAGGCATGCGCATAACGTTGCGCTTAATCAAGAGGAGAAAACGTATGGGTCTGTTTGATATCTTCAAGAAGAAGGCTGAGCCCGCGGCTGTCGCTGCTCCGGCCTCCATCTCTGCTTCTGCCGGCGCCGACGTGCTGTGCTCGCCCGTCAAGGGCAAGGTCATCAAGATGGCCGACGTGCCCGATCCCGTCTTTGGCGGCGAGGTTCTGGGCAAGGGCTGCGCTGTGTGGCCCGAGGACGATCTGGTCTACGCTCCCTGCGACGGCAAGGTGACCGTCACCATGGGTCACGCCGTGGGTCTGCAGTCCGATAGCGGCATCGAGGTTCTGGTGCACGTTGGCGTCGATACCGTCAACATGAACGGCGACGGCTTCGAGGGCTTCGTCAAGGCCGACGATGTCGTTAAGGCTGGCCAGCCCATGCTCAAGATCGACCGCGCCAAGATCGCCGCTGCCGGCTACAAGGACTGCGTCGTCGTGGCTGTGTCCAACACCGCCGAGTTCGCCGACGTCGAGCTCGCCGTCGAGGCTGACTCCGCTGTCTCCGCTGGCGATGCCATCGTCAAGGTCGTCCGCAAGTAGTCTGCGGCAACATAAGGGTGTTTTGGGGTGGTCGGGTTATCCGGCCGCCCTTTTTTAATGGGCCGAGTGGGCGCATTTTATTGCAGGGGGCTTGCTTTATAGGCCGTTCGTTCGTCAAATTGAGCCGCCTGCGCTTTTGTGACGCAGGGGGTTGGGCCTGGCCGCTAATATGGACTTGCTGTTACGACGTGCGCTGCGCAGGGAACGCGGCGCCGCTTGTTTGGAGGAACAACATGAAAAAGAAGCTGCTGCTTGCGCCCCTCATGGCCGTCTTGGTTGCGTGCGTGGTCCTGTTTTCCGGCTGCGGAGGGCCTTCGGTGGAGGAGCTCATCACCAACGACCTTACGAGCCAGTTCGACGAGATCAAGAACGGCGGCGATGACTTCCTTTCCGGTCTGGAAGAGGCTTCGGGCGACGAGTTTGAGCAGCTGGGTATCGATCCCAAGGAGTATGCCAAGAGCTATCTCGAGGGCTTTGACTACAAGATCGGCGATGTGACGGTCGACGAGGACAAGGGCACCGCGACTGCCGATGTCACCATTACCTGCAAGTCCATGAACAAGATCGTTGAAGATTTCGCCACCCAGTATCAGGAGAAGATCGCGGCGCTCGATACGATGCCTTCCGAGGACGACCTGTACAAGATGGCCGGCCAGGTCATGGTCGACGTGACCAAGGCCGCTAAGACCAAGGACACCAAGGTTACCTTCAAGTACACCGCCAATGACGATGGCGAGTGGTCTGCTGACGATTCCGCAACCACCGAGATGATGAATGCGATGATGAACTAGGGGAGTTACGCGGTTCTACGAACCGCGTAACTGCTCGACGCTGCGCGGGCACCAGAGCGACAACTTGTCATTCAAAGAGGACGGCATGACCAGAAGGTCTATGCCGTCCTCTTTTCATGCCAATTTGTTCGCTCTGGTGCCCGCTCGCTGTCCGTCCTCTACCTGCGGCGTTGCCATGGTAGTCATTGGGGCGGCACTTGGGGACGTTCCTTTTCTGCCGGCAGTTGGGGACACTCCTTGCGCCAGCGTTGCATCGAATGCTCGGGAAAATACGAGCCGGTATTTGGCCGAATAGCGGGTCGCGGTTTCCGGATGGGGTGGGTTGTGGAAAGTGCGACCCGGAATATTGCTCTGAAACGGGATGCCGTTTCCCCGACAAGGCTCAACCGGAAAGCGCATCCCATTCTGGGGCGGCAAAACGGGATGCGCTTTCCGCGCGACAGAATCTATGCAGCCGTGTTGAGCGACAGCCCCGCTACTCGCCCAGAATCAGCGCCGCGAGCTCGTCTTGGGTGTCCACCACGTAGTCGGCGCCGGCGGACTCCAGCTCTGCGCGGCCGCGGAAGCCCCAGCTGACACCGGCGCTCTTGAGGCCGGCGTTGTGACCGGTCAGAACATCGACATTGGAATCGCCCACATAGAGCGTGGTTGCCGGGTCGGCGCCTAGCTCTTCCATCACATGCAGCGTAACAGGCGCCTCGGGCTTGGGAGGAAACGCATCGACGCGGCCCTGCACCAGCGCAAAGCGCTCGGAACCAAAGTATTTTTCGATAAGCGGAGCGGCCGAAACATGGTCCTTGTTGGTGAGCACGGCAAGCTGCACGCCCGCGGTGCGCAGGCGGTCGAGCATCTCGATCGTACCGGCGTACGGTGCGGTGTGGTCCTCCTTGTGCTCGCCGTAGTAAGCCCTAAACTCGGCAAGCGTCTGCTCAAACATACGGCCGTCGCCCGCATACTCGGCGGGCATAAAGCGCTCGACCAGCTTGAGCATGCCGTTTCCCACCTTGTAGCGGTACTCGTCTACGGCAAACGTGGGCCAGCCGTGCATCTCGCAGGTATGGTTGCCGGCGGCCGCCAGGTCCTCGAGCGTGTTGAGAATGGTGCCGTCCAGGTCAAAGATCACATGGGAAAAAGCTGCTGCCATGGGTGCTCCTGCCGCTTGAGTTGTAAAACGCACCCCATGATACTGGGCATGCGTGCCGGGCGTGTTTGGAATCTGAATATCTTTAATAGCCCTGAGCCTTTGTCGTTAGCAAATCCTCGGCAGCTGCTCTCCCACGAGCATGTCGAGGATGCGGGTCGAGCCCCAGCCGGTGCGTATGCGCACGGCGGGACGGGCGCCCTCGGCAAGCGGCAGCACGCGGCCGATAATGGCAGCGTGCTCGCCGTAGCGGGCGGCGCGCATGGCGGCCAGTGCCGCATCTGCCTGTTCGGCCGGCACCACAGCGACCATCTTGCCCTCGTTTGCCACCTGCAACACATCGTAGCCGAGCATCTCGCAGGCTGCCTGCACGTCGGGGCGCACGGGCACGGCATCCTCGTCGACCTCCATGGCAACGCCGCTGGCCTGCGCAAACTCGTTAAGCGTCGAGGCCAGGCCACCGCGCGTGGGGTCGCGGAAGCAGTGTGTGTCGGGTGCTGCGGCAAGCACATCGGCAATCAGGTGGTTGAGCGGCGCGGCATCGCTTTCGATGGTGCTCGAAAACGCCAGGCCCTCGCGTTGGCTCATGATGGCGATGCCGTGGTCGCCGAGTGTGCCCGACACCAGGATGACGTCGCCGGGCCGGCAGTTGGCACCGCTGAGCGTCACGCCTGCGGGCACCTCGCCTACGCCAGCGGTATTGATGTAGACGCCGTCGGCACCGCCACGCTCGACCACCTTGGTGTCGCCGGTGATAATCTTCACGCCTGCCTCATGTGCCGTTTCGGCCATGGTCTGCACAATCTGGCGCAGCTTGTCCATGGGATAGCCCTCTTCGAGGATAAAGCCGCATGAGAGGTAGCGCACATTAGCGCCCGAGGTCGCGACGTCGTTGACGGTTCCGCACACGGCGAGTCGGCCGATATTGCCGCCGGGGAAGAACTGCGGCGAGACTACAAAGCTGTCGGTCGACATGGCGATGCGCCCGCTCGCGGGCAGCGCAGCGACGCCGGCATCGTTGCCCTCGAGCAGTTCGGGCGACCCAAAGGCATCCAAAAAGACCTCATCGATGATGCGTTTCATCATCTGGCCGCCAGAGCCGTGGCCCAACAGGACAGTGCTATCGGTGGCAGTACGGGACATATCGAAAACTCCAATCGTGGGGGGTCGGCAATAGCTGAGTGTGGCAGAATCGATGTTAAGTAAAAGTCAGCGAGCGCCATTCAGGCGAAGTGAGTTGCCTTGAAAGAGGAGGCTGCTGGGCTTTTGCCCGCAGCCGACGATTGAAAGGCAAATCGCTCGCCTGAATGGCGCGCAGCGTCGACCGGTCCGCCGTTCGTTAGAACGGCGGAACCTAACAGCCTCGGTAGCGGAAATATGCCGCACAGCTGCCCTCGGAGCTCACCATGCACGGTCCGACGGGATGTTCGGGCGTACATGCGTGGCCGAACAGCGGGCAGTCGCTCGGCGTGATGGCGCCGCGCAGCACGTCGCCGCAGCGGCACCCGCGTGGTTCGACCGTCGGTTCAATGGGTACGTCAAAGCGGGCGCCGGCATCAAAGCGCGCGAATTCGGGCCGGATGGAAAGACCCGAGTTGGCAATCGGTCCCAGTCCGCGCCACGTGGTGTCGCATGGCTCAAACACCTGCTCGACCAGCTGGCGCGCCACGGGGTTGCCGTCTGCGTTGACGCCACGGCGGTAGGCGTTGTCGATCGCCGGCCTGTTCTCGACAACCATCTGGACCAGCATGCAGATGCCCTGCAGGATATCGACCGGTTCAAATCCCGTGACCACACCCGGGGTATTGAACTCGTCGACCAAAAACCCAAAGGGTGCCAGGCCCGTGATGGTAGCGACGTGTCCCGGAAGGATAAAGCCGTCGATAGTGGTCTCGGGATCGTTGGCGATGGCGCGCAGCGCCGGCGGCGTGGTCTTGTGGGCGCAATAGACCGAGAAGTTCTGGAGTCCGCGTGCATCGGCCTCCAAAATGGCGGCGGCGATGGTGGGCGTCGTGGTCTCAAAGCCGACGCCCATAAAGATGACCGGGCGATCGGGGTTGTGTTCGGCGATATCGAGTGCATCGAGCGGGGAGTACACAATGCGAATATCGCGCCCCGCCGCCTTTTGCGCGGCGAGCGAGGTAGACGACCCGGGCACGCGCATCATGTCGCCAAAGGTGGTGATGATGGCGCCGTCCATCTTGGCGAGCGCGATTGCATGGTCGATATCGCGGTTGGCGGTAACACAGACGGGGCAACCCGGACCGCTCAGCAGTTTGAGCCCGGCAGGCATAATGGAGCGAAAGCCATAGCGACCGATGCTCACGGTATGCGTACCGCAGACTTCCATAAGGTTGATGCTGCGGTTGCCGACAAGCTCATGAATACGATCGATGAGCTCGCGAGCCAGCTTGGGGTCGCGAAATGCCGAAAAGTCGATACCGGAGCGAACCGGCTGCGCCGCCGCCACTAGTATGCCTCGGCCGGGTTAGTGGCGAGCTGGTCCTCTTCGGCCAGCTCGGTCATGGTATTGACGAGCTCGAGTGTCTCTTGGGCTTCCTGCTCGTCGACAATCTGAATGCCAAAGCCGGCGTGCACGAGAATATAGTCGCCTACCTGTGCCGTCGGCACGAGGCGCAGCGAAACGGGGCGCTCGATGCCCATCATGTCGACGGTCGCCTTAAGGTCGTCGTCGCGTTTGACCACTTTACCGGGAACGGCAAGGCACATAATGTTCCCCTTTTATACGTTTTGCGCTGGATAGGCGCCTAATTACCCATCAGTTAATGGTAGCGCTCGCGGGAGTCACGAGCAAACGCGTTACACCTGTGAGACGGCGGCGCGCAGGCTGGCAAAACGCCTATCGCGATGCTGTCTGCGCGAGGCGAGCGCGAGCGATGGCGGCCTGACCGTAGGCGATGCAGCCGTCGTTGACGGGCACAGTATGGGGGACCAAGACGGCAAGACCGGCGTCTTTGAGTTCGTGGGTAAGGAGCTGAAGCAAAAGCCGGTTCATGAACACACCGCCCGAGAGCGCGACGGTATCGAGGTTTTCGCGATTGCAGATCTCGCACGCGATGTGGGTCGTAGCGTGCGTAATGGCGATGTGAAACTCGAGGGCGAGCCTGTCGGCCGGCGTGCCTGCCTCAATTCCATTCAGAAGAGATTCGATGAGCGGTTGGGGGTCCAAGATGGGGGAGTCGTCGGCAGACGTGAATACGCCTGCATGATTGCCGTCGAGACGAACGGTCTTACCGCCGAGCGCGGGCCAGGCGGCGGCTTCGAGTTCGATGGCGGGCTCGCCCTCGTAGGTTGCCTTGTCGCAGATGCCCAGAATTGCCGCCGCGGCATCAAAGAGACGCCCCATGCTGCTGGTACGCGGGCTGTTGATGCCGCGCTCGATCATGGTGGCTGTCACGCTGCGCGTTTGCTCGTCGAGGGCGCCCAATAGCCCCGCGGCACCCGGGTGCTCGAGCAGGCCGAGCTCGCTCAGCAGGGCAAAGGCATTGCGGCGGGCGTCGCGCACGGAGGCCGCCCCGCCGGGGAGCGCCCAGGTGCGCAGGTGCGCGGCGCGTTCAAAATCGGCAAGGCCGGCAACAAGAAACTCGCCGCCCCAAATGGTCCCATCGGTGCCGGCGCCGGTGCCGTCAAAGGCGATGCCAAGGACACGCGCGTCGGTTGTAAGCTGGCCCGCGGCGATGGCCTCGGCCATCACGCTCGCGATATGTGCATGATGATGTTGGACTTCGATAAGCGGCAGATTGTGCTTCCGTGCCAGTTCACGCGCCCACTGGCTCGACAGATAGCTGGGATGCATGTCACATGCCAAGGCGGCAGGCGCCAGGTCAAAGAGGTTTTCCAAGCGCGTGCGCGCGGCGTTCCAGGCATCGAAGGTCTCGCCGTTTTCGACATCGCCGATATGCTGCGACACAAAACAGGCCACATGGCCGTCGGCGTCCTCGCGCGTGAGCGCGATCGTAGCTTTTTGCTGCGGCCCGCAGGCGAGCACGCAGGGTGCAGTGCCGTCGAGCGCCGGCAGCGCTAACGGCTGCGGCGCATATCCGCGTGCGCGACGCACAGGCATGGCGGCGCCATCGACCACGCGTACCACGGAGTCGTCGTAGCGCGAGAGAATCGCGCGGTCGTTGCCGAGCAGCGCGTCGGCAATGCCGGCGGCAACGAGGCGCTCCCAGGCAAGATCGTCATCGGTCTCGATGGGCTCTTCGCTCAGGTTTCCGCTGGTCATGACGAGCGCGTGCATACCGCGGGCTTCTGCCGCGGCAAGCAACAGATGCTGAAGCGGGGTGTAGGGGAGCATAACACCGAGCTCTGGAAGGTCGTGCGCGACGGACGGCGCGAGCGCGAGGGCGTCGGGGGAGCCGCCGCTCTCGCAAGCAGCACGTCGGCGCAGCAGCACAATGGGGCGAATGCTGCCGGCCAGCAAGCCGCGTGCAACGTCGTTGACATGGCACAGGCGTTCAGCGTCGGCAAGGTCGCGTACCATAACGGCAAGCGGTTTGTTGCTGCGGCGTTTGCGGCGGCGAAGCTCGGCTACCGCCTGCTCGTTGGAAGCGTCGCATGCCAAGTGAAATCCGCCCAGACCCTTGATGGCGACGATACCGCCACCGGCCAGCAGCTCAACACAGCGGTCGATAATGGCGTCGCTGGTCTCGCGCGTGGTGCCGACGGCCGGCAACGCGGCGGCTTCGCCCGGCTCACCGCCCACGCTCGCTTCGCGCCACGTGATATGCGGCCCGCAATCAAAGCAGGCATCGGGCTGCGCGTGAAAACGCCGGTCGAGTGGGTCGGCATACTCCGCGGCACACTCAGGACACATGGGAAAACAATTCATCGACGTGGCCGCTCGGTCATAAGGCAGCGACCGGATGATGGTAAAGCGCGGTCCGCAGTTGGTACAGTTGATAAAAGGGTAGTGATAGCGCCGATCGGCGGGGTCGAACAACTCGCGCAGACAATCATCGCAGGTGGCGATATCGGGTGAGACGAGCGTCGTGTGCGCGGTCTGGTCCTGCGATGCTACGATGCGAAAACCCTGTTCATTGGCGGTATCCCAACCGTGGGCTGCCAGGTCCACAACCTCGACATATTCTACGCGGGCTGCCGCAGGCGCATGCGCAGAAAGCGCGGCAACAAAAGCATCGAGCGCATCGGCCGGAGCGTGCGCCTCGATATGCACGCCGTCGCCCGCGTTGAGCACCCATCCGCAAATGCCATGCGCCATGGCCTCGCGATACACAAACGGCCGCATGCCAACGCCCTGCACAATGCCCGTCACATGAATATGCACATGTCGCATGCGACACCCCTCATCAAAACCGACCAAATAGGGACAGGTGCGCTACAGCCCCAGGCTCTGCTTGGTGGCGGCGCACGTGAGCTCACCGTGCTTAACGCCGCGCAGGCCCAGCAGGCGGTCGGCTAGTTCGTAGACGCGCTCGCCGCGACCCTTGAGCGCCAGAATCTCTAAGCAGTTGTGGTGATCCAGATGCACGTGCATGGTCGATACGATCTCGTCGGTGTAGTCGTGCTGCACTTCGTCCAGACGGCGCGTCAGGTCGCCGGTATGGTGGTCGTAGATCATGGTGAGCGACCCGATAACATGCTCATCGGGCGTGCGCATCTGCTCCTTGGCGATCGAGGCGCGAATCAGGTCGCGCACGGCCTCGGAGCGGTTGGCCACGTCGCCGCGGCGCGCGATCTGTTCGTCAAAACGGCGCAGCAGGTCGTCCGGTGCGGTAACCGAAAAGCGGACCAGCTCGGAGCCGGAGCCACTACAGTGGCAGCCTGCGTCACCGTCCGCCCCGTGCGGATGCTCGTGCTCGTACCCGCAGCCGTGCTCGTGTTCGGCCACGTTACACCAGCTTCACGGAGCCGACGGAGTTGTGGTCGGCCTCGATGGCCTCTTCGTAGCCCTCGAGTGCGTCGTGGGCCTCGTGCAGCGCGGCCATGGCTGCCTCGAGCTTGGCGCCGATGCGCTCCATGTCAAAATTCTCGGTCGCATGCAGCAACTGATGGCTCCACTCGTGAGCGAGCTCGATGGTGTCGTCGACCTGCTTGACGCTCATGGCAAGCTGGCTCATGTTCATTCCAACATCATGCATGGGAAATCTCCTTGTGTGGACGGTAATCCAGTGATTCAGATTTTACTACGCCCGCTCTGCGCGCCGCTGCATAAGAAAACGGGTGCGAGTCTGTGCGACTCGCACCCGTTCACTGGGGGCTGTTTGTAACTACCATACTATCCATGGTCGCACGCGCCGCACCCGGCAGTCCGGCGAGCGGTGCAAAACCGCTCATGGACGGCGGGCAAGTAACAAGCGTATTACAGATGCTTCTCCAGCAGCGCCTGCAGCCTCGCCTTGGGCAGAGCGCCAACCGAGCGGTCAATCTCCTCGCCGTTCTTAAACACAATCAGCGTGGGGATGCTCATGACGCCATACTTCATGGCCAGGTCCTGGTTGTCGTCGACGTTGCATTTGGCAACGGCAAGCTTGCCCGCCAGCTCATCGGCTACCTCGTCCACGATGGGCGAGAGCGATCGGCAGGGCCCGCACCAGGGCGCCCAAAAATCGACCAGCACGGGCAGGCTGTCGTTAACGATGGAATCGAAGTTCTCGGGGGTAATCTGCTTAATGTCAGCCATGGTGACCTCCATAATACGACGCGGCTCGGCCGCGTAAAACTCAGTACGACCGTGCTTATACCCAGCCGCCCGCAAAGCAACCACTCGCGGGCAGCTCTTTTATATAATGGTGGGCACGCAAACGATTGGAGAGCGCATGTCCACGTCACAAAGCCAGAAAAAAGAAGCCATCGCCCAGGCGGCCGAGCAGGAGCTCACATCGCTTGCGGTCCGTGGCGTGCGCATCGTGGGTAACGCGTGCTCGCCGATCGTGCTGGTCAAAGGCGATTTGGACGAGGCCGAGCGTTCGGGCGGCGAGCTGGCTGCCGGTCCGGACGGTGCTGCGCTGCGCAAGGCGCTTGGGGCCATCGGCTACGCGCCCGAGGATTTTTGCGTGCTGGCAAGCGTCGCCGGCACAGGTGACGGAGCGGTCGCGGTGGGCGAGACTCTGCCGTGCGAGCTGTTCCGCGAGGCGCTTGAGGCTCTGGATCCCGAGGCGGTGCTGCTGCTCGATAACAGCGCGGCCGATGTCATGCGCGAAACCTACGCCGATATGCTCGTGGCGATTGATGACTTCGACACCGCCATGCTCAAGCCCGGCCTGGTCGCCCATGTGCAGGGCCGCCGCGTGCTCGCGCTCGATGGCTTTGAGGCGGCGCTGACCGACAAAGCGGCCAAGCAGCGCATGTGGGCCTACATCAAGCAGCTGACCCCGGCGGTCGCTCCACTGTAGCGGATCGGCACCGGCGAGCGATTGCCTGGCGGGCGAGGCGCGCCGCGAGATCGGCGCCGTACTTCTACATCACAGCGCGCAGCTCAAACCGGTCGCCGTTAATGCGGAACTGGCAGTTGCCGTTCATGCGCTCGACGGCAAGCATAATGCTCTTGGTGCCAAAGCCGTGCCCAGTGTGCTGAGCCACGGGCATGCCGTCGACCATGTGCGGCGCACGGCCAAACGTGTTGGAAACCAGCAATAGAAGCTGACCGTCTTCGTAGCGAAGGTCCAGGTCGACAAACCGCTTGCCTTCGGGGGCGGCGCTCGCCGCGGCGATGGCATTGTCCAGGGCGTTCGATACCACACTGAATAGATCGACATCGCCCACGTGGACGGTTTCGGGCACGGCGGCGTGCAGGTCGGCGGTGATGCCGTGCGCGTTGATGTCCGCGGAAAGCGACGAGAGCGCAATGTTGACCGTTTCGTTGGCGCAGTAGCGGCGCACGGCGGTGCGGTCGTTGGTCTCGCAGAGCGCGTCGATGCGCTCGAGTGCCTCATCGGTGTGACCCTCTTCGATCAGGGCCGCTAGACCGCGCAGGTAGTGGCGCATGTCGTGACGGAGAACCGAGAGCTCGCGTCCGGACTGGCGCCAGGCTTCGAGCTCTTTGATGGCCGCGCTGTCGCGGGTCGCGAGCATCCAGCGCTCGCGCTCGGCGATTTCCTTTGCCTCGTATTCGCGAAGGTAGACGGCAAGAAACATAAGGTAGAACGCGCAGAGGGCGAACGCCAAAAACTCAACGGTTACTACCGAGCCCGAGTGGAAGAGCGTGGTATAGACGTTGGTGGCGTAGTCGAAGATGTAGTAGACGAGCGGCAGGATGAGCAGAATCTCCAACTCGGTGGGGCTTTTGGCCGCCAGGCGCGGACCGATGTCTCTGGCCCAATGCAGCAAGATCGCAAAGACGCCGAGCGTCGTGATGATGCGCGCCGCGTAATATGCGATTTGCGAATCGGTGGCAGCGAATGCGGCGATGCCCATCCAGTTGCTAAACTGGCAGCTCAGGTAGGCGCTGGTAACGCCCAGGATGGCGAGCAGCGGACTCAGGCGATAGCGTACGCACAGGTAGACGACAAGCGGCAGATGCACGACGAGTGGATAGGCCTGTCGGGCGAAAAGCTCGCCGCCGACGGCATTGGCGAGGCCGAATGCGCATCCGGTTACGGCGCCGACCCCCACCAGCTTCCACCGTATGCCGAAAACACCCGGACGATGCCGTGCAGATCGCTTCGCTCTGCTATAGTCTCCCAAATTCACGTTTTCTATTGGGATGGTGGTTAATATGGGCGACATACTCGAATCGTTCCTGCGCGTGGCGATGGTGGTGTTCATCGTCGGTCCGCTCACTGCATGGGTCGCCCGTCGCGGCGCGCGCGAGCGCAGTGAGGCGACGGACAGCCTCGATCGCTTCACGGTGCGCATGCCCGCTGCCATTCGCACGATCATCGCCTGCTGCGCCGTCGCGTTCGAACTGCTCATGCTGGGTGTCTACGTCTGGCAGGGCGTCTCGTTGGGCGAGTGGGACCACGAACTTGTGTGGTTCGGTCACGCTATGGCGCTCGCGGGCATGGCCATCTGGGCCCTGCTGAGCATCCCGCGCATCGACGTGGACGGTGAGCGAATTCTCTCGCGTAACGCCTTCGGCATCCGCAAGGAGACGACGTTTGGCAACATCACCCGTGCAACGCTTCACACGCAGATGATGAGGATCGACCTGTTCGAGGGCGACCGGAAGTTCTGCTCGATAAGCCTCGAGGGGGTGTGCTCGCTCAACCTCCTCGCCCGTCTGGAGGAAGAGGGCATCGAAGTCTCGGACGCCGTCGACGGTCCCATGACCAAGGCGGGCCTGTGTTGGTCTGCCATCAAGCCGTTGACGATTGTTTTCAACGGCATGGCGCTCGTCTTCTCGCTCGTGATCGCCTTCATGGCTGTTTTCACCGATGCCGGTGCTCGTCTGCTCTTGCTCGTCCCGTTCCTCTTCCTGTTCATAGGGGGACTCCTGCCCCTGCTCATGCTCAGCATGCCCGCCCGCGGCATCCTCGAGATCGGCAGGCAGGAGCGCGAACTCGGCTTCTCCTTCGCCGAGGAGATGGCAAGTCGAGGTACCACGGGCACTTCGCTTGTCGACGATGATTGGTTCATCGAGATCAGCAATGCCCGCGTCGTGGCGTTCCGTCGCGATTACCTCAAGAAGGTCACGGCGCACGAGAACAGCGAGAGCGGCGACCGTTGCACGGTGACCACGAAAGGCGGTCGCAAAATCAAGGTGTATGCAGCGGGCAGCACGCTCGAGGACCTGCGCTCGTGGTTCAAACAGGGTGCCAAGGCCAGAAGCACGCTCGACCGTGCAGAGGACGCGCTCGAGACGACGTCTGATTGGGTTGTCTGACCTGTATCGTCTTTTCGGACACGCATGCTAGAGGCCCAATCCTTTAGAATGCATTCATCGACGACCGAGAGGACGGTATGCTATGTCCAACCCAGCCGCCAAGTACACCGACGAGTTCAGGCGCGAGACCGCCGACTACATCATCTCGACGGGCAGGCCGATAACGGAATGCTGCGCAGAACTGGGCCTGAATTCCAAGACCGTGAACAAGTGGGTGCAGAATCGCCGGCGCGAGCTTGCCGGCGGGCCCGACCCCAAGGCCGAGGACCGCGAGCTTCGCGAGGCGAAAAGGCGCATACGCGAGCTCGAGATGGAGAACGCCTTCTTGAAAAAAGCCGCGGCCTTCTTCGCCAAAAGCCAGGCGTAGCCGCGTGCTACCGGATGATGTTGGCGGAGAAGGCCGAATTCCCGGTGAAAATGATGGCCCGCGTGCTCGGCGTGAGCCGATCGGGCTTCTACTCGTGGCTCTCCAACGGCTGCCCGCGAGAAAACTGGTCGGCCGAGCGCGAGGCGGTCCGGCGCGTGTGGCTGGAGTCGGACCGCAGGTTCGGCTTCCGGTTCGTGAAATGCTTCCTGCCCGGCGAGTTCTCCGGATTGACCCTGTACAGGGTGCGCAAGCTGATGCGCGAGCTGGGAATACGCGGCTGCACGCCCAACGCCAGGAAGCGCACCACCATCCCCGACCCGAAGGCCAGGCCCCGGCCCGACCTGGTGAGCCGCGACTTCACCAGTCCCGTTCCAACCTACAAGCTCGTGGGCGACATCACCTACCTGCGCACCGGCGAGGGATGGCTGTACCTGTCGACGGTCATCGACCTCAACACCCGCATGGTGGTGGGCTGGTCGCTCTCCGAGCGCATGACCGCCGACATCGTGGTTTCGGCGCTGGCGTCGGCCAAATCGCGCGGCTACGTGGCCGGCAACGCGATATTCCACGCCGACCGCGGCGCCCAGTACACCAGCAGGCTTCTGGCCGAATGGGCGCGCGACAACGACGTGCGGCTGTCCTGCAGCCGCACCGGCAACTGCCACGACAACGCGGTGGCCGAGTCGTTCCTCGCCACGCTGAAGAACGAGATGTACTACAGGCGCAGCTTCCCGACCAGGGATTCCGCCAAGCACGCGGTGGTCGAGTTCATCGAGGCGTACTACAACCGCCGAAGGCCCCGCTCGACGATCGGCTACAAGGTGCCGGCCGAGGCCATGGCGGCCTTCTTCGAGAGAACCGAGCCCAAGCTCGAGGCCATGCCTATGGCCGCTTGATTTCTCGAGCATGCGTGTCCGAAATCTTGACACAGGTCAGAAGGCCTCGATGCCAGCGCTGCGCCGATATGGGGCAGCGCCCCCCCGTTGGCCGCCATGGCCCTGACTTCCGAGCGTATGCTGGCGCCGCTCGTCTTAAGACGTCGACCTCCATCCGGAGCCTGCGGTTCTCGCGCTCGGGCTCCAGGATCCGGTTCTACTCGGGCGTGCGGTTGTCGGCGGCGCGCGGCGAGCCGGTCTCGTTTATCGACTTGACCCGCCTCTCCACGGTGCTCTTGTCGAGGTCGCACTCGTCCATGGCCTCGCGCCTGGGCTTTCCGGCGTTGTGGAGATCGACTATCTTCCTCTTGAACTCGTCGGTGAAATGCCTCGGTCTGGGGCCGGTCGAGGCCGAGCCCCCGGTCCGGCTGGGGTAGCATGTCGCTGCGGACCATTGTCTTTCCTCTCGTTGAATATCTAGGCGCTGACGATTCTAGGCGATGGCCCTCTCTTGCTTCTTACACCTCGATTGTGCTCGCTACCCCCAGCGGGCCCGGATCGAGCGATTCGGGCCCGCTTTTGGGGCCTGCCGGAAACCCGGTGGTCAAAAAGGGCCAAATATGAGTACTGTTACCAGTTTGGTGGCAGCCAAATGGCCTCAAAAATCGGTGCCAGAGGCCAAAAGTGCATCGATTTTCGTCCTTCAGAGTTGCAATCGGGCTCCAAACAAGGCGATTTTGCTGCTCTGGACCGGAAAATCGATGCTACTAATTTGGTGACAGTACTCATATTTGGCCCTTTTTGACCACTGCCCCTTGGTCCAGGACAAAACGGGCTGCTCGAATCATGGGGCGGGTCCATTTTCGGCTATCCTCAGCTTGCCAGTTCGAAAATGGACCTGCCGCATGATCGAATCTTTATTTCAACTTTACACCTAGGTTTACAGCTGTCTTGTCAGCTGTAAACCTAGGTGTCATACTAAAGCCCCAAGATTCGCCAAAAGAGAGGGGCCTTGATGGCACAGAGCGCGAACATGGATGCATCGGAGCTTGCACGCGATATCGCGGCCGGCCTGGCATCGGCAACGACGGCAACGGAGCGCGCAGCATTGGTGCCCGCAGAGCTCGTCGAGGCCATTCAGCAACTTAAAACCCAGCGCGACGCGGTGATCTTGGCGCACTATTACGTGGCGCCCGAGGTCCAGGCTGTGGCCGATTACGTCGGCGACAGCTTCTACCTGGCAAAGCTTGCCAAGAGCCTGCCGCAGCAGACCATCGTGCTGTGCGGCGTGGAGTTTATGGGCGAGAGCGCCAAGCTGCTCAACCCCACCAAGACCGTGCTGCTGCCCGAGCCGGGCGCGGATTGCCCCATGGCTCATATGGTCAAGCTCGAGACGGTCGACGCGGCGCGCGCCGAGTATGGCGACGACCTGGCCGTAGTGTGCTACGTCAACTCGACGGTCGAGATCAAGAGCTGGAGCGACGTGTGCGTCACCAGTTCCAACGCCGTCAAGATCGTCTCCGAGCTGCCGCAGCAGCACATCTTGTTCATTCCCGACCAGAACCTGGGCCGCTTCGTAGCCGAGCAGGTGCCCCAAAAGCACGTCATCCTCAACAACGGCTACTGCCCGCGCCATCACATCATCACCGTCGAGCAGATCGTTGACGCGACGGAGGCCCACCCCGACGCGCTCGTGCTGGCGCATCCTGAGTGCAAGGCCGACGTCTTGGCCGAGGCCGACTACATCGGCTCCACCGCCGGCATCATCAAGTACGCCGAGGAGTCCGACGCGAGCGAGTTCATTATCGTGACGGTCCGCGGCGTGCTCTACGAGCTCGAGCGCCGCTGCGAGGGCACCGGCAAAAAGTTCTACTTCCCCGCGGTGCAGCCCACCTGCGTCAACATGGATCTCATCACGCTCGAAAAACTCGTGCGCTGCCTGGAGACGGGCGAGGGCGAGGTGCAGATCGGCGTGTCGGACGAGGCCGCCGACCAGGCCAAACTTACGCTCGACCGCATGCTCGAGTACGCGGCGCGCTAAGCCAATGTGACATGAGGGACAGTCCCTTATGTCACATAACAAGGGAGAGGATTCCTGTGGAAACCAAACAATACCCCGACATGGAGTGCGACGTTGTCATTGCCGGTTGCGGCGTGGCGGGCCTGTACGCGGCCCTCAATCTGCCGACGAGCACGCGCGTGATCATGCTCTCCAAGGGCGCTGTCGACGAGTGCGATTCGATGCTCGCGCAGGGCGGCATTTGCGTGCTGCCCGAGGGCTCGGACTACGACGCCTTCTTTGAGGACACCATGCACGCCGGCCACTACGAGAACCGCCGCGAGAGCGTCGACATCATGATCCGCTCGAGCCGCTCGGTCATCAACGACCTGCTGGCGATGGGCGTGGACTTTGAGCGCAAGGCCGACGGCAGCCTCGACTTTACCCGCGAGGGTGCGCACAGCCGCCCCCGCATTGCCTTCCATGCCGACATTACGGGCAAGGAGATCACGACCAAGCTGCTTCAGGCCGTTCGCAAACTGGATAACGTGCAGATTTTGGAGCACGTGGCCATGACCGACATCCTGACGGGCGAGCGTGACGGCGCCACGGTGTGTGCCGGTGTCGTCGCCGTTCCCGTGGACGAGGACAACTCGGTCCGCCCCGCCGACGAGCTGATAAATGCCGCCGAGGGCGCGCATGCCGGCGAGCCGTTTAAGATCCATGCCCGCCACACGCTGTGGGCAACGGGCGGCATCGGCGGCATATACGACCACTCGACCAACTATCCGCAGCTCACGGGCGATGCCTGCTACATCGCTCAGGAGCATGGCATTAAGATGGAGCACCTGGACTACGTGCAGATCCACCCCACGGGACTGTTCTCGCCGCAGCCAGGCCGCACCTTCCTGATCAGCGAGAGCTGCCGCGGCGAGGGCGCGATTTTGCTCAACGCCGCCGGTGAGCGCTTTACCGACGAGCTTCAGCCGCGCGATGTGGTCGCTGCCGCTATTCGCGAGCAGATGAAGCGGGACGGTACCGAGCACGAGTGGCTGAGCTTTGCCCCCGTCGAGCGCGATGTAGTGACCGGGCACTTTGCCAACATTCGCGCACGCTGCTTGGAGGACGGCCGCGACATCTTGGACGAGCCCATCCCCGTTACGCCTACGCAGCACTACTTTATGGGCGGCGTGTGGGTCGACAAGGACGGCCGCACCTCGATGCCCGAGCTCTACGCAGCCGGTGAGACGGCCTGCAACGGCGTGCACGGCAAGAATCGCCTGGCTTCCAACAGCCTGCTCGAGGCGCTGGTCTGGGGTCGTCGCGCCGCGTGGTACATGCGCACCGGCGAGTCGCTCGCCGTGGAGCAGGCGGGCGAGCCCGCGCTCGACGGGCGTCATCGCGCCCTGAGCGCCGACTCCCTGGCAATCGATGATTTGGCCCGTGCCGCCGGCACGCAGGCCGTGGAGGAGTAGACCATGAATCCCATTACCATGAAGCTCGTCGTCGATGATCTGATTCTGCAGGCTCTACGCGAGGACATTACGTTTGAGGACGTGAGCACGGCGAGCGTGTGCCCCACGGCGCGCCCCGCCACGGTGGAGCTCATCGCCAAGGCCGATGGCATCATCGCGGGCTTGGATGTGTTCGCCCGCACCTTTGAGCTGCTGGATTCGCAGAGCTCGGTGCTGTTTGATGTTGCCGACGGTGACGAGGTGCACGCCGGCGACCACGTGGGCCAGGTGCGCGGCGATGCGCGCGTGCTGCTTTCGGGCGAGCGCGTGGCGCTCAACTACCTGCAGCGCATGAGCGGTATCGCTACCTATACGCACAGAATGGCAGCGGCGCTCGAGGGTACCAAGACCGTGCTTGTCGACACACGCAAGACCACGCCGGGCATGCGCGTTTTCGAGAAGGCGGCGGTTGAGATCGGCGGCGGCAGCAACCATCGCTACAACCTGTCGACGGCCGTCATGCTCAAGGACAACCACATCGACGCCGCCGGTGGCGTGGCGCGCGCGATTGAGATGGCGCGCGCCCATGCATCGTTTACCACGACGGTCGAGATCGAGTGCGAGAACCTGGACATGGTGCGCGAGGCCGTGGAAGCCGGCGCCGACATCATCATGTTCGACAACATGACCCACGACGACATGGCCGCCGCTATCGAGCTTATCGCCGGTCGCGCCAAGACTGAGTGTTCGGGCAATGTGGACGCCAGCAATATTCGCGCCCTGGCCGATCTGGGCGTCGACTTTATTAGCTCGGGCGCGCTGACACACTCCGCCCCGATCCTCGACCTCTCGCTTAAGCACCTGCGTCTGCTGGACGGTAAATAATGAACGCCCGCGAGCGCCGTCGTGCCATCATGGGCGTGCTCGAGGGAGCCAGGGAGCCCGTTTCGGGCAGCGCACTTGCCCGCGAGGTTGGCGTGAGCCGCCAGGTCGTGGTTCAGGATATTGCCCTGTTGCGCGCCGATGGGCACGATGTCGTGGCAACCAACCGCGGTTACGTGCTGCAGGAGGCCCCCAGCAGCCCCGCCGTGCCCACGCGCTTGGTCAAGGTTCGCCACAGCGTGGAGCAGGCAGGCGATGAGCTCACGAGTATCGTCGACGCCGGCGGCGCCGTGCTCAACGTGATCGTCAATCACCGCGTGTACGGTAAGATCACGGCCGACCTGGACATCCGCAATCGTCGCGATGTTGAGCGCTACCTGCACGATATCGAGAGCGGCAAGAGCTTTCCACTACTAACGGTGACGAGCGGCTATCACTTCCACCGCATTGCGGCAGAGGATGAGCAAACCCTCGACGAGATCGAGGCCATACTCAAGGAGAAAGGCTATTTGGCAGACCTGATGCCCTACGAGGACGATCTGTTGTAGCCGATGCTGCAAACGTCCCTAAGCGGCAATCTGACGTTCAATCGTCGGTCGCGTACCAAAGTACGCTTCCCTCCTCTTTCACGTCACCTTGCTCGCTTAGGGACGTTTTCGCTGACGTGAGCTCAACCTGCGATGGTGCCTAATTGGTTATCCGCACAAAAAAGGAGGCCTCCGCGGCGATGCGGAGGCCTCCTTTTTTGTGCACGGTGTACTTGTGAGTGTGCAAGTGGGGGAGTTGTTACTCCTCGACGATCTCGGTGATCGCGCCGGCGGGGCAAGCGTCCTGGCAAGCGCCACAGGCGACGCAGGAGTCCTCGTCAGCGACGGTAGCGACGTCCTGGAGCTCCAGAACGCCAGCGGGGCAGGAGTCGACGCAAACGCCACAAGCGATGCACTCGTCGGCATCAATTACGGGATGAGCCATGGTAGTTTCCTCTCTGTTGACCGACGCTACAGGCGATGCGCGCCGGTTTGATTCGGGCAAAAACATACCACGGGAGCGACCGTTTGCAATACCCTCTGGCCGGCATCTTCATACCGTTCGCCGAGTATGCCAAGGTTTACTAAAAAACGCGCAGGTGGGGCCGTTGAGCTGCGCAAATGTTAGCTAAAGGTGACTTGAAATATTGAGCTGTTGAGCGCGCCTGCGGAAAGGGTGTCCCGTTATTTGGCCGAAAAACGGGTCGCAGTTTCCGGTTGAGCCCGCTAGCGGAAACTGCGACCCGGAATCCACGCTCAAACCGGGACGAGCTTTCCGCAAGGCACCCCCAGGCACCCCCGGACCAAAACCTCAGCCATCTCTACATAGATCTCGATAGATGTGCCGAGAACTCAATCAGTGCATCTACCTGCACATTTGAGAACCTAAACTCTCAGAGATAAGAAATCTTATATGAATTGACTTAGATTTTGTATATTCCAGCCCATAAGGGGATACACTACATCCTGAAAGACAAGCCGAAGCGCCGCGCGACAGACCGTCGAGGCGACGCGAACGCAAAAGAGAGAGGGAATTTCTAATGAGTAAGATTCTTGGTATCGACCTTGGTACTACTAACTCCGCCATGGCCGTTCTCGAGGGCGGTTCTCCGACCATTATCGTGAACGCCGAGGGCGACCGCACCACCCCGTCCGTCGTGGGCTTCCGTGCCGACGGCGACCGCGTTGTGGGTAAGGCCGCTAAGAACCAGGCTGTCACCAACCCCAAGAACACCGTGTTCTCCATCAAGCGCTTCATGGGCCGCAAGTACTCCGAGTGCACCTCCGAGATCAAGACCGTGCCGTATGAGGTCAAGGAGGGCCAGGGCGGCCGTGCCGTCGTCGACATCGAGGGCAAGGATTACACCGCCGAGCAGGTGAGCGCCATGACGCTCGCAAAGATGAAGGCCGACGCCGAGAAGTATCTGGGCGAGACCGTCACCGACGCCGTCATCACCGTCCCGGCCTACTTCAACGACGCCCAGCGTCAGGCCACCAAGGACGCCGGTAAGATCGCCGGCCTCAACGTCAAGCGTATCGTCAACGAGCCGACTGCTGCTGCTCTTGCCTATGGCCTGGACAAGCAGGGCACCGACCAGCGCATCCTGGTCTTCGACCTGGGCGGCGGCACCTTCGACGTCTCCATCCTCGACCTCGCCGACGGCGTGTTTGAGGTTCTGTCCACCTCGGGCGACAACCACCTGGGCGGCGACGACTGGGATCAGCGCGTCATCGATTGGATGGCCGATAAGTTCCAGCAGGAGAACGGTGTCGACCTGCGTCAGGACCCCATGGCCCTGCAGCGTCTGAAGGAGGCCGCCGAGAACGCCAAGAAGGAGCTCTCCGCCGCCCAGCAGACCACCATCAACCTGCCGTTCATTACCATGAACCAGTCCGGCCCGCTGCACCTCAACTACACGCTGACCCGCGCCGAGTTCGAGAAGATCACCCGCGACCTGCTCGAGCGCTGCAAGCAGCCTGTCACCAACGCCCTGCGCGACGCTAAGCTCAAGCTCTCCGATCTGACCGAGGTCATCCTCGTCGGCGGCTCCACCCGTATGCCCGCCGTCCAGGAGCTCGTCAAGACCATGACCGGCAAGCAGCCCAACATGTCCGTGAACCCCGACGAGGTCGTTGCCGACGGCGCTGCCGTCCAGGGCGGCGTGCTCACCGGCGACGTCGAGGGCATCCTGCTGCTCGATGTTACCCCGCTGTCGCTGGGCGTCGAGACTATGGGCGGCATCATGACCAAGATGATCGACCGCAACACCACGATCCCGACCTCCAAGACCGAGGTCTACTCCACCGCTGCCGACAACCAGACCAGCGTCGAGATCAACGTGCTCCAGGGCGAGCGCGAGCTTGCCCGCGACAACAAGTCGCTCGGTAAGTTCCAGCTGACCGGTATCCCGGCTGCCCGCCGCGGCGTGCCGCAGATCGAGGTCACCTTCGACATCGACGCCAACGGCATCGTCAAGGTCTCCGCTAAGGACAAGGGCACCGGCAAGGAGCAGCAGATCACCATTTCCGGCTCCACCGCTCTGTCCGACGACGAAGTCGATCGTATGGTCAAGGACGCCGAGGCTCATGCCGAGGAGGACAAGAAGCAGAAGGAAGAGGTCGAGGTCCGCAACCAGACCGATAGCCTGTGCTACTCCACCGAGCAGACCCTCAACGAGCTGGGCGACAAGGTTTCCGCCGATGTGAAGTCCAAGGCCGAGACCGCTATCGCCGACGCCAAGAAGGCGCTCGAGGGCTCTGACGTCGAGGCCATCAAGGCCGCTGGCGAGTCCCTGCAGTCCGTGGCCTACGAGCTGGCCCAGGTTGTCTACGCCGACGCTCAGCAGCAGACCGACGGTGCCGCCGGCGCCCAGCCTGCCGACGATGACGTTGTCGACGCCGACTACGAGGTTGTGGACGACGAGGACAAGTAATCATGTCCGCCCGTAAAGCTCGCACGGAGGCGGCCGCCACTGGCGCCGCCCCCGTTGACTCTGAGGAGAAGGACGTGAAGATTCCCGTAGAGGCCGTCGACGATACCGAGGCCAACGAGGCCCCGGCCGCCGAGGCTGCCGAGAACCAGGTAGAGGATTCCAACAAGGAGGCGACGATGACCGAGGACGAGATGGTGGAAGCCGCTATCCGCGCCGGTGAGGAAGCCGCCGACAACGACTTTAAGCTCAAGTTCGAGCAGGCCCAAAAGGAGCTTACCGACGTGCGCAGCGAGCTCGATGCTGCGGCAGAGGCTCAGAAGGCTGCCGAGGACAAGGCAAAGGACGCCACCGAGCGCACTGCCCGTCTACAGGCCGACTGGGAGAACTTTCGTCGCCGCACCGCCAACGAGCGCATCGCTGAGCGCGAGCGCGCGACCGAGAAGCTTGTCACTGCGCTGCTGCCGGTGATTGACGATATCGAGCGCGCGATCGACCATGCCCGTAGCCAGGAGCTTTCCGACGATTTTAAGCAGTTCGTCGATGGCGTCGACGCGGTGCATGCCAAGCTGCTCGATGTGTTTGCGCACGAGGGCGTTGAGCCCATCGACCCCAAGGGCGAGGCGTTCGATCCGCTCGAGCACCAGGCTGTGGGTCGCGTCGAGGACGCATCGCAGTACGACGAGACCGTCAACGACGTGTACCAGAAGGGCTACCGCATGGCGGATCGCATCCTGCGTTCCGCGATGGTGACGGTGACCTACGGTGGCGAGAAGCGCCCCGCACCGGAGCCCGAAGCGGCGCCCGAGGATGCTACGGCCGATACGGCCGAGAGCACCGAGGAGTAATTGAGAAGGGCCCCGGGGCAACACCCGGGGCCCTTTCTGACCTAGTGCCATATGAAAGCATGAGCCGCCGCCCGCTGGGCGGCGGATGAAACAGGAGAGGAGCTACGATGGCTGCAGGCAAAACCTTCTATGACATCCTGGGCGTATCCAAGAGCGCCTCCGACAAAGAGATCAAGAGCGCGTTTCGCAAGCTCGCGCAAAAATATCACCCCGATGCCGGCGGCGACGAGGCCAAGTTCAAGGAGATCAGCGAGGCCTACGAGACGCTTTCGGACGAGAAGAAGCGCAAAGAGTACGACCAGATGCTCATGTTCGGCGGCATGCCGGGCGCGGGCGGCGCGTATGGCGGCGGCTACGGTGCCGGCGCCGGTGCGAGCGGCTGGGGCGATATCTTCGACAGCATCTTTAGCGGCAACGGCGCCTGGGGCAGCGATTGGGGCTCGGGCTTTGCCGGGGCTGCGGGCGCTGCCGGTGCCGGCGCGGGCCGCAGCCGTGCTCGCAAGGGCGGCGACCTGTCGCTGACCGTCGATGTGACGGCCGAGGACGCGTTCCGCGGCGTGACGCACAAGGTCACCTATCGCATTCCCTCGACAGGCGAGCAGCAGACCATTACGGTCTCGGTGCCTGCGGGTGCGGTCGACGGCGGCAAGCTACGCTACAAGCGTCGCGGCGAGTATGGCGTTGCCGGCGGCGAGCGCGGCGACCTGGTCGTGACCACGCACGTGGAGGAGCACCCGCTGTTTAAGCGCAAAGGCGCCGATGTGACCATGGAGGTACCGGTCTCGGTCTACGAGGCGGCGCTCGGCTGCACGGTGGACGTGCCCACGCCCGGCGGTGCGACGGTCCGTCTGAAGGTGCCCGCGGGTACCCAGACGGGCAAGAAGTTCCGCTTTAAGGAGATGGGAGCGCCCGACGTTAAACACCGTGGCCGTACGGGCGCGCTGCTCGTCGAGATCAAGGTGCAGGTCCCCACGAACCTATCCGATGACGAGCGCGATGCCATGGCCAAGCTGCGCGAGGCCGACACGCGCGACTACCGCGAGAAGGTCAACCGTTACAAGGCGACATACTAGGGCGGTCGTGGCGCACACCCGCGCCCGCGGGCTTATGATGGACGATAACGAGACGGAAAGGGGTCAGGTAGCATGGCCGAGGACAATAGGAATAAACCGCTGTACATGATCAGCGTGGCGGCCGAGTTGACCGGCATGCATCCGCAGACTCTGCGCGTCTACGAGTCCAAGGGCCTGGTGAACCCCCAGCGCTCGGGCGGCAACACGCGTCTGTATTCGCGTGCCGATATCGAGCGCTTGGAGCTCATCAACCAGCTGACCGACGAGGGCATCAACCTTGCCGGCGTGGTGCGCATCCTCGATATGAAGGAGCGTGCCGAGGAGCGCGAGCGCGAGAACGAAAAGCTTCGCGCCCGCGTGCGCCAGCTCGAGGACGAGCTGCACGAGTATAAGATGCAGAAGAAGATCACCGCCCTGGCCCCGCGCGACGGCTCGGTCAACCCCGAGCAAGTCATGCGCAAACTGCTGGGCACGGGCGGCGACCTGTAGGCACTCATTGGGGACAGACTTAAATGAGTACCTGCAGAATGAGAGTGGATAATCTCCCGTTTTTTGCCTGTTTGCAGGCTCAAAGTGGGAGATTATCCACTCTCGTCATTTGAGCGTCTAAGTCTGCCTCCCCAGGACCTAACTCGTCCTCTGCTTTACTGAGATAAAGTGAACGCAGAGATTCGTAACCCACTCGCAACCGTTCTATGGCACGATATTGAACGAATGTATGCTATGCGCCCAAATCTTTTGGGCAGAGTGGGAGACAGTATGGTCAAGCTGTACGAGGACGGCATCTACCTGCGCGGCGGCAGCGAGGTTGTGCCTGCGGCCGAGGCTGCCGAGCGCGGTATTACGCAGACACCCGAGGATGCCAAGCGCGGCACCATCGCGTATTCGATCCTCCAGGCACACAATACGTCGGGCGACCCCGAGGCACTCAAGATTCGCTTCGATGCCATGGCGAGCCACGACATCACCTTTGTCGGCATCATCCAGACGGCGCGCGCTTCGGGCATGGAGCAGTTCCCGCTGCCTTACGTGCTCACCAACTGCCATAACTCGCTGTGCGCCGTGGGCGGCACCATCAATGAGGACGACCACGTCTTTGGCCTTTCCGCAGCCAAGAAGTACGGCGGCATCTTCGTTCCGCCGCACATCGCCGTCATCCACTCCTTTATGCGCGAGAACTTCGCCGGTTGCGGCAAGATGATCCTGGGTTCCGACTCGCACACCCGCTATGGTGCCCTGGGTACCATAGCCGTGGGCGAGGGCGGCGGCGAGTTGGCAAAGCAGCTGCTGCGCGACACCTACGATGTCGCCTATCCCGACGTCGTGGCCATCTACCTCACGGGCGCCCCGCGCCCCGGCGTCGGCCCGCACGACGTGGCGCTCGCCATCATTCGCGCCGTCTTTGCCAAGGGCTACGTCAAGAACAATGTCATGGAGTTTGTGGGCCCGGGCATCGCGAGCATGACGACCGACTACCGCAACGGCGTTGACGTCATGACCACCGAGACCACCTGCCTGTCGAGCATCTGGGCCACCGACGAGGACACGCACGCGTTTTTGACCATGCACGGCCGCGGCGACGACTATCGCGAGCTCAAGCCCGCCGATGTCGCCTACTACGACGGTTGCGTCGAGGTCGACCTGTCGAGCATCAAGCCCATGATCGCACTGCCGTTCCATCCTTCCAACGGCTTTGAGATCGACGAGCTCAACGAGAACCTCGAGGACATCCTGCACGAGGTGGAGCTCGAGGCCGCCAAGATCGGCGAGGGCAAGACGCACTTTAGCCTGCTCGACAAGATCGTCGACGGCAAGCTGCACGTGCAGCAGGGCGTTATCGCCGGCTGCTCGGGCGGCAACTATGACTCCGTGGTCCAGGCTGCCCGCGTGCTCAAGGGCGCCAATACCGGCTGCGGCGAGTTCTCGCTGTCGGTCTATCCCACGAGCCAGCCCGTGGCGCTCGAACTTACACGCCGCGGCTACATCTACGACCTCATGGAGGCCGGCGCAATCGTGCGCACGGCATTCTGCGGCCCGTGCTTCGGCGCCGGCGACACGCCCGCCAACAACGGCCTTTCGATCCGTCACACCACGCGCAACTTCCCCAACCGCGAGGGTTCCAAGCCGGGTAATGGCCAGCTGAGCGCCGTGGCCCTGATGGACGCCCGCTCCATTGCGGCAACGGCTGCCAACGGCGGCGTCCTGACGCCGGCGACCGACCTGCCCGAGGACACTTGGGACGAGGCCTGCGAGTACACCTTTGACGACGCGCCGTACAAGAAGCGCGTGTACTGGGGCTTTGGCAAGGCGGAGCCTGCCGACGAGCTGGTCGAAGGCCCCAACATCAAGCCGTGGCCCGCGATGGAGCCGCTCGGCGACGACATCCTGCTCAAGGTTTGCTCCAAGATCATGGACCCGGTCACCACGACCGACGAGCTCATTCCCTCGGGCGAGACGAGCTCCTTCCGCTCCAACCCGCTGGGCCTGGCTGAGTTTACGCTGAGCCGCCGCGACCCGGCCTACGTGGGTCGCTCCAAGGAGGTCGACGCTGTGGAGAAGCGTCGCGTTGCCGGCGAGTCCGCGGGCGACCTGGCGGCGTTCGATGCCGAGCTTGCCGGTGTGTTTGAGGCGCTGGCCGGCGCGGGTGTCGCGGCCGATGCCAAGGCGACCGAGTTCGGTTCCATGATTTACGCCAAGAAGCCTGGCGACGGCAGCGCCCGCGAGCAGGCCGCGAGCTGCCAGCGCGTAATTGGCGGCCTGGCCAACATCGTCCACGAGTACGCCACCAAGCGCTATCGCTCCAACGTGATGAACTGGGGCATGGTGCCCTTCCAGATGGAGGCCGAGCCCAACTTTGAGGTGGGCGATTACGTCTTTGTGCCGGGTATCCGTGCCGCGCTCGATGGCGACCTGAAGGACATCGCCGCCTACGTGGTGCGCGCCGATGGTGCGGTCGAGCAGATTGAGCTCTACATTGCCGATATGACGGCAGAGGAGCGTGCCATCGTCAAGGCCGGCTGCCTGATCAACTACAACAAGTTCAAGGCCGCTGCCGAGTAACGCTGCCGTACGCCCCTGCCACACCTTTCCCTCGTGCTCACGCGCTTCGCGAGGGTCGCCCGAGGGAAAGGCGCGGCAGGGGCTACCGCGACGTTCTCGTTGGATCTTGAGGAACGCCAAAAATAGACTGGGCCTGATGCCGCCTCTTTTTATTGGGGCGGCTTCTTTTTGGACCACCACAAAGGTGCCTGTCCGGCGGGTTCTTATTTCGATGGGGTCCAGGTTATTTCATCGTCAAATAGCCAAGTGCGTGCTGAGCCGCTGTCGCGCGCTGTCTGCGGATCGGGCTCGCAGGTTTGTTCGTAGGCATCCTCGGTACACCGATCCATAAAATCGACGACTGCCGTCTGGTCGCCTTCCATGACGTAGATCACGTTGCCATCCGAGATATAGACTCCCGGCCCTTCGTTGTCCACGTAGCCGGGGTCGTATGAGACGTTGCACAGTCTGCTCCCGTTTGCCGCATCGAGTTCAAGGGTCGAATGATACCCGCCATTCATTTGGCTGTTCTTGGCTCGATATATTACGGCGCTGTACCACCGCTTAAACGTCTTGCCTTTGAGCAACTTGGCTGCCTTACCGATAAGCTGCTCATCTTTGGTATAGCGCTTGGCCCCAAGTTCGATACGGGGATAGTTGCTGACCCCAAGCGCTGCGGGCGTACCGTCAAAATCGACGGTGATCGAATCGGGTTTGGCGATATCGGTGAGGATTTCGATGGGATAGCTTACGGTCTCAATCGCTGCCTGCGTTGCAGAGGCGGGGAGAAATGCGAGATAGATAATTCCTACGCCGACTGCGGTAATCGCAAACGCTAAGACGAGCAGGCCGATATAGGTGGAGCGTTTCACGGCGGGTACCTCGCAAACAGTATGCATTCATTAAGATAAGTGATACCAGCTTACGACAATATTCAAAAGAAAGCGACCGCCCGGAATGAGGGGGCTGAAAGGCCCCATTGGGCTTCGATTTGATCTCTAATAGGAATATTTGCCTCCCCTCATTCTGGGCGAGGGGTCAAAAATTGAGTTCACGAGTTTTGCGCAATACTATTCTCACTAAACTCGCTATTTTCACTATAAGCACTATAAAAACGACAGGGACGATGACGAGAAAGTTGTGGCGTACGATAGCCAAGTCGTTTAGGCCGGCACCCTTGTCTTGAATCTCCATCTATATCTGCGCGAACGGGCTATCGCTGGCTCTCGATTTCGTCGCTGTGTTCTCGTTGGGTCTTGAAGGACGCTAAAAAAGACTGGGACCACCACAAAGGGGACAGGCACCTTTGTGGTGGTGGGGTACGAGCAGCTCCTTTTGGTAATAGTGCTGGCCGCGATATCATTAGTGCAGGTGGCGAAGGCTTGCATTGTGAGGTGTTTTGCTGTGAGAAGTCCTGCCCGTATTGGATTGATTGTTTTGGCGCTTGCGATTGCCGTGGTTGGCATGGGCACTGTCGGCATGGCGTTTCTACCTGCTGCGGTGACGGAGCCGGTGGTCAAGCCTGTGACTCAATCTGTCGAACTTCTGACCGGCGACGACAAGCCCGAGACCATTACCGTTGATTTTGATGAGCAACCGGCTGCGCTGGGCATTAGTAATTATCCGCGTATTCAGCTTGGGGCCATGCGCTATACCACGGATACAAGCCTGATCGATAGGGCGTCCGAGCTACTCAAGGGCAAAACATTTAAGCGTTGGTACGGATATGCGTCCTATCGGGCAAAAGCGAACGACATGGTTGGCGGATGCCACTCTTCCATCGAGCTGGACACTGCAAACGGCGCAAAGTTATGTGATGTCTCGTACGATCCGGGCTACGAGGGCAATGAGGGGCCGGGCATCTACATCATGGACGGCGATGTCGCCTATGTCATGGAGGGCGACCAGACCGAGCTCAACGATTTTATGGGTCAGTGTATCCAAGATGCCTATAAACAGACCTGCTTGCCTGACCCGCAGACTGCACGCGATAGTGGGTCTGCCCGTACATGGCTGTTCGAGGATGAGATGCCCTGGACCGTCGAATCGGGAAGTACGGGCTCGACAAGTAAATAGAGGCTGCAACCACCACAAAGGCGCCTGTCCTCTTTGTGGTGGTTTTCGGTCTGTCTCGATCTGTAACATCTTGGCCGCTAAAAGTGGGCCTGGTGTTACAGATTTAGATTATTGATCCGGGTGTTTTCTGTTCGTCTCGATTTGTAACAGATAGAGCTCTATTTGCTGACTAGATGTTACAGATTTAGATAAACGGGTGCCGCTGGTCATTTCATCTCGATCTGTAACATCTAGAGCCATAAACAGCCGCTAGATGTTACAGATTGAGATAGTAAGGGGACGAGGCCGTAGCGGGTGAGCGCACCTGCTCCCTATCTTTCAATCACTCAGAAAATCTTATATATAGAGACTTAGATTTGTGTATAAGATCGCGCAAAGCTGGCAACAATACTTCTCGAACAACGTGAAGCCGCCCCGTAGGGCGGCCACCCCAAGAGAGGTGATTCCATGAGAATCGATAAGCTAGCAATGACGTCGCGCGAGGCGCTGCAGACCGCCATGAGCACGGCTGCCGATGCGCAGGCCGGCGCGGTGGAGCCGATTCACCTGCTGTCCGCCCTGCTCGGCGCCGGCGAGCGCAATATCTCCGTGATCATCGAACGCATCGGCGCCGAACCGGCCCAGCTCGCACGCTCCACGCAAGATGCCATCGACCATGCGCCCAAGGTTTCGGGCGAGGGTCAGCAGATGGGTCTTTCCAATGAGCTCGTCCGCGTCATTGAGAAGGCCGAAAAGAAGGCCACCAAGATGGGCGACAGCTTTGTGGTGACCGAGCATCTTCTGATGGCACTTGCCGAGGACAAGGGCGAGGCCGGCCGCGTTCTGCGCGACGCCGGCGTGACCAAGGAGCGCATCGAGCAAGTCTACGAGGAGCTGCGCGGCGATGACCGCGTGACGTCTGCCGAGGACAAGACGCAGTTTGAGGCGCTGGAGCAGTACGGTCGCAACATCTGCGACCTCGCCCGCGCCGGCAAGCTCGACCCGGTCATCGGCCGTACCGACGAGATTCGCCGTACCATCCAGGTACTGTCGCGCCGCACCAAGAACAACCCCGTGCTCATCGGCGAGCCGGGCGTCGGCAAGACGGCCATCGTCGAGGGCATCGCCCAGCGTATCGTGGCCGGCGACGTGCCGAGCACCCTGCGCGACCGCGACCTCATCGAGCTCGACATGAGCGCGCTGGTCGCCGGCGCCAAGTACCGCGGCGAGTTCGAGGACCGCTTGAAGGCCGTGCTCAAGGAAGTACAAAAATCCGAGGGTAAGGTCATCCTGTTCATCGATGAGCTCCACACCATCGTGGGCGCGGGTGCCACCGAGGGCTCCATGGATGCCGGCAACATCCTCAAGCCTGCGCTCGCCCGTGGCGACCTGCATGCGATCGGCGCGACCACGCTCGACGAGTACCGTAAGTACATCGAGAAGGACGCGGCACTCGCCCGACGTTTCCAGACCGTGATGGTCTCCGAGCCCACCGTCGAGGACACCATCTCGATTCTGCGTGGCCTCAAGGAGAAGTACGAGATCTTCCACGGCGTGCATATCACCGATAGCGCGCTCGTGGCCGCCGCCGACCTCTCCGATCGCTACATCGCTGACCGCTTCCTGCCCGACAAGGCCATCGACCTGGTCGATGAGGCCGCAAGCCGCCTGCGCATGGAGCTCGACAGCATGCCGGTCGAGATCGACGCCACCACGCGTCAGCTCACCCAGCTGCAGATCGAGGAGCAGGCGCTCATGAAGGAGACCGATGACGCCTCCAAGGAGCGTCTGGAAGCCCTGCGCCAGGAGATTGCCGAGGTCCAGGAAAAGCTCAACGTGCAAAAGGCCGGCTGGCTCAACCAAAAGAACGCCATCGACCACGTGCAGGAGCTTAAGGGCCAGCTTGACGAGGCCAAGAGCGAAGAGGAGCGCGCGACGCGCAACGGCGACCTGGGTCGTGCGTCCGAGCTGCGCTTCTCCGTGATTCCGGGTCTGCAGCAGCAGATTCAGGATTCCGAGGCCGCGCTCGAGGCACAAAAGCAGCAGGACGGCGAGGGTCTCAACGAGCAGGTGACCTCCGACGAGATTGCCGAGGTCGTGAGCGCCTGGACCGGTGTGCCCGTGTCCAAGATGATGCAGGGCGAGCTCGACAAGCTCAAGGGCCTGGAGGGCGAGCTGCATAAGCGCGTCATTGGCCAGGACGAGGCCGTCTCCGCCGTCGCCGCAGCTGTGCGCCGCAGCCGTGCGGGCCTTTCCGATCCGGACAAGCCCATCGGCAGCTTCTTCTTCCTGGGCCCCACCGGCGTAGGCAAGACCGAGCTCGCCAAGGCGCTGGCCGAGTGCCTGTTCGATGATGAGCGCGCGCTTGTGCGTATCGACATGTCCGAGTATATGGAGAAGTTCAGCGTCCAGCGTCTGATCGGTGCGCCTCCGGGATACGTGGGCTACGACGAGGGCGGCCAGCTCACCGAGGCCGTGCGCCGTCGTCCGTACTCCGTAATCTTGCTCGACGAGATGGAGAAGGCTCATCCGGATGTCTTTAACGTGCTGTTGCAGGTGCTTGATGACGGCCGTCTGACCGATGGCCAGGGTCGCCAGGTGTCCTTCAAGAACACGATTATCATCATGACGTCCAACGTGGGTTCCAAGGCTATCGCCGATCTGTCCGGCAAGGACGAGGAGGAGATGCGCCATCAGGTCGACGCGGCCATGGCTCAAACCTTCCGCCCCGAGTTCCTCAACCGTATCGACGATATCGTGGTGTTCCATCCGCTCGGCATGGCGCAAATCGAAAAGATCGTCGATATCCAGCTTGCCGATGTCCGCGCGCGTCTGGCCAAGGAGCGCATGACGCTTGCCATTACCCCGGCGGCCAAGCAGATGCTCGCCGTGGGTGGCCTGGACCCCGTGTTCGGTGCCCGTCCGCTCAAGCGCCTGGTCCAGCGCGAGGTCGTGGACGCCATCGCCGCCGCCATCATCGACGGTACGGTGCGCGAGGGCGATCAGGTGACGGTCGATGTCGACAAGGACGGTGCTTTTACCGTCGTGTGCGATAACACGCCGTCTGCTACCTACGAGGTCCCCGACGCCGAGTAGATTTATGGGACATGCCTTAAAATCTGCCAGCCGTCTCTAAACGCCAAGGGCGGCGGATCCAATTGGGTCCGCCGCCCTTTTTCGTGCGACAATCGATAATGTTGAACACGATTGCATGGCAAGGAGATATGCAGATGATAGACAAGAACAAGACGAATGCGCCGGTCGCCAACGCCGCGCCGGCCGCACCCAAGCCTGCACCCAAGCCTGTGCCCAAGCCGCGCGACCCCTATATCCGTGCCGAGAACGAGGATGACGACGGCTACGATCCTTATAGCGATCGTCGCCCCGAGCGCGAGCCCCTCTTCGAAGCCGACCCCTGGCGTTAAGTAGCTCATTTGGGACGGGGCTTTTTTAGCTACTTTGTTTTCGGCTAGAGGCGTTCATGCCTGCCCCCTCGGCCGCTCGATATCCTCCGGGAGGGGCCACTAATAGAAAACTTGCTTATCCATTAATCAAGATACGCATAATCTTGCTCTCCTGCTAATCAAGAATCGTTATAATCTTGATTAGCAGGAGAGCAAGATTGGAGAATTATGGCATTCAACGACTTGGTGGCTCAAAAAATAAAGGACTTTGAGCAACAGGGGATTCCGCAGGTCTTTGAGCGCGACCTTGATCTGGGCAACCCGCAGGAGCCAAAGCGCGACAACATCGTATATGTGATTGTGGGCGCCCGTCGTTGTGGAAAGACGTATCGCCTGTATCAGGAGATACGGCGGCTTCAGGGCCAAGGCGTCGAGCTTGACCGGATGCTATATTTCAATTTTGAGGATGAGCGCTTGCGTCCGTATGAGCCATCGCTACTAGCGGACGTGCTCGATACATTCTATGCACTATATCCTGCTGCTCGAGGCGAGGGCGCCTACCTTTTCTTTGACGAGATCCAGGAAATACCCGAATGGGGTGCGTTTCTGCGACGCGTGGTCGATACGGAGAAGGCGACCGTTTACGTGACGGGATCTTCTTCTAAGATGCTGTCCTCAGAACTTAAGAGCGAGTTCAGGGGCCGTTCTCTTGTGCGAGAGCTTTTTCCGTTGAGTTTTTCGGAATACGTCCGATATAAGACGGGGAGCGTTCCTGAGTCGAACGCACCCTTCTCCTCGAGCGATGCAGCGTTGCTCCGACACCATCTGGTCGGATATCTCGAGCGAGGGGGATTCATCGCGACACTTGAGCAGACGCCCGCAGACGCGATTCAGCTGCTACAGGAATATGCGTCGCGAACGGTCGCCATGGACGTCGTTGAACGTTACGACGTCAAGAACCCCCGTTTGGCCTCGCTGTTTCTGGCGCGGTGCATGGCATCTTCGGGACGAGAGCTGTCAGTGAACAAAGTGTACAACGAGTTCAAGAGCAGACAGATATCCGTCAGTCGAAATACGCTCAGCGACTTACTTGAGTATTACGAGGACGCCTACCTGCTGTTTTCGGTGCCGGAGTTCACGCGTTCGCTTGCAAATAATACGCGGTCTGCGTCTAAGGTCTACGCCGTCGATCCTGCGATGTTCGGAGCGTTCTCCCCCGCATCGGCATTGGATCATGGTCAGAGGCTCGAGACCGCGGTGTTCAATGCGCTCAGAAGAAGGACCCCCGCCGTGCGGCCCGGTTCGGTTTGCCGCCTGCTGATTAAAGATAAGAATAAAAGCCATGAGGTGGACTTTGTGGCTGGGGATGCACTGCTCATGCAGGCTTACGGCCTGATTCAGGTAAGTGTGGATATGACAAGCGAGAAAACGCGCGAGCGCGAAATTGCCGCGCTCGATGCCGCGATGGCCCAGTTTGATCTTGGCGAGTCGGTAATCGTTACCATGGATGAGCAGGCCGATATTCCATGCAAACACGGCGTGGTACATGCTGTGCCCGCATGGAAGTGGCTCCTTTCCTAATCGTCTATGGATTTGCGAGGCCAGGACTCAGGTGTCATGGTCCGCTAGTCCTGGGCCTTGATGCTCGGCAGGAGAATCTGGGCGAGGTAGTCGGTCTCGAGTTTGGTCGCAGCGTCGGCCTTGCCGTCTTTGCCGACCAGTACGTTCTTGATCTGGCTATAGGTGTAGCGGTTACCGGTCGTGAGCTCGACAAGCTCAATGGCCGTGTCCATGGGGTAGGTTGACACGGGATTCTGCGTCCGTCCGTTGATGGTCTGGGGCACCACGTACGGATAGACGGGGCCGCTGGCGTAGACGGTATAACCGTTGCCTAGATTGGCCGCACCCAAAACCGTATCGCCCTCATCGGGCGTAAAGCTCTCGCCCTCGCGCACCGCGACGAGCGTCACAATCGGCGTATCGCTGTCGCCGGCAAGATAGATGCATAGCGTGCTGCCATTTTGCCAAGTCTCGACCTTGCCGTACCACTCGACGGGGATATCGAGCTGGTAGAGGTCGGTTGCCTTGTGGCGAGCGTCAGCATCGCGGGCTGCCTGTGCCTTTTGCGCGCTCACGGCATTGACGGCGGCGTCGCGCCGCGCGGTTGCCGCCTGCTGGAGCACCTTGGCGGTGGCGGCGGAGCTCGCGCCTCCCTCCTCGGCATATTTGGCGGCGGCATCGATCTGGTCGTCGGTTACCGTGTCGGCCGAAGGCACCTTGAGCTTAAAGGCGGCCTGGCTGCTTAGGTCCTGTCCGTCGCTCTTGATCGTGACCTGCGCCTTGGTGGTCGGCACGGTATAGACGGTGCCGTCGGACGCGATGGGGGAGGCAGCGATGGAGAGCGTGTAGTCACCGGGTAGCAGTTTGATGCCACGGCCGTGCTCGTCAACATAGAGTGTTTCGCTCACGGAGGATCCGTCAGAATCCTGGCCACTCACTTGTACGGGAATCTTGGAGCCGGCGGAACAGTCGAGGCCCGCGGCATGCACGCCAATCTGCACCGACATCATCGTGTGGGCATTGGCGGCGACAGCGGCAGCCTGCTCTTGCTGATATCCGTTCCAGGCAGCATAGCCTGCACCGCCGGCGACGAGCGCGACGGCCACGACACCGGCGACCATCAGATTGCGGCGCTTGGGCGACATCTTGCGATGGCGGACCTCGGCTTCGTGTGCCGAGGGAACGGACGGCAGGGGAATATCGCCCATGGCGATGGTCTCATCCACGGCTGGTGCGGAACCCAGGCCAGGAAGCTCGCGAGTCAGCGAATCTTCGGCCGGTAAGCTGTCGAGCAAGACGGTTTCCTCGCCCGTGTCGGATTCGGGCTGATTGCCGGCCTCGCTTTCGGTACCTTCGTGACCTGCCTCATCTTCGGCAGGCTCAACGTCGTCTGCATCCTGATCATCGGACTGCGCCTCGGCTTCCAGCTCATCCTGCACATCAACGCCCGAATCGTCAAACGCAATCTCATCGAGTGAAATCCGGTCTAAGCTCTCCAAGGCCTCAGCGCAAGCTTCTGCATCTTGGGTCGCATCCTCTTGGCCCATCGTCTCATCTTTCATATATCCCCCAAGCTCAATATCGGGACAACAATGTACCCAAAAACAAGGTCATATAGAGCTGTCAGGCGATCGGAAATCTGATTTTATCTGTGCGAGAGGTTTTGAATGTGTGTGCGAATGGAATATGTGCGTGAATGCGTGCAACAACAAAAAGCCCCGGAAAGCGGGCGAATCGCTTTCCGGGGCTGCGCATGACGCGCGATTGCGGTATCGGCTAAGTTTGCCTACATTCAAATGTGGACGGAATAAACATGTTACTCGGCGTGAGCGTAATCAACCTTGGCGCGGCGGGCGGTAGCCTTCTCCCAATCGCTGGTGCCCTCAAAGACATCCTGCTTGTAGGGATTGCGGCCGAGCTTCTTGGCACGGTAGGCGATGTAGATGATCGCGGCGATGTTGGCGACCAGCGCGGCGATCGAGACCGCGGTAGCGGCGCCGGGGTCGAGCGTGGAGTGGGTCACAAAGATGGACTCCTCCTGGAAGAACGGGAACACCTGGGCAAACATGCACCAAATGGCCAGCGTAAAGGCGCGGTTCTGAATCCAGCCGCCCTTGTTCCAGATAAAGGCGGCGACGGTGGGCGCCAGCAGCAGCGCAAAGCCGCAGAACCAGGAGTGGGTGGGCAGGCAGTTGTAGGTGTAGCAGAAGTTCCAGATATCGTAGGCGATGATGTAGACCCAGGTCATATCGGGCCACAGCATGTCGGTCTGATCCTCGGAGGCGTAGACGCTCCACCAACCGGTCATGCAGAAGATGTTGATGATACCGGCGATGCCGTTGAACACGTTGTTCCAGCCGGCCAGCTGCGTGGCACCTTCGGAGGTGACCCAGGTGGACTGGCCCAGGACAAAGAAGTGATAGGCGCTCTCAAAGTCGGACACGACGGCGATCATGATGTTGATGGCGACGATCACAAACGGCCATGCGCGGAACCAATGCGCCTTGCCGATCTTGCCCCACTGGTACTTAATGGCAATGAAGCCCCAGCAACCGGCCAGCGCCGCGTATACCTTGGCGTAGTGGAACCAGCTGTTCTGGTACACATGGGTGGGGTTGGTGAGCGCCCACTCGGCGCCTTGTGAGACGCCCACGGCGATGGCGACGCAGTAGATGGTCATGGCCAGCGGAGCCACGCCAAAGATGATGGCCGCGCCCAGCTTGGTGCGGCGGCCGACCTCGTTGAGCACGATCAGGCCAATAAAGACCATGGCCCAGCCGGCCCAGTGGATAAGGGTATCGCTACCCCAAACATCGAACAGCATGCTGCTCTCCTTTCACACGCCCGCGGCCCCTCTTCCGATCGCGGGCAGTTTGGCCAAATGTCGTCAGTCCTGGGGCTTGCGCTCCGGATACTTGGCGGTATAGCCCTCGATGTGGAGTGTCGAGGCGATGATTTCCTTGACCGTCTCGTCGGGCACATCGGGGTGCGTGCGGATATACATCAACAACCCCATGATGAGGGTGTAGAACGTCTCGTAGACATGGTCGATGCGTAGCTCATGATGGGCGACAAAGTCCACCACGGTAGTGTCGCAGATGTATTGCGCCACGCGCTGGACCACGTTGTGCAAAAAGCCGCCGTAGAGCGCGCCACTGCTTGAGGTGAGCGTACTCGGCAGCTCGTGGCCGCTGGCGACCAGACGCTTAAAGAGCGGGGCGACGGTGTCGAGCGCGCCCTCGATATCGCCAACGGTGCGGCTGGCATTCCACTGCTCGAGCTCGGAGATAAAGCCGTCGATTGCCTCGTCCATGACGGCGGTGACGGCGGCGTCCATGTCGGCGAAGTAGTGGTAGAACAGCGAGCGCGTGCAGCCGGCTCGCTTGGTCACGGCCGAGACGGATAGATGCGACACGCCCAGCTCGGAGCTCACGGTGCGCACGGCGGCGAGAATCTCGCGTCGGCGCTCGTCGCCCGTCAGGCGCTTTGCCGTGCTGTCGGGCGCGGGGACGGCGTCGGCCACAGAGGTGTTCGCTGCGTTACTGCTCATGCGCTTGCCGCCTTTCATCCGTTTGAGCCTGACCGTTCGCCTAACAGTCTTGAATATTGTTGACGGTTCGTCAATACTGTTTTTGACACAATGTCAACAATAACGGGTGAACGGCGTGGGGGGCATGTCGAGCCCGTAAAAAGAGGGGCGCCGCGGTCTCGCCGGGCTGTGGCAAGAGAAGGGACAACCATGATTCTCAACGGACCGGGAATTAGCTACACCGAGCCCGATATCGGTTCGGAGTTTGTGCCGCCGCTGCCGGAGCATCCGCGCGAGGCCATCGTCAAGCTGTGCGAGCACTGCACCAACCGTCTGCTGCATCGCGACGAGCTGCTGGGCTACGAGTACTGGTCGTTTGCCGAGGCCGCGACCGACGAGCAGGCCGAGGTGCTCTGCAAGATGAAGATGCGCCGTCCCTACACGCTGCCCGAGATGATCAAGCTCACCGGCATGCCCGAGGCCCAGATCGAGAAGATGCTCGACGACATGAGCTACACGGGCCTGCTCGAGTACAACTGGGAAAACCCCGAGCGCGCCAAGCAGTGGGTGCTGCCCATGCTGGTACCGGGTTCCGCCGAGTTCCTCAACATGCGCGTGAGCCAGCTCGAAGAGCACCCGGTCTACGTCAAGTTCTTTGAGCAGGCGTCCAAGGGACCGCTGTCCAAGGCCACGCCGATGGTGCCGCCCGGAGGCGCCGGCATCGGCATGCACGTCATTCCGGTCGAGAAGGCTATCGATGCCGCGAGCACGTCGGTGCCGATCGAGCATATCGAGCATTGGCTCGACAAATACGAGGGTAAGTATGCCGCCAGCACCTGTAGCTGCCGCGCGAGCCGTCGCGTGATGGGCGAGGGCTGCGCCGACGACCCCGCCGACTGGTGCATCGCCGTGGGCGATATGGCCGACTACGTGGTTGAGACCGACCGCGGCCACTATGTGACGCGCGAGGAGGTTTACGACATCCTGCGCCAGGCCGAGGACAACGGCTTTGTGCACCAGATCACCAATATCGACGGTGAGAACAAGATCTTCGCCATCTGCAACTGCAACGTCAACGTGTGCTATGCCCTGCGCACCTCTCAGCTGTTCAACACGCCCAACCTGTCGCGCTCGGCCTATGTCGCCAAGGTCGAGAAGGACAAGTGCGTGGCCTGCGGTCGCTGCGTTGAGGTGTGTCCGGCCGGCGCCGCCAAGCTGGGCCAGAAGCTCTGCAGCAAAAAGGCCGGCGGACAGGTGCCCGAGTATCCGCGCCAGGAGCTGCCCGACGCCACCAAGTGGGACCACACCAAGTGGTCGCCCAACTACCGCAACGACAACCGCATCGAGACGCATGAGTCCGGCACCGCGCCCTGCAAGACGGCCTGCCCCGCGCATGTCGCCGTTCAGGGCTATTTGAAGCTCGCGGCTCAGGGCCGCTATGACGAGGCGCTGGCGCTCATCAAGCGTGAGAACCCGCTGCCCGCTATCTGCGGCCGCGTGTGCAACCGCCGCTGTGAGGATGCCTGCACCCGCGGCCGTGTGGACGCCGCCGTGGCTATCGACGAGGTCAAGAAGTTCATCGCCCAGCGCGATCTTGATGCCGCGACCCGCTATGTCCCACCCGTGGTGACCCCGACGCGTGCCGGCGGCTTCGACCAGAAGATCGCCATCATCGGTGCCGGTCCGGCAGGTCTGTCCTGTGCCTTCTATCTGGCCGAGAAGGGCTACAAGCCCGTCGTGTTCGAGAAAAACGAGCGCCCGGGCGGTATGCTCACCTACGGCATTCCCAGCTTTAAGCTGCAGAAGGATGTTATCGAGGCCGAGGTCGAGGTCATTCGCCTGATGGGCGCCGAGTTCCGCTATGGCGTGGAGGTCGGTCGCGACGTGACGCTCGACGAGCTGCGCGAGCAGGGTTTTAAGGCCTTTTATGTTGCCATCGGCTGCCAGGGCGTCCGCTTCGCCGGTATTCCGGGCGAGGATGCCGAGGACGTGACCGTGGCCGTCGACTTTTTGCGCGAGGTCAACAGTGGCAAGATCGACGCGCTGCCCGGCCGCACCATCGTGGTGGGCGGCGGCAACGTGGCCATCGACGTCGCGCGCAACGCCTGCCGTCTGGGTTCCGAGCACGTTGAGATGTTCTGCCTGGAGAGCGAGGCCCAGATGCCCGCCAGCGAGGAGGAGCGTCGCGAGGCCGTTGAGGACGGCGCTCACATCAGCTGCGGCTGGGGCCCCAAGGAGGTTCACCTGGACGAGGCCGGTCGTGTGTGCGGTATCACCTTCAAGCGCTGCACGCGTGTCTTTGACGACGAGGGCCGGTTTGCGCCCGAGTACGACGAGAACGATCTGCGCCGCGTCGATGCCGACCGCGTGGTCATGTCGATTGGCCAGTCCATTGTGTGGGGCGACCTGCTGGCTGGCTCCAAGGTGGAGCTCGGCCGCGGCCAGGGTGCTCTTGCCGACCCCCAGACCTATCAGACCGCTGAGCCCGACATCTTTGTGGGCGGCGACGTCTACACCGGTCCGAGCTTTGCCATCGACGCCATCGCCGCCGGTCACGAGGCCGCCGTGTCCATCCATCGCTTTGTGCAGCCGGGATCCACGCTCACCATCGGCCGCAACCAGCGCCACTACACCGCGCTCGACCGCGACGATGTCGTGATCGAGAGCTACGACAAGGCGAGCCGCGAGGTGGCGCATGTCGACCGCGAGCGCGAGAAGGCTGCACCCTTTAGCGAGTACGTCGAGACCTTTACCGAGGAGCAGGTGCGCGCCGAGACCGCCCGCTGCCTGGGCTGCGGTGCCTCGATCGTCGACCCCAACAAGTGCATCGGCTGCGGCTTGTGCACCACCAAGTGCGCGTTCGATGCCATCCACCTGGATCGCGATCGCCCCGAGTGCTCCACGATGGTCAAATACGAGCAAAAGCTCCCAAGCCTGGGTAAGTACGCGCTCAAGCGCGCCATCAAAATCAAATTCGGGAAGAAGTAAAAGAACCTAACAAGTAAGCGAACGGCGCAGAGAACGGTTGGACAGCGAGCGGGTCCCAGGCGTGGCGAGGTGCCTTGAAAGAGGAGGGCATAGGGCTTTTGCCCATGCCCGACGATTGAAAGGCAGATCGCCCGTCTGGGGCTCGCGCAGCGTCAAGCCGACCGCCGTTCGTTAGAACGGTGGAAGGAATTAAAAGTGCACGAGCTCGGAATCGTTTACCACATCATTCGCGATGTCGAGAACGTGGCGCGCGCCAATGGCGTGAGTCGCGTTTCGAGCGTCACGCTGCTGCTGGGCGAGGTCTCGGGCGTCGTTCCCGACTTGCTGCTCGACGCTTGGCGCTGGGCGGCAGATAAAAAGCCCATCGCGCAGGGCGCGGAGCTTATTGTGGAGCCTGTCGAGGCCGTGACGCATTGCGAGGCGTGCGGCCGCGACTATGCGACAGTCGAGCACGGCAAGACCTGCCCTCATTGCGGCAGCGGCGAGACATACCTGCTGCAGGGCCAGGAGGTCATGATTAAGCAGATTGAGACCCCCGACGAGGAACCGGCAGACGCTGCCCCCGACGGCCCTTCCGACGTCCTCGACGCCGTCGATGCCGCCCACCCCCTCCACATCGTCTAGGATTCCCTATAAGTTGCGGTGAAATAGTTCCTAAATCCCAGCCTTCTGGCTCTTAAACAAGAACTATTCCACCGCAACTTTTTTGAGTGGTTTCGTAGATCATAAGTCGCGCAAATAGTCAAGTCATACCTGTTTGAACAATGTAGCGGCAGTACAAGCGCATTCGCGCTTGCCTAAAATCGATATTAATGAACAGTCTGCTTGTATCTGTAAAATGCGTGGCTTGATGAGCGACGCCTTGGCGGGTAATGAGTCGAAAAGCAGCAACGTAACCAACTTGTAACAAACTTAGACGTTTAAACAAATAATCCAACCTTTTGCGGATTTAGCTATAATTCCACAAACCAAACAGGTATACTCCTTTCATGTCGTGTAGGAATTACGTAGACAAAAAGGAGGTTATGTGATGGTAAGTATTGTTCTTGCTAGCCACGGGGACTTGGCAGCTGGAATCAAGCAGACGGGCTCGATGGTCTTTGGCGATCAGCCGTCTGTGGCCGTGGTCTCGCTCGAGCCGAGCATGGGCCCCGACGACTTCCGTGCTAAGGTCGAGGAAGCAATCGCTTCCTTCGAGGACCAGGAGCAGGTGCTCTTCCTCGTTGATCTGTGGGGCGGCACGCCGTTCAACCAGATTAGCGGGCTCATCGAGGGCCATGATTCCTGGGCTATCGTCACCGGTGTCAACCTGCCTATGCTCATCGAGGCATATTCGCAGCGCTTTGATGCAAAGAACACTGCACATGCGATCGCAAAACATCTCGTGACTGAGGCTAAGGCTGGCGTGCGCGTCAAGCCCGAGTCTCTGGAGCCCGAGGAGAAGAAGCCGGCTGCGGCCGCCGCTGCTCCTGCAGGCGCCATCCCTCCGGGAACGGTCATCGGCGACGGGCACATCAAGATTGCCCACGTCCGTATCGACACCCGTCTGCTGCATGGTCAGGTGGCCACCACGTGGACCAAGCAGATCAACCCCAACCGCATCATCGTGGTTTCCGACGGCGTTGCTCACGACGAGCTCCGCAAGACCATGATCGAGCAGGCTGCCCCTCCGGGAGTCCATGCCAACGTCGTGCCTATCAAGAAGATGGCCGAGGTCGTCAAGGACACGCGTTTTGGTGACACCAAGGCCATGCTGCTCTTCGAGAACCCGCAGGATCTGCTCAAGGCCATCGAGGCCGGCGTCGACATCAAGGAAGTCAACATCGGTTCCATGGCTCACTCCAAGGGCAAGGTCGTCGTCACCAACGCCGTCGCTATGGGCGATGACGACGTTAAGACCCTCGAGGCCCTCAAGGCCAAGGGCGTCAAGTTCGAGGTCCGCAAGGTTCCTTCGGATGCCTCCGAGGATCTCGATGCCATGTTGAAGAAAGCTAAGGCCGAACTGGCCGCTCAAGCATAGTAAAGGAGGGTCCGATACATGTCTGCAATCACTATTCTGCTTGTTGCGATTGTCGCGTTGCTTGCCGGTATGGAAGGCATTCTGGATGAGTTCCAGTTCCATCAGCCGCTCGTGGCATGCACGCTTATCGGTCTCGTAACCGGTCACCTTCAGGAGGGCATCCTCCTGGGCGGTTCGCTCCAGATGATGGCCCTTGGCTGGGCTAACGTCGGCGCCGCCGTCGCGCCTGACGCCGCTCTGGCCTCGGTCGCTTCTTCGATCATCATGGTGCTCGCCCTCAACGGCGGCGCCACTGATTCGGCCAAGGCCGTTACCGCGGCCATCGCCGTCGCCGTCCCGCTGTCGGTCGCTGGTCTGTTCCTGACCATGATCTGCCGTACCATTGCTACCGCTATCGCTCACGCCATGGACGGTTGCGCCGAGAAGGGCGACTTCTCCGGCATCGAGCGCTGGCAGTACGCTGCCATCCTCATGCAGGGCCTTCGTATCGCCATCCCGGCAGTACTTCTGTGTGTTATCCCGGCCGAGGCTGTTACCAACGCGCTTAACGCTATGCCCGACTGGCTGTCCGGCGGCATGGCCGTCGGCGGCGGCATGGTCGCTTCCGTCGGTTACGCCATGGTCATCAACATGATGGCCACCAAGGAGACCTGGCCGTTCTTCATCCTCGGCTTTGTCCTTGCTGCCATCCCTCAGCTCACGCTGATCGCCCTTGGCCTCATCGGCATCTCCCTTGCCCTCATCTACCTTGGCCTTAAGGATCTGGCCAAGCAGGGTGGCGGCACGGGCGGTGGCTCCGGCGACCCGCTCGGCGACATTCTGAACGATTACGAGTAGGAGGGGAGTGATACATATGGCAGAGAACAAGATTCAGCTCACCAAGGCTGACCGTAAGAAGGTTTGCTTCCGTCATCAGTTCCTTCAGGGCTCGTGGAACTACGAGCGTATGCAGAACGGCGGCTGGTGCTTCGCAATGATCCCTGCGATCAAGAAGCTCTACACCAGCAAGGATGACCAGATTGCCGCGCTTAAGCGCCACCTGGAGTTCTATAACACCCACCCCTATGTTTCCGCCCCCGTCATTGGCGTTACCCTCGCCCTCGAGGAGGAGCGCGCCAACGGTGCTCCGATCGATGACGTCGCCATCCAGGGCGTCAAGGTCGGTATGATGGGCCCGCTCGCCGGCGTCGGTGACCCCGTCTTCTGGTTCACCCTTCGCCCGATTCTGGGCGCTCTGGGCGCTTCCCTGGCCATGTCCGGCAGCATCGTCGGTCCGTTGCTGTTCTTCTTCGCGTGGAACATCATCCGTTACGCTTTCCTGTGGTACACACAGGAGTTTGGCTACAAGGTCGGCTCCTCTATCGCCAAGGACCTCTCCGGCGGTCTGATGGGCAAGGTCACCGAGGGCGCTTCCATCCTGGGTATGTTCATCATCGGCGCCCTGGTCGAGCGCTGGGTGTCCATTTCCTTCACCCCGATCGTCTCCACGGTCAAGCAGTCTGCTGGCGCCTTTATCGACTGGGCTAGCCTGCCTTCCGGTTCCGAGGGTATCAAGGAAGCGCTGACGATGTACAACTCCGTCGGTGCTACCGCCCTTGATCAGATGAAGGTCACCACGCTCCAGGGTAACCTCGATCAGCTCATCCCCGGCCTTGCCGCCGTGTGCCTGACCCTGCTGGTCTGCAAGCTCCTCAAGAAGAAGGTCAGCCCGATCGTCATCATCCTGGCTCTCTTCGCCGTCGGCATCATCGGTCGCTTCTGCGGCTTCATGTAAGCACGCTTCGGCTTAAGACCGAGAGTTGCTAGGTAAGGGCTTTTGAGCCATTGAAACGGACCGCACCCGGTGGGTACACTGGATGCGGTCCGATTGTTTTTATTGGAGGGCGAGGCGCGTATGGCGCAATCTCAGAACAGCACGGTCGATCTGGCAACGCCGGCAACCTGCCTGATGGGGCTTACCAGCCACGGTAACGTGATGGTGGGCAATAAGGCGTTTGAGTACTATAACGAGCGCAATCCCGAGGATTATATTCAAATCCCGTGGGACGAGGTCGACTATATTGCCGCCGAGGTTTTGCGCGGCACCAAGAAGATTACGCGTTTTGCCATCTTCACCAAGGACAACGGTCACTTTACGTTTTCGACGCGCGACGACAAAGAGACGCTTCGCGCGGTCCGCAAGTACGTCGACGAGAATAAGCTCGTGCGTTCGCCCGACTTTATCGATGTGACGGCCAAGGGCGCCAAGAGCATCCCCTCCGTCATCAAAGGCCTCTTCCACAAAGGCAACTAGCTCCTCATAAGTTGCGGTGAAATAGTTTCTAAATACGGCTTTAGATGCTTCAGACAGGAACTATTCCACCGCAACTTCGAAGTCTAGTCATGCGACGTATGGCGATGCAGTAAATCTGCTACACTAGTACAACATGCCTCCGTAGCTCAGGGGATAGAGCACCGCTCTCCTAAAGCGGGTGTCGACGGTTCGAATCCGCCCGGGGGCACCAGAGATTTGCCGAGCCCGGTACCGCTATGGTGCCGGGCTCTTCTGGTCTAAAGGCCGGATTCGGACCGTCGACACCCGCGTCACCAATTCCCCGCGGGGGGGAGTTTTCGAATTCGCCCGGGGGCACCAGAGGAATATCGGGCCCGGTACCACCACGGTGCCGGGCTCTTCTGGTCTAAAGGCCGGATTCGGACCGTCGACACCCGCGTCACCAATTTCCCCGCGGGGGGAGTTTTCGAATCCGCCCGGGGGCACCAGAGATTTGCCGAGCCCGGTACCGCTACGGTGCCGGGCTCTTTTGGTGTTAGAGCTGCGCCGTTCCATGCTAGCGGGTCGCATCAAAAGCAAAGCGCCCGCTTGCCGGGGGAGCAAGCGGGCGCTTCTGAGCGAATATGTTTGCGGCGTTCGCTGCGCAGATAATAAGCAGCCGGCTAGTTGCTTGTACCGGAATCGTCGCCTGAATCAGTACCAGAGCCAGAAACCGAAACCGTCAGCGTGATCGTGCTGTCGGTGGACTGCTTACCAGTGGGGGAGACGCCCGTCACGGTGGCGTTTTCGTTGCCACTCACGGGGTTGCCGTTCTGATCGCAGAATGCGATGTTGTAGAATCCGGCGTTGTTGAGCGCGGTGACGGCGGCGGAGATGCTCTTGCCGTACAGGTTGCCCGGAACGCTGGCCTTGCCGGACTTCTTGGCGATGACGACGGTGATCGTGGCGCCGGGCTTCTGCTTGCCGCTGGGGTTCCAGCTAATGACGGTGCCCTCGGTGACGGAATCGTTCTCCTGGTAGCTCACGTTGACGCCAAAACCGGCCATGTCGAGAGCGTTGCGTGCCTGGGCCTCGGTCATGTCGGTCAGATCGGGGACGGAGGTGGTGTCAGGACCGCTGGAGACCTTATACGAGATGGTCGTGCCCTTCTCGACTTCCTTGCCGGCATCAGTGCCCTGCTCAAAGACCTGGCCTTCGTCGGCCTCGTTGGCCTCCTCGGTTGCGTTGCCCTTCAGGCCCACGCTTGCCAGCGCGGCCTCGGCCTGGTCCTTGGTTAGGCCGACGAGCTGCGGAACCTCAACTTTCTCGGAGGGCTTGGGGCCCTTGGAGATCACCAGGTTAACCTTGGAGCCCTTGGGCTTCTTAGTGTTGCCGTTGGGGGTCTGCTCGGCTACCTTGCCCTCGTCGACATCGTCGTTATAGCTCTGGTCGACAGTTCCGACCTCAAGGCCGGCCTCCTTGATCAGCTCGATAGCGGTCTGCTGGTCCTTGTTAAGCACATCGGGCACCGTAACCTGCTCGCCCCCAAAGAGCCCGGTGGCGAAGGCCACCACAACGCCAACCACGGCGATTGCGGCGACTACGGCGGCGATAATCTTGTTCTTGTTGGACTTGGGCTGATCGACTTCGTAGGAACCGGTGGAACCCGAGACGGCGCTGCGGGGGTTGGTCTGTCCGCTTACGCCCGATACGGGGCGAACCATAGCGCGCGTGGAGTCAGACAGCTCACGGGTCTTGGTGGCGCCCAGGTCGCCCGCGGCGCCAATGATGCGCGTGGGCTCGGAGACGTTGACGGCGCGGCCGGACAGGTAGTTGTTGAGCACCTGGCGCAGCTCGTCTGCCGTCTGGAAGCGGTTCGACGGGTCCTTTTCCATGCACTTGAGGATGATGCGCTCCAGATCGGCGTCGACGCCGGAGTTGATCTGGCTCGGCGGAACCGGCAGTTCGTTTACCTGCTTGAGCGCAACCGAGATGGCGTCGTCACCGTCAAAGGGGACGCGACCGGTGGCGCACTCGTACATCACGACGCCCAGGGAGTAGATATCCGAAGTGGGACCGAGGTCCTGGCCGCGCGTTTGCTCGGGGCTTACGTAGTGGGCGGTGCCCAGTACATTGTTGTCCTGCGTGAGGTGGCTGTTCTTTGCGCGCGCGATGCCAAAGTCCATGACCTTGATGTTGCCGTCGGGCAGCACCATGATGTTTTGCGGCTTAATGTCGCGGTGGATGATCTCGTGCTTGTGGGCGACCGAAAGCGCGGAGCTGATCTGCGAGCCGATCTGCGCGACCTTCTTTGGATCGAGGGCGCCGTGGCTCTTGATGCCGCTCTTAAGGTCGGTACCGCGCAGGTACTCCATGACGATGTAGTAGGTATCGCCATCCTTGCCCCAATCGTAGACGCCCACGATATAGGGGGAGGAGAGACCTGCTGCTGCCTGGGCCTCCTGCTTAAAGCGGGCGGCGAAGGTGGCGTCGCCGGCATACTGCGGCAGCATGATCTTGACGGCAACCGTGCGGTCGAGGACCTGATCTTGCGCACGGAAGACGGTCGCCATGCCGCCCGTTCCCACCTTATCCTTGAGGAGGTATCTTCCCCCGAGGACCCTCTGTTCCATTCCTGCTCCTAACTAACTTATTCGCTCAACGATGTGTGTAGTACCAAATCTATGGTCGCTGGGACCGCGTGGCGCCTTGCCGCTAGCTCATCGGCCGCGGCGCGCCCCAAGTATCCGCTTCGATCACAGGCATCACGCTCCTTGGGCGGCAAGTGCCGCGGTCAGGACGATGCCGGCGATCTTGGCTGCCTTGACGTCGTGTTTGTCGTAATCCTCCAAGGCCACCGAGATGGCGACCGTGGGTGAATCGTAAGGTGCGAAGCCGACGAACATCGAGTTGACGTTGGTGCCGCCGGTCTCGGCCGATCCAGTCTTGCCGGCGACCTTGACGCCCGGAATCTGGGCATCGGTGCCGGTGCCGGACTGGACAACCGCGAGCATGGCCTGCTTGACCTGATCGGCCGTGGTGGCGCTGACGGCCTGGCCGAGCGAGCGGGATTGCGTGGTCTTGACCACGGTTCCGTCGGGGGCGAGCACCTGGGCCACGAAGAACGGGTCCATGACCACGCCGCTGTTGGCGATGGCCGCTGCTATCACGCAGTTTTGCATGACGGTGGTCTGCGGACCTGGCGTGTGGTCCATGCCGACAGGCTGGCCGGCGCCTGCCCAGGCGGTCTCCCACTCGGTCATGAGCGAGGGGTCGGCCATGATGGAGGCCGCGGTGGTCAGGTCCTGACCGAGCTTTTGGCCGTAACCAAAGGCGTTGGCAAACTGGACGAGCGAGCTGGCGCCGATCTCGTTGGCCACCTGGCCAAAGACGACGTTGGATGACACGGCAAAGGCCTGTTGCAGGCTGATGGTACCGTAGCTCTCGTTGGCGTAATTGGTGACCGGCGCGTTGCCGATATCCATGGAGCCGGGCGCCTGGTACGTGCTGGTAAGGCTGGCGGTGCCGGTTTCGAGCGCCGCGGAGAGTGTGACGACCTTAAAGGTCGAGCCCGGGGTATAGAGAGCGTCCATGGCGCGGTCGTACATGGAGCCGTCCTCGCCACCGCCCGACTGCATCAGGGCATCGATGTTGGTGTTGTCATAGGTGGGCGAGCTTGCGCATGCGAGGACCGCGCCGGTGCGCGGATCCATAACCACCACGGCACCCTTAAAGCCCTTGAGTGCCTGCTCGGCAGCCGTCTGGATGCGCGAGTCGATGGTGAGCTTGGCGGTGTTGCCCGGTTGGTTTTGGCCCGCGAGCGACGCGAGGGCGTTGTCCCAGCTGGAGTAATCCTTGGAGCCGGTGAGCGTTTCGTTCATGACGCTCTCGACACCAGCGGTGCCGTACTGCTGGCTTACATAGCCCACCACGTGAGCGGCCATGTTTCCGTTGGGGTAGGAGCGGGCGTAGGTGCCGTCTTCCTGTTGCAGCGACTCGGCCAGCGTCACGCCGTCGGACGTGATGATGGAGCCGCGCTGGATGTACTTGGAGCGGGCGATGGTGTGGTTGTTGGTCGGCATGTCCTGATAGTCCTTGGCCTTGATGACCTGGACATAGGTGAGGTTGCCGATAAGGATGGCGAATAGTGCCGTAAAGGCGAGCACGGCGCGGGTCAGTCGATTGGCGAGCGCCACGCGGCCGAGCACACCGGATTCGGGCGTGTCGAGCAGGCGACGACGCATGCGCGAGCCGGCGGAGTGGCTGCCGCGGGCATACGAAGACGAAGTGGCGAAGCGCGTGCCGGCCGGGGAGGACGCCGAGGCGACCTGGTCGTCGGTGATGGCGGCCATGGTGCCGGTGCCGGTGAGCTCGGCCTCGCGACCGGTTGCCTCGTCACCGGCGCGCAGCAGCAGCGCGACGATGATAAAGCTTGCCAGCAGCGAGGAGCCACCCTGGCTCATAAAGGGCAGGGTGACGCCGGTCAGCGGGATCAGGCGGGTAACGCCGCCAACGATCAAGAACGCCTGGAAGCTGATAGCGGCCGTAAGACCGGTGGCGCTAAAGGCGGCAAGGTCGGACTTGGCACGGGCTGCCGTGGTCAGGCCACGTACGGCAAAGAGCATAAACAGGATAAGAACGGCGCCACCGCCCAAAAGGCCCATCTCCTCGCCGATAGCCGAGAAGATAAAGTCGGACTCGACGACGGGGATGTTGTTGGCCATGCCGTTGCCAATGCCGACGCCAACAAGGCCGCCGTCGGCCAGCGAGAAGAGGGACTGGACAATCTGGTAGCCCTGGCCCTGTGCATCCTTAAAGGGATCGGCCCAGATCTGGAAACGAACCTGGACGTGCGACAGGAACTTGTAAGCGCCCACGGCCCCCACGGCCAAGAGCACAAGGCCGATGATGACATACGAGAAGCGACCCGTGGCAACGTAGAGCATCAGCAAGAAGATGGTGTAGAACAGCAAGGCCGAGCCCAGGTCACGTTCGAAGACAACGACGAGCAGGCATACGCCCCAGACTGCGAACAGCGGCAGCAGCAGGCGCAGACGCGGAATCTTAAGACCCAAGATCTTGCGGTTGGAGATAGAGAGCAGTTCGCGGTTCTCGGCCAGGTAACCGGCTAGGAACAGCACGATAAAGACCTTGGCGAACTCGCCGGGCTGAATGGTAAAGCCGGCGATGCGAATCCACAGTTTAGAGCCCGAGATCGTGGTGCCGATAAAGATGGGCAGCATCAGCAAGATGATGCCGATGATGCCAAAGGTGTACTTGTAGCGCATGACTACGTCGAGGTTTTTGACCAGCGCAAGCGTACCTACCATCAACGCCACCGAGATAAACAGGATGACGAGCTGCGAGATGGCGAGCGTGGGCGCCAAGCGCGTCACAAACGTGATGCCAATGCCCGAAAGAACAAAGACGACGGGCAGGATGGCCGGGTCGGCGCCGGGTGCCAGAATGCGCACGGCGATATGCGCCGCGGCGAAGGCGGCAAAGAGACCGATCGGAACGGCAAGTGTCTCAAACGAGATGGCGGCGCCTGCGGTGAGCACGTACATCGCATACAGCAGGATGACGGGGAACGCCGAGGCGATGAGTAAGAGCAGTTCGGTATTACGGCGACTCATAAGCGGCACTCCCTTTCTAATTCTTATCGGAGGCTTCGGCCTCGGCGGACTGTTCGGCGGTATTCTCGGAATCCGATTCGGAGGTCGAACCCTGGTCGGTGTTATTGCGGATCGTTTGCGCGTCGATCACCTGACGGGTCTGCTCCTCGTCGATCTGATGGCGGTACTTGGAGATGGTGTCCTGTGCGTCGTCGATGCTCGTCTGCTGAATACCTGCCTTAAGGCGATTTTGTGTGTCTTCGGGCAGGTCGGACAGTTTGATGGTGGTCGTGCTGTCGAGCCAGTGCAGCTTAAGGCCGAGCGGCTTGCCGGGAATGCCCCGGTAGACCGCGACGGTGTCCTTGTAGGTGCCCAGGTAGTACGAGCCGGTGATGCCTGCGTAGGCCCAGATGGCTGCCGCCAGCACAAAAGCGATGCCCAGTACGGTGGCAATGGTGATGTTGCGGCGGCGGACGCGCTTTGCCTCGCGCATGACGCCATCGTCGACCAGGTCAACGACAAGCACGGTGACGTTGTCATGCCCGCCGGCGACCAGTGCCGCGTCAACAAGGTTGTCGACGCAAATCTGCGCGGTCGAGGACTGCGTGGCGATGTTTTCGATATCGCTATCGGGAATCATGCTCGAAAGACCGTCCGAGCACAGGATCAGGCGGTCGCCTTCCTCGATATGCAGGGTAAAGTGGTCGGCATACATTGCGGGATCCGAGCCCAGCGCGCGGGTGATGACCGAGCGGTTGGGGTGGACGCGAGCCTCGTCTGCCGTAATCTCGCCGGCGTCCACGAGCTCCTCCACATAGGAGTGGTCGCGGGTCACGCGGATGAGCGTGCCCTCGTGGAGCAGATAGGCGCGCGAGTCGCCCACGTGGGCGATAGCGAGCATGTCGTTTTCGATATAGGCGCAGGTTGCCGTGCAGCCCATGCCGGGCTTGCCAAGCCCGTTGAGCGCAGCCTCGATGACCGCGGCGTTTGCAGCTTCGACGGCGGCCGCCAGTCGTGCGGCGTCGGCTGCCTGCGGCGCTGTCTTGGCAATGGTCTCGACGGCGATGGAGGAGGCTACCTCACCGGCGGCGTGGCCGCCCATGCCGTCGCATACGCAAAAGAGCGGCGATTGCACCAGATAGGAGTCTTCGTTATGCGGGCGCACACAGCCAACATCGGAGCGGGCGCCCCACATGAGCTGCGTGGTCGTGCCGGCGTCGTAGGTCGAGTCAGTCTCGACGCGCTCGTCGGTCAGCGGCTCAAAACTCATGGTCGAGCCGGGGTCCTTAAGCTTGGCCTCCACGGCGGCAACGTCAATCTCGGCCGTATCGCCGGGCGAGACGGTGTCGGCATCGTTGCTCGGGTCGTTGACGTTGGGCGTGGCGGGCTCTTCGGTTGTACGGTCGACAGGCTCGTCGTCTTGCGGGGCGACGGCTGCAGACTCGGGCGTCGCGAAGTGCGCGGGCGCGGGCGTGCCGTGGGATTGGGAGACATCCTCCGTCGTTGCTGCGGGTACGTCTTCGGTTACAGACTGCATGGCTTCGGGCGCCGATGCGTCCGCGGGGGAGGGCGCCGCCGCGGGTTCCGGTGCAGATGCGGACTCGGGTGCTGCGGCGGGTGCCGGCGCTACGGGAAACACCGGTGCCGCGGGCTCGGGAGCCGCAAATACCGCGGAGCTCTCGGTAATCGCCGTGGCGACGGGTTCGGCAAAGTGAGCCGGCGCGGGCATGTCTTGCGGGGCCGCGGGCTGCTCGGTAGCGGCGTGCACGCCGATGGGGGTGTTACCGCCGTCAGCGTTGTCCTCGGTATCCTCGTCGTCGGTCAGCGTCGGATATTCTTGCGTTACATGCGAAAGAGGCAGGGAGAACACAGTGTCCTCGGGCTCCACGGGCGCATGGCCCGCCGGGGCGGCATGAGCCGGCGCGGTCGCGGGGGCGGCCGACGTCTCTGGCATGGTTGCGGACTTGTTCTCCTCGTCGATCATCGACGGTTCACCTTCATGACCACGTCGCCAATCTGGACTTCGTCGCCCTCGCGCAGCGTTGCGGGTTCCACCAGCTGGCGGCCGTTGACGAGCGTGCCGTTAAGCGAGTTGAGGTCCTCGATAATAAGTGCCGGACCCTGCAGCGAAAAACGCGCATGCGAGGCCGAGACAAACGGTTCGTTGATGCAGATGTCCGACGACGGCGAACGGCCGACGATGACGGGGCCGAGCATATCCACGTGGATGCCGCGGATGCCGCGCGGGCCCTTGTCCACATCGATCGTCCAGATGGCCGAGTCGCGGCGCTGGCCGCGGACGAGCCCCACGCCGGTCTTCATGACGGCAAACAGGAAGATATAAAGCAGGACGACCAGGACGATGCGGCCTGCAAACAGGACGATATCGATGTTCATAAGCGACTATCCCCTAAATTCGAACGTGCTCAGGCCAAACGTCAGCAGGTCGCCGTTGCGCAGCGGGCAGCGCGTGATGCGACGGTTGTTGACGAGCGTGCCGTTGGTGGAGTTGAGGTCCTCGATCGACCAGTCCGAGCCGGTAAAGGTGAGCTGGGCATGACGGCGCGACACGTTGGGGTCGCGCAGGGCGATGTCGGAAACCGAGCGCTCGCGACCAATGGTCACCTGTGCGGAGGTGATGGCGTGGCTCTCGCCGCTCACGACGTCGACGAGCTGGGCGAGCGGACGCTGCGGGGCGCGAGAGCTTGCCATGTTGGAGGCGATGCTGGCTGCGGCGCCAAGGCCAGCGGCGGCGCCGGTCGCGGCGGCTCCGCCCATGCCGGCAAGCGCGTCGCGCGAGACGGTTTGGGGCACGGGGATGGGTGCGGCGGCGGGATCGGGCATATTGGGCGCAAAGGGGTCGGCCACGGCAAGCGGGTCGGGAGTGGCAGCACGAGGTGCCGGCTGCTGCTGCGGCATAGCAGCGGGGTGTTGCTGCGGGGCGGCAAACTGCTGCTGGCCGGCGCGCGGGGCGCTGGCGGCACGGCTCGCGGCTGAGTTGTTCTGGCCCAGGCCGTTTTGGTAGGCGCGCTCTTCCTCGTACAGGCGACCGAGCGTAGGGGCATCGACGTTCTCGGCAAAGACCGAGAACTTGCCGCCGCGCAGCTGCGGGTCGATCATAAAGCGAACGAGGGGCTCGCCGACAAAGACGTAGCGGCGCTTTTCGGCCTGCGCTTTCACAAACTCGCGGACCTCGCGCGAAAGCTCGGGATAGAACGGGGCGAGCATGGGATCGTCGTCGGCGGCAATCAGGATGGTATAGAGCGCCGGCGCGGTGTTGACGCCGTTGATCACCAGAGTCTGATCCTCCATGTCGCGAGCGGCCTGCTTGGCAAGCTTCTTAAAGGAGAACGGGGCACGGGTGGCACCGAAGATGCCGGCCACGTGGTCCTCGAAGATGTTCAGGAAGTTCACGAAAGATCACTCTCCGTATAGGTTCTTTGGTATCCGAGCAAATAAAGGCATATCCCGACGATTATAGAGGATAGGATTCCCGTAACCGCTGCCTTGGCGACGACCGGGCCCGCAAGGCTGGCAATTTCCATATGGTGTGCAAGACAAAACGATACGGCCGAGCCGATGCCGGCGACGGCAATTGCGACGATGGCGGCAAGGTTCGATCCCTGCTCGGCGCGCTTGGCATGAGCATTGAGCAGCAGCGATGTTGCCGCGGCTATTGCTGCAACCAGCACGATTGCAGCGAGAAGGAGCGCGTCTCCCAGCGCTGCGACGACATTGCTAAGCCCCAGTACGCCTCCCGCAGAGAGAGCCGCTGCGGCAAGGCGGGCAAAGAGTGCGCCCATGCCCGTGGCCGCCGCTGCGCTTGCCGGGCCGAGCCAAAACGCCGCGATGCTCGTGGCGGCTCCGGCGGCAAGGAGGGCGTCGCCGGTTAGGCAACCCAGCGCAAGCGCGCAGGTGAGCGTCGCGCTCGCAGCCGCCTCGGTGCGTCCCCAAGCAATCCACCAACCGGACATGGCAGCGGCAAAAATGACCGCGACCGGCAGCATCGACAGGATGCCCTGCGCCTGCATGGTGGCGTTGGCCATGAGCACCAAAAAGCCCACGGCCGAGATGGCCGAGCCAATCTGCGGGGCCAAGCCTGCCGCCGCGCCAATGGCGACGGCCGCCACGACCAGCCCGGGAAGCGTCGCGACGCCGGCTGTCTGCATAAGCAAAAAGCTGAAGGCTCCGCATGAGAGCGCCGAGATGCCGCGCATGGTGTAATTGCGTGCGCGGCCCCAGCGCGTGCCCGCCCAGCCAAGCGCGGGGTCGACCTCGACGGTGTCATCCTCGTAGCTCGATGGCTCGATATCATCTGCCGCGCACTCGTCACTCGAAAGCTCGCCTACCATCTGCTCCAAGCTGCGACGGCCTTCGCGCACGCTCCCCAAGCCGGCAAGGAGTCGGTCGCAGAATGCCTCGATGCTATCGGGGCGGTCTTGCGGCATGGGGGAGAGAGCGCTCATGAGCGCCGCCTCGGCCCCCGGGGGAAAGTGAGGGATCAGTTCGCTGGGATAGGTGGCGCCGCCGATGATGCGGTCGAGCGAGTCGGCAGGCGTGGCCGCCATAAAGGGGGCACTGCCGCACAGGCCCTCGTAGATCACGCAGGCAAGGGCAAAGACATCGGCACGTTCGTCGACCGTGCCGGTCTCGATATCGAGCTGCTCGGGCGGCATGTAGCCGATGGTGCCGCCGCGCGATCCGCCAAAGCCGCCGGCGGACGACAGCCGCGCCATGCCAAAGTCGGTGATCTTTACATTGCCCGAATGGTCGATAAGCACATTGGCGGGCTTTATGTCCAGATGAAGCACGCCGTTTGCATGGGCAAAGGTGAGTGCCTGACCCAGCGCGTCGGCAATGGCCGCGGCCTCGTCAAAGGTGAGCGAGTGGCCGTCCACGCGATGCAAAAACTCGGCCAACGACATACCGTCGACATACTCCATGACCAGGTAGGCATAGGCGGTGTCGTGCGTAAAGTCGATAACCTGCACGATATTGGGATGTTGAAGCATGGCGGCGGTATGCGCCTCGCGCAGCACGTCCATGATGTCGCTGGCGGGCATGCCGGCGCCGTTGATAAGGGGGATGCGCTTAATGGCCACGCGACGGCGCAGATGCGTGTCGCGGCAAATCTCGATGGAGCCAAAACCGCCGGTCGCAAGCGTCTCGAGCGGCTGGTACCGCTTGAGCAGCTCGCGAGAGCTAGTGCCCTCCAAGGGAACGTCCGGCGAGAACCGGGCGGTATGTTGCGAGAAAAGCGGCATGGCCAACCCTCGTGCGTTTAAAGTTCGTTTGCGAGCGGCGGGCGCGGGGCCGAGCCGTTCGCGGTGGCATAGATGCTGCTAGTGTAGCACGCTCAGGCGGATGGCGAGGATGGCGGGATGCGAGGCTGCCTGTCTGGCTTGGCCTTCGTCTCGACCCATCCGGAAAGCGCGCCCCAGTTTGCGGCCAAATACTGGGACACGCTTTCCGAATGGGGTGTGCTGCGGAAACTGCGTCCCAGAATATTGACTCAGAACGGGATACAGTTTCCAGATCGACGCTCAAAAGGAAACCGCATCCCGCTTTGATGCGGGGACTGCGGACAAAAGCTGAACCGTGATCTGGCTCGGATTGGAGTTCGCCTGAATCGTTGATGCTGGCTGGTGTGGGCGTGGAGATAAACGAGCAGCCCGAGCGATATAATGACACGCTATGGAGGTCATATGCTCTTTTCCCGCTGTTCTGCCACATCTGCTTTCGCCATTGCGCTCGTCGTAATGGCGGTTACCCCTTATCACCGGTTTTCATCTTCAATCGGCTTGGCATCAGGTGCAATGACCTGGCTCGTTATCCTTGGCGCATGCCTCGCGGCGTTTGGTCATGGTGTTGCGCTCCGCAAGGGGAGAGAAATAAGACGGCCGGGTCGCCTTGGCGTCTTCGGTGTTTTCCTTGCTGCTATTGCGGTGGTTCCCGAATGGGTCGACTTGGCCTTCTATGCTCGCGGAGATTCTATTCCAATCGTGTTTGCACCAATCTGGTTGTTGCATCGTGTTTCGTGTGCCTTGTGCTTCACTGGGTCGTTGCTCCTCTCATATGTAATTTGGGATACGGCGGGCTCTCCTTTGATACGGGGGGCGGCGCGGGACGGCGAAAGGGGGACCCGCCGATCGCAGAGCACGCTTTTTGCAGAAACAATAGTTGTCCTGTCTTGCCTGCTGTTTTGCTGTCGAATTTCATGGAGAGTCGTTCCCGAGCCATGGGGGATGCCCTCTGTAACGGCCGCATCAATTGGCCTCGTGCTTTTAATTCCGCTGGTCTATCTCGTATTGGCTGCGGTCCCGCTGCTTTGCTGTCCCCGCGCCTTTGGTCGGGGGCAGGGCGACGTGTTTGCCCGTTCTGTGCTTGTAGCAGTTCCCATTGGCCTTGTTCCGGCTGTCGAGGTGGCATACTTTGCAAGCGATGCCGCAGTCATTGCATCACTGTCGATGGGGTCCGCTATTGCTGTTGCCGCCTTCGTATGCACATTGCTAAGGGAGAAACGGGACAACAATTCGGATACCCCTCGCACGTCCGACCCATTCGATGCGGGGGTGTTTTCCCCTGCCCTGTCGCCTCGAGAAGAGCAGTTTGTTCGACTGCTGCTCAAAGGGAAAACGCCGGCGGAAATTGCCAGGGAGACGGGTACGAAGCCATCGACGGTGCGAACAACGCTTCACCGAGCATACGGGAAGGCATCGGTTGCGGGCTCACGCGAGCTCGTGGCATTGTTTGCGGGTGAGGGTGATGCTACAGGGCCTGGTCTGCTGCGGCGGCATGCTGGTGATATGTTGACATCAGTTCGGACGCGCCGGCTGTTTCGATACCTGCTCACAACATTTTTTATCCTCCTTGCGGCGGGCCCCTTGGTAATGGCGGATAGCGATTGGGGATCCGGTGTTTCGCGGGCAGTCGCCTTTTCTCTCGCAAGCTATGCATTGGGTCTCGGACTGCTTCTGTCGCTGCACTACGCGGGTGAAAAACTGAATCGTGAAGTTGCGCTGACTAGAACGGATGGGGCGATTGGGCTCGGAAGCCCGTGCGTATGGGCGGTGCTGTCTGCCGTGGAATGGTCTTTTGTCTATATCGCGGCATGGAGGTGTATATGCGATCCGTTGATGGCTGCGCCGGTCCTGCTGTGCGGCGTGGCATCTACGGTCTCGCTCGCTGTTGGGCTGCGTCCGTTTAAGGTGCATGCCCGTGTCCGGGCTATCGTGCCGTTGGTGTCAATAGGTGCGGCTACTTTAATCCATGCGGCCACTAGGGGGCGAATCCATGGGTTCGCGGTGCTGACGGGGATGTTGCTCACATACATAGTGCTGCGTAGCTGCCCGCAGCGCAAAATGCTTGGGATATGGATGCTTTGCTTTGGGGCGGCGGCTCCTGTCTGGGTTGTCTTGCTCAACATGGTGCAGGATCTGACGGTTTTCGAGCCTCTGTTCCTTGCGTCGTTGCTGGGGCAAAGTTCGGCCGTCAATGTCGTCGTGGCAACGGTGATTGTTTGCTGGTCTGTGCCCATGCTCGTTACGCACATCGTGCTCGTACGCTCGGTTGAGGACGAGAAGGCCGTCTTGAAGTACCGTGCGAACGGGTCCACCGAAGCAGCTCACGTGCGCCGGCTGGCTCTGCTTACGTCGCGCGCCCTGTCCGATGTTCAGGCCCGAATATTGTTGATGACGGCAGAGGGCACAACGACAAAGACCATTGCGCAGGATGTCGGTTACGCTGCATCTACGGTGCAAGCGCTGCGATCCGCGTCCTATCGCCAGTTGAAGATCAAGAACAAAGCAGAGCTTATTTCATTGTTATCGCAGGTAGATAACGTGTAAACGCCTGGATTATCAACTCAATAGCGAGTGTTTACAGACATCTTTCTCCATTCATGCAAAGGTTGCTGTGCGTCGACGCATTGTTAGCCGCTTTTGATTGGAGAAGGCCATGATTAAGCCAAGGAGCGCTATTACTCGAATCGGAGTCGGGTTGGCGATTGCTGCGGGTCTGTCCCTAGGGGTTCCCGCTGCATCGTTCGCGCAAGAGGAGTTTGACACCTCTCAGGTTTCTAGCATTACTCAAAACGCCGATACGGGAATTACGACCTGTACGAACAATGCCGATAGGGCATTTAGTTTTCAATGTGCCGGGACGAGTGCAACTGGCTACCGTCAAAAGGATGATTCCTCATCGCTCTATCTGGATATCCAGGGCTATACGGGAAATCCGCTTCGGTTATATACAGACGGTGCGTATAACACAAGCGGTAGCGGCAGCATGAATTGTACTCAGGGAACGTATCGTTCGAATCACAAGGGACAGTGGGAAATGTATAACCTCGTCCGTGAGAACGGGCGATCTGCGGCGCGACTGACTGCATGGGCGGAGTCTGGCTACGGCACTGTTATTGGTGTATGGAGCCCCGACTGCGTCGGGCATTTCCGCAAGCTTCCCGCATAGTTGTTTTAAATGGCTCCCTTCCGGCTTTCTGGGTCGGAAGGGGGAGGAGTACGTATGAACCAAAAGCTCGCAAGATACGAACTGTCGAAAACGATAAGACGTCCAGCTTTTATCTTTGCTCTCTTGATTGCAGTCGCAGTTGCAATAGTTGCCGCGCTGGAGCCGTGGGCAAATTTGGAAAAAGAACGTCACAACCTTCTTTCTTTTGGTTACGGCGTTGGCATGCAAGCCAAAAATTATCTCGGTCAAACACGTGAAAGCAGCTTCGGTAACTGGATTGTTGTGAGCGCGAACGCGCCGCTGTCTGCGTCGGTGTTTTTCTATGCACTGCCCCTGCTTGCAATGTTGGCTGGATCTTGGTCGTGCCTCTTTGAGCGTTTGAGTGGTTATGACATGCAGATATGCACGCGCGTTTCCAGAAAGGCGTACGTGAACGTAAAGATGCTGTCCGCTTTCCTCTCCGCGTTTACAGTGACTGCCATTCCTCTGCTCGTCAATTTCCTGATCGTCTCGATGCTTTTTCCTGCGTATCTTCCTCGGGTCGATGAGTCGACTTACGTAGGACTTTACCTGCATAGCTACTTCTCCGGTCTATTTTATTCGCATCCTTTGTCGTATGTGCTCGCATACACGCTGTTCGATGCTGTCACGCTCGGGACTTTATCCATGGCTGTAACTGGCTTCTCAATTTTGTTTCGTAGCAGAATCAAAGCGATAATTGTCCCGTATCTGCTAATGGTTGCGTGGCATTTTGCAAATGGCTGGATCTTCGGCGTAATGGCTTGCGTGGGGTTTAACTGCAATATCCTCAACAGCATCAGGTCGGAATCGCTGAATAACTGGCCAGACATTCGAGCCGGTTTTGCGGAAATCATATTATTGACCCTTGCTTCGTTGGCTTTTTCTGGGGCGTGGAAAAGGCGGGAGATGGTCTGATGCTGTTTAGGTTGGTCGCCGCGGACCTGAGGACCGTTTTGAAGAAGAACATCATTACCTTTATTGCGATTGCAGCAGTGACCGTTGCGAACCTGGTGTACGCCTACGGATTGTCTTCTGTGTATGGGGTCAGGACGGATACCTTGGGGTTTGCGGACAATCTTGCGCTCGTGTTTGCCGGATCTGCTCCGTTTGAGCCTAGGCCCGGGGTCATGTTTGTGCCTCCGCTAGGATGGCTATTTCTCATTCTGCTTATTCTCTATACAACACTCGATTATCCCGCCGAATCGTTGCACGGGTTTGGTTTGCAAACGCTTGTCCGATGCCGGGCGAGAACCCTTTGGTGGGTCTCGCGTTTTATCTCAGTAACGGCAATAACGGCATTTTCGCTGCTTGTGGTGGTTTGCTCTGTTGTGATTTGGAGCTTGATGGTGAGCGCCTCGTTCAGCGCGGTCATCCATGGCGAGTCGCTTCAGCTGGCTAATTTGGCGCCGTGGTTTCTCAAAGTGGGCGAGGCGGATGCGCTGCCGTTTTTCATAGGTCTCTTTTTTGCTTTTGAGGCGCTTGCGTTTGCACAGGCAGCGGTTGGGTTTGTGCTTGGGCCGTCAGCCTCATTTGCGGTTGTAATGAGCTACCTGATCTGTTCGGCATATGCGCGGCATTGGGCGCTGCTGGGAAATGCCTTGATGCTGTTGCGCTGGGGTGGAATCGTCAAAGAAGGAATTGCGACGGGCTCGAGTGGCTTGTTTTCAATTGTGATTATGTCGTTATGTCTATCGTTGGGTGGACTGTGGTTTCGAAAGGCCGACCTTATCGAAAAGAGGGACAAGATATGAGCGTGATCGTTAGGGACGTATCGAAGCGCATGGGCAAAAACGATGTCCTGCGCAACGTGTCTATCGAGGTTGACCCTGGGACTGTGGTCGGGCTTCAGGGGATAAACGGTTCGGGCAAGACCATGCTTATGCGAGCGGTCTGCGGATTGATTAGACCCACCGAGGGCGAAATCATTATCGATGGTCAAAGACTTGGGGCTGATATCTCGTTTCCGCCGAGTCTTGGGATGTTGATAGAGGCTCCTTCCTTTTTAGGATATCTGTCTGGCTACGACAATCTGGAACTCATAGCTCAAATCAAGGGCGTTGCCACCCCCGAGGACATTCGCTCCGCCCTGCGGCTCGTGGGGCTCGATGCAGACGAAAAAAAGAAGTTCCGAGCATACTCGCTTGGGATGAAGCAGCGTCTGGGGATAGCTGCGGCGATTATGGAAAAGCCGAAGCTGCTTGTTCTCGATGAACCAACAAATGCCCTCGACGAAGCGGGCGTTGAAATGCTCAAGCGTGTTGTGGCGATGGCGGCATCAACGGGTCGCGAGGTTCTTCTGTCTAGCCATGACGGAGAGGTGCTCGAGGAGCTGGCCGATCGGGTTTACTGCATGCGCGACGGTGCCGTTGTGGAAGTTCGGGAAAGGTCGTGAGCGCGATGAAGAAGACCCTGTGGACGAGAAGATCGGCGCTCGCGCTTTTTTGCTGTGCTGCTACCGGCCTTGCGGGCATGAGGGTGAGCGTCGTTAACAGGAATCGGACAGTCATTCCTGAGAAATATTACGCGGAGGGCGAATGGCTCTCGATGGATGGAGCGTTTCTGGGATCGAAGGATGTGGTGACTGATGGGTATTCGTTTTGCATAGATGGAGCAGAACTACTCACGCCGCGCGAGTATCTCAAACGAGCGCATGATGATTATTCAAAATATGGCATCGTAGATACGAAAACGAAATTGAAGGACGCCGACATCACGTGTGTTATCGCCGTAAAGATGCGTGTCAGGAATAAGGACAATGTCGAAGGCGGAATTAAAGCGTATGTTTGGCATTTGGTGCCGGAGTCTGCGCCAAACTATGACTTTGTGGTCAATACCGATCTGATAACGCAGGCAATGCCGGTGCTGGGCGGTTCTGCTGCGTTTGCTGTACAGGTTGGGGCGGAGAACGAGTTACTCGTCCCATTCATGATGCAAAACACCAACGACTATTTCGAAGGTTACGAGACCGTCCGTTTTGAGAAAGCGTTTCCCGGGACCTATACGATGAAGATGACCGATCTGCCGGAGCGAAGGCTCTTCAGGTTTGAAGTTAAATAGCTCGAAGGCCCTGTTGGGGGAGCCTCATCCTACGCTGAAGCGGGATGAGATTCCCTTCGCAGTGGCGCTCGGCCCTAGCGCTTCTTCTTGCTCTTCTTCTGCTTGCGCTGCTTGCCCTTGTTGTCCTGGGGCTTGTCGGCCTTGTCGCCCCGCTTGGCCTCGGCGGCAGCCTTCTCGGCCTTCATTTTCTTCTTCTTGGTCTCGATGCGGAGCTTTTTGTTGATGCGCGCCTTAAGGAAGGGGCCAAACTGCTCGGCATCGCCGCGGATAAAGGTGTCCTTAGGGATAGTCACGCCCTGGTCGGCGAACATGGCTACAAAGATGCGCTCGCCGTCGAGTACGTGGTCGAGCTTCTCAAACGGGAAGAACTGCGACTTGCCGCTCTTGCCCCAAACCATCAGGCCGTCCTCGTTGGCAGCGACGCGGCGATAGCGGCCACCCATGGACTCGTCGGCCTCGACGGCGTCGATAAAGTCACGGGCGAGCGTGTGGTGCAGGTTTTTGCTCCACCAGGCCAAAAAGGCGCCGAATACGATCAGGACGACGCCAAACTTGATCCAGTTACCGCCGGCCACCAGCATGCCAATGCCGATCAGCGCGGCAATTGCCGCGGCGACATACAGCGAACCGCGACGCCTGGGCGAGGCGACCAGGCGGGCGAAGTCGGTGACCAGGTCGTTTTCGTACTGGTACTCGTTGAGGTACAGGATGCCGTCGTCGGCTGCGGCCTGCTTCTCGAGCGCGACCTCGACCTGGTCGGCTGCTTCGGAGGGAACGAGGTTGCTCTCTGCGTCTGCCATGCTCTTTGGACTCCTATCGCGGCGGGCTCGCCGTACGGGTTATTATGAATGAAGTATGCCGTGCGACCGCATGGCCGTCGCGGCAACAAGACTCAGTATACCCGGGGGAGCACCCATGGAATCGTTGTACCGAAAGTATCGCCCGCTCACCTTCGACTCCGTGGTGGGCCAGCAGCATATCGTCTCGACGCTCGAGCACGCCATCACCGAGGGGCGTCTGTCCCACGCGTACCTGTTCTGCGGACCGCGCGGCACGGGCAAGACCACCATGGCGCGCATTCTGGCCAAGGCGCTACTGTGTCGCAACGCCGAGGCGGCGCGCGCCGAGGGTGCAAGCGGCTGCATGCCCGACGGCACCTGTGAGGAGTGCGAGCTCATCGCCGAGGGCAACCACCCCGATGTCTACGAGCTCGATGCCGCAAGCCGCACGGGCGTGGACAATGTGCGCGAGGAGATCATCAACTCCGTCAACTTTGCCCCGGTGCGCGGCAAGTACAAGATCTATATCATCGACGAGGTTCACATGCTCACGACGGCGGCGTTCAACGCGCTGCTCAAGACGCTCGAGGAGCCGCCGGCGCACGTGATCTTTGTGCTGTGCACCACCGACCCGCAAAAGATTTTGGAGACCATCCTCTCGCGCTGCCAGCGCTTCGATTTTCATCGCATCGGCAACGAGGATATTGAGCATCGCCTGTCCTACGTGTGCGAGCAGGAGGGCTTCGATTACGACGACGAGGCGCTGGCTATCGTGGCGCGTCATGCCAAGGGCGGCATGCGCGACGCGCTCTCCACGCTGGAGCAGCTGAGCGTCTTCGGCAACGGTACCGTGCACGCGGACGATGCCCGCTCGCTTTTGGGCGAAGTTTCGGACCAGATTCTGGGCGAGTTTGCGCGCGCCATCGCCGAGCGTGATATTGCTGAGCTCTATGGGCTCATTCGCGCACAGGTCGAGGAGGGCAATGACCTGCTTGAGCTGACGCGCGACCTGGTGGCGCATGTGCGCGACGTGTATGTGGCCTGCGTTGCCGGTGCCCGTGCCGAGCTGTTTGAGGGCGGGATCGAGCAGGCCGAGGCGCTTGCTGCCGAGGCCGCTGCCTTTGGCGAGCATCCGGCCGACCGCCTGGCCCGCGTGCTGACGGTGCTTGACGATGCCGCGCTGGAGATGAGGGGCGCGAGCGACGTGCGCCTGGTGCTCGAGATCGCCTGCACGCGCCTGGCACGTCCCGAGGCCGATCTGACCATTGAGGCCCTGGCCGAGCGCGTGGCACGCTTGGAGGCCATGGTCGCCAACGCCGCGGTGCCGGCGGGTGTGGCTGCTGCTCAAACGAGTGCGCCTGCTGCATCCGCACCCGCTGCTGCCCAGCAGCCGACGCTGATTTCGGGTGCCCGAGCCGCTACTCCCGCGGCGACTGCCGCCCCCGCTGCTACGTCCGCGCATCAGGGTGGCATGCCTTGGGACCGCGGCACTGCTGTTCCGGCGGCCCAGTCTGCGCCCAAGTCCGCGGTTCCTGCGTCGGCGCCCAAACCTGTAACGCCTGCACCTCAACCCGTTGCGGCTCCCGCGCCTGCGGCATCGACCGTGCCGGTGTTCAAGCCCAACAGCGCCGCCCAGGTTGCTGCCGCCGGCGCCGCCGAGACCCCCGCGGTCGAGGATGCCGGCGAGCTCCAGCGCAAATGGGCCGAGGTCGTCGAGCGCGTCAAGGCCCAACAACCTTCTTATGCGGCTCTCCTGTTGAACGCCCGCGCTACGGCAGACGATGGTTCTAAGCTCACGGTCTCGTTCCCTACGGCATTTGCTATCAAGATGCTCGGGCGTGCTGATACACAGGCGGTGTTTTTGCCGACAGTCAGTGCAGTCTTCGGTCGTCGCACCGTCGACTATGTCCTGGATGGGGGTGGCACGCCGGCTCCTCAACATGAGGAGCATTCTCCATCTGCACGGGCTGCGGCATCTGCGGACCCGCAACCCGTGTCCTCGGCGGTCCCTGCATCCTCGAGCGCCAGCGCGACGCAGCCAAAAGCGGCACCGGTAGCGGCACCGACTCCGTCGGCGCCTGAACCTGCTGCGCCCAAACCGGCTGCTCCGACCCCCGCGCCCAAGCCCGCTGCCACACCCGCACCCAAGTCATCCGACCTGGCTAAGGCCCCCTGGCTGCGCTCCGACAACCCTGCCGGTGCTCCTGCCACGGGCAAGCTCCCGACCGAGCCCGCGCCCCGAGCGCCCAAGCGCGCGTCCGCTCCCAAGGCTCAGCCGTCTGCGCAGGCTGCGCCTTGGGAATCCGAGCAGGTGCCCTACGACGACGCCATGGTCGGTGGCTTTGCCGGCGATGCGGGCGGGGAGGATCTTCCTCCGTTCGACGTGCCTGCCGCGGTGCCTGCGCCCAGCCCTGCCGCCTCAGCCGCGGCTCCCGCAGCTGCGACGTCCGCTCCCGCAAGCGATGACGCCCCCGCTGCCCCTTGGGAGTCCAACCCCGGCGCCGGCAGTCCCTTCGGCCACCAGGGCGCAGCCCCGAGCATCCCGCAGACCGAGGACGAGGCCAAAGCCCTCATCCGCAGCGTCTTTGGCCAGGCCACCATCTTCAAACCGGTGGAGTAACCGTGCGGGCGGGTACGCTGCTCAAGAAGAGATCTCTTTGTCCGGGCGCATCTGTATTTCGGACATGTGTAGTGTGGTGCCGCGTATATCGCATTCGAGCAGACAAGCGCGTGACGGTCGGCCTAGGATGCTGAGGTCGATACGATACGTCGCATGGCCGTCCGTGTACTCGACTTGCTCGGCGTTGACGGTTGCTCCGATTGTAAATAAAGAGCCCAGTTCGGCATCGACAATCTTGGAGTCCTTTATCTTGACCTTGAACTCTTGGTAGAGGGACGGGCTGTTGTAGTAAATGGTTCGGGTTCCGTCGGTGCATTCATCGGTCGTCTCCCATTTGACGACGGGCTGGTCCGAGCTGGCTATCAGCAGTTCTGCTCCAAAAGCTATGGCATGGGTGATGACAACCAGCAATGCCCAGCCGACAAAGAGATAGAGAACCACATATGCAACGGGGTGTTTTGAGCGGATGTTTTGGAGCGCGTCGGGGGCATTCATGGGGCACCTCCAAATTGCAATCTATGACAATCAAATTATACCCTGCCGCCATGTGCTCCGCCTCGAGCAGCGGTTTGGCATTTAGCTATTTAGTGGCACACATGAAATGCCGGATTCGGCTCTACTAGATTGAGTATGCGATATTATGCAACCTTGCATAATTCGGCCTTGCATAATCTTTGCGCGTGGTTTGTATTAGAGGACATGTATATCGACTGAGGTAGCGTGTCCGCCCCGCTTGCTTGCCCCGCGCCGTGGTACGATTTTTGAGTTTGAAAGTCCCGTCGCGCTCCGGCTGCCCTTGCAGCTTGTCGCGCGGCCGCACGTAAAGGAGCCATCATGGCCGGTATGAACATGCAGCAAATGATGAAGCAGGCTCGCAAGATGCAGGAGCAGCTTGCCGCCGCGCAGGAAAACCTTAAGTCCCAGACCGTCGACGCCTCTGCCGGCGGCGGCATGGTCAAGGTGACCGTTAACGGCGAGATGGAGCTCGTCAACCTCACCATCGACCCCGATGCCCTCGATCCCGAGGACGTCGATATGCTGCAGGACATGATCATGGCTGCCGTCAACGAGGCCGTCCGCGGTGTCAACGAGCTTGCCAACAAGCAGATGGGCGCCATCACCGGCGGCCTCAACATCCCGGGCATGCCGTTCTAAGACACGCATATATATGAGTGCCAACCATAGTCTGCAAAAATTGCTCGATGAGCTGGGCCGTCTGCCGGGCATTGGTCCCAAGTCGGCCCAGCGCATCGCCTATTACCTGCTCGAGGCCGATGCCGAGGAGGCGCGCCGCCTGGCCGAGGCTATCCTGGAGGTTAAGCAGGAGGTTCACTTTTGCAGCCGCTGCTTTAACTACGCCACGGCCGACGAGTGCTCCATCTGCCAGGATTCGATGCGCGATACCACTCGCATTTGCGTGGTGGGCGAGCCGCGCGATGTCCAGGCGATTGAGCGCACGGGCAGCTACCACGGTCTCTACCACGTATTGGGCGGCGTGATCAGTCCCATGGACAAGATTGGTCCCGAGCAGTTGCACATTCGTGAGCTGCTGGCACGCTTGGGCCACGAGGACATCCACGAGGTCATCATCGCCACCAACCCCAATATCGAGGGCGAGACCACGGCGAGCTACCTTGCTCGCGCCATCAAGCCACTGGGCGTCGAGGTGTCGCGTCTGGCGAGCGGCCTGCCCGTGGGTGGCGACCTGGAGTATGCCGACGAGCTCACGCTCGGCCGCGCTATCGAGGCCCGCCGCGCGATCTAGGCGGCGTCAGCTCCGCGGCATGTCCCGTCGGCCTGCCGCACGGGGCGCTCATAATTGGGCACGCGTTCATGCATTTGTTGTGCAACAAACCTGCTTTTCATCCGCTTATCGCGTGGATGGGTCCACTTGCACCTCGTATTTGCCCATTCGTTGCGCAACCTTTTTGGTTCGCTGATACACTCAAAATGTGGATATGAAAGAATGCGCCGCTTTTAAGCGGCGTGTTTTTGTTGGAGGAGAACGCATGCGGCCCGGGGGCACTCAGACAAAGCATGGCGCCGCGGTGCGCATGCGGCGCCGGCTGGGCCTGGCGCCTCGGGCGTATGTGCTGCTGTCTTGCTCGCTCGTACTGGTCATAGCCGGTGTTTCGGCTTATGGCATGACGGTGCCGTCCATGGTACAGGCGCATGCTGCGCGCGAGCTGCATATTGGGCGCAAGACCAAAAGCGACTTGGGAACGACAACTGGATTTGCGTGGGCGAGCGTGGTCGGGCGCACCGTGTTTGACGTCGATCCCGCGGACGAGGGCGAGCGGGCGTCCAACGAGATCACGCTTGCCAACGGCAAGACCATCGTGCTCACCAACACCAAGATCATCCATCACCTTTCCGATAACAGCGTTTCGACCGTCGTAAACAAGGCCGAGCAGCAAAAGGGTCAGGATACGCAGCAGTCGGGGAAACCTGGCGGCTCCGGTTCGTCTGGCTCCAGCTCCGATTCGTCGAACTCGAGCGGTGGCTCCGGTTCGGGCTCCGCCTCCGGCGGGTCTGGGGGCGACAGCTCGACGGGCGGCAACACCGGTGGCAATACAAGCTCCAGCGGCCTTTCGACCGCCGAGGAGGAAAGCATACACAGCTGGCTCGTGACCAAGTGCAATATGCTCGACGGCTATGTCTCTCGGGCAAATAGCGCGGTCTCGACCTATAACGCAACAGGCGATACCGGGCCGTGCGATAGCCTGGCCAACGATATGTTTGTCATCCGTGCCGAGTTTGGCCGGCAAACGTTTTCTCCCCACTCAAAGTGGTATCGGCAGTACGCCAACCTATGGGGCTGCTACACCAACCTGTGCCAATGGGTGGGGCATTACGGCGATGATGACATTGCGCTTAACAACTTCAACAATAGCCTGGCGGCGATCGCCCTATGACGAACGATCTCGCTTCTGCGGCAGCCCAGTCGCTCAACCGTGATCCCATGGTGGGCCTGCGCCTGGCGCGCGTCGACGGGTTTGAGCCGGCCGTCGCCCTGGGCACGGACGAGCTTCCCGCCTACCTTCGCCGTTTTACGATGCTGTTTGCCGATGACGCCACCATGCGCCGTGGTGGTATCGGCCGTGTGACGCGTGCCGTCAACGCGCAGGGCGAGGCCGTGGCGCTCAAGCAGCTCATCTTGCCAACGCGCGACGAATTTGATGACGATGTCGCCCACGAGGCGCTGGTCACCAAGTTCAAGGCGGCGTTTCGCGAGGAATATGAATGCCATCGTGCCCTTTCGGGCCTTAAGGGCTTTCCCCGCTTGTACGGGTGGGGCGAGGTCGACGGCGTGCCCGCGATTGTCATGGAGTGGGTCGAGGGCGAGACGCTCGCTCGCCTGCGCCCGCGCTTTGCCGTGGACAATGCCGGGCGTCTGTCGCCGCTCGTGGCGGCGCGCCTGGGTCGCGACCTGTTCGATCTGCTCTGCCGCATGAGCTTGGTGGGGGAGGGGTTCGTCCATCGCGACATCTCGCCGGCCAATATTATGGTTCGCACGGCGCGCCTGCCGCTCGACCAACAACTTGCCGAGGGCACGTTCGATTTGTGCCTCATCGACTTTGGCTCGTCGTTGGCGCTCGAGCCCGCCTCTGCGGTGGCGCGAGGTGGCGGCAGGGAGTCCTTTACAGAGCGCTATGCCACGTTGCGTCGCGCGACGGTTGCCTACGCTCCGCCCGAGATGCTCACCGACGATATTGCCGACCTGCGCGTTTTGCGCATGTCGCCGGCAATCGACGTGTATGCCGCGGCGAGCACGGTCTATGAGCTCATCGCCGGCGTCGCACCGTACGAGGTGGCGCCGAGCGCATTGGGCACCTCGGGTTCGCGCAAAAAGACGCGCGATATTGCCAGTCCCTATCGTCTCAAGATGGATACGCGCCCCGACTATCCCGCTGGCGCCCATGCGCCCGGTTGCGACCTAACCCAGCTGCTCCGGCGTGAGCCCGATGTGGCGCTCGCCGCCGCCGAGCAGGCACAGCAGATGGGGCTCGAGCCAGACTCCGAGGAGCTGCGCGACGCGCTGGCATTTGTCGACGCCCAGTTGTTCGACGTGGTCATGGCCTGCCTGTCGCGTAATCAGGGCGATCGTCCCGAGCCCGCCGCGGTGGAGGCGGCGCTTACGACGTTTTGCGACCACTACGCGCAAAACGTCGGCCGGTCGCTCCGCGGCGAGCCGCTCACGCCCTGTCCCATGGATGCGTCCAGCCGCGTGGTCCGTCGCGCTGCGATGATCGGTACAGCGGCTGTCTGCGGCATCGTATGGGCCGTTGTGGTGGTGTCGGCGGCGCTGCTGGCGTCGGGTGCTCGTGTGGCGGTTGCCGTGGGGTACATTTCGTGGTCCGGTACGCTGCCGGGTATCGTTGCCGCGCTCGCGCTGGCGCTGCCGGGCATGGCGGGTATTGCCGCCGGCGCCATGGCGCACGATCGTCGCACGGGGTTCCTGCATGGCGTACTGGCGCTTTCTGCCTGCGAGGTTCCGGTGCTGATCGCGGTTGCATGCACCGTGTTTTCCCAGCGCGCCGTAGCGAGCGGCTTCGTTGCCGCCTTAATTGCAACATACACGCTCGTATGGTTTTTGCTGTCGATGGGTTTTGCCTTTGAGCTTCCCGTCGCGGCGCCGCGGCGCGCAAAAACCCAGACGGCAACGCCGCTTGCCGGTGGTGCCGCGGCGGTTCGCGCCTTTGTCGGGGCGACCGAGACGTCGTCCGATACGAGTTCAACGACCAAGGAGGTCTAGGCCATGGCATCTCAAATCAAGCTCACCCCGTGCGGAGCCATGTTCGACATCTTTAAACGCGCAGCGCACCTGAGCCATATCGAGCTGTGCGGCATGGTGCTTTCGAGCCGTCCGCTGGCCGATGGCCGCAGCCCCCAGAGCCGCGCCGCCGATCGCTCCTGGGTCTCGCGTTTTATCGTGCGCGCTCCGGTCGGCACGCTGCAGGAGCGCTATTTTGCCGATTACGGCACCTCGGCCGCGCGCATCATGTCGCATCTGGCCCTGCGTCGCCGCAATCCCATGAATGCCATGGCGGTGATCAACATGGTGTGCGGGCCTGCTGGCGAGCCCATGGTGCGGGCGCTCGAGGAATGCCATCAGGATACGAACCTCTACCGTAATGCGGTCGAGCGTCTGTCGCAGGCGGCGGAACTTATGCCCGCCGAACGTGCCGAGGCCGTGCTGGTGCTGTTTGTAGCCGTCGGTTGCTCGGCAGATGTTCGATCCTCGGTGACCTATGCCATCGACTACGCTCATGCGACCTGCGGCGGCGCCACGTCGACGCCGCGCTCGCTGAGCACCTCGACGGTCACGGGCGATCACGAGGCGGCGCCTGCGCATCCGCTGGGCCTGCTTCGCGTGCAAAACGGCTACGTGGTGAGCGCTCCGCGCTGGATTCAGCCGAGTGAGCAGGGCGTGGAGATCGGTGCGCTGGCGACGGGGGAAGGCGATATCACCGATGTGGGCGATGACGTTTCGGCTCGCCATGCCCACGTGTGGTGCGATGACCAAAATACCTGGTACGTCGAGGATCTGTCGTCCACCAACGGAACCGTGGTGGTAAACGGCGCGACGAACGTCTGCACCCAGGTCGAGCCTGGCCGCTCCGCTCAGCTCAACCCCGGTGACGAGCTCAAGCTCGGCGAATCCACCACCTACGCCATCCTCCTCGGCGCTCTCTAACTCATCTCCTAAATAAGTTGCGGTGAAATAGGGACTGTTTAAGGCCGCGACCGGCAAAAACAGTCCCCATTTCACCGCAACTGCCGTGTGGTCGGCGATAGAGAAACGAGAGTGGATTTCCGGACGCACGAGAGAGGATTTTCGGACGCACAACCCATGAGAGTGGATAATCTCCCACTTTTGGTCAAGATACAGGCAAAAAGTGGGAGATTATCCACTCTCGAGATCGCGTGCGCGGACGTGGTGTAAGAGTGCCTTGAGGTCCGTCGCTGTGAACTCCAATGCTACTCCTTCTTGAGACCGTGCTTCTCGACTATCTCGTCCACGATCTCCTTGGCGCGCCTCCCGAGTGCGCGACGTCTCTCCTCTGTCGGAGCCTGCCTGCCTGCGGGCTCGTCGAAGCCCTCGGCGGCCGAGGCCTCGGAGAACACTCGCTGCTGGCACCACTGCCCCTCGGTCTCCATGAGGCTCGCGCACGTCAGGCGCAGCATCGACTCCCTCGAGGGGAAGGACTGCACGACCCTGTAGCGACGCTTGATCTCGCGGTTGGCGCGCTCCTGGACGTTGTTGGTGCGGAGCTTTGGCCAATGCGCCTTGGGGAAGGCCGTGAACGCCAGCGCGGAGTCCTCGGCCTGCTCAAAGAGCTCGCCGGCCCTGGCGGACACCGACGCCACCCAGGGCGCGGCCTCGGCCCACACGCAGCGCGCGAGGTCGGGGTCGTCTTGGTAGACCGCGGCGCGCACGAGATCCCTGACGGCGGCCTTGGAGTCCTCGGGCCTGCCCGAGCAGGCGCTCTGGAGGTTGCGCTGCAGGTGCGTCACGCAGCGCTGCCAGGCGCAGCCCTGGAACAGGCGCGAGACGGCGGCCACGAGCCCGGCGTGGCTGTCGGAGANCGCCGAGGAAGGCCGACCAGGAGTCCTCGCTCTCGGTGTCGACCACGTCGCAGCCCAGGAAGTGCTTGCGCCCGTCGGCGCCCAGCCCGATCGCGGTCACCACGCCCTGTGAGACCACCGACGAGCCGACCCTGCAGCTCATGTAGGTGGCGTCCAGCCACAGGTAGCAGCACGGCGTTCCCGACAGGTCCCGGCGGCGGAACTCGGCCACCTCGTCGTCGAGGTCGGAGCACAGGCTCGAGACCTCCGAGCTCGACAGCGAGGATATGCCCAGCTTGGACGCCACGCGCTCGACCTTGCGGGTGGACACGCCGCACACGTACATCTCCTGCACGACGGCGGCCACCGAGGTGTCGACGCGAGACCAGCGCGCGAGCATGCCCTCGGGGTAGTAGGTGCCGTGCCTGAGCTTGGGTATCTCGAGCTCCACGTCGCCCACGGCGGTCTTGAGCGACCTGGGTCGGTAGCCGTTGCGGCTGTTCTCCCTGCCGTCGCCGCGCTCGTTGCGGCCCGCGCCGCACATCTGCTGGGCCTCGGAGTCCATCAGCGCGTTCATCACGCTGCCCAGCACCCTGCACGCGAACTCGCGCGCGTCGCCGCACTCCTGCCAAAGCCTCGCCGCCTCGAGGGCCTCGTCGCGGCCGAGGCGCAGTACACTCTCTTCTTGGGACATCGCCTTTCCTTTCATTCGTCACCTTCATTACTCCAACGACGAATTCTAGGCGGTGTCCCCTCCCTTTCAAGAAAGGGCGGAGGCGGGGCATGCCCCGCCTCTTACACCACATCTCTGTGCGCTACCACTCTCGATGCAGGCTGCGACTTTTCCGTCCGAGGGGCCATCTCGCCCCTTGGCAGTCACCTAAGGTAAACCTTTACCGCCCACCTATATTTGTCGAAATATGGCTTGGCGGCGGGGTACAATAAGCCCGCATGCGGATTTCCGTTGCGGGCGCTTCCCATCGCCGGGGCGTGCCCGGGAGCATCCGGCATGCGGCCTTTGCGGCGCTCGGTCATGTGCAAGACGGGTAGCTGGGCCTGTGGAGCGCGTGCAGCCCTCCTTGCCTCGGCATGCCTTCTCTCCATGCCATGTACCTGCTGCTCAGTCTGCCTGTCGGATGATTGGAAGCAACAGCGAAAATCCCATCACGCCAACATCCCGGCAATCGCCGGGGCCTGTATACCTATATGAGAGGAGAGGGGTATATGGCGCGTAAGTTTAAGTCTATGGACGGCAACGAGGCGGCCGCATATGTTTCGTATGCGTACACCGAGGTAGCGGGAATTTATCCCATTACGCCGTCCAGCCCGATGGCCGACCATGTCGACCAGTGGGCGGCCCAGGGTCGCAAGAACATCTTTGGCACCCCGGTCAAGGTCGTCGAGATGGAGTCTGAGGCAGGTGCAGCCGGTACCGTTCACGGTTCGCTGGGCGCCGGTGCTCTGACCACCACCTACACGGCTTCTCAGGGCCTGCTCCTGATGATCCCGAACATGTACAAGATCGCGGGCGAGCAGCTCCCGGGCGTCTTCCACGTCTCCGCGCGTTGCGTCGCTTCCCACGCCCTGAACATCTTTGGCGATCATTCCGACGTCATGGCCTGCCGTCAGACCGGTTTCGCCATGCTCGCCGAGGGCAACGTCCAGGAGGTCATGGACCTTTCGCCGGTGGCTCACCTTGCCGCCATCGAGGGCAAGACCCCGTTCCTTAACTTCTTCGATGGCTTCCGCACCAGCCACGAGATCCAGAAGGTTGCCATGTGGGACTACAAGGATCTGGCCGAGATGTGCGACATGGACGCCGTCCAGGCTTTCCGCGATCACGCGCTCAACCCTGAGCACCCGCATACCCGCGGCAGCCACGAGAACGGCGACATCTTCTTCCAGAACCGCGAGGCCTGCAACAAGGTCTACGACGAGCTTCCCGCCGTCGTCGAGGGCTACATGAAGAAGATCAACGAAAAGCTCGGCACCGATTACGGCCTGTTCAACTACTACGGCGCTCCCGATGCCGATCGTGTCGTCGTGTGCATGGGCTCCTTCTGCGACGTGCTCGAGGAAGTCATCGACTACCTCAACGCTCACGGCGAGAAGGTCGGCCTGGTCAAGGTTCGCCTGTTCCGTCCGTTCTCCATCAAGCACTTTGTCGACGTTCTCCCCGAGACCGTCAAAAAGATCGCCGTCATGGACCGCACCAAGGAGCCGGGTTCCATCGGCGAGCCGCTCTACCAGGACGTCGTCTCCGCTCTCTACGAGGCCGGCAAGACGGGCATCAAGGTCGTCGGCGGCCGTTACGGCCTGGGCAGCAAGGACACGCCTCCCGCGTCCGCGTTCGCTGTCTTCGAGGAGCTCAAGAAGGACGAGCCCAAGCGCGAGTTCACCATCGGCATTGTCGATGACGTGACCAACCTGAGCCTGCCCGAGGCCGAGGATGCGCCCAACACCGCAGCCCCCGGCACCATCGAGTGCAAGTTCTGGGGTCTGGGTGGCGACGGTACCGTCGGCGCCAACAAGAACTCGATCAAGATCATCGGCGACCACACCGACAAGTACGTCCAGGCCTACTTCCAGTACGACTCCAAGAAGACCGGCGGCGTCACCGTCTCGCACCTGCGCTTTGGTGATTCCCCGATTCGCTCGCCGTACTACGTGACCAAGGCCGACTTTGTCGCTTGCCACAACCCCAGCTACATCGTTAAGGGCTTCAAGATGGTCCGCGACGTCAAGCCGGGCGGCACCTTCCTGGTCAACTGCCAGTGGAGCGACGAGGAGTTCGCCGAGCACATGCCCGCCGTGGCCAAGCGCTACATCGCGAACAACAACGTCAACGTCTACCTGATCGACGCTATCGATCTGGCTGCCAAGGTCGGCATGGGCAAGCGCACCAACACGGTGCTCCAGTCCGCCTTCTTCGCGCTGGCCAAGGTCCTGCCCGCCGAGGACGCCCTGCAGTACATGAAGGACGCGGCCACCAAGTCCTACATGAAGAAGGGCCAGGCTATCGTCGACGCCAACCACAAGGCCATCGATGCCGGCGCTACCGCTTTCCGTAAGTTCGAGGTTCCGGCCGACTGGGCTACCGCCGAGGACGCCGCTCCCGTCGAGCTCTCCGAGGAGACCAAGTCCGCCATCGCCCAGCAGGTCAAGAACCTGCTCGAGCCCATCGATCGCATGGATGGCGACAGCCTGCCCGTTTCCGCCTTCGTCGGTTGCGCCGACGGCCAGTTTGAGCTGGGCGCCTCCGCATACGAGAAGCGCGGCGTCGCCGTGGTCGTTCCCCACTGGGACGAGACCAAGTGCATCCAGTGCAACCAGTGCGCCTATGTGTGCCCGCATGCCACCATCCGTCCGTTCGCGATGACCGAGGACGAGGCTGCCGCCGCGCCCGAGGCTACCCGCACGCTCGACGCCATGGGCCCCAAGGCCAAGGGCATGAAGTTCACCATGGCTGTGTCCCCGCTCGACTGCATGGGTTGCACCAACTGCGTCAAGGTCTGCCCCAAGGGCGCCCTCGAGATGGTTCCCACCGAGCAGGAGATGGACCAGCAGCCCGTTTGGGACTACATGGTCGAGAACGTCTCCGAGAAGAAGGAGCTCATCGCGGCCAACGTCAAGGGCAGCCAGTTTAAGCAGCCCTACCTGGAGTTCTCTGGTTCCTGCGCCGGCTGTGCCGAGACCGCCTATGCACGTCTGGTGACCCAGGTCGCCGGCGACCGCATGTTCATTTCCAACGCCACCGGTTGCTCCTCCATTTGGGGTAACCCCGCTGCCACCGCTCCTTACTGCAAGGACAAGGACGGTCACGGCCCGGCGTGGAACAACTCCCTGTTCGAGGACAACGCCGAGCATGGTCTGGGCATGGCCGTTGGCTATGAGGCCGTTCAGCACAAGCTGATCGCCGCTACCCAGGACATCATCGCTGCCGATGGTCCGTCCGATGAGCTCAAGGCCGCCGGCCAGGCTTGGATCGACTCCGTCAATGACGCCGAGGCCTCCAAGACCGCTGCCGCTGCCTACGTTGCCGAGCTCGAGAAGTGTGGCTGCGACGCTTCCAAGGCAATCCTCGCCGACAAGGCTTACCTCACCAAGAAGTCCTTCTGGATCTTCGGCGGCGACGGCTGGGCCTACGACATCGGCTTCGGTGGCCTGGACCACGTCTTGGCTTCCGGTCACAACGTCAACGTCTTCGTCTTCGACACCGAGGTCTACTCCAACACCGGCGGTCAGGCCTCCAAGGCCTCGAACCTGGGCCAGGTCGCTCAGTTCGCCGCTGCCGGTAAGGTGACCAAGAAGAAGTCTCTGGCCGAGATTGCCATGAGCTACGGTTACGTCTACGTGGCACAGGTTGCCATGGGCGCCAACCCGGCTCAGACCCTCAAGGCTATCCACGAGGCCGAGGCCTACGACGGCCCGTCCCTCATCATCGGCTACAGCCCCTGCGAGATGCACTCCATCAAGAAGGGCGGCATGCAGAACTGCCAGGCCGAGATGAAGAAGGCTGTCGAGTGCGGTTACTGGAACCTCTTCCGCTTCAACCCCGAGGCTGCTGCCGGCAAGAAGTTCTCGCTCGATTCCAAGGAGCCCGCGGGCGGTTATCAGGAGTTCCTGATGAACGAGGCCCGTTACGCTTCGCTGACGCGTTCCTTCCCCGAGCGTGCCGAGGAGCTCTTCAAGGAGAACGAGCAGGCCGCCATGGACCGCTACGCTCACCTGCTGAAGCTCAAGACGGTGTACAACGAGGCCTAGGTCTCCCACCGCAGGATCTGAGGGCTAACCTTCGCGGACGTCCTCGGACATGAAAGAACCCCCGCTGCGCACTGAACTGCGCCCCAATTCTTGGACGGGCTAATAAGCGGCCTACGCCGCACATAGGGACTGATTCCGGAATTCCTCCGGGGTCAGTCCCTTCAGT